>NZ_JBHYTT010000019.1:138289-157708 GCF_042749285.1 Streptomyces sp. NPDC059499
CGCGGCTGCCCAGGGCCCAGGCGTACTGGGGGTTGATGCCGAGAGCACGCGAGAAATCGGCGAGCGCGTCGTCGTACCGCTCCAGAACCTGGTAGGTCAGCCCGCGGCTGCCCAGGGCCCAGGCGTACTGCGGATTGATGTCGAGAGCACGCGAGAAATCGGCCAGCGCCTCGTCGAAGCGCTCCATGCGCCGGTACGTCTCCGCGCGGCTGCCGACGGCCCACTCGTACCCGGGATCGAGCTCGATGGCGCGGGTGTAGTCGGCCAGAGCCTCCTCGTACCGGCCCATGGCCAGATACGTCTGCCCACGGCTGGCGACGGCCCACTCGTACCCGGGGTCGAGCTCGATGGCGCGGGTGTAGTCGGCCAGAGCCTCCTCGTGCCGGCCCATGAGCCGGTACGTCTCACCGCGTGCGGCGTAGTTGCGCGCGGTGTCCGGCGCGAGGCCCAGAGCCGCGGCGCAGTCCGCCAGCGCGCTCTCGTGGTCGCCCACCGCCCGGTGCTCGCGGGAGCGGACCCAGTACGCCAGACTCCTTCCGTCCGGGGCCAGTTCGGTCGCGGCCAACAGCAACGTCAGCACGGCGAAGCCTGCCGCGTCCTGCTCCCCTGCGGCTTCCAGGCGCTGTCCCCAGGACGTGAGGACGGCGGCCCCGGTGTCCTCCCCGGCCTGGCCGAGGATCTGGGCCCAGCGACGCAGCGTCGCCAGGTCGAGATCGACGGCGTGAACCGCGTGGTGCAGGGCGTCCGGCAGCGCGGTACGCGGGTTCGCGCACAGCCGGTGGTACGTCTCGTTGAGCCGGTGCTCGCGCCAGGCCGCGTCCTCCCAGTGCCCGTCGGCCCCGGCACCGAGATCGGCCTCCGCCGCCAGCCGCCACTGCTCGAACGTGTCGGCGAGGCGGGTGTGCGCCTCCTGCCACCGGGAAGGCGACCGGGTGCGCTGCAGGCGCAGCATCGCTGCGCGGACGACGTCGTGGTAGCGGCAGCGGCCCGCCTGCGAGGAGACGAACGCCAGCCCGCGGAGCCACGGGTAACCGTCGGCGGCGGCTTCCGGAACGGCGCAGCGGTAGACGTCCTCGTTCAACTGCAGAGGCAGCGCGCAGGCCAGCGCCGCCGCGCGGCGCACCGCATCCGGCTCCCACCTCAGGAACCTCTCGACCGCCGTCTCGGACGGGTCACCGATGCTGTCACCGGTGCCCGGGTCGCTCCGGGCCAGCATGTCGACCAGCAGCGGAAGCCGCCCGGACAGGCGCAGGACCAGCTCGACGCTGGGCTCGTCGGCGACTCCGTGTGTGGCGAGGAGCGTACGGGCCTCCTCCTCGGTGAACACCTCCAGGCGCACCTCGGTGACCTGCCCCAGCCAGTCGCCCCAGACCCGGGCGTCCAGGCGCAGCTGCCCGGACAGCACGACCTGCACGTTGACGGGCAGTCCCCCGTACTCCTCACCGAAGACGATGCTCCGCAGCCAGGCGTCGAGCACCGGTCCGGTCCGCTCGTACACGTCGAAGAACAGCACCACCCGCTCGCACCGCTCGGCGACGTCCGCCAGGTCCTCCAGGAAGACCGGGGCGAGACTCGCCACCGGATTCATCACCAGCTGCACATCGTCGTGGCTCCGCAGCCGCATGTTCAGCATGGTCCGCATCCGGTCGGCGCCCAGAGCCACCTGCTGCGGATCGACCGCCCCGACGAACGCCCCCACACCGGGCAGCATCCCCAGCCCGACCAGACCCACCTGCGCGGCCACCGTGCTCGACGGCGAGGCGGCGGAGGCGGGTACGCCCTCGGCCGCACCCGGCTCACCCGGCGCGGCCTGCGGGACGGAAGCCGCGTTCTCGGCCTGGTGCCGACGCTGACGGTAGGTGGCCAGCTGCTTGTCGAACCGCTTCAGCGGGTGCCCCTGCTGGCCCAGCCGGGCACTGACCGCCTCCATCGCCTCGAGCGCGTCGTGCACGTCGTCGTCGACGAACGCCGTGACCACCGAAGTCTGCTCGCGCGCCGCGGACTCCCACTGCCGTACGAGGGTCGACTTGCCCACGCCGCCGTTGCCGCGCACATGGAACAGGAACGGAAAGTCGGCCTCTTCCGGATCGCGGGCGAAGGTCTCGCGGAAGACCGCCAGTTCACCGCGGCGCCCCACGAACCCCGCACGCCCGTGCCGCCGATTGACTTCCTGCCGCGACGGCCGACGCCCAGCCACACCGCATCACCCCCGAATGGTGAACATGATGCCCCGTCAACACGCCTGCCGGAACACCGGACAACGAGTGACGGCCGCAGAGCGACGCCCCCTGCGGGGCACCTCTCTGCGGCCGTCGGACACCACACCGCGCTGCGCGGTCCCGCTACGCCGCGAGGTCCTTCTCGTCGGGCGAGGCGCCACGCCCCGAGCCGGGACGCGGCTCGGGAATCCCGCGCGACTCACCCAGGTCGTCGGCCGAGGACGCCACCGGCCGGCGCGAGCGGACGAGCCACCCGACCGACCCGGAACGCGACACGGCCGTCATCAGCGGAGTCAGCAGCATCATCGCCAGCGGGGCCAGCAGCAGAGCCACCGACGTACCGAGAGCGAAACCGCCGATCACATCGGTCGGGTAGTGCACGCCCATGTACACGCGGCAGAAGCCCTCCAGGAGCGCCAGCGCGATCGCCACCAGGCCGAATCTCCGGTTGGCCACGAAGAGCCCCACCGCGATCGCCATCGCCATCGTCGCGTGGTCGCTCACGAAGGAGAAGTCGGTCTTGCCCGCCACCAGGACATCGAGTCCCTCGTGGTCGTAGAACGGACGCCGCCGCTCCACGAAACCCCGGATCGGGATGTTCACGAGCAGGGCGATTCCGGCCGCGAGGGGTGCCCACACGAGCCCGGCGACCGCCGTCACCGAATCGTCGGCCGTCCCGCGTCGGCGCACGCTCCACCAGCACCACAGGACCGCCAGGACCATGCCGAGCATGATCCCGTATTCACCGACGAACTCCATGACCCGGTCGAACCAGGCAGGAGCGGCCTTCGCCAGCCCGTTGATGTCGTAGAGCAGGCTGACGTCGGGGTTCGACCCATCGAGTGCGAGTCCAGCCATCTGCCGCGGCCCCTTGCCTTGTCTGCTGCTGCGACGCACAGCGCTGTGCGTCGCCTTTGTCGGACCCCCGTGGTCGGTGCGATTCAGTACTGCGTGACGCCGTCGGCGCCGTGCCGCGTGACTGTCCTGGCCAGTGCCGCATGGTCAGTGCGCATGCTGTCCCAGTCCAGGGAACGGCCTGTTGGCTGCGTACGTTCCACTCTCCACCGAATGATCACCATGACGTTATCGAAGAGTGACTCATCGTCGCTGCTCAGGGCCTGGACCTTACGGAGAGTTCCGGCCACGGCCCACGGTCCGTCAGCCCTGCGGGAGAGCGGTCGGAAGAGCCGCCGCTCCGTCCTCTGTGACTCGCGTCGCACCGAAGTAGTCAGGAGTGTCGATCTTGTCGAACCGGATCACGGCCCCGGTGAACGGCGCGTTGATCATGTACCCGCCTCCGACGTAGAGCCCCACGTGCCGGATGGCCCGCGAGTTGTTCAGGTCGTCCGAGAAGAACACCAGGTCACCGGGGAGCAACTCGTCCCGCGAGGGGTGCGGCCCGGCGTTGTACTGGTCATTGGCCACCCGCGGCAACTCGATGTCGACGGTCCGGTACGCGGCCTGCGTCAGCCCCGAACAGTCGAACCGGCCATTCTGAGCCGCCGTTCCGTTGCCGCCCCAGAGGTAGGGCGTACCGAGCTTCTTCTGCGCGAAGTAGATCGCCCCGGCCGCCTGCTGCGACGGCGCGACCCGGCCCACGGGCCTGGCGAAGCTCTTCTCCAGCGACCGGATGATTTTGACGTAATTCTGCGTCTCCGAGATCGCGGGAACCCCGCCGGCCCGGATCACCCGGTAGGCCCCGGCGTTGTAGGCGGCGAGCATGTTGTCGGTCGGATCGCCCGGCACCTTCTTGACGTACCCGGCGAGCTCGCAGTCGTACGAAGCGGCGGACGGAATCGCATCCGCCGGATCCCACACGTCCCGGTCCCCGTCGTTGTCCCCGTCGACGCCGTGCGCGGCCCAGGTACCGGGGATGAACTGCGCGATGCCCTGCGCGGCGGCATGACTCTGGGCGCGGGGGTTCCAGCCGCTCTCCTGGTACAGCTGGGCGGCCAGCAGGGCGGGATTGATGGCCGGGCAGAGGTTGCCCCACTTCTCCACGAGCGGCTGATACCGCGCGGGAACGGCCCCCTTGGCCAGCCCTACGGCACCGCCCGCCCCGGAGATACCGGCGGCGGCGGAGTACGTACCCACGACGAGCAGAGCGATGAAGCACAGGCCCAGCCCGATGCCGCCGCCGAGGAACACCCAGTATTTCCGCACCCCACAACCATCCCCCATACGGGCGGGGTTCACGACGCGATTCGCTGGTGTGTACGGGTGGATGGGGGCATGAGGGGGCGTCAGGGGCGGTTACGGGGGGTCAGGGGGCGCCGGCGGACCAGAAGGCGGAGCGGATGTTGGGGCGGGGGATGTGCTCCATGCCCTCGTAGGTGGGCGCGGTCGGCTCGGTGGTGGACTCGGCGACGTCTGACTCCTGTACGCAGGGGCTGTCGACCTCGAAGAACACTTGCCCTTCGCCTCCGACGATCAGACTGACGCCAAACCCGTCCTTTGTCTGAGCGAAGATTGCCGGAACCTCTGGATCCTTGTTGACGGCCTTGATCCTGTACCCGCTCTTTCGCCAGGAGCGATCGACTACGCCTAGGAAGCTGCCTCGACGGTCCGCAGAGACGATGGTCATGACCGTGCGCCTTCGGGTTACGTCACAGGTGCCCGTGGTGGTCGGCCCGTGAGTCCATCGAACCGCTGGCCGAATCTCCTTCAGTACATCGTCGAGAATCCCGTCGGCACGCCCTGCCGCTTCCTGCATATCCATATCCGCCCTCTTGTTTCCACTCAGAGGCGAGAGGCTCCCCATGCAACCCGAGAGCGACCCAAGCATGACCAGAGCAGCGACAACACCCCAGGAAAATCGCATTACCGGTGCTCCTCCGCCTTAACTTTCTCGGAACGCCCAGCAGCAATCAGGGCGATGTTGTTGGCTGACGTCGAATCTCTAACCGGATCGAAGTACTGGGAATGCGCATCGATGGACAGCCCATTGGCGCCCACGAGGCGTGGCCCGTCATCAACACGAAATCGGTTGGCGCCGAACGCCTCGCTCGCCGGATCCCTTCCAAACCAGAGATCATCGTCACCATGGTCAGCGATGTCCCCAACCACAGAGGCGAAGGGGCCCGCGGCGGCGCCTAAGGCCACTTGCTGCTTGGACGGGAGCTTTGTCACCACATCGTTCTCTGCCGCACCGACAAATACATGCCCCTCCCCTACCCCCAGGTCCTGTGCCCGATCCACACCCACCCCAGGGCTGCCAACGAGAACAATGTCGTCAACTCCTGGGATTCCATCGCCCTGCTGGGTAGCAGCACCGACGGTCCGCGAACCGTACGAGTGACCGATCGCCGTGAAGTGCGGGTCCTCATTCTCATTGGTGGCCACCAACCCGCCCATGAATCCTTTGAAGGCACCCCCACCCTGTTCAGCTCTGTCCTCCCCCATGACTGATAAGCTCCCGAACCCATCCGGAGATTGCGGCGCGTCGTAACCCAGCCACACAATCGCTGCACTGGAGGAGTCGTAGTAGCGACTACCAATTGCCGTATCACGGGCACGCTTAAGGTCACCCTCCGCGAACTCTCGATCCAAAGACGTATTCAGCCCTGGCACGTATGCAGACACGTTCCTAGCCGTATCCGGATTGCCATACGAGACAATCGCCCTCCCATTACCCTCATCACTGATTCCCAGCAAAAACATCGGTGGCTCCCCTGGCTTCGGCGCCGCCTGCAACTGCCGATCGATCTCCCGCAGCCCCGCCAACTGCGTCACCGACCGGTCATCGTCCTGCCCCTCCAGCTTCCCGATCAGCAGCGACAGGTTGTCCCGGTTCGCCGCGTCCCTCACCACCGCCGGGATCCCGTCCAGGTTCCCGATCCGGTCCGGGTACACCGCCAGGTACTCCTCGCGCTGTTCCTGCGTCAGGCCCGCCCACCACGCGTGCCGTTCGGCCGGGGTTGCGTCCTGCGGGATGCCGTTCCTCAGGTACGACCGCGCCGCGTCCCGGACCGCCGCCGCGTCCCCCGCCGCGTCCTTCCATGTCGAGTCCGGGACCTTCAGGCCCTCCTCGGCCTTCAGGCGTCGCAGGATTCCCGCGTACCGCCAGTCGATCTCGGCCGCCGCCCGCACCGCCCCCACCACCCGGTCCGCGATGTCCTGCGCCTTCGCCGTGTTGGGGTTCGGCGCGACCAGCCCGGATGGCGCCACCAGCCCCGGCAGCCCGCCCGACGACGCCGTACCGCCCCGGAGCGGCTTGCCGTCGATCAGTCCCTCGCCGGCCGCCGGGTACGTCACCGAACCGTCCGGGTGCACCGTGAACTTCAGACCAGCCGCGTCGTCCAGCGCATCCGTCAGCACCCGCTGCTGCGCGCGCATCTCGTGGGCCAGGCTGTTCAGCGTCGTACGGAGCAGCCCGCACTCCGTGTACACGTACTGGAAGTTCCGGCTCAGTTGCCGCAGCCGCGCCACCGCCGAGTCCGCCGCTTCGCCCTGCTGCGTGTCGCGCAGCCCGTTCAGGAGTTGCTTGTCGATCCGGTCGCGCGCCGCGTCGGCCCGGTTGCTCGCGCGGCCCCATCCGTCGGCCGCCCCTTCCAGTTCGGCGCATTTCAGGTCCCGTAACGCCGCCCAGGTCAGTCCCGCCGTCTTCTTCACCGCGTCCCGGCCTTGTCTGCCGCAGGTGCGAAGGACGACCTCACGGCCTCGTTCGTCGCGCCCTGGATCCGTGCGACGGCCCGCAGCCTGCCGGCGAGGCTCGCGCACTCGCCCTGCGCCGCCGCGATCCGCCGCTCCCACGACGTCCGTACGGTGCCGAGTTCGGCCAGCGCCGAGAGGTCACCGGCCCCCGCCGTCAGCCCTTGGTGCGCCAGCGCCAGCTCCGAGGGCACGGGACCCAGGTGCGTACGCAGTGCCTCCGCACCTCCCGCAGCCCGCAGCCACGGCCCGTCGCTGTGCCTCAGCTGCTCCCGACCGCCGCCGCCCGCCGGACCCATCGGTCCCCCCGGTTCACTCAGCCCCTGCACCCCAGCCACACCGCTCACCCCGTTCCTCGATCATGGAGCGGCACTGTGCCAAACCCGGCGTACGCGACACGCCGGGCCCACCTCCGCCGGAGCCCCCCGCCCCGGCCCCCCAAGGCACCACCGCCCCGGCATTCACCCGAACGCGCGATGAGCAGAGCCGGGAGTGCCGTCCGGCCACGGAACCAAGGTCGTCCCCCGCGACGTCCACCCCCGCGTCCCCAGGATCCGCACCGTCGCGAGAAGGACCGCACCATGACCGCAACCCGCTACCTCTACCTCGCCCGCCACGCCGAGGCATCGCCCGACGAGACCGAACTGACGGCGAACGGGCGGCGTCAGGCGGCTCTGCTCGGCGAACGGCTCCGGGACAGCCCCCTTTCCGCGATCCACCACGGACCGCTCCCCCGCGCCGCGCAGACGGCCCGGCTGGTCCGCGACCAGCTCGACGACATCCCCCTGTACGCCTGCGAACCGGCCGGGGACTACCTCCCGTACCTCCCGCAGCGGGACGAGCTCCCGCCCGGGTCGGCAGACCGACTCCTGCCGTTCGTCGAGCAGTTCCCCGCCGAGGAGCGCGAGCGCGGTCCGGAGCTGGCCCGCGCCGCGACGGCACGCTTCACCGGGCCCGTCGAGGGCGACGAGCCCCGCCATGAACTGGTCGTCACCCACGCGTTCCTGGCCGCCTGGTTCGTACGGGACGCCCTCGACGCTCCTGCCTGGCGCTGGATGGGCCTGAACCACTCCAACGCGGCGCTGACCGTCATCCGTTACACGCCCGGCCGACCGGCCGCCGTGGTCATGGTGAACGACATGGGTCACCTTCCCGCCGAGCTCCGCTGGACCGGCTTCCCGCCGGAGCTCCGCCTCTGAGCCGGGCACAGCGGATGGTCGTCCCTCGGCTCCCCCGGACGGATGGTTTATCGAGCGCTGCGTACCCGGTACGGGCCGGCACACCGCGGACTTCGTGACCATGCACCACGTGATCTCCCTCCAGCGCACCCCATCGCGCGCCCGCCGGTTGCTGATGACCGCAGGGCTCGCCGCGGCGGCCCTCGTCTCGTCGCTGCCCGCCGGACCGCCGGCCCGGGCCGCCGCCACCGCCGCTCCCGCACCGCCCCGGCCCACGACCGCCGCCGAGACCCGCACCGCCGCATGGCTGGACGCCCATGGAAAGGGCGCCCGGGCGGCCGACCGGTTCTTCCGGGACCTGCCGAAGGGAGGCGACCTGCACAATCACCTCTCCGGTGCGGTGCGGACCGAGTACCTCATCCAGCTCGCCGCCGACGACGGCCTCTGCATCGACGCGACCCTGACCGCCGTCGCCCCACCGTGCGGCCCCGGCACCCGGCCGGCCGCCGACGCGCTCACGGATGCCGGGTTCCGGCAGGTCGTCATCCGCGCGTGGTCCATGCAGGACTTCCCGCAGGGGGAATCGGGGCACGACCACTTCTTCGCCACGTTCGGCAAGTTCGGCGCCGCGACCGCACACACGGGAAAGCTGCTGGCCGATGTGACAGGCACCGCCGCCGTACAGAACCAGTCGTACCTGGAGACCATGGTCACCCCCGTCGCTGCCGCCACGAGGGAGCTCGCGACCGATGTCGGCTGGGATCCGGACCTCGCCGCCCTGCACCGCGAACTGCTCGCCGGAGGACGGCTGGACCGACTCGTCACCGCCGCCGAGCAGGAGTCGGACACGGACGACGCCGAGTTCCGCGCGACCGCGCACTGCGGGAGCAGCCGCCCCGCTCCGGGCTGCCGGGTCACGGTGCGCAGGATCTTCCAAGTGCTGCGCGAAAACCCTCCGGAGTACGTCTTCACCCAGATCGCCCTGGGACTGCGCCTGGCCGAGCGCGACCCGCGCTTCCTCGCGGTGAACCTGGTCCAGCCGGAGGACGCCGAGATCTCCCTGCGCGACTACCGCCTCCACATGCGCATGCTGAACTACCTGCACACGCTCTACCCGCGCACCCACATCACCCTGCACGCCGGCGAACTGGTGCCCGGCCTGGTGAAGCCCGAGGACCTGACCTTCCACATCAATGACGCCGTACGCACAGGGCAGGCCGAGCGGATCGGGCACGGCGTCGACCTCGTACACGAGGACAACTGGCCGCGTCTCGCCCGCGACATGGCCCGCCGGCAGATCGCCGTGGAAGTGCCGCTGACCAGCAACGCGCAGATCCTCCAGGTGGAGGGCGAGGAGCACCCGTTCCCGGTGTACCGGGCGTACGGAGTCCCCGTGGTGCTGGCCACGGACGATCCCGGCGTGTCACGCACCGACATCAGCCATGAGTACCGCCGCGCGGCCCGCGCCTACGGGCTCGGCTATCCCGAACTCAAGGACCTGGCCCGGGCGTCTCTGGAGTACGCCTTCCTGCCGGGCCGCAGCCTGTGGCGACCCGACCCCGTGCGCAAGGGTTTCCGGCTGGTCGAGGAGTGCCGGTTCCTGGAGTCGACGCGCTGCGCACGACTGCTCGCGGACAGCCCGAAAGCGCGGCTGGAGGCCCGCCAGGAGCGGTCCTTCCGGGCGTTCGAGGCCCGGTACGTGGGCTGAGCAGCCCCACCCGACAGGACCCGCCAAGGACACACCTGAACAACCAACTGGGTTTACTGTGAGGTGAGTTGCTGCGCAGTCGGCAACGCGCCGGGCATCGGAGGGGGAGCCGTGACGAGGGCGCGTATCGGGGACTACGTGATCGTGCGCGAGATAGGCAGCGGCGGCATGGGCTCGGTCTATCTGGGGCGCTCGCGTGGCGGCCGGGAGGTCGCCATCAAGGTGATCCGGCCCGAGTACGCGGCCGACCCCCGGTACCGGACCCGGTTCCGCAAAGAGGTCGAGGCCGCCCGCAGGGTCGGCGGCTTCCACACGGCTGCCGTGGTGGACGCCGACCCTGACGCGCCTGAGCCGTGGATGGCCAGTGCGTTCGTCAAAGGGCCGACGCTTGCCGACGAAATCCGGCGGCGCGGCCCGTTGGGCGAGGCCAGGCTGTGGGCTCTGGCAGCGGCGCTGGCCGAGGCACTGGAGGCGATCCACTCCTGCGGGCTCGTGCACCGCGATCTCAAGCCGGCCAACATCGTCCTGGCCGAGGACGGGCCGCGCGTCCTGGATTTCGGGATCGCCCGCCCCCTGGAAGGCACGCGGTTGACCGTCGACGGCGGCGTGATCGGCACCCCCGGGTTCGTCGCGCCGGAGCAGGTACAGGGCCACGGCGACATCACCGGCGCGTGCGACGTCTTCGCTCTCGGCGCCGTACTGGTCGCGGCGGCGGGCGGCAGCGCGTTCGGGCACGGCGAGGCGTACGGACAGATGTACGCCGCAGTACACACGGAGGCCGACACGTCAGCGGTGCCGAAGGCGCTGCAGACCCTGGTGCGCGCATGCCTGCACAAGAATCCCGAACAGCGAACGTCTCCGCGGTTGTTGCTCGACCTGTGCGCGAGCGGCGGAGCCGACGACCGTACCGCCACGGTTCCCGACGGCTCCGCCCACGCCCCTACGGAGACGGCGACCCGGCCCGCGCCGCCCCCGGTGCCCCCTGGTCTGCCGCCCGTGGCCGTCTATCAGCGTGACCCGAAGGACTGGAACCGGCAGGTGCTGCGGAACCTGCTCTACATACTTCTGCTCGTCGCGCTGACCACACTGAACATCACGGTCTTCCACCTGCCGGAGGCGGTGACGGGGCTGAGTGTCTTCGGTGCGTTCCTCGTACTCATACGCTTCGTCGGCTTGACCAGCACGGGCCAGGAACGGCTCCTCGTCAACGACCTGGGCATCGGGGTGGGAGCCCCGGACAACCTGATCGTGCTGCGCTGGTCCGGTATCGCCGCCCTGGAGCTGGACGCCGAGGAAGCCTGGCTGACCCTGCGGCTCAACTCAGGGCAGCAACTCCCCATGGGCTTCCAGCACCCGACGTGGGTCCTCGCCCACGAAGCCAAGGGCTTCACCCGAATCCACACGGGTCTGCTCCACCCGGCCGCCGAAGCGCCCCCGCTGCCGGACACGCTTCGCGCCCTGGCCAAGCGCCACGGGGTCCCGCTGACGGACCCCAAGTCCCACTGACAACGTGAGGCGCGGCGGCCTTCCACGTGCGCTACGGCAGGCCGTCCGGCTGGTGAAAGAATCCGATGATGACCTCATCCTCAGAAACGATCGACGCGTCCGTGGCCGGCACCTGGAAGCTCGGAGACCTGACGGTCAACAGGATCGGCTTCGGCGCCATGCGCCTCCCGCAGAACGGTCCGGCCCTGGCACGCGGCGACTCCAGCGACCGGGGCCGGGCCATGCGTGTCCTGCGCCGTGCGGTCGAACTCGGCGTGAACCACATCGACACCGCCGCCTTCTACTTCTCACCCCTGCGGTCCGCCAACGAGCTCATCAACAGCGCGCTCGCCCCGTACGCCGACGACCTGGTCATCACCACCAAGGTCGGACCGGGCCGTGATCCCTCCGGTGAGTGGGTGTGGGCCGAGCCGGACCAACTGCGCGGCCAGGTGGAGGAGAACCTGCGCCAGCTCGGACGCGACCACCTCGACGTGGTGAACCTGCGCATCGCCCGCGGCCACACGTCCTCGTCCGTCGCCGAGCACTTCGGCGCACTGGCCGAACTGCGTGCGGCCGGGCTGATCCGCCACCTGGGCATGTCCAACACCTCACCGGCACAGCTCGCCGAGGCCCGGGCCATCGCACCCGTGGTCTGCGTACAGAACATGTACGGCATCGGCTCCCCGCCCGAGCACCACGCCCTTCTGACCCACTGCGGAGAGCAGGGCATCGCGTTCGTGCCGTTCTACGCGATCGCCGGTGCCGGGCGCGAGGCGGGGGCCGGCACCGCCGCGGAGAGCGAAGCGGTGCTCACGGTCGCACGCAACCACGGCGCGACACCGACCCAGGTGCGTCTGGCGTGGACCCTGCACCAGGGACCGCACGTGCTGGCCATCCCGGGCACCGGCAACCCCGACCACCTGACCGAGAACGTGGCCGCCGGTGCGCTGCGGCTGACGGCCGACGAGCTGGCCCTGCTCACCGCATGACCTCGCAGATCCTCCGCTGGAACTTCTTCTTCGGCGGTCACCTGAGCACATCCGTCCCCGTACGCCTCGTCGAACGCACGGACGAGGGGCAGCTGGTGTGGCTGGAGACCGGCACCCCGATGTGGCGCACGGAGTTGCCCGGCCGCGCGCACCTCAGGGACATCCCGCCGCGCGACCGTCCCGCCGGGGGCTATCCGGCGAAGGCCGACCGGTGGCCCCTGGGCAGCGCCCTCATCCACCAGCCGGTCGGGGCGGGCCACTCGGTGTTCTGGCTCTTCGGACGGCGGCAGAGGTTCCGGGGCTGGTACGTGAACCTCGAGCATCGCGTCCACCACGGCGAGGACATCGACGTCGTCGACCACGAACTCGACATCGACGTGGCACCGGACCGCACCTGGCAATGGAAGGACGAGCGGTCGTTCGCCGAGAAGACGGGGCACCCCGCCTACTGGTCGGCCCACCAGGCGGCGGCGATCCGCGCCGAGGGCGAGAGAGTGGCCGGGTTCGCCGAAGCGGGAACCTTTCCGTTCGACGGTTCCTGGTGCGACTTCAGGCCGCCGAAGCACTGGACGACCCCGGCCCTCGCCACGGCCCCGGCCCGGACCGTCCTGTGATCCTGCGGGAACCTTGAGCCCTTCCCCGTACGTCACCTGACGATGCGTCGACCGGAAGCCACCGGCGCGCTCACGGCTCTCGAACAGCGCATACGAACACTCCACAACCGGCGAACGCCGCAACCGCACCCGTAACCCATGGCCACCGTCGTTGCTAGCGGTCACATCGCGTGATACACAGAGTAACCATGCATATGCGCTCAGATCTCTGCACGAGCCGCAGGTCAGGGCGGCCACCCCGGTCAAACGTACGAGATCCGGGTAAAGAGACACGGGAAGGCGTCGTGCTGAGCCGGTTTCATCAGCGAAGATAGAGGGCGACCCGTGTCGTACGGCACGGGCGGCGAACTACCCATCAGGGGCGGTGACTTACATGATCCTGGCAGCTGAAAAGGGCGACATCACCACCATCATCGGCGGAATCGCCCCGAACTGGGGGCCGTTCGGGACCCTGGGCAACGAGGCGCGCATCATGATCGAGGTGGTGATGGCGGTAGCCATCCTGCTCTGCCTCGGCATCGCGATCTGGGGTGCGGCGAAGCAGCGCATCGGGGCGACGGCCCTGCGCGACACCTTCAGCGCGGAACAGGGCAAGGGCCTGATCGTGGCGGGCCTCACCGGAGTCTTCATCATCGGCTCCCTCGGCACCCTGTTCACGATTGTGTACGGGATGGCTGTCTGACCTGCTCGCCGGCCTCCCTGCCCCGGGCTGTCCCGCCCACCCCACACCACCCGTCCGTCGTGCCCACCGGCAGAGGTTGCGTCCCCTGATGTCCAGTCACCACACCGCGCCCACGCGGGAACCAGCACAGCTACCGTCGTACCACGCGGAACTGCACACGGCTGAGGGGGCGTACGCGGCATGAGCCAGGGCGACGAGCGCGGATACGGTGACGAACCGGGCGGCCGTACGGATGACGCGTACAGCACGCTCGGCGGCACGCGCCAGACCCGTACGCGGCTTCCAGGCGGTGACGAGGGCGACGGCTACGGACGCCGGCCCGCCCGGAACTCCCGCTCCCTGGTCATGATCGTGGGCGTGGTCGTGCTCCTCATCGCGGCTATCGCGTTCGCGAACCAGGGCGGGAACAAGGACGAAGGGTCCGGCAGCAGCGGAAAGGAACCGGCCGCCGCCGGCACCGGCCCCACGGCTGCGACGGGCACGAAGCCGGTACAGGGCAAGAACGGCACCATCGCGTCGGGCTTCGCGCATGACGAGCAGGGGGCGCAGAGCGCGGCGGCGAATTACGCGGTGGCGCTTGGGTCTGCGGAGATGTTCGACAAGGGGAAGCGCGACGGCATCCTGCAGGCCACTCACGACCCCGCAGTCGTCGCGAATCTCCAGGCCGACATGGCTGAGGCGTACTCCCCCGGATTCCTCCAGAACGTCGGACTGAACGAGGACGGCACCACGCCCACCGGGCTGACTTTTGTGTCCAGGACCATGCCGGTAGGAACCAAGGTGACTGCCCGGAGCGAGGACAGCGCCACCGTCGAAGTGTGGTGCACCGGCCTCGTCGGCATGGCAGGTCAGGGATCCACCAAGCCGGTGACCGCGACATGGTTCACCATCACCGAGAAGCTCAAGTGGGTCGAGAGCGACTGGAAGATCGAGTCATCGACCCAGGCTGAAGGCCCGACGCCGGTCAACGGCGACAACCGAGCATCGACTGCGGACGACATCGCTGGTGCGGTTGAGGAATACGGAGGCTTCACCTATGCCCGATAGCCGCCGCTTCCGCGTGCTTTCAATCGCCGGAGTACTGGGCAGTCTTCCCGCCACATTGGTCCTGTTGGCATCCCGCGCGCATGCGGAGCCGACGCCGACACCCACTCCGTCGCCCAGCACGAGCGACAACCCCTGCGATCTCATCGTCGGGCTCGCCAAGGACTACTGCGAGGACGGCGAAGGCGCCGGAAGTCCGTCGCGCCGCGCCCCCACCGTCACCGACGACGCCCTCGACCCCCTCTCCTCCCTGGCCCGCGGCTGCGCCGACGCCGCGTCCTGGACCGTCGGCAAGCTCAGTGAGGCCGTGGAGGGCACCGCCACCGTCGACTTCACGAACCAGCGGTTCCTGCAGCAGTACGCCGTCGTCTTCGCGGCCTCCACCATCCTCACGCTCGTCCTGTGGCTCCTCGCCGTGGCCAAGCGCGCGATCCGCGGTGTCCCGCTGACCACCGCGATCTCCGAGGCGATCGGCTTCCTCTGGCTGACCGTCCTGGCCTCCGCGTTCACCCCGCTCATCCTCTACACCGTCGTCTCCGCGACCGACGGCGTGACCGAAGGCATCGCGACCGCCACCGGCGGCCAGACCGACGTCTTCTTCGGTTCGTTCGCCGAAGCGCTCAAGAAGGGCACCGACATCGGCGGCGGCCCGATCATGCTGATCGTCGTCTCGCTCGTGTCGATCCTCGCCGCCGGAATCCTGTGGCTGGAGCTCGTCATCCGGGCCGCCCTGCTCTACGTCGGCGCCCTGCTGGGCGTCGTCGTCTACGCCGGGCTCGTCGACAAGAACATGTGGGGCCACGTCCGCCGCTGGGCAGGCATCATGATCGCCGTGATCATGGTCAAGCCGGTCATCGTGATCGTGCTCGGCCTGGCCGGTGCGCTCTCCGAGGACGACGGGCCGAACGCCATGTCCGCTGTCGTGTCCGGGCTCGCCATCATCCTGCTGGCCATCTTCGCGTCCGCCATGATCTACCGCTTCGTCCCCGGTTTCGGCGACGAGATCCAGGGCGCACGTACCAACCGCAAGCAAGCCACCGACGGCTCCCAGGCCGCCGCCATGATCAGTTCCCCGGCCGCACTCGTCTCCCAGGGCATCAAGACGCACAGCGGACGCGGCGGCGGCGAGGGAGGCGGTGGAGGCGGCGGTGCCCGCCCCGCCAACCCGGCCAGCGGCGGCGTGGCCGCGCACAGCTCCCGCGGTTCGGGGAGCGGGGTCGGCGGCGGATCTGTCCCCTCCGCCGCACCTCCGCCCCGCAGCGGGTCCGGGCCCACCTCCGGAACCCCCCACGGCAGCCGCTCCTCGCGAGGCGGCGGTTCAGGCAGCACAGGTAACACGAGCACAGGAGGTGGAGGGCGTTGACGACCCAGTCCCACACGATCGCGCCCCGCCGTACGTATCTCATCGGCCGCGCCAGGCCGAACGCGATCGTCGGCAAGAACCGGGAGACGGGCGAGATCGCGCTGATCATCGTCGGCGCGTTCCTCGGCATGATGAGCGGGCTCCTCGTCCCGGTCCTCTCCCTGCGGATCGTGGCCCTCATGGGCTTCCCCATGCTGGCCCTGGCCGTCGTGTACGTCCCCTTCAAGGGCCGCACGTTCTACAAGTGGTTCGAGATCAACCGCAGCTTCAAGCGCACCCTGCGTCGCGGTACGACCTACCGTTCCGCCGCCATGGAGGCGGGTGTCAGCGCCGACGGGCGTGAGGTGGAGATCGGTCCGCCGCCCGGCATCGGCCGGATCAGCTGGCTCGCCGCGCCGTTCGGGCCGGACGAGATCGCCGTGCTCCTGCACGCCGACCGCCGTACCGTCACCGCCGCGATCGAGATCGAGGGCCCCGGGGTCGGCCTGCGCGACAGCGAGGACCAGGAGGCCCTGGTCGACAGGTTCGGCACCCTGCTCAAGCATGTGGCCAACGGCGACGGCTTCGTGACCCGCATCCAGATGCTGGCCCGGACGCTCCCCGCCGACCCCGACGCCCACGCGAAGGACGTCGCCCAGCGCGGCGACAAGGCCGCGCCCGGCTGGCTCCAGGAGTCCTACGACCAGCTCCAGTCGATGGTCTCCACCTCCAGCGAGCAGCACCGCGCCTATCTCGTCGCCTGCATGCACTACAGCCGCGATCTGGCCGCCGAGGCCAACGCCATGGCCCGTGCGGTCCGCCCCCAGGGCCGTCGCAAGCTCGACCGCGACGCCGGGCTCGCCGTCGTCATGGCACGCGAACTCACGGACATCTGCGCACGTCTCGCCGAGGCGGACATCCGGGTCCGCCAGCCGCTCGGCCAGAGCCGGCTGGCCTCGCTCGTGCACTCGATGTACGACCCGGACCACCCCATGGACCACATCCAGGCCATGACGAAGCGCAACGCCTGGCCGGCCGAACTGGACGCGGTCGAACCCACGTTCCTCCAGGCCAAGACCCGTGAGTCGACGACCCGCGCCCCCTGGTGCCATGCCACGGCCTGGGTGAAGGAATGGCCGATGACGCCCGTCGGCGTCAACTTCCTGGCCCCTCTCCTCGTCCACACGCCCGACGTCATCCGTACGGTCGCGGTCTGCATGGACCTCGAGCCCACCGAGGTCGCCATCGAGCGGATGCTGACGGAGAAGACGAACGACGAGGCCGAGGCCAGCCGCCAGGCCAAGATGAACCGCACCGTCGACCCCCGCGACATCGCCGCGCACGGCAGGCTCGACCAGCGGGGTGAAG
The DNA here is from genome assembly GCF_042749285.1 of Streptomyces sp. NPDC059499. Taxonomy (NCBI): domain Bacteria; kingdom Bacillati; phylum Actinomycetota; class Actinomycetes; order Kitasatosporales; family Streptomycetaceae; genus Streptomyces; species Streptomyces sp. NPDC059499. The sequence continues at coordinate 155,572 of NZ_JBHYTT010000019.1, forward strand.
ATCTGGCGAGCGGTGCGGCCGGGGTGAACCTGGTGGGGTACATCACCGTGTCGTCCCGGTCGCCCGAAGCCCTCGCCCGCGACAAGCGGACGATCCGGGCCTCGGCCGGCAAGTCGTACCTGAAGCTGGAGTGGTGCGACCGTGAACACCACCGCGCCTTCGTGAACACCTTGCCGTTCGCCACCGGCATCCGCCGCTGACCACCAACCGAGAGGCAGGGCAGTCACGCCATGCGAGACCCGCTGTCCGCGTTGTCGGATGCCTTCACCGCTTTCCTGTTCGGGAAGGTGGAGACGACCCGGCTGCCGGTCCGTACGTCGACGGGCCAGGCCCAGGCCGTCTACCTGCCGACCGCCGCGCCCGGCCTCGGCGACTCCGGCGTGATCATCGGGCGTGAGGTGTACTCCGGCAAGGGCTACATCTACGACCCCTTCCAGCTGTACGGCCAGCAGCTCCCCGCCCCGCACTGGCTGGTGCTCGGCGAGTCCGGCAACGGCAAGTCCGCGCTGGAGAAGACGTACGTCCTGCGCCAGCTCCGCTTCCGCGACCGCCAGGTCGTCGTCCTGGACGCCCAGGGCGAGGACGGTGTCGGCGAGTGGAACCTCATCGCCCAGGAGCTGGGCATAACCCCCATCCGGCTGGACCCGACCGCCGCGCTGAACGACGGGATCCGCCTCAACCCGCTCGACCCGTCGATCACCACGACCGGTCAGCTCGCCCTGCTCCGCACGATCATCGAAGTCGCCATGGGCCACGGCCTCGACGAGCGTTCCGGCTTCGCGCTCAAGGTCGCGCACGCGTACGTGAACGAGACCATCGGCGACCGCCAGCCGGTCCTGATGGACATCGTGGAACAACTGCGCCACCCGGAGCCGGAGTCGGCCGAGGCCATGAACGTCGACATAGACGATGTGCGGGCCTGGGGCCTGGACGTCGCCCTCGTCCTGGACCGGCTGGTCGACGGCGACCTGCGCGGCATGTTCGACGGCCCGACGACGATCGGTATCGACCTCGACGCACCGCTGATCGTCTTCGACCTCTCGCACATCGACCGCAACTCCATCGCGATGCCGATCCTGATGGCGATCGTCGGCGTCTGGCTGGAGCACACCTGGATCAGGCCCGACCGCAAGAAGCGCATCTTCCTGGTCGAAGAGGCCTGGCACATCATCAACTCGCCCTTCGTCGCACAGCTCTTCCAGCGCCTGCTGAAGTTCGGGCGACGGCTCGGGCTGTCCTTCGTGGCGGTGGTCCACCACCTCAGCGATGTCGTCGACGGGGCCGCGGCGAAGGAAGCGGCGGCCATCCTGAAGATGGCCTCGACGCGGACCATCTACGCGCAGAAGGCCGACGAGGCCAGAGCGACGGGCAAGGTGATCGGCCTGCCCAGATGGGCGGTCGAGATCATCCCGACGCTGACCCCGGGCATCGCGGTCTGGGACGTCAACGGCAACGTACAGGTCGTCAAACACCTGATCACCGAGGCGGAACGCCCCCTGGTGTTCACCGACCGCGCGATGACCGAGGGTTCGACGTCCGACATGCTCCCCGAGGACGTACGGGCCGCGGAGCTGGAGGCGGAGCAGCGGGCGGCGCGGATCGAACACCAGCACCGGATGAACGAGTCGTCCGAGTCAACGGTGGCATGACATGGCACGCCAGGCACCATCCCGTACGGAGCGCGGCGGCGAGGGACAGGGCGGTGTCCCGGACGGCCTGCTGATCGGCCTCCTGGCCTTCCTTTTCGGGCTGACGGTGCTGGCCTGGACGGCCACGGGGCTGGCCGGTCTGTTCGCGCACGGGGCCTGGCCGACGGGCGTCACCTTCACGCGGACGCCGCCGGCCCTGCGCGCGCTGGCCCTCGCACCGCAGGACCTCCCGGCGGCCTGGCCCGGCACACCGGCGGGCGAGCTCTCCGGGTACGGCCTGTTCTGGGGCCTGTTCATAGGCGAACTGATGGTGCTGGCGGTCCTGACGGTGTTCGCCGTGGGGGTGGTGGCCCGCTGGCGGATGGTGCGGAAGCGGAGGAACGCGGCGGCCGGCACGTACGAGCCCTCACGCGAGGCCGTTCGTCACACGGAACCCGGGCCCGAGCCGGTACGCCCCGTCGCACCGGCCCCCGTGTTCGTCGAGGCGG
>NZ_JBHYTT010000020.1:0-154605 GCF_042749285.1 Streptomyces sp. NPDC059499
TAGCTCATCGCCCTGCGCGCCGGCCTCCAAAACCTGTTGCCGCTGGTTCGCCTCCGGCCCCCCCGGCTCGCCCCGGACCGCCGCCGGCCCGCCACCGCCCGTGGGGCCGCGGGCCTGCGGCGTGAGTGGAGGCGGCCGGCTCGGTTACTCGATGACGAGTTCGACGTCTATGTTGCCGCGGGTGGCCTTGGAGTACGGGCAGTAGGCGTGCGTGGCCTCGACCAGCCGACGTCCGGTCTCGCCCTCGAGAGCCTCCGGCAGCTCGACGCGCATGACCACCGCGAGGCCGAAGCCCGTGTCGTCCTTGCCGATCGACACCTCGGCCGTCACGGAGACGTCCTTGGTGTCGAGCTTCATCTCGCGGCCGACCGCGCTCATCGCGCTGGCGAAGCAGGCCGCGTATCCGGCGGCGAACAGCTGCTCCGGGTTCGTGCCCTTCCCGTTACCCCCGAGGGCGGGCGGCAGGGCGAGGCCGAGGTCGATCTGGCCGTCCGAACTCACTGCCCGGCCTTCGCGGCCGTTCGCGGTGGCGACAGCGGTGTACAGCGCGTCCATGGGATGACCTTCTCTCGTACGACGGCGACCGCGGGCCGGTCGCCTCCAAGAGAATTGCACATAACTTAATTGCGCACAACCCAATGACGGGCAGCAGGTTACTCTGGACTCATGACGCCACCGCCGATCCCCGCTCCCGACCTGACGGACCTGCCGGACTCCGAGCTCCTCCGGCTGGACCACCAGGTCTGCTTCTCGCTCCAGGCAGCCTCGCGCGCCTTCGGCGGCGTCTATCGCGAAGCGCTCAAGGAGCTCGGCCTCACCTACCCCCAGTACCTCGCGATGATGGTCCTGTGGGAGCACGGCCCGCTCCCGGTCAAGACGATCGGTGAGCGGCTGCACCTGGATTCCGGAACGCTGTCCCCGCTGCTCAAGAGGCTGGAAGCGGCCGGACTCGTCAGACGCGAACGCAGCCCGGAGGACGAACGGTCGGTCACCGTCCACCTCACGGAGGCGGGAACCGGGCTGCGCGAGCGCGCGCTGCCCGTCCCGCGCACGATCCTCGGAGCCACGGGCATGTCGGTCCAGGAGATCCTCGCCCTGCAGGAGACTCTCGGACGGCTCACGGCATCCCTGAGCCGGAACGACTGAGCTCGCTCGTCTCCCTCGCACCCGAACCGCAGCGGTCGCAGGACCCTGCCCGCCGAAATAGGATGCACGTACTTACGCACCGCGGAGCGGCCCATGAACCGGCGTCGAACTCCCAGATCAGCGAGCGCCGAGGACCTGCTCAGCACACTGCAGCACCTGACTGCCCGTGCCCGGCAGGAGGTCGAGCTGCATCGGGCGCGGGTCGAGCTGGCCGGTGCCCTGCAGCGCAAGATGCTGCCTGCTGCGCTGCCCTCGCTGCCGGGCCTTCAGATCGCCGCCCGATACGCTCCCGCCCGCGACGGGCTGGACATCGGCGGCGACTGGTACGACGCGTTCCTGCTCCCCGACGGTTCGCTCGGACTGGCCATAGGCGATGTCCAGGGCCACGACGTCGAAGCGGCGGCCTTCATGGGGCAGATACGGATCGCCATGCGCGCCATCGCCATCACGGCGTCTGATCCGGGCGAGGTCATGGGCCGGACGAACGACCTGATTCTCTCGGTGGACTCCACTCTCTTCGCCACCTGCTCGTTCTTCCGGCTGGACCCTGTGACCGGGGACCTCCAGAGCGCGCGGGCGGGTCATGTGGCCAGTGTGTGGGCCACCGCCGACGGACGGTCGGGGATCACGGCGGACGCGGGAGGGCTCCCGCTGGGTATCGACGCCCAGCAGCACTATCCGGTCACGCGGCGCACGCTGGCCGCCGACGGATCCCTCGTCCTGGTCACCGACGGGGTCGTCGAAGGGCCTTCGCTGTCGATCGGGGACGGTCTGGAGCGGGTCAGGCGGCTGGTGAGTTCCCATGCCGGGGCCACGGCCGAGGAACTGGCCGACAGGGTGCTCCGGGCAGGGACACTCACCGGCCACGAGGACGATGTGGCCGTCCTCGTGCTGCGGCACGAGCCTCCCCCGCCGGGCGCCAGGTGACGTAGGGGTCGGGCCGCGCGTGTCACGGCCGCCTGCTCCCACGGGCGGTGTCTGATGAGATGCGTGATCCGCAGCGAGGAAACGAGACGTCGGACCCTGCTCGGCCTGCAGATGGCGGGCATCGCGGCTGCCTACTACGCGTCCGGACAGCTCGGTCTGTTCAGGCAGGTGACCGTCAACAGCGCCGTGGTCTCGCCGCTCTGGCCCCCCACGGGCATCGCTGTGGCCGCCCTGCTGTACCTGGGTATCCGGGTCTGGCCGGCGATCGCGGTCGGATCGCTGCTCAGCGTCCTCTCGATCAGCGGCGAACTCAGCCTCTCGAGCGTCGGCATCGCGGCAGGCAGCACGCTGGCCCCCGTGTGCTCCTGTCTCACCCTTCGCGCGGTGGGTTTCCGCAACGAACTGGACCGCCTGCGCGACGGTGTCGCCCTCGTCTTCCTGGGAGCGATGGGCAGCATGCTCATCAGTGCGACCGTCGGTGCCGGAATCCTGCTGCTCAACGGCAATCTGCCGTCGGGGAAGTTCTGGCCCGTCTGGTCGGCCTGGTGGGCCGGCGACGCCATGGGGGTCCTCATGGTCACTCCGCTGCTGCTCGTCCTGCGAACGGCTCGCCTGCCGCAACGTGGTGATCGGTGGGCGGAGCCCGTGGCGCTGGCGGTGGTCACGGTGGTGCTGGCAGTGGTCGCCACCAGGAGTCCGCTGTCCATGATCTACCTCGTGTTCCCGCCGCTCGTCTGGGCAGCGCTGCGCTTCCAGCTGGCAGGCAGCGCCCCGTGCGTTCTCCTGGTCTCCGTCATGGCGATCATTTCCGGAACCGACCGGGTGGGGCCGTTCGAATCCCACTCCTGGCTCGAGATCATGCTCAACCTCGCGGTCCTCAACGGCTGCGTGGCGCTCACCGCCCTGCTCCTGGCGGCGATCGTCACGGAGCACAAGAACATCCGCCACGAGACGGAACTGGCGTGCGATGAGCTCGCCGCCCTGGTGGAGGAGCTCGCACCACATCCGGTGCGGCGCCGCGGAGCGGCCGGGCCGGAGGAAGGGCCCGGCTCGCTCTGACCCCCTTGGGGGCGTCCGCTCGTTCTCAGCCGGTCTCGCCGATGTCGGTGGAGGTGCCGCTGCCCGTACGGGGGAAGTGGTACGCGAGGAACTCGTTGCGGAAGGTACCTGTGGGGTCGAACCGGTGAGCGAGCCGCTCGAAATCGGCGTAGTGGCCGTACAGGGTGCGCAGCGTCCCCGGAGGGGTGGTGAACACCTTGCCCCAGTGCGGCCGGGCCCCGAACGGGGCCAGAGCCTCCTCGATCGCCGCCAGGACGGGTGTGACCGCTGCCGTGTCGGGCACCCAGGTGAAGTGGAAGGCCACGGAGTCGGTGCCCTGGGCGGGGCTCAGCCACAGGTCGTCGGCGGCCACCGTGCGGATCTCAGAGATCTGCAGAAGCGGTGCGATGCGCTCCCGGATGCGGTCCAGGGCCTCGTAGGCCGCGACCGCGTCCTGCCGGGCGACGAAGTACTCCGACTGGAGTTCCTCGCCGTTGCTCGGGGTGAATTCGAGCCGGAAGTGGGGAAGCCGGGCGTGCCAGGGGCCGGGGTCGCCCTGCTGGGGCGTGCAGTGCTTCGCCGGCATGCCGGGTACGGGATGGCGCGGCCCGTCCGCGAGCGTCGCACCGAGCCACTGGGGCGGCGCCGTACGGTGTCCGTCCCCGGTCACCCGCTGCTTGAGCCACACCTGGTCGATCGGTCCGTCCCGCCAGCGGGTGAAGAGGCTCACGCTGTAGGCCTCGGCCATCACGTCGTCGAAGCGGCCGAGCAGGTGTTCCGCGGGCAGCCCCTCGTACACCCATTGCTGAATGTCGAACGCGGGCACGAGGTCCAGGGTCACAGTGGTCACGATCCCCAGCGCGCCGAGGGAGACCACGGCGCCCGCGAAGTCGGGGTCCCCCCTGCGCAGCGTCTCCACGCTGCCGTCCGCCGTGACAAGCTCCAGCGCACGCACCGCACCCGCGAGGGAACGGTTGCCCACGCCGGAGCCGTGGGTGCCCGTCGCGCAGGCGCCCGCGACCGAGATGTGGGGCAGCGATCCCAGGTTGTGCAGGGCGAATCCGCTTCGGTGCAGCGTCTCGGTCAGTTCGCCGAAGCGCAGCCCCGCGCTCACCGTCGCGGTACCGGCCTTCCTGTCGATCTCGATCGACCGGGGCAGCCCCGCCACGGATATCAGGTCGCCCTCGGTATCGGCGACCGTGTTGAAGGAATGGCCGGTGCCCAGCGCCCCTACCGCACTCCCGGCGGCGACGATGCTCCGGAGCTCGGCCACCGTGGCCGGCGTGTGCAGCTTCCGCGCCCCGAAAGTGATGTTCCCTGCCCAGTTGCGCCGCGGGAGAGTGCCCGCCGTCCCGGGGTCCGACGAATGATCGATCATGACTCGGGAGCTTACGCTCCACCCGTCCGCCCCGGCCCGGAGCCGCCTCCGGCTCAGGCCTTGCGTGCGACGCCGCTGACCGCGTGGCTCTGCGGGGAGTCCAGCCTGTCCTGACCGGGGTCCGGGCGCCAGGCCGACGTCCTGACGATGCCCGGCTCGACCACGTCCAGCCCGTGGAAGAACTCGGCGATGCGTGCGGGACTGCGCAGGTGGTAGGAGCTCGCCGAGTTCGCGTTGTATGCCTCGATGGCACTGTTCAGCGAGTCGCTCGTGTCGGTGCCGTCGGCGAGCGCCAGATAGCTCCCGGACGGCAGCCCCGCCAGCAGGCGGTCGACGAGCGCCCACGGGTCCTCGTCGTCAGGCAGCTGGCCCATGATGCCGAGCAGGGTGAGACCGATCGGCCGGCCGGGATCCAGGGTCCGGGCAGCCTCTTCGAGGATGTGGTCCGTGTCGCGCACATCGGCGTCGATGTACGCGCAGGCGCCTTCGGGGGTACTGGTCAGCAGCGCTCTGGCGTGCGTCAGGACGAGTGGGTCGTTGTCGACGTACACGATGCGGGACTCGGGAGCGATCCACTGGGCGACCTCATGCGTGTTGTTCGCCGTGGGCAGCCCCGTCCCGATGTCGAGGAACTGGCGGACTCCGGCCTCGCCGGCCAGGAAGCGGACCGCGCGGGCCAGGAAGGCGCGCTGGTCACGGGCGATGCCCGCGATGTCGGGAAACATCCGCAGGATCATCTCGCCCACCGCAGCGTCGGCCGGGTAGTTGTCCTTGCCTCCGAGCAGGTAATTCCATACACGGGCGGAGTGCGGCCGGTCCGCATGCAGGTCGGCCGGCGGCTGTCCGGGAATGCTCATGGCGAAAGCCTCACACACTGCACCTTCGGGACACCGCTACGGCAGGGAGTGAACGACCGGAGCGCTCCTCAGTAGGGCAGGGTCCGCCCGGACGGGGTGCGCAGGTCCAGCGGGGGCGGCCCCGTGGGGGGTGGCGGACGACGGACGATCTGGATGCGGCCCACTGCCACCACCTCCTCCTGGTAACCCGGTATGTGCCCACCCGGGAGCTCTTCACACGTCCGGACCGGATCCTGGCGTGTGAAGAGCGTCCGGGCGTCGCCCGCGGATGCGGCCGCCGCGATGTGCGGTGACCCTTGATGGGAGGGGGACGCCGACCGGAGGAGACCAGCCATGTCCGCACTGGACAAGATCAAGAAGATGTTGAAGGGGCACGAGGACCAGGCCGGCAAGGGCGTCGACAAGGCGGGTGACATGGTCGACGACAAGACCCAGGGGAAGTACCGCGGTCAGGTCGACACCGGCCAGGACAAGCTCAAGCAGCAGCTCGGCGCCGACCGTGACAAGGACAACCCGCCCCGTACCTGACATAAGAACGCCGGCTGCCTGGCCGGCCTCTTCCGTACCGCTCATCTCCGCACGCCGGACCGGGTGACACCTTCGTGCCACCGCGGCCCGGCGTGCGGTGTGCCGGGCCGCGGCGGCACGGTGCGGGGAGAAGCTCGCAAGACCGGGCCGGGAATTCCTGTTATCGTCCCCGCCGCACGCCGTCTCCCGAGTGTGGGCAGTGACGGAACAGGATCCCGGAAGAGTGAGCACACCATGGGCGAGGCACGCGAGACGGCGTTGATCAAGGCGGCGCAAAAGGGGGACCAGCAGGCGCAGGACCAACTCGTCGCGTCGTACCTGCCGCTGGTCTACAACATCGTCGGCCGTGCTCTGAACGGCCACGCGGACGTCGACGACGTCGTGCAGGAGAGTGTGCTGCGCATGCTCGACGGCCTCCCCTCGCTCCGCTCCCCGGGGAGCTTCCGGTCGTGGTTCGTGGCCATCACCATGAACCAGATCCGGGGGCACTGGCGTGAGCGAAGAACCGGGGACATATCCGCCGACCGGATGGACGACGCGTACGACCTCGTCGATCCCGGGGCCGATTTCGTCGAGCTGACCATCGTCCGCCTCGGCCTGACCGGACAGCGGCGTGAGGCCGCCGAGGCCACTCGCTGGCTGGACGAGGACGATCGCGCGTTGCTCTCGCTGTGGTGGCTGGAGACGGCCGGCGAGTTGTCCCGGGCCGAGGTCGCCGCTGCGCTCGACCTCTCCCCGCAGCACACCGCGGTGCGTGTACAGCGGATGAAGGCCCAGCTGGAAGGGGCCAGGGTGGTCGTGCGCGCGCTGGCCGCCCGCCCGCGCTGCATCCTGCTGCAGGACCTCACCGCCGGATGGGACGGGGTGCCGTCCGCGCTCTGGCGCAAGCGCATGGCCCGCCACGCGCGTGAGTGCACCGTGTGCTCGGGGCACGGGTCGGGCATGGTGCCGGCGGAGGGCCTGCTGGTGGGCCTGGCTCTCGTACCCCTGGCAGCGTCCGCCGCCGGTGCGGGAGCGTCCGCGGCCGGCAGGGACATCCTCCCGGTGGCCGAAGCCACGCACCTGTCCGGTCCGGGGCGCGCCGAGCGGCGGCGGAGTCAGGTGCGGCGCCGCCGTCGCACCACCGTGCTGGCGGGGCTGGTGGCGGTGACGGTCCTGGGCGGCGGAGGCGCCGCGGTGCACCTCTACACGGACGGGGACGACGAAGGTCCGGCGACGGCGGTCGCGCCTCAGTCCGGCTCCGCCCCCTCGCTGTCCGCGCCGGAGTCCCTGTCCGCTTCGCCGTCCTCCGCATCGCCCTCTCCGTCGCCGTCCCGGACGAAGAAGAAGACCGCCTCCCCCACCCCCAAGGCCGCTCCGAGCACGCGTGCGCCGTCCTCGAAGCCGCCGGCCGCACCGGCTCCGAAGCCCGCGGACCCACCGCCGTCCTCGGCCGCCGACGAGGTCACGGCGCTGGTCAACGCCGAGCGCGCGAAGGAGGGCTGTTCAGCGGTCCGCAGCAACAGCAAACTGGCGACGGCCGCGTCGCGGCACTCCGCCGACATGGTGTCGCGCGACTACTTCTCGCACACCTCCCCCGACGGCACAGACCCGGGCGACCGCATCACGGCGGCGGGTTACCGCTGGAGCACGTACGGCGAGAACATCGCGAAGGGGCAGAGCTCTCCGGCCGCGGTGATGGACTCCTGGATGAACAGCCCCGGCCACCGGGCGAACATCCTCAACTGCGCGTTCAAGGAGATCGGGGTCGGACGTGTGGACTCGTCCGGCGGCCCTGTGTGGACGCAGAACTTCGGAGCCGCCCTGTGACGTCGCGCGTCCGGCAGGCCGTCATATTGCGGAAACGAGCAGGTAGCACCCCCTCCACGTAAAGGATCTACGCTGGGGAGGCGCCCAGGCCGAAGGTGTCCGCCGGCGATCTGATGATCCCCCTGCGCGGACAGGAGCCCGGTGTTCACACCTGCTTTTCTCTCCACCGTCCCTCCCCTCCCTCCGTGGCTCGCCCATGTGCTGCGGGCGCAGCGCGGGCCGGTCCCGTGGAACGCGGTGCTGCGGGGGTCCCTGGCCGGGGCCCCGCTGCTCGCGGCGGTTCTCGCCGATCGGCCGACGGCGGGGATCCCGGCAGCGCTGGGGGCGATGCTGGCCGGGATCAACGACCGTCCGGGCAGCCGGCGCGCCGCGCTCTCCCGGCTCGGGATCCCCGCGCTCGCGGGATCGGCCGGTCTACTGCTCGGCACCATGACCGCGGCCGCCGCCGGAGCCGGTCCGTCCGTGGTCGTTCTGCCGCTTCTGCTCGGGGTGCTGGGGCTGATCGCGGGAGCGGTCAGCTCGACGGGTCCGGTCGCGTCCGCGTGCGGTACGCAGCTGCTGGTGGCGGCTGTGATCGGGGCCGGCATGCCGTTGCCCGAGCCTGGTCCGCAGCGTGCCCTGCTGTTCCTGGCGGGTGCGGGATGGCTCATCCTGCTCCGTCTGGTCCTGCCCTCCCCCGTCCGGCCCGGCGGCGGCCCGTACCGGCTCGACGGGGAGCGGGAGGCGGTTGCCGCCGTGTACGGGGCCGTGGCCGGGCTCCTGGAGGCGGCCGGCGGACGGCGGGCTCTCGCGCGGCGCGCCGCGCTCAGTGCGGCCCTCGACCACGCGCAGGACGCGCTGACGGGGCCGAGGCTCCGTCGGCGGGCGAGTTCGGCGGCCGAGCGCAGGCTGCACGCGCAGTACGCCGCGGCGCTGCCGCTCGCCGAAGCGGCGACCGCGCTGGCCTGGGCGGGGGTTTCGCTGCCCGCCGGAATCGTGGACGGTCCGCGCCGGCTGGCCGACGCGGTGCGTACGGGCGGCTCCTGCGGGCCGCTGTCGGCCCCGGCACGTACCGATGCCGCGCTGCGGGCTCTGGACGATGCCATCCTGCGGGCCGCAACGGCCTTCGACTGCCCCGCGGGTGCGCCGGTGCGCACCCGGAAGGGGCGTTCCTACCTCTCCGCCGTGAGCGGGGCGTGGAGTGCCGCGGGACGTGAGTACGGGGTACGGGTCGCGCTCTGCTGCGTGGCGAGCACGGTCGTGGCGCAGGCTCTGCATCACGAGCACTGGTACTGGCTGCCCGCCACGACCGTGTTCCTGGTCAAGCCCGATCTGGGACCGCTGGTGTCGCGGGTGGTGTGCAGGGCCGTGGGGACCGTCGCCGGTGCCGCTGTCTTCGGTGTGGTGGCCCTGCTGCTGCCCGGCCCCTTCACCCTGGTCGGAGTGGTCGCGCTCTGCGGTGCGCTGCTTCCCGTCGCCACCCGGCATTTCGCGGTGCAGACAGCGGTGGTGACGGTGCTCGTGCTCGCGCTCGTCCTGCTGGGCGGAGAACCGCCGGCGGCCTGGGGCCGCGTCGTGGAGTCCCTCCTCGCCTGCGCCACGGTGCTGCTCGTCGGACACCTCCCGCTGCCCGGCAGTCGGGGTCACCGGGTCCGCGCGGCACTCGACAGTGCGGTGGGCGCGGCGCACCGGTACCTGCGGCACGTACTGGGTGCCCCGGAGGACCGCCACGGGCGGGACGCGCTGCGGCGCGACGCCTACCGGTCGCTGGCCGCGGCGCGCGCGGCCATCGACCTGTCGGCGGCCGAACTTCCGGCGGTGGCCCGGCACACGGCCGGATCCGGGGACGTGGCGAGTGCCCTGGAGCAGCTCATCGACACGACGACGGCCTGCGCCGTGCAGTTGGGGCACCATGCCGACGAACTTCCCGCCTCGCACGCCGAGCAGCTCGCCGCGCAGCTGTCCGCGCTCGACCGGGCGTGGCCCGCGCCGCGCCCGGTGGTTCCTGCCGCCTGATCGACGGTCGCGAGCCGCGGCGCCCGACGGCCGTGCCGGGAGCAGTCGGCGTCCGCTCATTCCCCGGTGGAGCCGTCGATCCGCTCCCTGAGCAGGTCGGCATGACCGTTGTGCCGGGCGTACTCCTCGATCATGTGGGTGAGGATGTACCGGAGCGAGAACAGCTCGTCGCGCCACTTGACGGTGGCGTCGAGCGACCCGGCGGCGTCGACGATCTCGCGGGACCGCGCGCAGGCGGTGCGCCAGACGGTGAACGCCTCGACGGGGTCGGCCTCATGGCTGTCGAACTCGGCGAAGGTGCCGTTGACGGTGCCCGGCCAGTAGGCCCCGGGATCCTCGCCGTTCCAGACGGCCTGGAACCATATTCGCTCGACCTCGGCGGTGTGCCGGACCAGTCCGATGAGGGAGAGGCCTGACGGGGCGACGGCCTTGTGCCGCAGCTGGTTCGCCGTCAGACCGGCGCACTTCAGTTCCAGCGTCTCGCGCTGGTACTGCAGGAAGCCGGTGAGTGACGTGCGGTCGTCAGCCGTTCTGGAGGGTTCGGTACGCCGGTGATCGTTCATCCCGGCATCCTGTCAGGGGCCCGGCCTGACCCGTTCGAGTTTCTCGGCCGGCTCGTAGGATGCGGACCATGATCGCCGAACTGCAGTGTGTGGTGCTGGACTGCCCGGATCCCGTCGTGCTCGCCGATTTCTACGCGGCCGTGCTGGGCGGCAACGTGAATCAGCCCGATCCTCGATGGGAGAACGACGAGAGCTGGGCGACCGTCCATGCACCTGCCGGGTTCGTGCTCGCGTTCCAGCGGGTCGAGCCGTACCGCCCGCCGCGGTGGCCGGATCCCGAGCACCCGCAGCAGTCACATCTGGACTTCGGCGTCCCCGACCTGGATCGCGCCCAGGAGCAGGTGCTCGCGCTCGGCGCGACCGTGCTGGACGATCGGCCCGCCTCACGGAGTTGGCGCGTCTTCGCCGATCCGGCGGGGCATCCGTTCTGTCTGGTGCGTGACTGACCGCGGCCGGCCGTCGCCCCGGGTTCCGCGCCGAGCGCCCGGGGCAACGGCCGGCCGCGGTTCACCGGCTGATCAGTGTGAGGGCCGTGCAGGTACCGCTCGCCGCGCCGACGGCCAGCACGGACGCTGCCACGCAGCGTGCCCTGAGCCGCTCGTACCGTGCGGTGTACTCACCGCGGAGCTCGCCGGCGCGGTCGGCGATTCTCAGGAGTGACTGCCGGGAGAGGGCCACCCGGTCGGCGACGTAGACGCGTTCGACGTCCTCCAGCTGGGCGGTCGTCAGCCAGGGCAGCTGCTCGGTGAAGCGGGAGGCCCCTCGGCGGGCCTCCTCGACCTCGGCGTTCCACAGCAGGTAGCCCTCCATCTGGGCAAGGCCCCGGGCACTGTCCTTGTCCGGTTCCACGCGGTCCTCCTTTCGTCCGGCCGTCGTTCGGGCCCCGTCTCACGCCTGCTTGTCCCCGGGCGCCACCGTCTTCGAGTCCGCGGGGCGGTTGACCACTTCTTCGAGCGCGCGGACAGCGGGGTGGTGCAGGTCGAACGCCGGGGATTCGGAACGGATCCGCGGCAGCGTGAGGAAGTTGTGCCGCGGAGGCGGGCAGGACGTCGCCCATTCGAGCGAACGGCCGTAGCCCCACGGGTCGTCGACCTCGACCTTCTTGCCGTACTTGGCGGTCTTCCACACGTTGTAGAGGAAGGGCAGCACCGACAGGCCGAGCAGGAAGGAGGCGATCGTCGAGATGGTGTTGAGCGCGGTGAAGCCGTCCGCCGCGAGGTAGTCCGCGTACCGACGGGGCATACCTTCAGCGCCGAGCCAGTGCTGCACCAGGAACGTGCCGTGGAAGCCCACGAACAGCGTCCAGAAGCACATCTTCCCTAGCCGTTCGTCCAGCATCTTTCCGGTGAACTTCGGCCACCAGAAGTGGAATCCGGCGAACATCGCGAAGACCACGGTGCCGAACACGACGTAGTGGAAGTGCGCCACCACGAAGTACGAGTCGGAGACGTGGAAGTCCAGGGGCGGCGACGCCAGGATGACGCCCGTGAGGCCGCCGAAGAGGAAGGTGACGAGGAACCCGACCGACCAGAGCATCGGTGTCTCGAAGGAAAGCGACCCCTTCCACATCGTGCCGATCCAGTTGAAGAACTTCACACCGGTCGGTACCGCGATGAGGAATGTCATGAACGAGAAGAACGGCAGGAGCACACCGCCGGTGACGTACATGTGGTGCGCCCACACCGTCGCGGAGAGACCGGCGATGGAAATCGTCGCCGCGATGAGGCCGATGTAGCCGAACATCGGCTTCCGGCTGAACACCGGGAAGATCTCGGAGACGATTCCGAAGAACGGCAGAGCGATGATGTACACCTCTGGATGGCCGAAGAACCAGAAGAGGTGCTGCCAGAGCAATGCGCCGCCATTGGCCGCGTCGAAGATGTGCGCACCGAATTTCCTGTCGACCTCGAGGGCGAGCAGGGCTCCCGCCAGGACGGGGAAGGCCAGCAGGACCAGAACACCGGTGAGAAGTACGTTCCATACGAAGATCGGCATGCGGAACATCGTCATGCCGGGGGCGCGCATGCAGATGATCGTGGTGATGAAGTTGACCGAGCCGAGGATCGTGCCGAAGCCGGAGAAGGCCAGGCCCATGATCCACATGTCGGCGCCGATTCCGGGCGAGAAGACCGCATCGGTGAGCGGGGAGTAGGCGAACCAGCCGAAGTCGGCCGCGCCCTGCGGGGTGAGGAAACCGGCCACGGCGATGATCGAGCCGAAGAGGTACAGCCAGTACGCGAACATGTTCAGTCGCGGGAACGCCACATCGGGCGCGCCGATCTGCAGCGGCATGATCCAGTTCGCGAACCCGGCGAACAGCGGCGTCGCGAACATCAGCAGCATGATCGTGCCGTGCATCGTGAACGCCTGGTTGAACTGCTCGTTCGACACGATCTGATTACCCGGCCGGGCCAGTTCGGCACGCATCACGAGCGCCAGGACACCGCCGATGAGGAAGAAGGCGAACGACGTGAGCAGGTACATCGTGCCGATCGTCTTGTGGTCGGTGGTGGTCAGCCACTTGATGACCACATTCCCCGGCTGCTTCCGGTGAAGGGGCAACTCGTCCTGAAAGGCGGTATCGGATTCCACCGATTCTGCGGGGCCCCTCGTCGTCACTGCGGCACTCCTTCGGTCGACGGCCGGTTGCGGACTCGGCGACCAGGATGGACTCCCCCGTGGCGGTACCGCGGGACATCCCTGTCCGCACTGCACCTGTGGCTGGCAAAGGACACTCCATTGGCCGACGGCCACGCCACCCTTGTTGACGCACGGACCGCGGGCAGACGGCGGGGACGCCTTTCCGTACGGCCTCCCCCGTCGAGGGCGCTCAGCCCTTGGCCCAGGCCCGCATGGCCGCGCGTGAGGAGAAGTCGGCCACGTTCTTGTCAATCGGCCGGTCGGTGTATTGGTGAATGCGCCAGGACGCCTCGATCCGCGGCTTTCCCGCCGTCACGTAGTCGGCGATCCAGAGACCGTCGCCCGCATACGAGGTCGTGTCGTGATTCAGCCAGAAGGACCGATTGCAGTACAGCAGGACACGGTGGTCGGGCCGCAGACGCTTCACCTCACGGATGAAGCGGTCCTTGTCCCCATTGCTCGCCCGGGTCCCCTCGCCGGTCGTCTCCCAGTCGACGGCGAGCAGATCGCCGGCCTTCTCCGGCGCACCGGCGACGAAGTACGCCGCCTGTTCCTTGACGTCCCCCGGCCACAGGAAGTGGTAGAAGCCCACGACGCACCCGGCTCCTCTGGCGCGTGTCGTCTGGCCGGCGAGGCGCGGATTGATGTACGAACGTCCTTCGGTCGCCTTTATGAAAACGAAGTCCAGACCGTCCGTGTCGAAGGACGTCTGGTGGGAACTGACATCGACGCCGTGCAGCACAGGCGTCACCTCCACATGGGGCATTACGGTTCCGGTTCTCCTCCCATGCGTGCCCGCGTGCACGGGTTCCATCCGCCCACGGCACGCAGAACCGATTCGGTGCGGGCGGAATAGTCGCCGCCCGAACGCGGTTGGTGGTCCCGCGAGACGTTCTCACCCAACGCAGCAGCATCGGAAGGTCGAATCCATGAAGATCGGCATCATCGGGGCCGGCAACATCGGCGGCAACCTGACGCGGCGTCTTACCGAGCTCGGACACGATGTGTCCGTCGCGAACTCTCGCGGACCCGACACTCTCCAGGCGCTCGTCGACGAGACGGGCGCCACCGCGGTCACCGCGGCACAGGCGGCGCGCGACGCCCGGATCGTCGTGGTGACCGTCCCTCTCGGAAGAGTCCCGGACCTGCCCTCCGGGCTCATCGACGGGGCCGCACCAGGCGCGGCTGTCATCGACACCGGCAACTACTACCCGCAGCGTGACGGACGCATCGCCGCCATCGAGGACGGCCTGCCGGAGAGCCGGTGGACCGAACAGCAGATCGACCACCCGGTGATCAAGGCCTTCAACGGCACGTACGCCCAGGACATCCTCGACAGGGGACTCCCCCAGGGGACTCCCGGCCGCCAGGCGCTCCCCGTCTCCGGTGACGACCCGGCCGCCAAGCAGGCGGTACGGGAGCTCATCTCGGAGCTGGGCTTCGACACCGTGGACACCGGCGGGCTGGACGAGTCGTGGCGCCAGCAGCCGGGGACACCTGTCTACGGGAACCGGGGCGACGCGGACGCCATCCTGAAGGCACTGGCGGACGCGTCGCCGGAACGTACCGCGGAGTGGCGCGCCTGAGCCTTCGCCCCGGTCCCGTGCCGCGCTCCCTGATTCGGGGGCGCGGCACGGGGTTGTCGTCAGACGGGCTGGCCGATCGGCCGGATGATGACGTTGTTGACGTCGACACCCTCGGGCCGGCTCATGGCCCACACGATGGAGTCGGCGATCTGGTCGGCCGTCAGCAGATGCCCCTCGGGCAGGCTGCCGAGGCCGTCCCAGAACGGGGTCTCCACGCGACCCGGCGCGACCAGGGTCACGCCCACACCGTCGCCCGTCACCATGCGCCGGGTGTTCTCGGCCAGCCCGGTGACCGCCCACTTGGTCACCCCGTAGATGTTTCCCGGGGTGTGGACGAAGCCGGCGACGCTGCCGACCAGAACGATGCGCCCCCGCGTCTCCTTGAGTGCCGGGAGAGCCGCCCTGATCAGCAGGGCAGGTCCCAGGACGTTGGTGAGGACCATCTCCCGCCAGGCCTCGGGGTCGCCGTCCGCCAGGGTGTCGTGGGTGGCGAATCCCGCGTTGGCGACGACGGCGTCCAGCCTTCCGAACCGGTCGACCGTCGCGTCCACGGCGGACTGAACCGCTTCGTGGTCGGCCGCGTCTCCGGTGATCGCCAACAGCGTGTCGGGCTTGCCGAGTTCCTCGGCGAAGCGACTGAGCCGGTCCTCGCTGCGCCCGGTGACAGCCACCCGATGGCCCCGTTCGAGGAGCTGACGGGCTGTCGCCGCGCCGATACCGCTGCCGCCTCCGGTGATCAGCGTGACCGGTGCTTCACTCATGCTTCGCTCTCCCTCGTCGTCCCTTGCCGCGTGCGGTGCGGGCATGTCGGGGATTCCACCATTTTGAGCGCACTCGAAGTCAAGGGCTCTTTCCGGACGCGCACTTGGCGCCGAGCATGCCGGTGCTGAGTTGGCGACGCTGCGATCAATCCAACAGAAGGCCGGCTGAACGCGGCCGCACCAGCCAAGGTCCCGGCGCGTCTCTACGTGGACAGGCCGGCGAGAAATGGGGAGACCAGGCCGTACACGATGTCGGGTTGCTCCAGGTGCAGGTCATGACGGGCCTCGCGCACACTGACGGACACGGTCGGGACGCGGCGGCGCATCAGTTCGTCGACCCGTGCGGGCGAGATGAAGCTCGACTGCGCCAGTATGAGCAGAGTGGGGCAGGTGACGCGCTCCCACTCGTGCGCAAAGGAGTGCTGGGCAGCGTCCGCCACGGACTGGACCATCACGTCCCGGTCGAAGCGTGGCCACCATTGCCCACCGCGTTCCTCCAGGCCATCCGCCCAGCCCGTGCCGACGGCTCCCCCGCCGAAGAACTGGACCGCGGCAGCGCGCGAGGGAAAGGAGGCGGGCCACGAGTCGAACCACCGGCGGATATGCGTCGGCCATTCCGGGTCGGGACCGCTCACGTCGGCTTCGATGGCCACCAGCGCACGGACCACATCAGGATGCCTCGCGGCAGCCAGGATGGCGGCGTGTCCGCCCATCGACTGTCCGGCAAGCACAACGTGCCCCAGGCCCAGCTGGTCTGCCACGGCGACGACGTCTTCGACGTAGGCATCCCTGGAGACGTCAGAAGGGAATCGGTCGCTGGCGCCTTGACCGCGTTGGTCGACGGCGACCACCCGATGCACCGAGCTCAGGCGGCCTGCCAGAGCATCCCATTCGCCTGCATGGCCGGCCAGCCCGTGCAACAGCACCAGCCCTGGCCCTTCCCCGCCCCAGTCCCGGCATACAAGGCGTACGCCTTCCCGTTCAACCACACGCTCGGTCCACGTCACCGCGGCACCCTAGCGCGCAGAGATCTCCCCACGAAGCCGGACGCAAGGCGGCGCCACCGGGGCCCGGAAGTCGCCGGGATTCCCGCGAGCCGGGCGCCGTAGGAGAAGCTGTGTGCCCTGCGAGCCGCCAGGCCAGTCACCTGCCCTTTTTGTTGAACCATCCGAGCGACTGGACGACGGACGCGCCGATGACGAGGATGCCGAGAGGAACGACCGTGAACCAGGTGGCATCGGCCTTCATGGCCGCGAGCAGGGCGATGGCGCCGAGGGCCAGCGCCAGGAGCGCGAGCATGCCCAGAAGGACGCGAATCTTGGAAACCAACGGAGGACTCTCCAATGTTCAGGCGGGCTTTGTTGACCAGACAGCGTTCGCTACCCGTTGGACGGTTGCCCAGTAGGGAGTCAGCAAGCTCCCCGACGTGACACCAGGGCTCCGTCAGGAAGCTCATGGGGTGAGTCTCCCAACGCTGCCTTCCCGGGGCGCCAGTAGAACTACGTAATCCAATACGTAGGTTCACCGGCCGGGGCGGGCCGGGGCAGCGGCCAGCCGTACTGTGATCCGTCGCCAATCTCGCCTGTCGGATGGCCAGTTGGCCTGACAGACGAACAAAGCCCCTGGTAGGTGGGTTTTCGATCAGGCCCCGCGTTCCTCACTACCCGCCTGAGGGACACGCTGCTTGCAACCTGCGGTGAATTGCCATCCATGCGGGAACCGGTAGCGGTGCGGAGCGTTGCCCCGAACACCGGAGCGTCGGCCGGGGCGGCCGACAGTCGATGAACCTGCTCGAGACGCGCGGGCCAAGCGGCCTCACCCTGGTGACTGCGCGGGTGATGACCGCCGTGCACTTCACCAGGGCACTACGCCGGCGTCCTCGAAGAACTGGCCCGTCGGGCCGTCGTCGGGCAGGGTCGCGAGTTTGATGGCGATGGCCGCGCCCTGTTCGGGGGTGCGCACGCCCCGGAAGCCGTTGAGGTCGGTCGCGACGTAGCCGGGGCAGCCTGCGTTGATCAGGATGTTCGTGCCGCTCAGCTCCCGGGCGTACTGGAGGGTGACGGCATTCAGGAACGTCTTCGACGGCGAGTACGCCACGGCCACTGGACCTGTGGTCAGCTCACCAGCGGTCCCTGACTGCCGGGTGAGGGAGCCGACACTGCTGGACATGTTCACGATCCGCGGTGAGGCAGAGCGGCGCAGCAGCGGCATCATCGCGTTGGTGACGCGGATGACGCCGATGACGTTGGTCTCCACGACCGTGCGGATGGTGGCGGTGTCGACGCGGGTGGGCTCCTGGGGCATGCCGCCTGTGATGGCGGCGTTGTTGACGAGCACGTCGAGGCGCCCGGCCTGTTCCTCGATCAGCCGTGCGGCGGCTGTCGCGCTCGCGTCGTCGGTCACGTCCAGCGGTACGCCGAACGCGTCGACGCCGGCCGCGCGCAGGCCCTCCACCGCGGCCTTGCGGCGCTGATCGTCGCGGGCGCCGACGCCGACGCTCCAGCCGAGGGCGCCCAGGCCTGCGGCGATCTCGTAGCCGATTCCCTTGTTTGCGCCGGTGACCAGCGCAATCGTTCGTTCGCTCATGGGGACCATGCTGCTCTCGGACCCCTGCGGGGGTCCAAGACCGATTGGGTGGGCAACGATACCTTCCAGGTATTGACCGTGAGTATCCTGGCCGGATGGAGACCAGGGAACTGCGCTACTTCATCGCTGTCGCCGAAGAGTTGCACTTCGGGCGCGCCGCGCAGCGGCTCGGGATCGCACAGCCGCCTCTGTCACGGGCGATCCAGCAGCTCGAACGCCGACTCGGGGTAGCGCTGCTGGATCGGACCAGCCGCACCGTCACGCTGACCGAAGCCGGCTCGGTGCTGCTGGCCGAGGGCCAGGCGGCCCTCGACGCGGTCGAAGCGGCCGAGCGCCGGACCCGCCGCGCCGCCCTTACCTCGACCGGCCGTCCCGGCCTGGTCCTGGTCACGAAGGCCAGCGCGTCCCGCGAACTGCTGGCGAAACTGCTGGACGCGTACGCCGCCGAACCCGGCGCGGTCCCCGTCGACGTCATCCTGTGCGGCCCCGCCGAGCAGGAACGGCTTCTGCGCGAGGGCCGGGCCGACGTGGCGCTACTGCACCGGCCGTTCGACTCGACGGCCGGGCTCCACACCGAAGAACTCAGCACGGAGGGCCAGGTCGTGGTCCTGCCGGCCGGGCATCCGCTCACCGTCCAGCCCCATGTGCACATGGCCGACATCACCGGGCTGCCCGGCCTGCCCCTGCCACGCTGGCCCGACCCCGACGGCACCTACCCGCCCGGCCCCGGCCCGCAGGTCCGCGACCACGCGCAGTTGTTGCAGCTCGTCGCGCTCGGCCGTGCTTGCGCGGTCTCACCGGAGTCGTGCCGAGCTCAACTGCACGGTGACCTCGCCGCCGTGCCCGTGCTGGACGCGCCGAAAGTCACCACCGTGATCGCCTGGCCGCCGCACAGTCGGTCCAGAGCCGTCGCCGACCTTGTCCGGACTGCGACCCGTCTCCGGTAGTTCCCATACGCCTGGCCAGGTTCCACGATCGTGCCCCGGCTCATCATTTTGGGTAATAGCCCGCCCTGGACGACGGATTCCATGCTGACGCGACAGTTGGCCCGCAGAGTCACACCATATGAATTGGCGACTACCGACGGCCCGTGACGGATACCGCTGCGAAGTGACACCTATCGCTACGAGTCACATCGGGTCCGGTGTCCCGGGCGGTTCCGCGTGTAGGCCACACTGTCCGACGAACGACCAACGCCATCCGTTCGCCCACGATCCGCCCGGCCTGCGGCAGGTGTCCCAGGACGGCCGTGGACAAGGAGTCCCCCATGCCCCGCACCATGTCCGTGTCGGACAGCATCGTGATCGACGCGGCCCCCTCGGCCGTGTACGAACAGCTCAGCGACCCCACTGCGATGGGGCGCTGGAGCCCGGAGAACCGGGGCGCGACGGTGCTCGGGGAACACCGGGGCGCACACGTGGGCATGGTCTTCGAGGGCCGCAACAAGCGCGGCGCCTTCCGCTGGACGACGAAGTGCACGGTCACAGCCGCCGATGAGGGCGAACGGTTCGCGTTCCGTGTTCACGCGATCGGGGCCAAGCGGCCACGGCTGCGCGGGCCGATCGCGACGTGGGAGTACCGCTTCGAGGCGGTCGAAGGCTCCACCCGGGTCACGGAGATATGGACGGACGACCGCCGGGCATGGCCGGACCTGCTCGCCAACACATTCGACCGGATCGCGACGCGCGGGCAGACGTTCGCCGAGTTCCAGCGTGGCAACATCCGCACCACGCTGGAACGGCTGAAGGCGGCACTGGAGCAGGACGATGCGGCTGCCGCCGGACACGGGGAGGACGGCCCCCGCCCCGCGTGACCCGGGCGGGGCGCCAATCACAAGGGTGTTCAGGCCTGTCCTGTGCCCTGGCCGGACCAGTGTGCGGGCCGCGTCAGGGACGGCGGAAGCCGTGTGGTGGTGTCGCCCTTCGCCGCGTTGAGCTGGGCCTGAGTGAGGAACAGCGCCCCGCTGAGGTCTGCGCCGGACAGTTCGGCGTCACGGAAGTCCGCGCCGATCAGGTCGGCCAGCCGCAGGTCGGCCCCGCTCAGGTCTGCCGCGATGAGGTAGGCCCCACGCAGATCCGCCCCCCGCAGATCGGCGCCCCGCATGCGGGACCCGATGAGGTCGGCACCCCGGTGGTTGCGCTTCTTGCGCCGGGGCACGGCGGCGCGTGCGAGCTCGCTGGCGCGCAGCAACAACGACGCGACCTCGTCGCGGTGTGCCGACACGTCGAGTTCCGCGAGGACTTCGGCCGAACCGCGGGTGAGCCGCTCGGTGCTGTCGAGGGCGCTGCGGAGCTCTGCACGCAGGGGTCCGGCGGAAGGCAGGGCGAGGGCTTCGGTGAGATACCAGAGCAACTCGTAGAGGCGGCGCATCACGGGGAAGACCTGGAACATCTGCTGGGCGGTGTCCGGAGCGGCCCGCCAGTCCCGGCCTTCGTAGGTTTCCTGGGAGACCTTCTGGCCGGCGCCGAAACAGTCGTACACCGTGCAGCCGGAAAACCCCTTGGGCCGCAGTTGCGTGTGGATGCCGCACCGGAAGTCGTCCCGCAGGTTGCGGCAGGGCTCTCCGGCGTCCTTGTTGATCGCGAAGTCCGCGGACGCGGTCAGTGTCAGCGCGACGCAGCAGAGACCGAAACAGTTCGCGCAGTCGGCGCGCAGGTCCTCCCGTTCGGTGGCCGGAACGCCGGGCGGTTCATGGTCGGGCACAGGACGTGATTCCTCCAGGGAAGCGGGCGGGTGTGCCGAGCCTATCGATGCCTGGCAACTCCCGGCCCGGCCGCCGTTGTCGGTGGGACGGCGCACACTTGGCCACAGAGCACCGCACTCCACCGCACCGGCGAAGGGGATACGCATGGGCACCTCGCGGGAGACCGCGTTCGAGCCTCTCACCGGGGACGGTCCGCCGCTGTCCGGACCCGTCGACGAGCGTGCGGGCGTCGTGCGCACCGCGTTCGAAGGGATGTTGCAGATCCGGCGGCTGACCAATACGTGGCACGCGGATCCCGAGCGTGTACCCGCCCAATGGGAGCTGCACCGGCCGGTCCGGGCCGTGGCACTGGCCCTGGAGGCCGCGGAGGTGTCCGCCTCGGCGGTCGGAGCGTCCGGGGAGCGAACGGCCACGGGGTACCGGGTGTGCGAGGGCGAGTCCCCCGGATCCGTACGGGTGGAATGGGTGGGCCCTCCCGGCAGCGGTGCCGCCCATGACGAGGAGCGCGCTCTGGCCGGGTGCGTCACCGTGCTGTCGCGCCTGGGCTGGACAGCTCTGTCGTACCGCGGTCCCCGCCGACGGCGTTTCCTGGAGGTCGAACCACCGGCCGCAGGTCCTCGCCCACAGGACGTCCGATCCTGATCGCCGCACGGCTCGGGCGGACATTGTCAGACCCATGGGGGATGCTTGACGGTCCGACACCTCTGACCAGGAGATGCTGAGATGCGCAATGACGAGATCGCCGCGGCCCAGGCGTACGTCCGGCTACTCGCGGCCACCCGCGCCGCGCTCACGGACCCGGCGGACGCCCCGCTGTACATGCCGCTGCTCGCCTCCCCGATCGAGGAGGCCGACGAGGCGCTGCGGAGCGCGGGCCTCTCGGGCAACGAGGACAGGCTCTTCGCTCTCGTGCGGGCGCTGCAGCCGAGCCTGACCGGTTCGTCCGGCCGCTGACCACTGCGGCTCGCGCCGGCTGCCGCACTCCCTGCCGGGAGCGCGACAGCCGGCGTGCGGCGTTTTCAGCGGGGGTGATCGTCTAGTTGTTGCCGCTGTACATCAGGGAGCCAGGCGTGGTGAGGAGCTCACCCGTCTCGAGCCATGTCTTCAGGCCGGAGAGGATCATCGGCCAACCGCCGTAGAGCTCGTCGTTGGCGCCGTCGCGCAGCTCGTCATGGGTGACGGTCAGCCGGCAGGAGTCACCGACGGGCTCGATCTCCCACGTGATGCGGGTCGGCCCCTCGCTCTTCACCTCTTCGCTCCAGAGCGCCACCATGCTCTGGACCAGCTTGCGCGGCGGGTCGACCTCGATGTTCTGGCCCTCGCCAAGCGGGCCCGGGGCTCCGGGGGCACCCATCTCGAAGCGTGACCCAGGCGTCCAGTCCGAGGTGACACGGGCACCGAAGTTGTACTTGCTCCTGATCTCGGGGTCCGTGATGGCTTCCCAGAGGCGCTCGGGAGTGGTGCGGATGTAGATCTCGAAGATCTTCTCCATGGGATTCTCCAGTCGGCTCTTGAGGCCGCTGAGCCCTGCGGCCCAGGGCTCCGCATACTTGCTCACCCACCGGTCGTGGACGAGCCGGATGGGCACCGGGTTCAGGAAGTGGAGCTTCTCCCGGCCTCGCCGCCTGGTGACGACCAGACCCGCCGCCTCCAGCAGCTTGAGGTGCTTCATTACCGCGAACCGCGTGATCTCGAAGCGGGCTTCCAACGCACTCAGTGTCTGCCCGTCGTCACGGAACAGCTCGTCGAGCAGACTGCGCCGCGTCGGGTCTGCCAGGGCTTTGAACACCGCGTCCATGAATCCAAAATATGTGACCTTTTGGTCACCTGTCAACCGCAGAGAAAGCAAGCGCTTTCGATGAATTGATTCAATGGCTACAAAACTTGACTAGCTGCTTGACTAGCAGCATCGGCCAAACCTAGCGTACGTTCCGGATGAAACGATTCACATCCCCGATCCTCACCGGTCGCCGGATGACTCTGATTACGAGGTGTTCATGTCTGATGTGTCGGCCGTCAAGGCAGCCCTGAAGTCTCAGGTCATCGAGACGCCGTCCTGGGGTTACGGCAACTCCGGTACCCGTTTCAAGGTCTTCGCCCAGCCCGGAGTCCCGCGCGACCCGTTCGAGAAGCTTGCGGACGCGGCGCAGGTGAACAGCTTCACCGGGGTCGCCCCGAAGGTGTCGCTGCACATTCCGTGGGACAGGGTCGAGGACTACGCGGCACTGACCCGGTACGCCGAAGGGCTCGGGCTGAGGATCGGCGCCATCAACTCCAATGTGTTCCAGGATGACGACTTCAAGCTGGGCTCGGTCACCCACCCGGACCCCAAGGTCCGCCGCAAGGCCACCGACCACCTGCTCGAGTGCGTCGACATCATGGACGCCACCGGGTCGCCCGACCTGAAGCTGTGGTTCTCCGACGGCACCAACTACCCCGGTCAGGACGATATTTCGGGCCGCCAGGACCGGCTGGCCGAGGCACTTGCCGAAGTCTACGAGCGGCTCGGCGACGACCAGCGGATGCTGTTGGAGTACAAGCTCTTCGAGCCCGCGTTCTACACCACCGACGTCCCCGACTGGGGCACTTCGTACGCCCACTGCCTCAAGCTCGGACCGAAGTCCCAGGTCGTCGTGGACACCGGCCATCACGCACCGGGCACCAACATCGAGTTCATCGTGGCGTTCCTGCTGCGCGAGGGGAAGCTCGGCGCGTTCGACTTCAACTCCCGCTTCTACGCGGACGACGACCTGATGGCGGGCGCCGCAGATCCGTTCCAGCTCTTCCGGATCATGCACGAAGTGGTCAAGAACGGCGGAATGAAGCCCGAGACCAACGTCAACTTCATGCTCGACCAGTGCCACAACATCGAGGCCAAGATCCCGGCCGTCATCCGCTCGGTCACCAATGTGCAGGAAGCGACCGCGAAGGCGCTGCTCATCGATGTCGAGGCGCTGGCCGCCGCGCAACGCTCCGGCGACGTACTCGCCGCCAACGGCGCACTGATGGACGCGTACAACACCGACGTACGACCGCTGCTCGCGGACGTGCGCGAGGAACTCGGCCTGGCCCGCGACCCCTTCGCCGCCTACCTCGCCTCCGGCAACCAGGAGCGCATCGCAGCCGACCGGGTCGGCGGCGAGCAGGCCGGCTGGGGCGCCTGAGCCCCCCGGCGCTCCTGCCGTCCTGCTGTCCGCCCGGCACCCGCCGGCCCATCACCTCGAAGGAACCCTCATGACGTCCGCGACGCACGCCGCAGTCGCCGCGCTCCTGGAGCGCGCCCACCGGATCGGCTCCGACCCCCGTAACACCAACTACGCCGGCGGCAACACCTCGGCCAAGGCCACGGAGACCGATCCGGTCACCGGCGGCGAGGCCGAACTGCTCTGGGTCAAGGGCTCGGGCGGTGACCTCGGCACGCTGACCGAAGCCGGCCTCGCCGTGCTCCGGCTGGACCGGGTGCGCGCGCTCAAGGACGTGTACCCGGGGGTGGAGCGCGAGGACGAGATGGTCCCGGCGTTCGACTACTGCCTGCACGGCAAGGGCGGCGCCGCCCCGTCCATCGACACCGCGATGCACGCGCTGGTCGAGGCCGCGCACGTCGACCACCTGCATCCTGACTCCGGTATCGCCCTGGCGTGCGCCGCCGACGGCGAGAAGCTCACCGCGGAGTGCTTCGGGGACAAGGTCGCATGGGTGGGCTGGCGCCGGCCCGGTTTCCAACTCGGTCTCGACATCGCGGCCGTCAAGGAGGCCAACCCGCAGGCGGTCGGCGTCGTCCTGGGCGGCCACGGCATCACAGCCTGGGGCGACACCTCGGAGGAGTGCGAGCGCAACGCCCTGTGGATGATCCGTACGGCCGAGACGTTCCTCGAGGTCCACGGCAGGGCGGAGCCGTTCGGCCCCGTGCTGCCCGGCCGGGAGGCACTGGCGCAGGAGGCACGCCGGGAGCGGGCCGCGGCGCTGGCTCCGGTGATCCGCGGTCTGGCGTCCACGGACCGCCCGCAGGTGGGGCACTTCACCGACGCGGAACCGGTGCTGGACTTCCTCTCCCGCGCCGAGCACCCGCGCCTCGCCGCACTCGGTACGTCCTGCCCGGACCACTTCCTGCGGACAAAGGTCAGCCCGCTGGTCCTGGACCTGCCCGCGGACGCGCCGCTGGACGAGGCGGTGGCCCGTCTCGGGGAGCTCCACGAGGAGTACCGCGAGGCGTACCGCGCCTACTACGACCGTCACGCGACACCCGGGTCGCCCGCGATGCGCGGCGCTGACCCGGCCGTCGTGCTGGTACCCGGTGTGGGGATGTTCTCCTTCGGCAAGGACAAGCAGACCGCCCGGGTCGCCGGGGAGTTCTACCTCAACGCGATCAATGTGATGCGGGGTGCGGAGGCCGTCTCCTCGTACGCTCCGATCGAGGAGTCCGAGAAGTTCCGCATCGAGTACTGGGAACTGGAGGAGGCCAAACTCCGCCGCATGCCGCCGCCGAAGGCGCTCGCCACCCGGGTCGCGCTGGTTACCGGCGCGGGGTCGGGCATCGGCAAGGCCATCGCGCACCGGCTGGTCGCGGAGGGTGCCTGTGTCGTCGTCGCCGACGTCGACGCCGCGAACGCGGCGGCGGTCGCCGACGAGCTGGGCGGGCCGGACAAGGCCGTCGCGGTGACGGTGGACGTCACCAGCGAGGCGCAGATCGCCGAGGCTTTCACGTCGGCGGTGCTCGCCTTCGGCGGCGTGGACCTGGTCGTGAACAACGCCGGGATCTCCATCTCCAAGCCGTTGCTGAAGACCACCGCGCGGGACTGGGACCTCCAGCACGACATCATGGCGCGCGGCTCGTTCCTCGTGTCGCGCGAGGCCGCCCGTGCCATGCAGGCCCAGAAACTCGGCGGCGACATCATTTACATCGCGTCGAAGAACGCCGTGTTCGCCGGTCCGAACAACGTCGCGTACTCGGCGACCAAGGCCGACCAGGCCCACCAAGTGCGTCTGCTGGCCGCCGAGCTCGGCGAGCACGGCATCCGGGTCAACGGCGTCAACCCCGACGGGGTGGTGCGGGGGTCCGGTATCTTCGCCGCGGGTTGGGGGGCCCAGCGCGCGGCGACGTACGGCATCGAGGAGGAGAAGCTCGGCGAGTTCTACGCCCAGCGCACGCTCCTCAAGCGGGAGGTGCTTCCCGAGCACGTCGCCAACGCCGTATTCGCGCTGACCGGTGGGGATCTCACCCACACCACCGGCCTTCACATTCCCGTCGACGCCGGTGTGGCGGCGGCCTTCCTGCGCTGACCACGCGCGTTGAGCCGTGTCCCGCACCGTCTGCGCACGTGCGAGACGCGGCCCCGCCCGGATCGGATGAGATTTCCATGTCTGCGACTTCACGACACGACCCGGTGTTCGCCGCGGTCGACCTCGGTGCCACCAGCGGCCGGGTGATCACCGGCCGGGTCGGTGCCGACGAGTTGGTGCTGACCGAGGCGCACCGCTTCGCCAACACTCCGGTCCGGCTGTCCGACGGGCTTCGGTGGGACGTGCTCGCCCTGTACCGGGGCATGCTGGACGGACTCCGGAACGCGGCGCGCAGCGGGCCCGTCGCCTCCGTCGGCATCGACACCTGGGCCGTGGACTACGGGCTCCTGGACTCCGACGGTGCACTGCTCGGGGTGCCGTTCCACTACCGGGACAGCCGTAACGTCCGGGCTGCCGACGCGGTGCTGGCCCGGGTCGGGGCACAGGAGCTGTACGGCGTGAACGGTTTGCAGCATCTGCCGTTCAACACCGTCTTCCAGCTGGCCGCCCATCGTTCCACCGCGCAGTGGGAGGCGGCGCGGACGGTGCTGCTGATGCCTGATCTGCTGGTGTACTGGCTGACCGGCACGGTGGGTGCGGAGGCGACCAACGCGTCGACGACCGGATTGTTCGACGCCCGCACCGGGGACTGGTCCGATGTGCTGATCGGGCGGCTGGGGCTGGAGCGTTCGCTGTTCCCCGCGCTGCGCGAACCGGGCGATCCGGCGGGGAAACTGCTGCCGCACGTCACCGGGTTCACCGGTCTGCCGGCGGGCACGCCGGTGACGACGGTCGCCTCGCACGACACGGCGTCGGCCGTCGCCGCGGTCCCTGCCACCGACCCCGGGTTCGCGTACGTGTCGTGCGGTACCTGGTCGTTGGCCGGTCTGGAACTCGACGCGCCGGTCCTGACCGAGGAGTCGCGGGCCGCGAACTTCACCAACGAGCGCGGGGTCGACGGCACCGTCCGCTATCTCCGCAACATCATGGGCATGTGGCTGCTGGAGGAGTGCCGTCGTTCGTGGGAGCGGGACGGTCGGTCCCCGAGCCTGCCGCAGCTCCTCGCGGACGCGGAGCGGGCCAGACCGTTCGCCGCGGTGATCGATCCCGACGATCCGGCATTCCTCGCCCCGGGTGACATGCCCTCGCGCATCGACTCCGCCCTCACCCGGACCGGACAGGCGCTGCCGGACGGCCCCGGCGGGTATGTGCGCTGTGTACTGGAGAGCCTTGCTCTGGCCCATCGCCGCACGCTGCGGAAGGCCGCCGGACTGGCGGGCCGCGAGCTGACCCGCGTCCACCTGGTCGGGGGTGGATCGCGCAACGAACTGCTGTGCCAGTGGACCGCCGACGCGACCGGTCTGCCGGTCACCGCGGGTCCTGCCGAGGCGACCGCGCTCGGCAATGTACTGCTCCAGGCGCGGGCCCACGGCCTGGTGGGGGGCCTGGCGGACATGCGCCGGCTCGTCGCGCACACCCAGGAACTGCGTCACTACAGCCCTCAAGGGGATCCCTCGGCCTGGGACAGGGCCGAGGACCGCCTGGAGGCGACGCGTACGGCGGGCGCACCGGCCGCCGCCGACCGCCCCGCAGAAGACGAAGGAAGGAATTCCGATGGCTGACAACGCCACCGCGGCACTCGACGCCTCTCTCGTCCGCACCGCACGCCGCCCTACCCGCGTGGGCCTGGTCTCCGGCGGGCTGGCCGCCTACTGGCCGCAGTTCCCCGGTCTCCTGGACCAGCTCCAGGACTCGGCGCGCTACGTCTCCGAGCGGTTCGAGGCAATGGGATGTGAGGTGGTCGACGCCGGCTTCATCTCCGATCCCCAGGAGGCGGCCGCCGCGGCGGAGCAGCTCCGCAGGGCCGACTGCGACATCGTCGTCACGTTCCTGACGACCTATCTCACCGCTTCGATGGTGCTGCCGATCGCCCAGCGCACCCAAACACCGGTGCTGGTCATCGATCTCCAGCCGACGGAGGCGATGGACCATCCGAACACCGATACCGGGAAGTGGCTGGCCTACTGCGGTCAGTGCCCGCTGCCCGAGGTCGCCAACGTGTTCCGCCGCAGCGGGATCGCCTTCCGCTCGGTCTCGGGACATCTGCGGGACGAGAACGCGTGGAACCGGATCCGCCGGTGGATCTCCGCGGCGGCTGTGCGGGGCGCGATGCGTCATGGCCGGCACGGGCTGATGGGCCATCTCTATCCGGGGATGCTCGACGTGTCGACGGACATGACGCTGGTGTCCTCCCGGTTCGGCGGCCATGTCGAGGTCCTGGAGTTCGATGACCTGCGGGTACGGGTCGCGGCGGTCACCGATGAGGAGACTGCCGAGCGCGTCGCGCTGGCCCGGGGTGTGTTCACCCTCGACGAGTCCGTCGACGAGGGTGATCTCGACTGGGCTGCCCGGGTGTCCGTGGGACTGGACCGGCTCGTCGAGGACTTCTCGCTCGACAGCCTCGCCTACTACCATCGCGGCCTCGACGGCGAGATCCACGAGCGGCTCGGTGCCGGGATGATCCTCGGAGCTTCCCTGCTCACCGCCCGCGGCATCCCGGTCGCCGGTGAGTACGAGCTCCGCACCAGCCTCGCCATGCTGATCGCGGACACGCTCGGCGCCGGCGGGTCCTTCACCGAACTGCAGGCCCTGAACTTCCGTGACGGGGTCGTCGAGATGGGCCACGACGGCCCTGCGCATCTGGCGGTCAGCGCCGAGGACCCGCTGCTGCGGGGACTCGGCGTCTACCACGGGAAGCGCGGCTGGGGCGTCAGCGTGGAGTTCGACGTGAAGCACGGCCCGGTGACCACGTTCGGAATCGGGCAGGAGGCGGACGGCTCGTTCGTGTTCGTCGTCTCCGAGGGCGAGGTCGTCCCCGGCCAGTTGTTGAAGATCGGCAACACGACGTCCCGCGTGGACTTCGGCTTCGACCCCGGTGAGTGGACGGACGCCTGGTCCTCGACGGGCATCGGTCACCACTGGACCCTCTGCACGGGGCACCGCGCGAAGGACTTCAGGGCCACCGCCGGACTCCTCGGCATCCCGTTCCGCGCGGTCACCGGCCCGGGCGACCTCTGAGCGGCATTCGTGCCGCCCGGAGGTGACGCCGGTTCAGCCCGATGCCAGGCCGAGTTCGAGTTCACCGAGCGGCTCGAAGTGGCGGGCGACGTCCGCGTCGGTGACGTCGCCCGGCTCGGCCGGGTGCCACTTCGGACGACGGTCCTTGTCGATGATCTGGGCGCGTACGCCCTCCACCAGATCGGGCCCGGCGAAGGCCCGGCAGGAGACCCGGAACTCCTGGTCCAGGGCCGCTTCGAGGCTTTCGAGACTCCGGGCGCGGCGCACGGCGGCAAGGGTGACCTTGAGCGCGGTGGGTGACTTGGTGAGGAGCGTCCCGGCGGTCTCCTTCGCCGCGGGCTCACCACTGTCGAGGAGGCGGCCGATGATCTCTTCGACGGTGTCGGCGGCGTAGCAGGAATCGATCCACGAGCGCTGCGTCGCGAGCTCCCCTTCCGGTGCTTCCGTGGCGTAACGCACCACCGTCTCCGTCACCTCGGCGGCCGTGGTGCCGAGGGCAAGGGCGGCGGTGAGATCCGTCAGCCGCTCCGAGGACACGAAATGGTCGGCCAGCCCGCACAGCAGGGTGTCGGCGGCGCCCACGGCCTGCCCGGTGAGCGCGAGGTGGGTACCGAGCTCACCGGGTGCCGCGGCCAGCAGATGGGTACCGCCCACATCGGGGACGAAGCCGATCCCGGTCTCGGGCATCGCCACACGGGAGCGCTCGGTGACGACGCGGACGTCACCGTGGGCGGACACCCCTACCCCGCCGCCCATCACGATGCCGTCCATGAGCGCCACGTACGGCTTGGGGAAGCGGGCGATGCGGGCATTGAGCCGGTACTCGTCGCGCCAGAAATCCACGGACGCCCGGCGTCCGGCTCGCGCGTCCTCGTAGATCGACCGGATGTCGCCACCCGCACACAGACCGCGCTCCCCGGCCCCGCTGATGACGACGGCCGTGAGGTCGTCGTCCTGTTCGGCGAGGGTGAGCGCCTCGTCGATGCTCCGCACCATGGTGTGGGTGAGCGCGTTCAGGGCCCGGGGGCGGTTGAGCGTGATGTGCAGGCTGTGACCCTCGGTATGCAGCAGGACGGGCTCGTCGTCATTCATAGGTGCGCTCCGGTCAGGCATGGGCGGTGCATCCACCGGTCGTGGGAGATCTCTGCCTGCCATTCTGCGACGGCCTCCTCGATGCCCCGGAGGCGGGTGCCCCGCCGAACCGCTGTGGCACTCCCGCACGGCGGGCTCGACAATTGAGACCTACGGGCCGCGACGTCCAGCAGCCCCGCCGGACGACCTCCGGAGCAGGAATGACCGATCATCCACGGCGAGCAGACTCCAAGGCTCCGCCTCCCCTCCGGTCCGACGGGACCGGCAGCAGCGAAACGGGGACGGCGGAGCGCCTCGCCATGAATCGGACCGGCAGTTTCGAATGGGACCTGGACGCAGGGACCCTGGACATCGACGAAGCCGGGCTGATGGTCTTCGGCCTGGACCCCGACACCTTCGACGCACGGCCCGGGGCCGTGGTGGAGCAGCTGGATCCGTCGGAGCGAGCACGTCTGGACGTCACCATCGACGAGGCGCTCTCCAGCGGGAGCAGTTCCTACAGCGTGCACTTCCAGGTGCCCCTGGCGGACGGCACCCGCCAGTGGACCCATGTTCAGGCCAGGATCCTGCGTTCCGAGGACGGCCGCGCACGCCGTGTCATCGGCGTGGTACGGGACGCGACGGCGGAAGTCA
Source organism: Streptomyces sp. NPDC059499 (assembly GCF_042749285.1). NCBI lineage: Bacteria > Bacillati > Actinomycetota > Actinomycetes > Kitasatosporales > Streptomycetaceae > Streptomyces > Streptomyces sp. NPDC059499. The sequence goes on from NZ_JBHYTT010000020.1 coordinate 30,602, forward strand.
CCCATTCGGCCTTCGTACAGGATCTGGAAAAGCGCCGCGCGCGCCAGACCAACATCGTTGAACGCACGACGAGCGCGATGTCACGTGCGGTGACCGTCGACGACGTCACGGCAGCGCTCACGGGCCCGGGCGGCCTGGCCGGGCTCGGCTCGGACGGACTGGCACTCGGGCTGGTGGAGAACTCCGCGCTCAACATCATCGCCTTGAGCGGGGACTCCGTGGAGGTGCTCGGCGGACTGGGCTCCGGGGAACTCGACGCGAACCTTCCCCTGGGCGACACGATCCTCAGCGGAAAGCCCCGGTTCATCACCTCGCTCGACTCCCTGATCCGGCGCTATCCGGTACTCGAGCCGCACATGGGCCGGCTGAAGTTCCGCGCCGCCGCCTACCTTCCGCTGGTCGCACAGGCGCGGCCCCTCGGCGGGCTCGCGCTCTTCTACCGGGAACGCACGGTGTTCAGCGCGGACGAGCGCATCCTCTGTCTGGGGCTGGCCGCCATCGTGGCGCAGTCGCTCCAGAGGGCCATGCTGTTCGACGAGGAACGCGAGTTCGCCACCGGGCTCCAGTCGGCCATGCTTCCGCGGCGGATCCACGACATCGAGGGCGGGGAGATCGCGGTCCGGTACCACGCGGCGTGGAGCGGCCGGCAGGTCGGCGGCGACTGGTACGACGTGATCGCGCTGCCCAACCACCGCTTCGGCGTCGTGGTGGGCGACGTACAGGGCCACGACACGCACGCTGCCGCGATCATGGGCCAGCTGCGTATCGCCCTGCGCGCGTACGCGGCCGAGGGACACCCGCCGGCGACGGTACTGGCTCGCGCCTCCCGCTTCCTGGCCGAACTGGACACCGACCGCTTCGCCACGTGCGCGTACGCACAGGTGGATCTCGCCACGGGCACCGTGCGTGTGGTGCGTGCCGGGCACTTCGGCCCGCTCATCCGGCACACCGACGGCAGGGTGGCCAGCCCTCAGGTGCGCGGCGGTCTGCCGTTGGGGATCTCCACGACCTTCAAGGACGAGGAGTTCCCGGAGACTCGGCTCGACCTGGTACCGGGAGAGACGCTCGTCCTGTACACCGACGGACTCGTGGAGGAGCCCGGCGCCGACATCGACTCGGGCGTGGCCACGCTGGTTCACGAGATCAGCAACGGGCCGGCGGGCGCCGAGGCCCTCGCGGATCATCTGTCGGACCGGCTGTGGGAACGGTGGGGCTCGGGGGACGACGTGGCACTGCTGGTGCTGCGACGCAGCCCGGACCTGGGGTCGCCACGCGCTCCTCGGCTGCACCAGTACATCCATCAGGCCGACCCGGAGGGTCTGTCCGATGCGCGCGCCATCGTCCGCCAGGCGCTGACGGACTGGGACATGGCCGCACTGGCCGACGACGCGGAGCTGGTCACCGGGGAGTTGCTGGTGAATGTGCTGCTGCACACGGAGGGCGGGGCCGTTCTCACGCTGGAGGTCCTGCCGGAACCTGTCCGGCGCATCAGGCTGTCGGTCCAGGACCGTTCGAGTGTCTGGCCTCGGCGTCGCACTCCGGGAGAGACCTCGACTTCGGGACGTGGTCTGCTGCTCCTGGACGCGGTCGCCACACGCTGGGGCATCGAACCCCGTGGGGAAGGCAAGGCCGTCTGGTGCGAGATGGGCCCGGCTTCCCCGGATTCCGCCGCCGCCCCGCCGGCCGCCTCGGCCGCACCTCGCCCCTGATGGCAGTCGGATCACTCATCCGGCGCGGCCACGAGGAACGCGGTGAGGGGCGTACCGCAGCGCTTCCGCTGCGGTACGCCCCTCACCCGGCCTGCCGGTACTGGCCCGTCGGGCCGGACTGCCGGGCTACGTCAGTGCTGCGCGGAACGGCGCTTGCGGACGGCCCACAAGATGCCGCCACCGGCGAGCAGAACCGCGATCGCGGCTCCCCCGATGACGGGCGTCGCGGACGACGAACCGGTCTCGGCCAGGTCGGGCGCGCTGGGGCTCGGCTCCGCCGGGGCGGGGGCCGTCTCCGTAGCGGTCTCGCTCGGCGTGGCGCTCGGCTCGGGGGTCTTCGTGGCCGGCGGCTCGGTCGGCTTCTCCTTGGTCGGCGTCGGCGAGGGAGTGCTGTCCTCGCACACCGGGGCCTGCTTCGTCTCGTCGCGCGAGAACTTCTCGCCGTCTCCGGCCTTGACGACGAGCCGGATGGTCAGCTCCTTGTCGTGCGCCGGCAGCTGGAGCGGCGTCTTCGTGTGGAACTCCCGACCGAACGTCGTCGCGGGAAGCAGTTCCTTGCCGCCCACCACGGAGACGGTCACGACGTTGGCCACGTCGCTCGAGTAGGCGGTCAGATCGACGCTCACGTCGGAGCAGGTCACGACCCAGGTGGGGGTGTGAGCTGCGGCCGGCGCGGCGGAGATGACTCCGCCGGCCAGGCCGACAACCGCAGCGGCCGCGAATGCTCCCGCGCCACGCCACGATCTCCTGGGTATGGTCATGGATTCTTCCTCCATACGAGTTTCCCCGCCGGACTGGCGGTGGGGCGCACAGTACTGCCCTCGCCACCCGGGTGCGCACCCACCCCACGAAGCATCGGGCACACCAACTGCTGTCGTATCGCCGCGACTTATGACATGGCGGACACGCCGGTGCGGGTGCGGGTGCGGTCCGGGATGGCTCGATGAGAGGGTGACCAGTACATATATCTGTTGTCGCACGATGCGACCCGCCTTGGAGCCCGACCCGTTCTATGCGATTGCTGTTGATCCGTCACGGTCAGACGCCGTCCAACCTCGGCCACTTCCTGGACACCGCACCACCCGGACCCGGGCTCACCGATCTGGGCCTGCGCCAAGCGGCCGAACTGCCGTCCGCCCTGGCAGGCGAGGACATTCGGGCCCTCTACGCCTCGACGCTGACACGCACGCAACTGACGGCGGCGCCCCTGGCCTCCGAACGGGGTCTGGAGGTCCGCATCCGCGACGGCATCCGCGAACTGAGCGCCGGGGAGCTGGAGATGCGCGCCGACCGGGCGGCGGTGGCGGAGTACCTGACAACGGCGTTCGCCTGGTCCGCCGGCGACACGGCAAGGCGTATGGCGGGGGGCGAGAGTGGCGCCGAGGCGCTGGCCCGCTTCGACGCGGTGGTTGCGGAGGCCGCCTCGGCCACCGGACCCGCCCCCACGGGCACGGCTGCTCTGATCAGTCACGGCGCGGCGATCAGGATGTGGGCGGCGGCCCGTGCCCACAACGTCTCGGTGGAATTCGCCGCCGCCCACGCCCTCGGCAACACGGGAGTCGTGGTGGTCGAGGGCACGCCCGAAGATGGCTGGAAGGCACTGTCCTGGGCCGGCACCGTCGTCGCTCCAGAGACCAGGAGCGATGTGGAGGACGCCGGACCCGCGGGTCGCACGATCTCCGGTGTCGGCGACTGAGCGGCTCGGCGGGCGCTTCAGAGGGCCTTGTGCATGATGTGCAGTCCGACGTAGCCCTCGACCGGGTGGTTGAATCCTTCCGGAAGCGTCCCCAGCACCTCGAATCCGAGCGAGCGGTACAGCCGCACGGCGTGGGTGTTGGTCTCCACCACGGCGTTGAACTGCATGGCGCGGAAGCCCGCTTCCCGCGCCCACTCCACGGTGTACTCGCACAAGGCCCGGCCCACGCCTCGGCCGGAGTGCCGGGAGTCGACCATGTAGCTGGCGCTGGCGATGTGCGATCCGTTGCCCATGTGGTTCCGGTTCATCTTGGCCGTGCCCAGGACGGTCCCGGCGTCGTCGACCGCGACGACCGTGCGGCTCGGTGCGGTCAGGAGCCACCAGCCCCTGGCATCGCTCTCCCCCAGGTCCAGGGGAAAGGTGAACGTCTCGCCTGCGGAGACGATTTCGTGGAAGAACGGCCAGATGGCAGGCCAGTCCTCCGTAGTGGCTTCTCTGATCAGCATGGGGCAAAGATGCCTGTGGGCACGGTCCGGCCGCAAGCACTTAATGATCTCGGCTGCGTCGCCTGCCCAGACCGATCCGCGCGAGGAGACCCGGCCCGGCGACGGTCGCCACAGCGGCGCGACCCGGCATCCGGTCGAGCACCTCCCTCGTCCGCGGGGGCACAGGTACCGGGGCGCTCCCGGGTTCGCCACCTGGCCGGGGAGCGGAACGGCGCTCGCGCGCCCGGTCCAGCTCCATGACCAGGTTCACCCGCCGCCAGAGGATCTCGTCCGGATCGTCGGCCAGCATGAGCTGCCCCATGGCCTCCCTCCCGGACACGGATCCCGGCCGTCCGAAGTCAGGTTCCGGCCTGACACGCGCAAGGTAGGCGCGTTCGTACGGGTCGTCCACCACTTCCGCGAGCTGGACCGCGTCCAGTGCGGACGCCTGCACCGCGGCACGCGCCCACGGATCCTCCGTCCGGCTCAGCAGCCTGTCGATCCTGCGCGAACGCCAGTTGCGCGCACGCCAGTCGACGCCGGCCTCCAGCATGGTCCGCATCCCGACCGGGCTCCTGCCGGCGAGCAGCTCGGGCTCCTTGGCGCCGAACCCTGCGAGTTCGTCCACGAGATAGAGCCAGACCACCGCACGGTACCGATTCAGGTAGAACGCCACCGGTGAGATGCACCCGACCCGGGCGAGCCCGCTGAAGCGGACACTGCTGATGCCGAGCAGTGCGGCGCCCTCCGCCGTCCCCGCCGTGCGCACCCTGTCCCGGAGGGACTCGGGGAAGCCGTCCATGGCTTGCAGCCTGTCGACTTCTTCCCTCCGGACCCGCGGCCTCCCGCCGCCCGGCGGCGCGTCCGCGCCGACCAGCCCGAGATGGACGGCAAGATCGAACTCGCCGCGCTTCAACTCCAGCTCCTGCGCGGCGCGCCCCGCGGTCAGCGTGCTCCCCGCACCCCCGGACGTCCCGGCGTCCCCACCCGCTCCCGAGTGGCTTCGGTCCGCTCCCGCGCGGGCCGTACGTGCCGCTTCCTTGACAGCCATGACTGGCCTCCCCCGTGTGGTCGAATACTCTCCGTGACCACGGTAGCCAGGGGAGGCAGATCCCGCTGCCCCTGTGGATAACTACCTATTCTCAGCGAAAACGCGCAGCTCAGAGGCGGTCGGCTCGCTCCGCACCTTGTCGCGCTGTCACGCCGAGGTGTTCGCCCACGCGATTGACCAGCAAGGTCATCTCGTAGGCGACCTGGCCGACGTCGGCTTCCGCGGAACTCAGCACGCACAGACAGCTGCCGTCGCCCGCCGCCGTCACGAAGAGCAGTGCCTCGTCGAACTCCACCATGGTCTGGCGCGCTCTTCCGGCCCGGAAGTGACGCCCCGATCCCCTGGCCAGGCTGTGCAGTCCGGACGAGACGGCCGCCAGGTGCTCGGCGTCCTCGCGGGCCAGTTCCGTGCTGGCTCCGGTGACCAGCCCGTCGTTCGACAGCACCAGCGCGTGCTGTATGTGCTCCACCCGGCTGGTGAGATCGTCAAGGAGCCAGTCGAGTCCCTGGTCCATCGGCATGTGCTCATCCTCCCCGTTCGTCCGTTCCCCGCATCGATGGGCAAGCCTCGCGCACGGGTCCCTCGCGGGCAAGCGCCTCCCCGCCTCCGGGGCGTCGCTTCGCGCCATGACGGGGATCTCGTCCGAAGATGGGCTCATGGCACACCACATGACCCAGGACGAATGGCGGGCGTTCCTCTCGGAGGGGACCCGCACCGCCAAGATTTCGACCGTACGCGCGGACGGCAGCCCGCACATCGCGCCCGTCTGGTTCCTGCTCGACGGCGACGATCTGGTCTTCAACACCGGGAAGGGGAGCGTCAAGGGCCGCAATCTCGCGCGGGACGGGCGGGTGTCGATCTGCGTGGACGACGACCGGCCCCCGTTCGCGTTCGCCGTGCTCCAAGGACGTGCGGACCTGAGCGAGGACCTCGACGAACTACGCCACTGGGCGACGCGTATCGCAGGCCGGTACATGGGGGCGGAGGCGGCCGAGGAGTTCGGGGCACGCAACGGTGTGGCCGGCGAACTCGTCGTACGTGTGCGCATCGACAAGGTGGTGGCCATGGCTGACATGGCCACCTAGACCGTGCCGGCGGGCCGGCACGGTCTCCGTCCGGCTCAGTGCGTGCCTGCCTGCCCCACCGAGTCGAGCAGCCGGGCGGTGTGCATCCGCCCGGCGTACTCGACCATGCGGATCAGGACCTCCTTTCCGGAGGCACGGTCGCGTGCGTCGCACAGCACGACCGGTGTGCCCCGGTCGAGGTCGAGTGCGCGGGAGACGTCCTCCTCCCCGTACGTACGTGCACCCGAGAAGCAGTTGACCGCGACGACGAAGGGAATGCGGCGGTGCTCGAAGTAGTCGACGGCCGGGAAGCAGTCCTCGAGCCGTCGGGTGTCGGCCAGGACGACCGCTCCCAGCGCCCCCGTGGAGAGTTCGTCCCACAGGAACCAGAAACGGTCCTGTCCCGGGGTGCCGAACAGGTAGAGCGACAGCCCGGACCTGATGGTGATGCGGCCGAAGTCCATGGCCACGGTCGTGGTGGTCTTCTGGTCCACTCCGCCGGTGTCGTCCACGGAATGTCCTGCCTCACTGAGAAGTTCCTCGGTGCGCAGGGGCCTGATCTCACTGACGGCTCCGACCAGGGTCGTCTTGCCGACCCCGAAGCCGCCGGCGACCAATATCTTCAGAGCGAGGGCCGTCGAGTCCTCGGTCTCTTCCCCACCCGTGCTGTCCACATGCTCGGAGGACATCCATCACTTCTCTCGCGAGTGCCATCAGTAGAGGCGACAGCATGGCAAGGAGCGGCTGTCGCCGAAGGGAGTGAACGGTTTTTGACCGATGTGACCGGACAGACCCGCTCGGTGTTCACATCCGGCCGCTCCGGTCGGAATTCGACTCGGTGATCGAGGTATTCGGGGCATTTCAGCTATTCGGGCATCCCAGGTTCTCGACTTGGCAGGCGTGAGAGGGCAGCGTGCACGGGCATCCCGGAGGGTGCCTGTCACAGCGCACGCAGGCCGTCGATCACCTCACGCAGGATCCGCTCGTCGGGCAGCTGCGCCGGGGGCACCGGACGGCTGACCCGTACGAAGCCGGCTTCGAGCAGATCGCCGAGGAGCACCCTCACCACGCCGACGGGCAGGTCGGCGTCGGCGGAGAGTTCCGCGACCGACTGGGTCTCGCTGCGGCACAGCGTCAGCAGGGCCCGGTGTTCCGGGCCCAGCAGTCCCTCGTCGGAACCGTCCGGTGCCGCCTCGTCGACCGCCACGAGCGCGATCAGGTCGAACCGCACCCCGCTGGGCCCAGGATCGGTACGGCCTCCCGTCACGGCGTAGGGGCGGACCAGCGGGCCCGCCTCGGCGTCGTACCACTGACTGCCCTGCGCGGTGCCGTCGTCGCTCATGCCCGTGCGCACGCCCGCCCCCTCAGCCGGTCGCCGGTGGTTCGGCGAGCCTCACCGGAGTGGCGAGGTGCTCGCCCACCCGTTTCACCAGGCGCGCCATCTCGTAGGCCACGAGGCCGATGTCCGCGAAGGCCGTGCTCAGCACGGCGAGACAGGAGCCGTCGCCGGCCGCGGCGACGAACAGGAAGCCCTCGTCCATCTCGACCATCGTCTGGCGCACTCCCCCGGCCCGGAAGTGCCGGCCCGCCCCCTTCGCGAGGCTGTGGAAGCCCGACGCCACGGCCGCGAGGTGCTCGGCGTCCTCTCTGCTGAGGGCGCTGGACGCACCCACGGCCAGTCCGTCGTTGGACAGCACGACTGCGTGCCGGACCTCGCCGACCCGTGCGACGAGATCGTCCAGCAGCCAGTCGAGTTCGCCGGAGCCACGGGAAGCCGCCGCCCTCTCGTTCGCGATCATGCCTGGTCTCCTTCGGTGTACGGCCGGATACCGGATGCGGGTCCGGATGTGCTGCCGCCCGGTGCGGCCCCGCCGCCGCGGACCCATCCGTTGCGGTAGGCGGTCATGCGGTCGCGGGCCTGTTCGGGCGTGCGTTCGACCGGTGGCGTGGCCCCTCGGTCGCGCGGGTCTCCGCGCTCCGGGCGCGGCTTCTCCCGCAGTTGGGGTACGAGGCTGGCCTGCCGCACGCGGCGCGGCAGCTCGCCCTCCTCGTCCGAGGAACTGGCGGGACCCGGGACTCCCGAGAGACCCGTGGAACCCGAGGGTCCCGCGGAACCCGAGGAGCGCGCGCGCCGGTGCAGCGTGGTGACCGGCGCGGGTGCGGTCTTCGGCCCGGTGCGGGCCTCGACGGGCGTCCGCGGCTCGATCGCGGGCACAGCCACCGGGGCGGGGAACGCGCTGGGGCGTGGGGCCGCCGCCGGGTGTGGCCCTGACCCCTGTGTCCTGCTGTCGTCGCCGTCCCGGGCCACCGTCGCAGCGCTCCCGGAGTCGGGGCCCGCGGGAGCGGCCGACTGCCCTGCCGGCAGTCCGCCCTGGAGCAGCGTCGTCGGCAGCAGCACCACCGCGGTCGTGCCCCCGTACGGCGAGGTGCGCAGCTGGACCTTGATCTGGTGACGGGCGGAGAGCCTGCTCACCACGAAGAGGCCGAGCCTGTCGCTGTCGAAGAGGTCGAGAGCCTCCGACTGCTCGATGCGCCGGTTGGCCTCGCCGAGCAATTCCTTGCCCATGCCGAGCCCACGGTCCTCGATCTCCAGGGCGTACCCGTTGCCCACCGGTTCGCCGCTGATGCGCACCTTGGTGTGCGGCGGGGAGAACTGTGCCGCGTTCTCGACGAGTTCGGCCAGGAGGTGGGTGAGGTCGGCCACTGCGGCCCCCTTGACGCCCGCGTCCGGCAGCGCCCGCACCTCCACCCGTGAGTAGTCCTCGATCTCGGAGACGGCTGCACGTACGACATTGGTCAGCGGTACGGGCATCCGCCAGGCGCGCCCGGGTGCCGCCCCGGAGAGAATGATCAGGCTCTCCGCGTGCCGTCTCATCCGCGTCGTGAGGTGATCGAGCCGGAACAGGTCGCCCAGCTCGTTGGGATCGTCGGCACGGCGCTCCATGCCGTCGAGAAGGGTGAGCTGGCGGTGGACGAGAACCTGGCTGCGACGGGCGAGGTTGACGAAGACTCCGGAGATCCCGCTGGCGAGTTCGGCCCGTTCGACGGCGGCGCTGAGTGCGGCACGGTGAACGGTGTCGAGCGCTTCGCCCACCTGGCCGATCTCGTCGTGGGAAGGTCTGCCCGGCGGCGCCTCCGCCCGGATGTCCAGCTCCTCGCCGGCGCGCAGTCGCTCCATGGCGCGGGGCAGTTTGCGCCGGGCGATCTCCAGCGCGCTGTTGCGGAGGCTGACGAGCTCGACGACGAGTGCCCGGCCGATGCGCACGGAGATCATGAGTGAGGCGGCGGCGGCGAAGAACCCGAAGAGGACTGCCGCTCCGGCAGGACTGAACAGTGCGCGGGCGAGGGGGTCGGCGCGGTCGGCGGCGCGGTCGACCGCGCCGGTCTCGATGGAGCTCAGCTCCTCGCGCACAGCTGTCGCGTCGCGTTCCCATGCCGCGGCGGACACCGCCTGCGCGGCACGGCGGCCGGGCTCCGCCTGCAGCACCTTGTCCTCGGCTGCCGTGATCCTGCGATAGGCGTCGCCTTCGGTGAGGGCGCGCCAGGCACTTCGGCCGGTGGACGGCAGATCGGCCCCGGCCGTACTCGCGAGGCTCCTGCGGGTCGCCACCGCGCCGGTGAAGCTGCGCAGCTGCTCACCGTCGAGTGTTCCGGTGAGTCCGGCGGATGCCAGCAGCGCGTCCTCCCGCGCCAGCATCTCGCCGCTCCGCGCCAGTTCGAGCAGGATGCGGGCCTCGGACCCCAGCTCGGCGTCCTGGATCCCGGTCAGTGCGCCGGAGACACCGAACGCTGCGGTGATGGCCTCGGAGTACTGCGTGAATGCGGCGTCCGCGTCGGCACGCCGGTCGGCGGCCCGGTCCCGGGAACCGCCGGTGGGAGGGTCCAGGAGGCTGCTGCGCAGGGTGGGGAGTTGCCGGGTGTGCTCGAGGAAGGTGTTGAGCCGGCCCGCGACTCCCGCGGGGAGGTTGCCCGCGTCGGCGACAGTGTGCCGGTCGCCGAGGCGCAGCGCTCCGAGGGTGGCATCGGTGTGCTTCGCCTGCCGTTTCAGGTCGGCGGCGTGCCCGGTACCCGGGTCCACCGACTGGCGCAGTGCCGCCTCGCGTTCGGTCTGCAGGGCGGCGACGGCCGTCTGGACCGGTGCTCGTACGGTGCTGTCCACGCGTTGCAGTTCGCGCAGTCGGGCCACGTCCTGTGCGGTGGTGACGGTGGCGAAGCCCCACAGGGCGAGCAGCGAGACGACCGGGACCATCAGCAGGGAAATGACCTTGGCCCGCACGGTCCTGGGGCGCAGGGATGCCCGACGCGCCGGGGGATCGTCCGGCGACGGGGAACGCACCTCGTGGCCGGTGCGCTCGTCGGCCGGCCGGCCTGCGTGCGCGCGTCGTCCGCGCGGCGGTGGCGCGGGCCGTTCGGCGTGCGCACCGGGGTCCGGGGTCGTCGTGCGGGGTGGGCGCATGGCCTCCTCGTTCCAGGTGGGGAGCTGAATGCCCCGAGGGCTGTGTACGGCGGAATTCCGCGCCGTCCGGTCGCCGGGGCGGCGTTGCCGCCGCCCTGACGTCAGGGCGCCACGGCCGCCGGGGCCCGTTCGGCGGCGTCCTCCACGCGCTCGCGGGCCGCCGGTGAGAGCGCGACGAACGCCGAGGTGAGGAAGAGGTACGAGCCCAGGCCGACGGCGAGCGGGAAGATGAACTGCATCACGGTCGCTCCTGAGAGCTCCGATCCCGACGGCGCGACCCTGACTCCGACGGCCAGCATTCCGGTGTAGTGCATGCTGCTGACTGCCGCGCCCATGACGAGGGACGCGAGTGCGACGGCCCCCGGCGTCCTGATGTTCAGTGCCGCCCAGAGCGCCGCTGTCGCGGCGACGACGGCGATCGTCACCGAGAGCGCCACGAGCAGCGGGTCGTACGCGACGGTGCCGTGCAGTCTCAGGGCGGCCATGCCGAGGTAGTGCATGCTGGCCACCCCCAGCCCGGTCGTGAGGCCGCCGACGAGGAGCGCACGCGAGCGGTCGCGGCTGTAGCCGACCACGAAGACCCCGGCCCCGACCACCACCATGGCGACCAGCAGGCTGAGCAGGGTGAGCGGAACGTCGTAGCGGATGTCGGTGCCGGTGACGCCGAAGCCGAGCATGGCGACGAAGTGCATCGTCCAGATGCCCGTCCCGATGGCGGACGCGGCGGTGAAGAGCCAGTTGCGGCGCGAACGGCCGCTGGTGGCGAGCGCGCGCACGGTGCAGCGGAGCCCGAGTGCGGCGCCGATCGATGCCATCGCGTACGACAGCGCGGGTGTCAGCCAGCCGAAGGTGGCGTGGTCCAGGTGTCCCATGAATCGGGGAGGCTAGCCCGCTCAGGGGCGCATGCCAGGGGCGCATTTCGAAAGCTGCTGAAATATGACAGAGAGATGTTCCCGAACGATCAGCCCAGGTTCGAACGTGCGCACCGATCCGTGCCGTTTCGCTCGGATACGGACTACGCGATCATGTCTGTATGGCCGACGACCACACACATGTCCAGGACTTCTTCTCGGTCCGAGCTGCGGACTGGGACAGCCGGTTCCCCGATGACGGCCCCGCGTACGCCGCCGCCGTCGGCGCCGTCGGGCTTCGCCCCGGCGACGCCGTTCTCGACGCGGGCTGCGGTACGGGGCGCGCGCTGCCGTACCTGCGGGACGCGGTGGGACCCGGCGGCACGGTGCTCGGCGCCGACCTCACACCCGCCATGCTGGCCGCGGCGGTACGGGCGGGGCGGGACGCCGGTGGCGCCCTGCTCGTGGCAGATGCGGCACGACTGCCCGTGCGCGGCGCAGCGCTCGACGCGGTGTTCGCGGCCGGCCTGATCTCCCATCTCACCCATCCCGAAGGGGGACTGCGCGAGCTGGCACGCGTGGTGCGCCCCGGTGGCAGGCTGGCCCTGTTCCATCCGATCGGCCGGGCCGCGCTGGCCGCGCGGCACGGCCGCAGCATCTCGGACGACGATCTGCGGGCGGAGCCGCGTCTCGGTCCCCTGCTGGCACACGCGGGGTGGAGGCTGGACTCGTACACCGACGAGGACGACCGCTACCTGGTACTCGCCGTACGCGCGCACTGAGCGTCCGCGCCTCACACGGGACGCTCGGCGACGGCCCGCACCAGCGCGTCCGGGCGGTCGAACATGAGGACGTGTCCCGCCCTCGGGACGGTCTCCACCCGTACGCCGGAGGCCAACAGCTCCTCCCTGCCGGCGAGTTCACCGCTCAGCTCGCCCTGCAGGAACACACGCTCGGCCGGCGACTCCATCAGCATCCGGCGCATGGTCGGGTCGGTACCGCGCACCAGGCCGGTCGCCGTGCGGTGCAGGGCGACCGGGTCGGCGAGCCGCATGGTCGCGGCCCAGGCCGGACCCACCCGCGCCAGCACGCGGGCGAAGCCGCCGCCGTGCACGAACTCCTCCTCCGACAGTCCGGCGATACCGCTGCTCCCCGCCGTGACGGGCGGGTACGGATCGAGGTTGGCCTCGGTGAGGACCAGCCGCCGGACCAGCTCGGGACGCCGGTGCGCGAGGACGATCGCCACCGCGCCGCCCATGCTGTGGCCGACGAGGTCCGCGCCGCGCACTCCCGCGCCGTCGAGCGCGGCGGCCAGCGCGTCCGCGTGGTCCTCCAGCGTGTAGCCGAAATCCTGGGGCCGGTCGCTGATGCCGTGCCCGGGAAGGTCGACGAGGAGTGAGCGGCGCCCGGAAAGCGCCGGGTCGGCCGCGATGTGCGCGTGATAGACGGAGGACATCGCTCCGAGCCCGTGCACGTACACCGCGGCCGCACCGTCGGACGTCCCGCCCGACTCGGTCCACCGGACAACACTGCCCCTCTGGTCGAACTTCGCCTCGCGCACAGGCCCACTCCCTCATTCGTCGACTTCCCACTTCGCCGGGAGCATACATCGTCGCCGAAGTATACCGGCAGCGATGTACCACGTGGATGAGGCAGAATGCGGACATGCTGGAGCTCGCCATCCTCGGATTCCTGTACGACACCCCCCTGCACGGCTACGAACTGCGCAAACGCATCACGGCCCTGACCGGACATGTGCGGCCGGTCGCGGAAAGCACGCTGTATCCGGCCATCAAGCGGCTGGAGAAGGGCGGCCTGCTCGCCCGGGAGACGCAGCCGGGCAGCACGGCCGCGCCCCGTCACGTCCTGACACTGACCGAGGCGGGCAGAACGGAGCTGCGGCACCGTCTGGCGGAGCCCGCCAGGGGCGACATCACCGACGAGAACCGCTGGTTCACGCTTCTGGCGTTCCTGCGCCATCTGCCGGATCCGTCGGCCCAGGCCGACGTGCTCCGGCGGCGGCTGGCCTTCCTGGAGGAACCCGCGAGCTTCTTCTACTCCGGGGACCGGCCGCTGCGCGCCGAGGAACTGGACGACCCGTTCCGCCGGGGAATCCTCACGATCGCCCGGGCCACCAGTGAGACCGAGCTGAGATGGCTCCGTGCCACCCTCGACTCACTCGACAGGCGTGTCTGAGGGCCGACCGTGCGGGGCCGGGCACCCGCGGACGCCCGGAGTGGGGAACGTCCCGAGCCCGGCGACCTCGTACCCGTTCGGATAGCCCTTGATCTCGGGGTTCTGACGGGCGTAGTGCGCGGTGGAGCGGGGCGGCAGGAGCCGTACAGCTCGGGCCCTCAGGCGCAGCGCGCCGCGGGTCAGCCCCCGGGCGACGGGGCCGGGGCGTGCGTAGCGGAAGGTCCGCAGGAGCGAATCGTCGAGCAGGGCGAGCGCGGCCTTGCGCGCGACGGGTGCCAGCGGGCCCGGGTACCAGGAGCCCATGAGGGCCAGCGTCGCGTCGGAGACCGAGCGTGCGCCCTCGTCCCAGGCAAAGTGCTCCTCCTCGTAGGCGTCCAGGGTGCGCTCGAAGTCCTCGTACGTCTGCGGCACGTCCTTGATGCCCAGGTGCGTACCGAGGGTGCGGTAGTAGACGGCGAAGGCGCGCAGCTCGTGGTCGGACAGCCTGCGCCAGCCGTAGGTGTCGAGCCACCGCTTCGGGGTGACCACGAAGGTGCACAGGACATAACGCATGTCGTCGTCGCTGATGTCGTAGCTGCGGTGCATCCCGTTGATCCGCCGGATCGCCGTGCGTCCTGTCTCGCTGTCGAAGCCGTGCTCCACGACGGAGTCGAGGAGAAGCGCGGTGTCGTCGTACCGCTTCTGTGAACGTTCCGTCAGTTCCCCTGTCTCCGCGAGGAGTCGGCCGATGCTGGGGACGGCGTAGGTGCGGTACAGGGCGAGTTCGAGTGCGCGGGTGATGTCCCAGGGGAATTCGTACGTCACGGTGAGTCGGTAGATCTCGAGGAAGTCCCGCTCCGGGTCGAGACGCTGGATCTCCTTGAGCCGTTCGAACCGCTTCACCCTGGCTGTCCCCTCGTCGGCAGGAGACACAAGCCTATGCGGGCCGGGCGGACGGGCACCATGGCGCGAGGGGTGCTCCGGCGTGCCGGAGCCGCTGCTGGCACCACCCCTCCAGCGGGCAAGATCCCTTGTCAGGGCCTCGACGGCAGGGTTACCGAGTAGTTAAGGTGCGCCGACGGACGAAGCTGTGAGGAAAGAGGAGGGTGCTGTGGCCGGGACCGACGAGGCGGTCGCCGACGACGACGCACTGTTTGTGCTGACCGCGGTACTGCTGACCCCCGCGCAGTTCCCGAGCGTGCTCGGCGACGACTACGTGGCCGCGTGCGGCGCACTCGGCCTCGAACCGTACGCCGAGGGATACGGTCTGGTGCTCGGCCAGGACGGCGGAGGCGCCCGTTGGACGGTCGTCGTCGACGATGTCTCCCTGGTCGCCGTCGCCATCGCTTCCTGGGACTGCGGCATGGAGTACGACCTGTCCCCGGACGACCGCTCGGTGGTGTGCGCACTGCCGGGCTGGCCGCTGGCCCTGGCGGTCGCGGCGCCCGGCGTTCCCGCGCCGCACGACCCGCTGCCGGACCCGGAGGCCGAGGGGACCGACCCGGCACCCCTGGCACCGCCGGACACCGAGACGTGGGGAGCCGCCCAGCGTCGGCTCGGCGCGGACGAGATCGCCCTGCAGTGGGCCGCGTGGCGCGAGCAGATCGACGACGACACCACGTTCAGCAGGCCCGACGACAAGGCGCCGGTGAACGGGGAAGCGTCGACGGAGCAGCCGTCGGAGGGTGGGCAGGGCGACGCCGCCGAAGGCAACGGCTCCCGGCAGCACCCCGGCGTTCGCCGGGCGCTCGCAGAGGCCCTCGCATACGTCACGACCCCGCCCCCGCCCGGCCGGATACGCTCCGCGTTCGCCCCCGGCGGGGCCCGCATGCTGCGCGTCGACGGCCCGGGCTGGTCACTGGTCGCCAGAACCGACGACATCGCTTTCGTCCTGCTGGACGAGGAGCCGGGCGAGGTCCTCCCGGTCGGCCGCGGCCCCGAACTGCCGGGGCTACTGAAGTCGCTGGACGAGCTGGCGGTCCGGCCGGCCTGAGCCCCGGGGCCGCCACGGGTGTCCGGCAGCCACGGGCCCGCCCTGCGGGCGCGGCGGACACCCTGCGGACCCGGGACCCCGAGCGGGCCGGAGAGAGGTCCTAGACCCGCTCCAGCGGCCGGTGCGGCTCGGCGGGCAGCTCGGTCTTGACCGGGTCACCGGGCCGCACGACTCCGCCGGCTCTCACGATGCCCATGATCCCGGCCTTCCGGACGATGCCGCCGTCCTCGTCCCTCCCGACGACCCGCTTGAGCAGTCCGTCCTGGAAGTGGTCGATCTGGAGGCACGGATTGCGCAGGCCCGTCACCTCGACGACGGCCTCGTCGCCGAGGTGGAGCAGCGTGCCCGCGGGAAGGGCGAGAAGGTCGATGCCATGGGTGGTGACGTTCTCGCCGAGGTCGCCGGGCGCAACGTCGAATCCCGCCTCCCGCAGCTCGGCGAACAGCTCCTGATGGATCAGGTGGACCTGGCGCAGGTTGGGCTGCGTCGGGTCCTGTGCGACTCGCGACCGGTGTTTGACCGTGACACCGGCGTGGACGTCACCCTCCACGCCGAGCCCGGGCAGCAGCGTGACGCTGTCCCGGTTCGGTTTGGTGAACGAGTACTCGCCGTTGCTGCTGACGGCCACCACTGTGCTGTTCAGCGCCCTATCTCCTTGCGGCTGATCCTGCGGAGCCTGCGCCTCTGGGCCGGATCGAGCATCAGGTAGCCCACCGTGGGCACCCCGATGAGGACCAGCAGTGACCACCAGAATCCGATGAACGGAATCAGGATGACTGCCGCGACGACTCCCCCGATGGCGATCTTTGCACCGTTCGACATGATCCATGCCTCCTCCGCGGCCGGAGCCGCTCCTGGTGTGAGAACGCCTGCGACCGCCCATCGGTTCCAGCAGGCCGCCCCCGGTCTAGCGCAGCGGCTCGCCGACCTCGTGCATGTGCTCCAGGGCCTGCCGGTAGGACTCGATGAGGCCGGTCTCCGCGTACGGCATCCCGATCTCGCCGCAGTGGGCCCTGACCAGCGGCTGCGCCAGGCGCAGGTGGGGGCGGGGCATGCTCGGGAAGAGGTGGTGCTCGATCTGGTAGTTCAGGCCGCCGAGGAACCAGTCGGTGAGGACGGCGCCGCGGACGTTGCGTGAGGTGAGGACCTGGCGCTGCAGGTGGCCCCAGCGGTCACCGTCCGGGTCGGGCATCTCCATGCCCTTGTGGTTCGGCGCGAAGGCCATGCCCAGGTGGAGGCCGAAGAGCGCGTGGTGCACGAGGGCGAAGACGACGGCCTTGCCCGGCGACATCGTGGTGAGCAGCAGCGTCGCGTACAGCGCGAGGTGGCCGGCCAGCAGCACACCGGCGAGCGCGCGCTCGCGGACGGGCTGGCGGCGCAGGAACTGGAAGCCGTAGATCTTGAGGGCGATGCCCTCGAGGAGCAGCATCGGGAAGAAGAGCCGCGCCTGGTTGCGGGTGAGCCAGCGGGCGAAGCCCTCGCGCTGCGCCGCCTGCTTCTGCGTCCACACCAGGGCGCCGACCCCGACGTCGGGGTCCTTGTCGATGTGGTTGGGATTGGCGTGGTGGCGTACGTGCTTGTCGTTCCACCAGGCCTCGTTCATGCCGAGGAGCAGGTTGGCGTGGATCAGCCCGACACTGCGGCTCGCCTTGCGGTTCCCCGATATCTGCGCGTGGCCGGCGTCGTGCCCGAAGAAGGCGGTACGTGTCCACAGGATGGCCAGCGGAAGGGCGAGGAACAGGGTCCACCAGGTGTCACCGAGGAACACCATGCCGGTGATGACGCCCCCGAGGGCGACCAGGTTGGCGGTGATGCCCGCCGCGTACCAGCCGGTGCGGCGCTCCAGGAGTCCCTGGCTCTTCACGGCCTTCAGGAGCGGTGCGAAATCACTGCCGGAGGCCTGGGAAGCTCCCGGGCCCTCCGATCCGTCACGGGTGTGCTGCGCAACGGTGGCTACCGCCTGGGGCATGACGTCTCCGGTTTCTGGGCATCTACGCTGACCTCGTCAAACGTACGGATGGCGGGCCTGCGGCTGCCATGGCGTCACCACCCGGGAAGTACGGGGGCCAGCCCCCTCCCCCCGTGGTGGTGCCGACTGCACCCCAAGCTTCAGAAGGCAGAAATGAGTGAGGTGGATCACTGTGCATTTCTCCCGGAAGGGGCCGTGGATGGAGTACCCTCGGCGACCCCGGGCTCACTAGTCAAATTTGAGGAATCTGACATCGCTGTGCACAGGCTCCCTGCGGCAACAACACATGACGAGATCGTTGAACTGTCCCGCTGCTCCGCAGTCTTCCTCCCCGCGGATCCGGCCCGTACCGGCCTGATCGCGTTCTGGAACCCGGACGGTAGCACCCCTCCCGGTGGACCAGGGAGTTCGACGGAGCTGACAGTCCTCGCTAGCGACGCCCGCCCGTGCACCGTGCAGGCGTTGGCCGTGCCGGTACGTGACGCCCTTCCCGTTCTCACACGGGCACGCGCGAGCGCGCACGCCTCCGCTGCGACGGCGTTCTGGGGCGCCGCCGGGATGCTCGCCCTTCAACTCGTCGCGCGCGGGCTGCTCCTGCCGGGGCTGAGTCCCGGTGACAACGACGCCTGGCGCGCGGGCCCGCTGACCGCCGAGGACCTGGAACGGATCAGGGTCCTGGCGGCTTCCATGCCGCCCACCGCTCACGCGGTACCGCTCGACGCGGCAGCGGATCCGCTCATGCTCCCCGAACCCGAGCCGCTGCTGCGCTCGTTCCTCGATGCCGTCGCCGACGGAATGCCTCGCACCCCGGCCGCCGAACTCGTCACGGGCGGGCCCGCGTTCGCGTCCCGGACCGTCCAGCACCTGCCCGGCCTGCGGCCGTGGGCGGCCGATGTCGCCGCCGGGAACGACGCGGGTGTCCGGCTCTCGCTGCGTATCGAGGTGCTGGGGCTCTCCGGGACTGACGACCCGGCAGACGGCGGGGGCGCACGGCCGTCCTTCCGTGCCGTCCTGCAGATCCACAGCGTCCAGGATCCCGCCCTGGTCGCCGACGCGGCCGACGTATGGGCCGGCCGCTCCCCCGCCGCCTCGTTGTTCGGCCCGCGCGCCCGCATGGACGCCCTGCTGGCCCTGCGCCGCGCCGCCCGCGCCTGGCCTCCGCTGACACCGCTGCTGTCGGCCGCCGTGCCGGACGTGGTCGAGCCGGCCGACGAGGAGATCGCGGAGCTGCTCGGCCCCGCCGCCCGCGCCCTCGCCGCGACGGGAGTTCAGGTGCACTGGCCCAAGGAGCTCGCCAGGAAGCTCACGGCCCGCGCGGTGATCGGCCCCTCGGGCACGTCCGGCCGGGACGACGGGGAGGGCGGGGCCGACCGCCCCGCGAGGACGGAATCGGACACGCCCTCGCTCATGTCAGCCGACGCGCTGCTCTCGTTCGACTGGCGGTTCGCACTCGGGGACCGGAAGCTGAGCCGCCAGGAGCTCGACCGGCTCGCCGAGGCCGGCAGACCCCTGGTCAGGCTGCGCGACCAGTGGGTCCTCATCGACCCGGAGGAGGCCCGGCGCGCCCGGGAGGCCCAGGACCGCAAGGTCACGCCCATCGACGCACTGGGTGCCGTACTGACGGGAACCGCCGACATCGGCGGACGACGTGTGCAGGTTTCGGCGACGGGCTGGCTCGAGGAACTGCGTGAGCGGCTCGCCGACCCGGAGTCGCGGGCCATGCAGACGGTCGGTCAGCCGAAGGCACTCGCCGCGAACCTGCGTGACTACCAGCTGCGCGGCCTGAACTGGCTGCACACCATGACGTCGCTCGGCCTCGGCGGTTGTCTCGCCGACGACATGGGTCTCGGCAAGACCATCACCCTCATCGCCCTGCATCTGCACCGGCAGGGCATCGGGAGCACGGCCGGGCCGACCCTCGTGGTGTGCCCGACCTCCCTGATGGGCAACTGGCAGCGGGAGATCGAGAAGTTCGCCCCGGGCACGCCGGTACGCCGCTTCCACGGCGCGGCGCGTTCCCTGGAGGACGTGGCGGACGGCGAGTTCGTCCTCACCACGTACGGCACGATGCGCCTCGACGCGGCACGGCTCGCGCAGGCGTCGTGGGGCATGGTCGTCGCCGACGAGGCCCAGCACGTGAAGAACCCGCACTCGGCAACGGCCAAGCAGTTGCGGACCATCGGTGCCGGAGCGCGCGTCGCGCTCACCGGTACCCCTGTCGAGAACAACCTCTCCGAGTTGTGGGCGATCCTCGACTGGACGACCCCCGGGCTGCTGGGCAGGCTCGGTACGTTCCGTACCCGGTACGCGGGCGTGGTCGAGGGCGGCAACGACCCTGCCGCCGGCGAGCGGCTGGCGGCGTTGGTACGTCCGTTCCTGCTGCGGCGCCGCAAGTCCGACCCGGGCATCGCCCCGGAGCTCCCGCCGAAGACGGAGACCGACCGCGCGGTGTCACTGACGGCGGAACAGACCGGTCTGTACGAAGCGGTGGTGCGGGAGACCCTCGCCGAGATCTCCGGCGCCGACGGCTTCGCACGCCGCGGACTCGTCGTGAAACTGCTGACAGCGCTCAAGCAGATCTGCAACCACCCGGCGCAGTACCTCAAGGAGGAGCAGCCCCGGATCGCGGACCGTTCGGGCAAGGTGGAACTGCTGGACGAACTGCTCGACACGATTCTGTCCGAGGGCGCGAGCGTTTTGGTGTTCACGCAGTACGTACAGATGGCGCGGCTGCTCGAACAGCATCTGGCCGCTCGCGGGGTCCCCACCCAGTTCCTGCACGGTGGTACGCCCGTCGCCGCGCGGGAGGCCATGGTGAACCGGTTCCAGGAGGGCGGCGCCCCGGTGTTCCTGCTGTCGCTCAAGGCGGCGGGTACGGGGCTCAACCTCACCCGGGCCGGCCACGTGGTGCACTTCGACCGCTGGTGGAATCCGGCCGTGGAGGCGCAGGCCACCGACCGCGCGTACCGGATCGGCCAGACCCAGCCGGTGCAGGTGCACCGGCTGATCGCCGAGGGAACCATCGAGGACCGGATCGCCGACATGCTCGTCCGCAAGCAGAAGCTGGCCGACGCCGTCCTCGGCGGGGGCGAGGCGGCTCTGACGGAACTGACCGATGCCGAACTGGCCGACCTGGTCGAGCTGCGAGGGGGCGCACGATGAACGACAGCTACGGACCGGAGCGTACGTTTGCGGCCCTCCCGCCCGCACACGGCAGGGGATTCGCGTCGTCCTGGTGGGGACAGGCGTGGCTGAAGGCTCTGGAGGACACGGCGCTCGACGGGCAGCAGCTCAAGAAGGGCCGCAGCCTGGCCCGCGAGGGCAGGGTCGGCGCGGTCTCGGTCCGGCCGGGCCGGATCACCGCGGTCGTTCAGGACCGCGACGCGACCGCGTACCGAAGTGATGTACTCCTCCAGCAGCTGAGCGAGGCGGAGTGGGACCGCTTCCTCGACATGGCGTCCGAGCGGTCCGGGCACATCGCGGCGCTGCTGGACCGTGAGATGCCCCCTCACCTGGTGGAGGACGCGGCGGCAGCCGGGGTCGAGCTGCTGCCGGGGATCGGCGACCTGGAGCCCGAGTGCAGTTGCGAGGCGTGGGACCACTGTCCGCACACGGGAGCCCTGTGCTACCAGGTGGCGCGGCTCCTGGACCAGGACCCGTTCGTACTGCTGCTGCTGCGGGGACGTGACGAACGGCGGCTGCTCGACGAGCTCCAGGTGCGCAGCGCCGCACGTGCGGTCCGTGAGGCCGACGGTGCGGATCCGGAGCCGGACCCCCAGCCGGGTCAGGCTCTCCAGCGCGGCGTCCGGGCCGACGAGGCGTTCGCGGCACGGGACATCCTGCCGCCCCTGCCCCCTCCCCCGCCGCTCCCGGCCGAACCCGGTCCGCCCTTGTCGCTGGACTCGGAGACGGACCCCGTGGCGGGCGTCGATCCGGCCTCTCTGGAGGTGCTGGCGGCGGACAGCGCGGCACGGGCCTTCGCGATGCTGGCGGACGCCCTCGCCGAGGGCCACGACCGGCAGCCCGTGGCAGGCGGGCTGACGCCGGAACAGGACGCGGTGCGGCTGGCCGCCGTGACCCGGCCGGACGAGCAGATTGCCGCCCGCCTCGCCTCGGCTTCCGGACGGCAGCGGGGGGACCTGGACGCCGCTGTGCGGGCCTGGCAGTACGGCGGGACGGCCGCGCTGGCGGTGTTCGACGAGGAGTGGCTGCCCGGCCCCGAGGAGCTGGCGCGGGCCCGCGCCCAGCTGGCCGCCGCGTGGGAGGAGGGCGAGGGCCCGCGGTTGAGCGCCGCGAACAACCGGTGGACCGCGGCGGGTTCCGGTGCGCAGTTGCGGTACGGGCGGGACGGGCGCTGGTGGCCGTACCGCAAGGAGCGGGGCAGGTGGCTTCCGGCCGGGCCGGCGGACGACGATCCGGCGGGCGCGCTGGCCGGGGCACTGTCCGACGCCTGAGCGGCCGTCCCGTTCCTCACCTGCTGTCCCCACGTTCAACTCGATGTCACCAGGCGTTGAGCGTGGGGGCAGAGCCTGACGACCGACCGAGCGTCAGTCCACCAGGAGGCCCCATGTCCGCGCGCGTTGTCCGTCGTTCCCTGTCTGTCGGGCTGCCGCTCGCCCTGCTCTCCACGGTCTGTGTCGCGGCGACCGCGGCCGGTACGCAGGCAGGCCCCGGATCCGGTGGCCGCCCCGAGCGCACGGCACGGGTCATCGGCAGTGCGGTGCTCGGCGATGTGCCGCTGGCCGGGTTCAGCAACGGTCTGTTGCCGGGTACGGTCGCCGACGACCGGGACGTGATGCTGGGCGGGATCGGCAGCGACCTCTTCCCGACGGGCCGCAGGGGCGAGTTCTGGACGGTGACGGACCGCGGTCCGAACGGTCAGATCAAGGTCGACGGCAAGAAGCGGCGCACCTTCCCCGTGCCGGGCTTCGACCCCGCGATCGTCAGGATCCGCGTCGAGGGCAAGCGGATCGAGGTGCTGGACTCCCTGCCGTTGACGACGCGTTCCGGCAACGCGGTGACGGGTCTGGCGAACCAGGCGAGCCGCGACGAGGCCCCGTACACGTTCGACGCGCAGACCCCGCTCGCGTACAACCCGAACGGGCTGGACACCGAGGGCATCGTCCGTGCGGCGGACGGTTCGTTCTGGCTGGTCGACGAGTACGGTCCGTCGCTGGTCCATGTCTCCTCCCGCGGCCGTGTCCTGACGCGTTACGTACCGCAGGGCCTGCGGCTCGAGGGCGCGGACTACCGCGTCGTCGAGGCACTGCCCGGCGTGCTGCTGCACCGCAAGATCAACCGCGGTTTCGAGGGTCTGGCGCTGCTGCCCGGCGGCGACCTCGTGCTCGCGGTGCAGAGCCCCCTCTCGCTTCCGGACCAGGACGCGGGCGAGGCGTCCCGCAACGTGCGGTTCCTGCGCTTCTCGACCAAGAAGCAGAAGGTGACGGCGGAGTACGCCTACCGTTTCGACCCGGTCGAGGTCGTCGACCCGGGCGAGGACGACACGTCCGAGCTGAAGATCTCCTCGGTCGTCGCGATCGGCCGCGACAGTCTGCTGGTGGAGGAGCGCACCGACAGGTCGGCCCGGCTGCACAGGGTG
Organism: Streptomyces sp. NPDC059499; assembly: GCF_042749285.1. Taxonomy (NCBI): domain Bacteria; kingdom Bacillati; phylum Actinomycetota; class Actinomycetes; order Kitasatosporales; family Streptomycetaceae; genus Streptomyces; species Streptomyces sp. NPDC059499. The sequence continues at coordinate 53,650 of NZ_JBHYTT010000020.1, forward strand.
ACGCTGCCCGCCGGTTCCGGCATCCTGGGCTCGGTGTGGGACGATCCGGCCACCTCGCCCGCGTACGAGGAGCTCGACGATCCCTCCGCGTCCGGGGTACGGGTGCTGCGCAAGAGCCTGGTCGTCGACCTCGGCACGGTCGCAGGCGTGCCCGGCAAGATCGAGGGGGTGGCGGTCACGGGCCGCGACACCCTCGCACTCATCAACGACAACGACTTCGGGATGACGGACGGCGCTGAGGCCTTCGACGCGAACGGCCGGTTGGTGGACAGCGGCATCGAGACCTCGGTGACCCTGCTCGAGCTGCCGCGGCCACTGACCGGTTGATCCTGCGCGACACACCGGCACCGGGCGCAGCCGTCGTTCCACGAGGGCTGCGCCCGGTGCCGTTCGCGTGCGTGGGCGCGTCCGCTCGTCCACGGGATGCCGCCCTCTTCCTTCGTCCGTATCGCAGCCCTTGGGTGAGGCGGCCGGTTACCCTGCCGTACATCGGACGGCCCGTCACGGACTACGGACGTCTCCCGAACAGGAGTGTCGATGCGCCGCAGAAGGATTCTCCAGAGTGCAGCCGTCACAGCCGCCGCGGCCCTCTTGCCGGCATCGGTCCGAGCAGCCGCCGTCCCCACCGGCGACACGGACTATCCGTCGGCCCACTGGGCTCCGGCCTCCCCTTCCAACTACACGGCGTCGAACCGGCCTTCGGCCTACCCGGTCGACTTCGTCGTCATCCATGTCGCTCAGGAAACCTTCACCGACACCATCGGCATCTTCCGGAATCCGGCCAAGAAGGTCTCGGCGCACTACGTGGTGCGCTCGGGGGACGGATACGTCGCCCAGTGCGTACGCGAGGACGACATCGCCTGGCACGCGGGGAACTGGGACCACAACACCCGCAGCATCGGCATCGAGCACGAGGGCTGGGTGGATCAGCCCGCGTACTTCACGCATTCCATGTACGAGCAGTCGGCCAGGCTCACGGCGAACATCTGCGACCGCTACGGTCTGGCCAAGGACCGCGCGCACATCATCGGTCACCACGAGGTCCCGGGCAGCGACCACACCGACCCCGGCGTCAACTGGGACTGGGTGCGCTACATACGGCTCGTCAACCTGCTGTGACCCCACCGGGCCCGCCGACGGGGTCACACCTGCTCAGCCGTGCCTCAGCCGCCCGGGTCCCGGTCCGTCTCCCGATTCCGTACCGGGGCGGGAGCACCTGTGGCACTGTCCGGCCGGTCCTCCCCCGGAGCCGCCTCCTCGCCGCCCGTCTCGCCACCCGGCACCATCGCTCCACCGCGCAGGCGTTCCAGGTCCGAGGTGCGTACCTGAATGACGAACAGGGCGATCAGTGCGGCGACGACGGCCATGACAGCGGCGACGACGAACGCGCTGGAGACTCCTGAGGCCAGCACCTCGTTGCCCCAAGGGGCCGGGAGTTCTCCCGTCCTGCGGAACTCCAGCTGCTGGGCCGGCGTCGACTCGGCCAGGAAGCTCGGCACCTGGTCGGTGGCCTCGTTGCGGCTGGCCGTACCGAAGACCGTGACCAGGATGGACAGCCCCAGCGAACCGCCCACCTGCTGGGTTGCGTTGAGGACGCCGGACGCGGCTCCCGCCTCCCGCGGGGCGACTCCGGAGACGGCCATCAGCGTCAGCGAAACGAACTGCATGCCCATGCCGAAGCCGAAGACCAGCATCGGGCCCAGGATGCTCCCCAGGTAGCTGCTGTGGATGTCGGTGAACGTCAGCCAGCCAAGTCCCAGTGCCGCCAGGATCGCACCCACCACCATGAAGGGCTTCGGCCCCCATTTGGGCAGCAGCTGCGAGGCGATCCCCGCACTGATGGCGATGACCACGCTGATGGGGAGGAAGGCGAGTCCCGCCTGCAGCGGACTGAAGTCCAGGATGTTCTGCACGAAGAGCGTCAGGAAGAAGAACATGCCGAACATCGCCGCCGCCAGGCTCAGCATCATTCCGTAGGTGCCGGCCCGATTGCGGTCGCGGAACATCTTCAAGGGGGTGATGGGCTGCTTCGACCGGCTCTCGACGGTGAGGAACAGGCCCAGGAACACCAGGGCCGCGAGGAACGAACCGATGGTCAGGCTGTCGCTCCAGCCGTCCTCCGAGGCACGGATGAAGCCGTAGACGAGGAGCACCATTCCGATGGTGGAGGTGAGCGCGCCGAGGACGTCGAAGTGACCCGGATGGCGTTCGGACTCCCTGATGTAGCGGGGCGTCGCAAGGGCGATCAGCAGCCCGATGGGCACATTGACGAAGAAGACCCATCGCCAGTCGAGCCACTCCACCAGGATGCCGCCCGCCAGCAGCCCGATCGCACTGCCGCCCGCGGAGACCGCGGCGAACACACCGAACGCCCTGTTCCGTTCGGGACCCTCGCGGAAGGTCGTGGTGATGAGGGAGAGGGCGGTCGGGGAGGCGATCGCGCCGCCGACGCCCTGCAGCGCACGTGCTGCGAGCAACTGCCAGGAATCCTGGGAGAGTCCACCGAGCAGCGAGGCGAACACGAAGAGGAGGACGCCGAAGATGAAGACTCTCCGGCGTCCGAGGATGTCGCCCAGCCGGCCGCCGAGCAGGAGCAGCCCGCCGAAGGTCAGCGTGTAGGCGTTGATGACCCAGGAGAGGCTCTCGGTCGAGAAGCCCAGCGAGGTCTGGATGTGCGGAAGTGCGATGTTGACGATGGTGATGTCGAGAACCACCATCAGCTGGCACGAGGCGATGACGAACAGCGCCATCCCCTTGCCGCGGCCCCGCTCCGGGGATTCGGCAAGTGTCGAGGTCTTCGCCGGTGATTCCGTCATAGCCGTACTGCGATTCAAGCTGTTCGGGCGATGAGTGAACGGAAACGTTCACCAATCGACCGTAGGCCGAACGGGCGTTCCTCGCCAATCGAACCCACCGGCCCCTCTCGGCTGCCGTCGGACAGGCTGCGCGGACCCCGCCGGACATGGCGGGATCCGCGCGATGTCCCACCGGACAGGGGGATCCGGCGGGACAGGCGTGCGTCAGACGAAGTTCACGTCACTGCACAGGAAGTACGTCTGGTCCATGTGCGAGGCCTGCCAGATCGTGTAGACCACGTGCCGGCCACTGAGGCCGGAGGTGCTCACCGGGATCTCGTAGTTCTGGCTGGGGCCGTAGCTGCCAGTCTCCGCCACCAGCTGGAGGTCGCCCCACGTCAGCGACTGGGCGGCGGGGTCGAAGCCCTGTTCGGTGACGTAGACCTTGAAGTAGTCGGCGCCGTGGCTGGCCTGGTCGTACAGCTTCACGGTGAAGTCGCTGCCGATGTCCGTGGTCTTCCAGGCACCCACCGTGTCGAGCGAGTTGTAGCGGCCGCTCTCGGTCCGGCCGCCGCTGCACAGCTGCCCGTCGGGCACCACTGCCGGGAAGTTGCCGGCGGAGCCGTTGCGGTACAGCCCGTTCCAGTTCCACATGGCGTTCGGGTCCGCCTGCCACGCCTGCCAGCACATGGGGTCTTCCTGCGCCATGGCGGGGTTCTGGAAGTCGCTGCCCCAGCGCAGCCAGCAACCGTAGTTGCGGGAGGCCGGGTCTATCACGGAGCCGTGGGCGTTCGCCGTCCCGGTCCAGGGGAGCAGGCAGAGCAGCGCGGCAACGAACACGCCGCCCAGGCGAAGCACCCAGGAGCCTAACTTGAAGTGATCATGACAATTCATGCTCGATCTCCACCTTCGGGAGTGGGGGGACACACCGGCGTGGGAGCGCTCCCGCGCCACTTGGGCTGTGCCCGGCCGCGCACGGTTCAAACCCGGCCGGACACTATGCCGGGAGCTCACCAGTAGTGCTTACGGCCGCCGACCGCATGACCCACGGACCCCAGGAGCCACAGGACGAGCCCGATGACCAGCAGGATGATGCCGACGGTCCACAAAAAGCCCAGCCCGGTCGCCAGGCCGAGGATGAGGAGAATTGCTCCGATAATGATCATCGCTTCCTCCGATCATGCGGCTTTCATCTCGAAGTGGAAGCACTTTTGAGCATATGCCTGTAATGCGGTAATAACGTAATGCTCACCTCAAGATTTCGTCGGATGTGCCGGGTCCGAGACCCGTCAGCTACGCGGCAGCAGCGTCCCCAGCGGCCCCAGATCGAGATTGAGGTCCTCGGGCCGTACGCCGTGCTGATCGCACAATTCGGTCATGCGCTGGTCGAGCAGCATGAGCGTGGTGCCGATCTCGTCGACCTGTTGGTCGGTGAGGTCCCCCTGATCGATGCGGCGAATGGCCTGCCTCTCCATCAGCTGCCTCAGTAGTTCCACCACGGTCAGCACGAGAGCAACGAGGTCGTGCCCCAGCTGGTCCGAATCCACGTCCACCCGGGAGGCGGTCACAGCGGACCCCCGTCCGCCCACGGAGAGGGGATCCGCTCGTTGACGGACGACAGCAGGGCGTGGAGCGAAAGCCGTACGAGCGGGACGTCCGCGATCGCGATCACCAGGTCTCCGCTGATCACCACACCGGTCGCGAGCACCCGGTCCAGCAGGTCGACGAGCGGCACGCCGATGGGGCCGGTCAGCGGCTCGGGAGTGTTCCAGGGCACGACGTCGTGGGTCATCCGCTACACCTCGCCGACGAAGGAGTAGGGAACCCAGGGCCCCGACAGCTCGATCTGCGCGCCGGTACTGTCCTGGAGCATCCTGGCCAATGTCTTCAGCTCGCCCGACCGGCGTTCCGCGACGAGATACGTGGCGTTGAGAACCTGCACCCGGTGGTCGCCGGCCAGTTCGGGGCTGTGCGGCCGCAGCCTGCGGGCCGCCGCCGCCACCTTCTGGAATTCCGTGTCCACCGTTTCCGCCATACGGAGAGCCTCTTCCTGTCGCTGTTCGCGCCGGGCCTGCATTCCTCGTTTGCGGTCCAGATAGGCAAGGCCCGCTCCCGGGGCCGGACGCGCCCGGTCGGTGGTCACGGCCGGACGGCGCGGAGTGCTGCTCACCTTCTCCGCGGGGTGTTCGGTGTCCTGCGTGGGACGTTCCGCCGCGTAGACCTTGACCCCCCATTCCGAGTGGTCCGCGGTTCGGGCGAGCGCGGCACGGAATCGCCCGGCCTCACCGGTGAGCGCCAGCCGGGCCCGCTCCTCGTCGTGGTAGAGGGTGGCCAGCGGCAGCGGAACGGTGGGGCAGGCCGCCGCGGCAGCCGTCACGACGTGGTGGTGCGCCCGTGCGTAACGTTCGAGTTCGCGCGTGTCGGACAGGCGCGCCTGCCAGGCTTCGTCGGCGAAATCAGCTGCGCGGACGGTCTGGACGACGGCCGTCAGATCCCCGAACGGCATCGTGCGAACGGGCACGCCCGTTGCGACGCCCGGCAGATCCGCGACCGCGGCCGGACCCGGGGCCCCGCACACAGCGAATACATAGATGGCGTTGCCGTCCGAAGAATCGGCTCCCGACTCCGTCATGTGCCTCGGTTCTCCTTGCTCACTTGCTCATCGCCCGGCCGCTGCGCCGTTCCCCGCCGGCAGTTCGTCCGCCTTGGACTCGAGTGCCTCCAGGCGTTCGCGGAGTTCACGGTTCTCGTCCTGGAGCGCGTTACGGGCGGCGTGCGAGCTCAGTGCCGGATCCGTTTCCCACCAGTCGATGCCTGCCTTCTTCGCGGTGTCCACGGACGCCACGAACAGGCGGAGCCGGATGGTGAGCAGCTCGATGTCGAGCAGGTCGATCTTGATGTCGCCGGCGATGACGATGCCCTTGTCGAGTACGCGTTCGAGGATGTCGGCAAGGTTGGTCGTCTGGGGTCCGGGAACCTGGTACCCGCCCTGCATGAGGTCCGCGTCAGTCACGGCTGCGCCTCCGGCCTCGGTGCTTCTTGGGCGCGGGGGCCTCCTCCTCGGGCTCCTCTTCTTCCTCTTCTTCCTCTTCTTCCTCGGGCTCCTCGTCCTCCTCCTCGGGCTCCTCTTCCTCCTCGTCCTCCCACTCACCGTCTCCCTCGTCGTCGTACTCCTCCTCCTCGGGCTCCTCGTCCTCCTCCTCGTCCTCGGGCTCTTCCTCCTCGTCCTCGCCCTCCTCTTCGTCGCCCTCCTCGGGCTCTTCCTCCTCGGACTCCTCTTCCTCTCGTTCCACCGCGTCTTCGTGGCTCTCCACAACTTCGCCGTCGCGGATCTCACCGCGCCAGCCCTCGGGCTCTTCCTCGGTGAGCGTGACGTACCGCTGGAAGTGCTTGAAGTCCAGCCTCATACGGCGTCCCTGGGCACGCCACAGGTTGCCTGTCTTCTCGAAGAACCCCGAGGGGTAGTACTCGACGACCAGGACGATCCGCGTCAGCTTCGGAGCGATTTCGTGGAAGCTGACAGCGCCTCGGGTCGTGCCTTTCGCGCCCTCGGAGGTCCAGACGATCCGCTCGTCGGGCACCTGCTCCTGGACGGTCGCCTTGAAGCTGCGGGAGGACGGGCCGACCTTGACCTTCCAGTCGCTGGTCACCTCGTCACTCGTCGAGACGTCGCGCACGCCCTTGGCGAAGCTGCTGAACTTGTCGTACTGCGTCCAGTAGTCATATGCGTCCCGCAGGGACACACCCACATCGAGGACCTCGATGATGCTCGTGATCTTGCTGCCGCTGGACTTGCGCTTGCTCTTTCCTCCGCCGAAGGCTTGCTTCGCCTTGTCCACGACGTTGTCCTTGACACCTTTGGCCTTCTCCGAAACGAACGCCTTCACCGGCGATTCGCCCTGCAGGACACGGGAGCCGATCGAGGGAAGGGAGCCCCCGTTCTCCGCGATGTCCGACAGCTGCCCTGTGACGTCGGTCAGTTTCCCGCCGGCCTTCTCCGCAAGTTTCTCCACCTGCGCGCTGAGAAAGCTCGTCGCCTCGTCGCGGAGCCGGTCGATGCCCGACTCCGCGGCCTCCGGTTCGTCTCTGTCCGTCCTGGCCATGACTGGCTACCTCCGCCGTTCGGTGCGCTTGGACGCGGCTCGCTTTGATGACGTGGCCTTCTTGGCCGGGGCCTTCTTGGCCGGGGCCTTCTTGGCAGGTGCGGACTTCTTGGCCGGGGACTTCTTGGCCGTGGACTTCTTCGCGGGAGCCGACTTCTTCGCAGCCTTCGTCCCCGAAGTTGACTTCTTGCTCGCGGAGGCCTTCTTGGCCGTCGCCTTCTTCGCCGGAGCGGCCTTCTTGGCGGCCGACTTCTTCGCGGGAACCGACTTCTTCGCGGGAACCGACTTCTTCGCGGGAACCGACTTCTTCGCCGCGGCCTTCTTCGCCTGAGCCTTCTTCGCAGCCGCTTTCTTCGCCGGAACCGCCTTCTTCGAGGGCGTCCGCTTGGCGGGAGCCTTCTTCGCCGGAGCAGCCTTCTTTGCCGGAGCCTTCTTCGCCGCCGACTTCTTGGCGGGAGCCTGCTTCGACGGCCGCCGAGAGCCGCGGGACCTGCTCGGCTTCGGCTCCTCAGGCTCCTCCTCTTCCTCTTCCTCTTCGGCGTCCTCGTCCTCGAACTCCTCCGGCTCCTCCTCGAACTCCTCTTCGTCCTCGTCCTCTTCGTCCTCGTACTCGCCTTCGGGTTCTTCCTCTTCGTCCTCGTACTCCGCGTCGGGCTCTTCCTCTTCGTACTCGTCCTCGTACTCGACGTCCTCGTCCGGCTCCTCCTCGTACTCTTCCTCTTCCTCACCTCGGTCCGTGAGCCGGGCGGTGCGGTCACTGAGCGCATCAGCAAGCGAGTTCATGCCGCGGTCCGCGGCGGCCGTCAGGGCCTTTCGGCCCGACTCCAGGACCTCGCCCTTCAACTGCTCCTGCAGTTCCGCGAATTGAGGCATCTCCCCCAATCTGCGCATCCCTTCGGCGGCGAGCTGGCGTGGTTCCAGACCGAAACGCCTGCCGGCCAGGTAAGTCGCGATGGAGATCGCCAGCCGGCCCTTCTTGGTACGGCCGAGCACATATCCGCCGACCACCGCGGCCGCCAGAGTCACCTTGGTCTGGTCTTCCATGAGTCAGTCACCTTCGATCGTTCTGCACGGAGCGGGCCCGAGCGACGTGCAGCCGTTCGAGCAGTTCTTCCTCTTCCCGTTCGAATTCCTCCAGGCTGACGTTGCCGTCCTCCAGCTCCTGGTTCAGCGCCGCCAGTTGGGCCCGGAGCACACCGGGGTCGTGCATCTCGCGGTCGGCCTGTTCGTTCACCTTCTCGGCCACCCAGATCACTCCGCGGACCGGTGCGAGAGGGAGAAGGAGAATCCCGCTGATCAGTCCCATCTCAGCCCCCCGCCACCGGTGTCCGGGCCTGCCGGGAAGGGACGAAGCTGTAACAGGGCAGTGGTCCGGCGATCCGTAGTTCGACGAGCTCGCGGTGGGTGTTCGCGAACGTCTGTGCCTCTGCGCGGAAGCGGTCGCTGGCGCTCCGGTCGACAAGGAACGACACGTTCAACGCGCACCCGTGGACCTCCGGCCCAGCTGCCACCGCACGGGCCATGGGCGTCAACGTGCGCACGATCTTCTTGCCGGCGTCCGCGGCCCTGCGCGAAAGGGCGGTGGCGATCGCCTCCCCCAGCCGGACACTCGCCTCGTAGCCGGGGCGTCGGCGCACTTCCTCCCGGAGCCGCCGTACCTGGTTCTCCTCGGCCACGACCGCAGCGAGTGCGTCCTGGGCCGGAAGGGCCTTGAGGTTGATCTCGACACCGTCGGTGAGGTGCCGCAGGGAGGCGAGATGGGCTTCGCGTGATGCGCCCAGTTCCCTGCGCACCGTGTCCTCGTCCGCCGCGACCATTCCGAAGCGCATGGGGAGCACGGGGCCGATGTCGGCGAGTCCCATCAGCAGGTCCTGATGGGCCATGAGGTCCCGGCGCCGTGCGCGGAGCTGCGGCGGCGCATCGCTCACCACAGCGGTGACCGGTCCTTCGCCGATCAGCCGCAGCGCGGCGGGCGGGCCACCCACACCGACGGCCTTTCGCGGGAGCGATCCGCCCGTCGGGACGATTGCGTAGACGTAGACGCCGGTCGGTGTCACGCTCATGCCTCCGCGCGTCGTCGTTGGCTCCCGCTACGGGCGGGCGCCCGGCGCTTCCTGGGCCGCTCGTGCTGCTCTTCCTCGTCGTCCGAATCGTCGTCGTCACCACCGCCCACCGCCTTGCGGACGCTGTCTCCGACGGACTCCGCGGCCTTGCGCACCTTGCGCTTGCCGACGGACTTGGCAGCGCCCATGCCGAACAGCTCCGGGACGGTCCTGCTGCCCGAGTCGCGTTCCAGGTCAAGGCGGTTGCACGCCTCGGCGAAGCGCAGATACGTGTCCACGCTCGCGATCACGATGCGTGCGTCTATCTTGAGGATCTCGATGCCGACCAGCGAGACCCGGACGAACACATCGATGACCATCCCCCGGTCGAGGATGAGTTCCAGAACGTCGTAGAGGGTTCCGGCACGCGGCGGGCACGGCGCGACTTCGTCGGCGTACATGGTGGTGGTCATGGAGTTTCCTTCCGGCTGATGGGGCAACACAGGTCACTCGTCGGCGGCGCCCCGTCGGTACCGGCGGACCCTGCTGTACTCCAGGAGCTCGCCGTCCTCGTCCAGCTGCACCTCGTAGGAGGCGAGCAGGCTCGTCGTGTCGGGGATGCGTTCGACCTCCAGCACATCCACCACGACGCACCATCCGTCCTCGCTCCGCCGCACCGCGGACACCCCCTCCGCGGGATGGCCGATGAGCCGTTCCAGGCTTTGACAGGCGACACGTGCGGCATGCTCGGGGCCTCGCCGGGACGAGGTGCGCGAGGCTGTCGCCTTCTTCGCGTGCCCGGTGCGGGTGCGCTGTTTCTCTGCCATGGGATCCAGTCTCATGACAGCGGGGCTCCGCGCATCTCGGGCGGCGGGCAGGACGGGAGGGCCCCGGCCCTCACCCCTTCGGCCCGTCGGCAGAACGAAGTCGGCGGGAAGGGGTGCACAGTCGTAGTCATGCGTGAGACACCTGAGGAGAGCGGGCCCTCTGCCGGTCACGAGCGCCCGCCGGGGATCGGCGACACCACCGTGGAGGCGCTCGGGGCTCTGAGCGAGGCACTGGAGACGGTGGAGCGGGCCCGGGGCCATCTCTACGGGTTCCATCAGCTGACGGGCGGCGCCGACCTGACCCTGGACCGCGCGGTGGAGCTGCTGCGCAAGGCGGGTCACACGGAGCATGCCGACCTGGTGGAGCGGGAGATCCTGGGCCGCAACGTCATCCCGGGCAGCTGGACCTACCAGGTCGTCGAGGCGTACAACACGACGTACTACCGGCCGTTCGTGGAGGTCGAGGCCCGCGTGAGGCAGGACCTCGTGGCAGGGCGGCAGCATCTGTACGAGGCGGAGATGAAGGAAGCCCGGCGTACCCACGGGCACCCCGACCATTCCGCCGGGCGCTGACCGTGGAGGCGTCCACGGCCCTGCGCCGGATCGCGTTCCTGTTGGAGCGGTCCCAGGCGGCCACGTACCGGGTGAAGGCCTTCCGCACGGCTGCCGACGCGGTCACGGCCATGGGCGGCGACGAGCTCGCGAACCGGGTGGCGCAAGGCTCCCTCGAGTCGGTGCGGGGAATCGGCCCGCGGACGGCGGAAGTGATCCGGGAGTCGCTGGCCGGTGCGACACCCGGGTACCTGGAACGGCTGGAGGAAGAAGCCTCGGAGCCGCTCGCCCAGGGAGGTGAAGCGTTGCTGGCCGAGCTGCGCGGCGACTGCCATACGCACTCCGACTGGTCCGACGGTGGGAGTCCGATCGCTGAGATGGGCAGGACGGCTGCGGAACTCGGTCACGAGTGGTCCGTGCTCACCGACCACTCCCCCCGGCTGACCGTGGCAAACGGGCTGTCCCCGGAACGGCTTCGCCGGCAGCTGGACGTGGTGGCGGAGCTGAACGAACAATGGGCACCCTTCCGTCTGCTCACCGGAATCGAGTGCGACATCCTGCTGGACGGCTCCCTCGACCAGGAACCCGAGCTCCTGGAACGTGTCGACGTGGTCGTCGTCTCGGTTCATTCGAAGCTGCGCATGGACGCGGCCGCGATGACCAAGCGGCTCCTCGCGGCCGTACGCAATCCTCACGCGGACGTGCTGGGGCACTGCACGGGGCGTCTCCTGGGCAAACGGACCCGCCCGGAGTCGGAGTTCGACGCGGACGAGGTCTTCGCGGCGTGCGCGCAAGCGGGGACGGCCGTCGAGATCAACTGCCGGCCAGAACGACTCGATCCGCCACGCCCCCTGCTCAGGCGTGCGGTCACCGCGGGAGTCCTCTTCTCCATCGACACGGACGCCCACGCACCGGGCCAGCTGGACTGGCAGATCCACGGATGTGCGCGGGCGGAGGAGTGCGGGGTCCCGGCCGACCGTGTCATCACCTCATGGACGGCGGACCGGCTGTTGGAGTGGACCCGGGGGAAGGCGGACGGCTGACCGCCCCGTCATTCCGCGGTGGCGGCGCCCGCAGCGGGCGCGGCACCGACACGGACCGCGATCAGGGCCACGTCATCCGTACCGGCGGCCGCGAGTCCGTTGAGCAGCTCGTCGCAGAAGGTCTCCAGCGGCTCGCGCGCGAGTGCCGCGGCGTGCTGACGCAGTCGGGCCAGGCCCCGGTCCAGCACCTCGTCACGGCGCTCGACGAGGCCGTCGGTGTAGAAGAGGAGGGTCGAGTTCGCCGGAAGCACTGCCTTGTCGTCCGGCCGGTGCTCGTCCGGGTCGACGCCCAGCATCATGCTCCTGCCGCCGTCGAGGAAGCGGGTCTCACCGTCCCAGGTCACCAGGAGCGGCGCGGGGTGGCCGGCCACGGCGTAGTGCAGCTGCCAGGGACCGTCGGGGTCCGGTTTCTCGACCAGGGCGTAGATGCACGTCAGCGTCTGGTGGGGGTAGAGGATGTGGGTGGCGGCGTCCAGTCGCGCAAGGATCTTGCCGGGTGGCTCCTTGCGGTCGCAGGCGATGCCCCGCAGCATGTTGCGCATCTGGCTCATGGTCACCGCGGCACGCAGGTCGTGGCCGGCCACATCTCCGATGATCAGCGCGGTGGCGCCCTCGGGCATCAGGAACGCGTCGTACCAGTCGCCACCGACCCGCGCCGCCGCGACTGCCGCCTGGTAGCGGGCGGCGAGCTCCACGGGCCCCTCGGCCGGCAGGTCAGGCAGGAGAGAGCGTTGCAGGCGTTCGGCGGTGTGCTGAGCCTCGAAGTGCAGGCGCGAGTTGTCGACGGCCAGGGCGACCCGGTGGGCAAGGTCCTCGACGAGGGAGAGCCCGTCCTCGTCCAGCGGGGCCTCGCTCGTGGTCCGTACGAGCGTGATCACGCCCAGGACCTGACGGCGCGCCCGCAGGGGAGCGATGACCGCGGTGTCGGCTGTCATGCGGTCGAAGAGTTCGAGTTCGCGCGCGTGCAGTGCGTCGGCTGCCCGGTGCGGCGGGAGGAAGTCCGTCAGGAGCGTCGGTCCGGCCCCCTGCAGAGCCCGTGCCACCGCTGCCACGGAACCCTCGGTCGGCGGAAGGAGCCCCTCGTAGAGCCCTGGCGAGAGCCGGTCGGCGTCGCGGTGCTCGACGACGATCCTGCGCAGTCGGCCCCGCCGGTCCACCAGGTCGACGGCGCACCAGTCGGCGAGCCCGGGTACCAGGGTGTGGCACAGCCGGCGCAGGCCGGTCTCCTCGTCCAGGGTGCTGGCCAGCGCCTCCGCCGCGTTGATCAGCAGCGTCAGCCGGTCCAGCGCGTACTGGACCTTTCGGTCCACCTCGTACGCGTCGCCACCGTCTGTCGGATCGCCGTGGTGACGATCCCGGTCAGCGCACATGCGCTCTCCTTCGAGCGGGCCGGGTGTTCCCGCACCTTCACCGATTGTCCGCCTGGCCGACGGGCCCGGCACGCGCCGGAAGGCCGCGGCGGGACCTCCGGCGTACAGTCGATCATGGTGCCTGTGTGGTTTCCGTGGATGACAGGGCAGGAGGTGCCCATGTCCGACCAACGCACTGGACCCTGTCTTCCGCGAACCCGTGGCCCGGTGTCGGCGGGTGTCGTCGGCTTTCTGCGCGGTGACACGCCGCTGCCGGATCCCGGCTCCGCCGGGGACACCGACCCGTACGGCGACGATCTGCATCTGGCCCTCTACGTCTGTTACGAGCTGCACTACCGGGGCTTCGTCGGCGTGCGACCGGAGCTGGAGTGGGATCCGGGTCTGCTCACCGTCCGCGCCGAGCTGGAGGACCGTTTCCTCACGGCGCTGCGCCGTGACGCCGCGGGAACGGCCGAACTCGACGACGTACTGGCCTGCCTGCTGGTGGAACCGGTCCACGGGACCGGGCTCTCGTGGTTCCTGCAGGACCGGGGCGAACTGCGCCACATGCGGGCCTACGCGGTACAGCGCTCCCTCTACCACCTCAAGGAGGCCGACCCCCACGCCTGGGTGCTGCCACGACTGAGCGGACGGGCCAAGGCAGGCATGGCGGCGATCGAGTACGACGAGTTCGGAGGCGGACGCGCTGATCGCGTTCACGCACAGCTCTTCGCCGACCTGATGACTGATCTGGGTCTCGACAGCACCTACGGCCGCTACCTCGACGACGGCTGCGCGGAGATGCTGGCTCTGGTGAACCTGATGTCTCTCTTCGGCCTGCACCGGCGGCTGCGCGGGGCGCTGGTGGGGCATTTCGCCGCTGTCGAGATCACCTCCTCACCCGCCTCCCGCCGTCTGGCCCGTGCCATGAAACGAACGGGCGCGGGACCGGCGGCAGAGTTCTTCTACACGGAACATGTCGAGGCCGACGCGGTCCACGAGCAAGTGGTGCGCCGTGACGTCATCGGCGGGCTGCTCGACGACGAACCGGAGCTGGCCGCCGACATCGCCTTCGGCGTCACCGCGACCTCCTGGCTGGAGGACCGGCTCGGGGAGCGACTGCTCGCGGACTGGCAGACCTGATCCAGCCGCTCACACCGTCCCGTTCGCACGGACTCATGGAGTCGGATCCACCGAGTCGATTCACGGAGGCAAGGAGTCCTGGATGTCCGCAGAACTGACCGAGAAGCCGGCCCGTGCGTCCCGGCTGCTGACACTCCCCGGTGTGTACGCGCCGCAGCACGACACCCGCCTCCTCATGGCGGCGCTGGAGCAGGAGGAGATCGGCCCGGGCGCCGATGTCCTGGACCTCGGCACGGGAAGCGGTGCGCTCGCCCTGCACGCGGCACAGCTGGGGGCGCGGGTGACCGCAGTGGACATCGCGTGGCGGGCGGTGGTGACCGCACGACTGAACGCGTTGCTGCACCGTCGGCGCATCACCGTACAGCGGAGCGATCTCCTGTCCGCACTGCCCGGCAGGTCCTACGACCTGGTGATCTGCAATCCGCCGTACGTCCCGTCCCCCATCGGCCGACTGTCCGGCCACGGTTCCGCGCGGGCGTGGGACGCCGGTATCGACGGACGCGCGGTCCTCGACCGTGTCTGCGCCGCGGCTCCGGCAGCACTGCGTCCCGGAGGCCGCCTGCTGATGGTCCACTCCGGCCTGTGCGACAGCGACGCGACCCTGCGCCGCCTGGCGGACGCCGGCCTGCACGCGCGTGTGAGCGACCGCGCCCGCGTACCCCTCGGGCCCGTGCTGCGGTCCCGACTCCGCTGGCTGAGGGAGTCGGGCCTGCTGGGCCGGACCGACACGACAGAGGAACTGGTGGTCATCCGTGCCGAACACCCCTGAGCGTCCCCGCAGGATCTCGGTCGACGACGAAGGCCCCCTGCTCGTCGAAGGACCCGTGGAAGTCACGTGTGCCGACGGCCGGGTGGCCGTGTCGAACCGGTTCGTCGTCGCCATCTGCACCTGCCGGCGCAGCCGGATGTACCCGTGGTGCGACACCAGCCACCGGCACCGCACGAGCCGCGACACGGATGGGCCCGCCCCCGGGCCACGGTGAGGACAGCCTGACGAGGGAGCGACCTGCTGCACGGACGACACAGGCATCCGAGCCCGTTTCACCCGTACGGCGCATTGACGACGCCGCCGAGGCGGCTTCCCGGACCCCGCCTCGCCGAGCGAAAGGCCGGACCGGGCCGACCGTCCTACGCTGAGAGTGCGCGTGGACCCGTCGCACCGCCAGAAGCCGGAGGATCTCATGGCTGTACGGCACAAACTGATCAGGAGGAGCGCGGACGCGGTCTGGGCCGTCCTGTCCGACGGGGAGCGCTACGACCGGTGGGTGGTCGGCACGTCCGACTCCCGTCCCGCGAAGGGCCGGTGGCCGGAAGTCGGTTCCACCATCGCGTACCGGGTCAGGATCGGACCCTTCGCGCTCGACAACGAGACGGTCGTGCGCCGATGTGAACCGCCACGGACGCTGGAACTCGAGATTGACAGCGGGTGTCTGGGTACGGCGAGGGTCGCGTTCGATGTCCGTCCGTGGGGCGACGACACCCTGCTGATCGTCGATGAGCATCCGCTGCGGGGCGCAGGTGCCGCGCTGCACAACGTCGCCGTCGACGCGGTGATCCAGCTGCGCCACCGGGCCATGCTCGACCGGCTGGCCAAGGTCTGCGAAGACGGGGAGGCCTGACACCGTTCCGCAGCCGCGATGGTCGGAGCCGACTCATCGCCCTCAGACCTCTGCCCGTGACCTGGTCTGCGTCGCCCCGCGCAGCCGGCGCAGCACCGACTGGATACGGGGGTGACGCGCGTGCATCTCCGCCGAGTGGCGGTCGAGCTCCTCACCGAGGCGTTCCGTGCGCTTGCCGATGTCGAGTTCGTCGAGGATGCGGTCCACCTCGGCGAGCAGGGCCCCGTGCAGCTGCCACTGTCTGGGATATTCCTGAACGTCCTCGAGCAGCAGGTCCGCCACCCGGTCGCGTGTCGCGCGACTGCGGCCGAGTGCCTCGGCGAGGCGCTCCTCGGCCTCCTCCCCGCTGGCCGCGATCGGTGTCGTGATCATCACCGCGAAGCCCTCGATCGCGTCCGACATGTGTCCGAACAACTCACGCAGGGATACGGCCACGTCCTCGGGGAAGAGCGACTCGTCCGTGCGCGCCTTGGCCAGGTCGGTCAGGGTGCGGGTCAGCACACGGAGCACCACGGCGCAGATCTCCAGTGTGTCGAGTCCGGTGCGCAGCACCACCCGGTAAAGCATCCCCTGCCGTACCCGGGGATTGAGCATCAGGCTCTCCTCGGCCTGCCGCAGCGAGGCGTCCACCTCCACGATGTCGTGGTCCAGCCTGCGTGCTTGGTGCAGGCGTGCGGCGGCCTCCGGCACTGGGTGGTTACCGCCGATCTCCTCGCCCAGAGCCCGGAACATGCTCCCCATCCGCTCGCCCAGACCGCCGATGGAGACGCCCGCCGTCTCGACCCAGACGGGCGGTGCGAACAGGAGGTTGAACAGGAGTCCGACCCCTGCGCCGATGAGCGTCTCGAACACCCGCTCCCAGGCGGTGTCGGCGACCTGCGCGACGCCGAGGACGAGCATCGCGCTGATGGCCACCTCGGGCACGAACTCGTTCACTCTGACAAAGCGCCCGATCAGCAGCGAAGTGAAGATCGTCAGCCCCAGGCTCCACCAGCTCAGCCCCACCAGGGAACTGAAACCGCTGGCGATCAGCACTCCCACGACGACCGAGTTCACCCGTCGGATCCCGGTGGTGAGCGTGGCATAGAGGGTGACCTGGACCACGAGGAGAGCCGTGAGAGGAGCGGTCAGGGGCGCTGGATGGGGCTCGGGCAGCGCCCATTGGGCCACGGCGAAGGCGATGACCGCCGCAGCGGTGGACCGCAGCAGCTGCGCCGCGGCAGGCTCGGTGGTGCGCTGCACGAGTTTGATGACGGGCGCGGGCGCGGATACTCCAGGCATTCCTTGACGGTGCCCCGAACCGGGGTGCCGCAGCGCTTCGGAGGGCAGGCAGACTCCGTACGGAGGTACCCGCGCCCCTCCAGGACCCGCGATGCGGGGCGGGCACTGCGGGGGGATCGTGGAGGTATGGCTATCTCACACACTCCCCCGGTCTCGCTGTCGTCCGCGCGCACCCGCGTGCCCCCGGGCGAAACACCTCCGGGTGAAGGGTGCATCAGCGAGGCACACGTCGAACGTGCGGACGGCGGCATCTGGGAGCATCCGGCTTTCTGGGCCGCGGTGGTGCTGCTCGGCTCGGCCGTCGTCGCCGGATACTTCATCGCGCGCATCTTCGGTTTCACATGAGTGCGCGCGAGACGCTGGACGCGTTGCTGGAGCGGCACGGTACGACGTACGCGGACGAGGCCGGTATCCGGCTGCGCGACACCCCTCAGCCCCTGTACCAGCTCCTCGTGCTGAGCGACCTGCTGAGCGCCCGCATTCGCGCCTCTGTGGCGGTGGCCGCGGCCCGGGCGCTGTACGCGAAGGGGATGCGCACCCCGCGGCGGATGGCCGACGCGACCTGGCAGCAGCGCGTCGACGCGTTGGGCGAGGGCGGGTACCGCCGGTACGACGAGCGTACGGCTACCCAGCTGGGGGACGGTGCCGAGCTGCTGCTGACCGCGCACGGCGGAGATCTGCGTCGCCTCCGCCGGGACGCCGATGGTGACACGGACGCACTCCTCACCATGCTGCAGCGCTTTCCCGGCGTGGGTCCCACGGGAGCGGACATCTTCGTGTGGGAGGTGCAGACGGTGTGGCCGGAGACGGCCCCCTACCTCGACGCGAAGGCGCTGCGGGGCGCCGAGCGGCTGGGCCTGCCCGGCTCGCCGGCCGGGCTGACACGGCTGGCGAAGGGGCGGGATCCCGCGGTGCTCGCTGCGGCTCTGGTGCGGACCGCTCTGGACAAGGACGCCGTGGCCCCGGTCCGGACCGCGGCCTGAGCACGCCGGGGCGTCAGCAGGTCAGCGAGGTGGGCGCGGCTTGCCGGGCTTGGTCGAGCGGCCGTCCAGGAGCGCGCGTCTGATCTGGGCAGCGGTCTCCCTCGCGTGGGCGGAGGTCGCCGTGCGGTCGGCCACGGAGGTGACGAACCGGTGGGTGGGGCGCAGGCACTGTCCGCACGGCGTGTCGGTGGTGACCAGGTAGCCGTCCTCGCACTGCGGGTTCGTGCAGTGGCCCGGGCTCAGCAGCGCCTCGGCGACCTCCTGCGCGGTCCAGCGGCGTCGGCCGTCCTCGTCCTTCTCGTGGAGGGCGTGCGCCCAGCGGACGTTCCACCGGCGCTCGAGGCGGTCCAGGAGCTGGTCGGCGGTCCGCCGGCCTAGTTCCCGATGGATCAGTTCGTGGACGGACTGCGGGGTGCGGTGGCCGAGTGCCTGGACAAGCGGTTGCGGAAGTGCCTGCAGGATGTAGTTCACCGGGTCGGCGCCGGCCCGCTCGCGCCACTTGCGGCACACGCAGGGGCCGGTGAGGGGCAGCTGTCGCTGGCACCGGCCGCACATGCCGCGGCACTCGGCGCAGAGCCCTTCGTCGAGCCCGTCCAGGTGGGGGGCGGGAGCACGGCCGCAGTCGCGGCAGCAGGCGGCGCAGAGTCCGCAGAGGCGTTCGTCGCCCAGCTTCGTCGTCCACTGCCTCTGCTGGCAGCGGCAGCAGAGGGCCGTGTTGCAGTACTCGTGGTGGGCGGCGCCCGACTGCCGTCCGGGTGGCGGAAAGGACATTGCTGCGTTCCCTCACTGGTCCGGTGCGGCGTTCTGCCACGATCAGCCGCCATTGTCCCGCACCCGGACGGTGCGTGGGGTCAGGGCTTCAGACCGCTGACGACGTTCGCCGTGGCGGCGATCCCCTCGTGGATGGTGGGCGCCATGCTCGTACCTGCGAGAAAGAAGCCGAGCAGGGCGCAGACGATCGCGTGCGAGACCTTGAGTCCGCCGTTGCGCAGGAAGATCACTGCCAGGATCAGCAGGAGCAGCACCAGTGAGATCGAAATGGCCATCGCCAACCTCCTCCGCCGCGCCGGAATTGCGGCATTCGGCCGCCAGTGTGGCGCAGCGGAGGGGCCATCCGGCGGACTGGCGTGTCCGCCGAACGGGTGTTGACGCACGGTGATCGGAGCCGCTTGCCGCGAAGCGGTCAGCGGCCGGTGCGGCCGTCCCGGTCACGGTGGCGGAGAAAGGCTTCGAGCCCCACCAGGTCGTCGGTGTTCAGATGGTCGACGCCGGCGGCGAGGAGCTCCGTCCACACGGCGTCGCGCTCCGGCCCCGCCACGTCGGGTGTGGCCCAGAACCGGATCCGCTGACCGTTCGCACGGGCGGCGGAGACGAGGGTGCGCAGCCTGTCCCGTTCGGCGGCGGGGAAGGGGCCGGTGCCCAGCCAGCTGAAGCTCTGGGTCCAGTTGCTGCTGATGAGCGGGATGAAGGAGGCGGGGGCGGCGGTCCCCAGATCGTCGAGCCGGCCGTCGTAGAAGGCGTAGCGGGTGCGCTGTGCCTCCATCGGTACGCGAGCGGCGCGGTCGCCCGAGATGACGGGCGTCACCGCACCGGCGTGGATCCTGCCGTGGCTGAAGCGGGTGAGGATCCGGCGGTGGCGCCGGAGCACCGCGTCGAGTGCGAGGTAGGTGGCGGCACCGTCGGTCTTGATGTCGATCAGCAGCTGCAGTGGGGGGCGGTGTCCGGCGTACACCGACCCGTGGTTCGCCCTGACCCGGGCCGCCAGAGGGTCGAGGTAGAGCGAGGTGAGGGTGCGGGTGGGATCGAGGCCGGCCACCTCGTGGGCGACGAGGAGTTCGCCGTCGACGAGGAAGATGTCCGCCTCGACACTGGTGAAGCCGTGTGCGAGCGCGTCGTGGAGGGGACGCGGGTGCAGGTAGTCGTTGTGCGCGTGGGCGTGGGCCAGGGGGCGCGGGCCGTGGGGGCGGCCGGCGGGGACGGCCGGCGCCGCGGTTGCCGACTGGGCGGGGATGAAGGCGCCTGCTGCGGCGGTGGCCAGGGCTGTGGTGACGACTCTGCGGCGGGTCAGGTGTGCCATGGGGTCTCCCTGAAGCGTTGAGCGGGCAGAGCGGGCGGGTGGACGCGACGAGTATGGAGCCGGGAGCGACTCGAAAGGCAGGTACCTGCCAAGAGTTGGACCCGTCGTCGTCCGCCCGTCGACTGCGCTGCGTCTGCTGTTCCCGGGGAATCGGGGCAGCTGGGACCGGGCATGCCAGGAGCGGGGGTACGTGAGCACGTACCCCCGCTCCTGGCGTGATCCTGACGAAGTCCCCTACGGTGCGGCCAGCTCCACCAGCTCGGCGACGGCCTCGCGGTGGCGCCCCGCCGTGCCGTACGCGATCGAGTCGGCCTTGGCCCTCTTCAGGTAGAGGTGCGCCGGGTGCTCCCAGGTCATCCCGATCCCGCCGTGCAGCTGGACGCATTCCTCCGCCGCGTGCACCGCGACCTTGGAGCAGTAGGCCTGGGCCACGGCCACCGCGAGCGGTGCGTCCGGGCTGCCGGCCGCCAGCGCGTCCGCGGCGTTGCGTGCCGCCGCGCGTGCGGAGACGACCTCCAGCCAGAGCTGGGCCATCCGGTGCTTGAGCGACTGGAACGAGCCCACCGGCCGGTTGAACTGGTGCCGTTCGCGGGTGTGGCGGACCGTTTCGGTCAGGCACCACTCGGCGATGCCGAGCTGCTCGGAGGCAAGCAGTCCGGCTCCGGACAGCAGCCCCCTCTCCACGGCGAGGGCGGCGGGCCCGGCCCCGGCCAGCCGGGTACCGGCAGCCCCGGCGAGGGTGACCGTGGCGAGTGGACGGGTGAGGTCGAGCGGAACGAGCGACTCGACGGTGACGCCGTCCCCGGCCCTGTCGACGGCGTACAGCCCGTCGGCGGTGGGCACCAGCAGCACATCGGCCGCCACCGCCTCGGCGACAGCGGTCACCGTCCGGTCGAGGGTGCCGGTCATCGCCGCGGCAGCATCGGCGGCGGGCGTGGCGAACGGCAGGGCGAGGACGGCGACCTTGCGGCCCGCCGCGAGGTCGCCGAGCAGTTCACCCACCGGGCCGTCCTGCGTGTCGAGCGCGAGGAGGATTTCCGTGGCGACAACGGCGCTGGTCAGATAAGGGGCGGGGGCGACGCTGCGGCCGAGCTCCTCCAGGACCACGGCGGCCTCGCGGTGGGAGGCCCCCTGTCCGCCGAGCTTCTCGGGCACCAGCAGTCCCGCCGCCCCGATGCCGGCGGCGAGCGATTCCCACAGCCGCAGGTCGTACGGCGTGTCGGACTCGATGCCGGCGATGACCGTCGGCGCGTCGGCCCGGTCGGCGAGCAGCGAGCGCACCGCCGACCTCAGGTCCTCCTCGGTCTCCGAGTAGAGCAGGTCGGGAGCGTGGGCTGCTTCGGTCTGTGCGGTCATCGGGAGAGATCCTTCCAGGCGACGTCCTTGTCGTTGCGCGGTTCGACGGGCAGACCGAGGACGCGCTCGGCGACGATGTTGAGCAGGACCTCGCTCGTGCCGCCCTCGATGGAGTTGCCCTTGGAGCGCAGATAGCGGTAACCGGCGTCGCGTCCGGTGAAGTCGACGAGCTCGGGGCGGCGCATGGTCCAGTCGCTGTACAACAGGCCCTCGTCGCTGAGCAGTTCGACCTCCAGGCCGCTGATCTCCTGGTTGAGGCGGGCGAAGGCCAGCTTCATGCCGGATCCTTCGGGGCCCGGCTGCCCGGCGACGAGCTGCTGGCGCAGCCGCTCACCGGTGAGCCTGGCGACCTCGGCCTCGACCCAGAGCGTGAGCAGTCGCTGGTGGAGATCGTGGGTGCGCAGTTCGGGGCGTTCGCGCCAGGTCCTCGCGACCGTGCCGATCATGCCGCCCTCGCGCGGGATACGGGCCCCGCCGATCGAGACACGCTCGTTCATCAGGGTGGTCTGGGCGACCTTCCAGCCGTCGCCCACCGCGCCGAGGCGCCTGCTGTCCGGGATGCGCACCCCGGTGAGGAAGACCTCGTTGAACTCCGCCTCGCCGGTGATCTGGCGCAGCGGCCGCACCTCGACACCGGGGTCGGTCATGTCGCAGAGGAAGTAGCTGATGCCCCGGTGCTTGGGAACGTCCGGGTCGGTGCGGGCGATGAGGATCGCCCAGCGGGCCACATGGGCGCTGGACGTCCAGACCTTCTGCCCGTCGACCACCCAGTCCTCGCCGTCACGGACGGCGCGCGTGCCGAGGGCCGCCAGGTCCGACCCGGCGCCCGGCTCGCTGAAGAGCTGGCACCACACCTCCTCGCCGACCCACAGGGGGCGCAGGAAGCGCTGCTTCTGCTCGTCGGTGCCGTAGCCGAGGATCGTCGGCGCCGCCATTCCGAGGCCGATGCCGATGCGCCGCGGATCGTTGTCGGGGGCGTCCGCGGCGGCGAGTTCGGCGTCGACGACGGGCTGCAGGGAGCGTGACGCGTCGAGTCCGCCGAGGCCGACGGGGTAGTGCACCCACGCGAGACCGGCGTCGAAGCGCGCCTTGAGGAACTCGGTGCGGTCCGTCGTGGCCGGCGGATGGGCGGCGAGCAGTTCCTGCGTGCGCCGACGGATCTCTGCTGCGTCGATGGTGGTCATCGGGAACCTCCTGCCGGCAGGACTACGATGCGGCCGGTGCTCGTGCCGTCGGCGACACGCTGGACGCCGCGCGCGGCCTCGGCCATCGGGAGCCGCTCACTGACCAGGGGTTTGACGACGCCCTGTGCGGCCAGCTTGGTGAGTTCGTCGTGACAGGCGCGGACCGCGGCCGGGTCCTTGGTGTTGTACAGGCCCCAGTGGAGCCCGACGATCGAGTAGTTCTTCACCAGGGCGTGGTTGAGGCCCGGGGTGGGGATGGAGCCGCTCGCGAAGCCCACGACGACGACACGGCCTTCGAAGGCGATGCACTTCACGGACTTGGCGTAGGCGTCGCCGCCCACGGGGTCGTAGACGACATCCGCGCCGCGTCCCGCGGTGGCTTCCTTCACCGCGGCGACGATGTCCTCGCTCCGGCGGTCGATGACCAGGTCACAGCCGAGTCCGCGGGCGATCTCGGCCTTCTCCGGTCCGCCGACGACTCCGATGACCGTGGCGCCGGCCGCCTTGCCGAGCTGGACGGCGGCGCTGCCGACGCCACCGGCCGCCGCGTGCACGAGCAGCGTCTCGCCCGCCTGCAGACGCGCGCGGCGGTGGAGTCCGAACCAGCCGGTCTGGTACCCGATGTGCAGTGCGGCCGCCTCGGCGTCGTCCAGGGCGTCGGGGGCGGGCAGCAGGGCGGCCTCGTCCGCGACGACGTAGTCGGCGAAGCCGCCGTTCGGGAGCGCGGGGGTGGCGAGCACACGGCGCCCGTCCTCCGTCTCGCCGCAGATCTCCACACCCGGGGTGAACGGCAGCGGGGGCCGCACCTGGTACTGGCCGCGGCAGAGCAGCGCGTCGGGGAAGTTGATGTTCGCCGCGCGCACCTCGAGCAGCACCTGCCCCGGTCCGGGACTGGGCCGGTCCGTCTCTTCGAGCTCCATCACCTCGCTCGGCTCGCCGTTCCGGTGCACTCGCCATGCCTGCATGAGGGGCCTCCACAACACTGTCGGCATTACCACTGCTCCGGCGCATACTAAGCGGTTGCTTGCCCGTCTGGGAACACCTGGCACCGGTCGGCGACAGCTCCTTCACGCCCGCTTCGGCCGCGCCCTGACATGCATGCGCTCGCCCTGCGGCCCGAACAGGCTGAGGAACTCGACCGGCTCGTCGCCCACGGGTCCGAACCAGTGCGGCAACCGGGTGTCGAACTCCGCCGCCTCTCCGGGCACCAGGACCAGGTCGTGCTCGGCGAGCTTGAGCCGCAGCCGCCCGTTGAGCACATAGAGCCACTCGTATCCCTCGTGGGTGCGCTGCTCGGGCTCCTCCGTGCAGGGTGCCTCCTGAATGACCTTGTACGCCTGGAGACCGCCCGGCCGGCCGGTCAGCGGCAGGGAGGTCTTCGAGCCGTGCACGATGGGCTTCGCCCTGACCCGCGGGTCGCCCACGGGCGGCGCCCCGACGAGATCGTCGAGCGGCACCTCGTGGGCGCGGGCGATGGGAAGCAGCAGCTCGAGGCTGGGGCGCCGACCCCCGGATTCCAGCCGCGACAGGGTGGAAACGGAGATCCCGGTGGCCTCGGAGAGCGCGGCGAGGGTCACTCCCCGGTCCTTGCGGAGCCGGCGCAGCCGGGGGCCCACTCCGGTGAGCACGGCATCGAGTTCGGGGTCGTCCTGACTCTGTTCCTTCATGACCCCATTGCAGAATCAGCAAACGGCTTTGTCAATCGGCCGCGACGTCCGTCCCCGCCGGGAAGACGGGGCCGCCCTCCCGCGTTACACCGTGAGGGCCGTCCACGGACGGCCGCGACCTCGTGCATTCCGGGAACGGATCGGGGCAGGGTGAGGGAGGGGTGCCGCTTGCCCGACCGAACCAGGTCCGGTCGGGCCGCCTCTGCCTCCGATACCCCGGTGGGTATTCTGGCGCGGGGTGGGTGAGACCCCGCCGCTCCCCGCGCCCCGGTGAACGAACGAAAGGAACCCGCTCGTGACCAGTCCCGCTTCCCTCTCCCCGGCCCAGGCCGCAGCCCGGCTGGAGGAGTTCACCGTCATCGACGTGCGGGCGCCCGGTGAGTACGCCTCGGGGCATGTCCCCGGCGCCCTGAACATTCCGCTCGACCGGCTCGGCGAAGCGGTACCCGCGCTCAAGGCCGCCTCGGCCCGCGGCTCCCTGCTGATGGTGTGCGCATCGGGTGCCCGCTCCACGCAGGCGTGCGAGGTCCTCGCCCGGGCCGACATCGAAGCCGTCACGCTGACCGGCGGCACCTCCGCCTGGGCGGGCGACGGGCACGGTCTTGACCGTCCGGAGGGCGGCCGGGCCATCTGGCCGATGGAGCGCCAGGTGCGGCTCGCCGCCGGTTCCCTGGTGGTGGCCGGTCTGCTCGCGGGCAGGCGTTTCCCTGCGGCGCGCTGGCTGTCGGCGGGCATCGGTTCCGGTCTCGTCTTCTCCGCGGTGACCAACACCTGCGGCATGGCGGCGGCGCTTGCGAAGCTCCCGCACAACCGCGCGCCTCGCACGTCGGCCGACCTGGACGCGACCCTGGACGCCCTGCAGCACTGACCCGCCCGCGCCGGGTTACCGGTCGCTCTCGCCCCTGACGAGTGCGAGCAGCCGGTCCAGTACGCGTGGTCCTCCCGCCCGCAGGCCGTCGTGCTCGAACTCACTGGTCACCCAGGTACGGAGGCCGCGGATCGCGGCGGCCGTGCGCAGCGCGTGCTCCGTGTCCACGTACATGTCGTCGTGGTAGACCGCCGCGGCGGTCGGCACCTCGTTGGCCGCGAGCCGCTCGGGGTCGTACAGGACGGGCCAGTCGGTCCGGGCCGCGAGCAGTTCGGCGGTCTCGCGCAGGGGGCGCAGCGCGGGATCGACCTCGAAGTGCCAGGGGTGGATACTCTCGCCCGTGAAGATCACGGGGCCGTCGCCCACCGTCGCGGCGTCGAACTGCGGGAACTCGCCGCGGACGCGTTCGGCGGCCCAGTCGGTCGGCCGGGCGCCCTGCCCGTAGATCGCCTCGTGCATCACGGCGTACAACGGGTGGCCCGCGAACGACGTGGACGTCCGCATGGCCTCCTGGAAGGTGTCGGAGAGTTCGATGCCGTGCGGGCCGCCGACGAAGGCGTTCTCCAGGAGGTGGTGGAGCTGGTGACTGCCGTTCCCGCCGCCCAGCAGGATGCCGAGGGACTGGAATCCTTCGGGTGTCAGGCGGTGCCCGCCGCTCGTGGGGCGGTGCTCGGAGAGGTACGCGGCGATCGCGCGGGCGCGGTCGATGTCCTGCGGGTAGCGGGCGTAGTGAGCCGCGACCTTCCGCTCGATCCGCGGATACGCGGCCCGGTAGACGTCATCGGCATGGGCGTCCAGAGAGGGCAGCCCGCCGGTGATCAGGACGGCCTCGAGCCCTTCAGGGGCGGCGGACAGATACCGGACGGCGCAGAAGCCGCCGAAGGACTGGCCCAGAACTGTCCAGGGTGCACCGCCGGTGAGCCGGGGGCGGATGAGCTCGCAGTCCCGGACGATGCTGTCGGAGCGGAAGTGCGCCAGGTAGTCGGCCTGCTCGCGCGGCCCCCCGCGCAACGGGAGAGTCTGCCGGTTGGCCGGGGTGGAGAGTCCCGTACCGCGCTGGTCGAGGAGCAGCACGCGGAACTCCCTCACTGCCCGCCCCAACCACGCCTCCGTGCCGATGAACCTGCGGGCGCCGAAGCCGGGACCGCCCTCCAGGTACACCAGCCAGGGCAGGTCCGCGTCCGACTTGCCCGCCGCCACGACCTCCCGGCCGAAGATCTCGATGGTCTCGCCGCCGGGGTCGTCGTGGTCGAGAGGGACCGTGAACCGACGGTCGGTGAGGACGAGGCCGGGGTGGCGATAGCTGTTCAAGGGTGCTCCTGGATCCGGTGTTTCCCGGACAGTTCAGCACATGACCCCGGCACGGACGGCCCCGGGCCGCGTGCGCCGCGTCGCGGCGGCACCTGTCGTGCGTTCGGGACGCCAGGACGTCTTCCAGCTTGCCCGCGTTTGCCATTAACCCGCGCATGCAATTATTGTTAACGCTCGTAGTCATCGTACGCGGATCGACACGGCCCGGCGCATGCGCAGCGCCGCACAGTCCGGTGCGGTACCCGTCGATGCGGTACCCGCCCGGCACGGTCCGGCACCTCAGGAAGGTCTCCCATGTCCACGGTCCCCACCGTCACCCTCAACAACGGCATCACGATTCCGCAGCTCGGCTTCGGTGTCTTCCAGGTTCCCGATGACGAGACCACCGCAGCGGTGTCCGCCGCGCTCGACGCGGGCTACCGCTCGATCGACACCGCCGCCGTGTACGGCAACGAGGCCGGCGTGGGCCGCGCCCTGGCCGACTCCGGGATCCCGCGTGAGGAACTGTTCGTCACCACGAAGCTCTGGAACGCCGACCAGGGGTACGACTCGGCGCTCGCCGCATTCGACGCGAGCCTGGCCGAGCTGGGCCTCGACTACGTGGACCTCTACCTCATCCACTGGCCCACGCCCGCCCGCGATCTCTACTCGGACAGCTGGCGTGCCCTGGAGAAGCTGCTGGCCGACGGCCGGATCCGGGCGGCCGGAGTCTCCAACTTCCAGCCCGCCCACCTGCGCCGGCTGATCGACGCCGGCTCCCTCGTCCCGGCCGTGAACCAGATCGAACTCCACCCGGGCCTCCAGCAGGAGGAACTGCGCACCCTGCACGCCGAGCACGGCATCGCCACCGAGGCGTGGAGCCCCTTGGCGCAGGGCGCGCTGCTGGACGACAGCGCGCTGGTCGCGATCGCCGAGCGCCACGGGAAGTCGCCCGCCCAGGTGGTCCTGCGCTGGCACCTCCAGCTCGGCAACGTCGTGATCCCCAAGTCCGTCACACCCGCCCGGATCCGGGAGAACATCGACGTCTTCGACTTCACGCTCTCGTCCGCGGACATGGAAGCGATCGCCGGTCTCGACCGGGGCATGCGCACGGGCCCGGACCCCGACACCCTCAACTGAAGCCCGGAACCGGCCCGTCAGTCGAGCAGAGCCCGCAGCAAGGCGCGGAACACTCGCCCCAACACCCCGAGGGCACCCATCTCCACAGCGGTCTCACCGATGTCCGCAGCCGCCTCAGCCCGGTCCGCCCGGTGTTCCGCGGACCGGCATCTGCGGCAGGTCCCGTCACTCAGCCGGCAATGTCTCCCACACCGGGCGCACGTGCCCGAACGTCTCCCCATGGGGTGATCATCTCACCTGACGGGCCGCCGGCCGCGGTCCGGTACGGCCCTCAGCAGCCCCGCCGGTAGCTGCTGCCGTCCTTCGGACGGACCAGCAGCCCGGCGACCACCAGATAGCGGCGCAGGGCCGAGCAGTCCTCGTGCACGGTGAGGAGCGCATCGTTGACCTCGCGCTCGGTGTAGGCGCGGTCGCGCTCGAACAGCGTGTCGGCGAGATGGACCAGCAGCTGTTCGCGGCGGGCCACCTTCCGGGGGATCGCCGTCAGGCGACCGTGCGAGAAGAGCGCTGCCACCTGGTGCGAACTGC
Organism: Streptomyces sp. NPDC059499; assembly: GCF_042749285.1. NCBI lineage: Bacteria > Bacillati > Actinomycetota > Actinomycetes > Kitasatosporales > Streptomycetaceae > Streptomyces > Streptomyces sp. NPDC059499. The sequence goes on from NZ_JBHYTT010000020.1 coordinate 81,497, forward strand.
GGTTTTCGGTATCGGGCATGGCGGCAGCGTGGCAGGCGCCGGCCGGCCGGGCAACGCGATTTCCGCGTCGACGGCCGGCCGGCGCCTGTGTCCGCGGCACCCGCGAGCCGCTCCCCCGCCCCCGTGGGCCATGCACTCGGTGCCGTTCCACGTGGCGAAACCCGGGGTCGCACCGGGCCGGCTGTGGGCAGAAGAAGTTCTCTTGACTGACGCCCAGCCAGTCGTACGGTGTGATCATCCCTATCGACTTTGCGACAAAGGCGGTTCCGCATGGCCCTGTTCGATCTGCCCCTCGACGAACTGCGCACCTACAACAGCGGGTCGCAGGAGCCGGCCGACTTCGACGCCTTCTGGTCGGCCACCCTCGAGGAGGCCAGGACCCACGACCTCGACGCCAGATTCGAGCTGCGTACCGACACCGGCCTCACCACGGTCGATGTGTACGACGTGACGTTCGCCGGTTTCGGCGGCCATCCGGTCCGAGGTTGGCTCGTCATGCCGGCGGGCACCACTCGACCGCTGCCCGTGGTCGTGGAGTTCATCGGCTACGGGGGCGGGCGCGGGCTGCCGCATTCGTACCTGCTCTGGGCGTCGGCCGGCATGGCCCACTTCGTGATGGACACCCGGGGTCAGGGCAGCGGCTGGGCCCCGGGCGACACCGCCGACCCCGTGGGGAGCGGGCCTTCGCTGCCGGGGTTCATGACCCGGGGCATCGAGGACCGGGACGCGTACTACTACCGGCGGCTGATCACGGACGCGGTACGTGCCGTGGAGGCGGCCCGCTCGCACCCGCTGACGGACGCGGCCCGCACCGCCGCGATCGGCGCGAGCCAGGGCGGCGGGCTCGCCCTCGCGGTCGGCGGGCTGATACCCGACCTGGCGGCCGTCGCACCCGACGTCCCGTTCCTCTGCGACTTCCCCCGTGCGATCAGCCTGACCGACAGGCTCCCCTACCGTGAGATCGGCAACTACCTCAAGACGCACCGGGGGCGCGCCGAACAGGCGAGGGCCACGCTCGCCTACTTCGACGGGGTGCACTTCGCGGCCCGCGGCCGGGCCCCCGCACTGTTCTCGGTCGCGCTCGAGGACCAGACCTGCCCGCCGTCCACGGTCTTCGCCGCCTTCAACGCGTACGCCCACCCGGACAAGGAGATCGAGGTGTACGACTTCAACGACCACGAGGGCGGCGGACCGTTCCAGCAGGCGGTGCAACTCAAGCGGCTGCCTCGGCTGCTGAAGGCCTGACCTCCGCGTACGCGGCGCCGGGCACTTGACCCGGCTCGCGTGCGGAGCCTAGGTTTCCCTGGAGAGAAAGCGCTTGCTATCGGGCGCTCGCCATCCGACAGGTGATCTTCCAGGGGGTACGTCATGCCCAGCCGTCCTTCCCACCGGGGACCGGTCCGGGTCGCGATCGTCGGCACGGGCGCGATCGCGCGGGGCAGTCATCTGCCCGCGCTGACCGCGCTCGCCGCCGAGCAGCCGCTGGAGATCGTCGCCGCGGTCGATGTCGATGCGGCGTCGGCAGAGGCGTTCTGCGCGGATGCAGGCATCCCCCACGCGTACACGGACCTGTCCGCCATGCTGGCCGAACAGCGGCCCGACCTGGTCACGCTCTGCACCCCGCCCCGGTTCCACCGCGATCAGACCGTCGCCGCCCTTCGCGCCGGGGCCTGGGTGTGGTGCGAGAAGCCGCCCTGTCCCTCGCTGGAGGACTTCGACGCGATCGAGGCAGCCGAGGGCCCCGAGGACGGCGGGCCGTTCGCGGCGATCGTCTTCCAGCACCGATTCGGTTCGGGTTCCCGCCATGTGCGGAAGCTGCTGGCCGAACAGGCGATGGGCAGGGCCCTGGTGGCCCACTGCCAGACGACCTGGTACCGCGACGAGGCGTACTACGCCGTTCCCTGGCGCGGGAGTTGGAGCAGCGAGGGCGGCGGCCCCGCCATGGGGCACGGCATCCACCAGATGGATCTCCTGCTCGATCTGCTCGGCCCGTGGACGGAGATCCGCGCGATGGCGGGACGGCTGGTGCACGACGTCGAGACGGAGGACGTCTCCACCGCACTCGTCCGCTTCGACAGCGGGGCGATGGCCACGGTCGTGAACAGCGTGCTCAGCCCGGACGAGGTCAGCCGGATCCGCATCGACTGCGAGCGCGCCACGGTCGAGCTCACCCATCTGTACGGGCATCGCAACGCGGACTGGCGGATCACGCCGGCACCGGGGGTCTCTCCCGCGCTGGCGGCCAACTGGCAGGACTTCGGAGCCGATGTCCCCAGCTCGCACGAGGCGCAGCTGCGCGGGCTGCTGGAGGACCTGCGGGCCGGGCGCAGGCCCCGCAGCAGCGGCGCGGACGGCCGCAAGAGTCTGGAGCTTGTCACAGCCCTCTACAAGGCCGCCTTCACCGGGGCCACGGTCCGGGCCGGCGAGACAGGCCCCGGCGATCCCTTCTACGGCGCCCTGCATGGCGACGCTCCCGGCTGGGCCCCCCGGCCCACGACAGAATCTGTGGAGGTCACGGCATGACGAAGACCGTGGAGCTCGTCCACGCGCACGGCGACCACCTCGCCGTGTCCGTCGCCGGCAGCGGGGTCGAACTGCTGCGGTACGTGTACCGGGCCGAGGCCCCCTGGGAGGCCCCGAAGCCGTACATCCACCCCCTGCGGACGCTGTCCGGCCGGGTGGTGACCGACTACCGCCCCAACGACCACCGCTGGCACAAGGGTCTGCAGATGACCGCCTCGCATCTGTCGGGCCAGAATCTGTGGGGCGGCAACACCTATGTGCACGGTGAGGGTTATCTCGCCCTGCCGGAGCGCGTCGGCTCGATGGCGCACCGCGGATTCGACGAGGTGTCGGCGTACGACGGCGGGGCCCGCATCACCGAGCGGCTGACCTGGCATCCGCACAGCGGAGAGGTCTGGGCGGAGGAGGTCCGTCGCATCGAGGTGCACGATGTCGACGCGGCGACCGGGAGCTGGGCGCTGACGTGGTCGTCCTCGGTCACCAATCGGCGCGAGGAGCCGCTGCGCCTCGGCAGCCCGACGACGCACGGCCGTCCTGCCGCGGGGTACACCGGGCTGTTCTGGCGGGGGCCGCGCGCCTTCCGCGACGGGCGGATCCTGGCACCGGACGCCGAGGGCCCCGAGCTCATGGGGAAGCAGGCCGACTGGCTCGCCTACACCGGTGAGCACGACGGGGCGGACGGCCATGCCACGCTCGTCTTCGTCCACTCCCCCGAGAACGACCACACCGGGGCGGGCGGAGCTCATCCGGCGCACTGGTTCGTGCGGAACACACCCTTCGCCGCCGTGGCCCCGTCGTTCGCCTTCCATGACGAACTGGTCCTGGCTCCCGGTGGGACGCTGACCCGCCGCTACCGGGTACTGGTCGCGGACGGCGCCTGGGACCGCGACCGGATCGCCGCACAGGTCGGGGCACTGTCCTGGTAGGCGTCCGGCCGCCGGGAGTTCTTCCCCGGCAAGGCCGCTACCGCCCGCCGGCCGGCGCCAGGACGAACACGGGGATCTCGCGGTCGGTCTTGGTCTGGTAGTCGGCGTAGTCGGGGAAGGCATCCACGGCGCGGCCCCACCACAGGGCCTTCTCGGCACCGGTGACCTCGCGGGCGACCATGTCCTGCCGCACGGTGCCGTCCCGCAGCTCCACACGGGGATCGGCGACCACGTTGTGGTACCAGACGGGGTGCTCGGGGGCGCCACCGAGCGAGGCGACCGCGGCGTAGTGGCCGTCGTGCTCCACCCGCATGAGGGGTGTCTTGCGGATCTTGCCGCTCTTGGCACCGCGCGTGGTCAGGAGGATGACGGGCTTGCCGCGCAACGTCGTCCCCTGCGTGCCGCCCGAGCTCTCGATGAGTTCGACCTGCTCACGCACCCACGGCGTCGGACTCGGCTCGTACTCGCCCTCGATCGGCATGACACGTGCTCCTCTCGTCGAAGTCCTGCGTCGTTCACCCCTCACGCTTCCCCGGAAGGTCCGGGGCACTCGGGGACACCGGCGGACGGGTCGCGTCCAGGTGCTTCCACGGGGCTCACGAGGTATCCGCTCACTTAATCGCACACCTTTGATGTCTATATACACATCTATATCCGAATTGCACACTTGCCCCGCTCCAGGGTCGCTCAGGCGCAGGGCATACCGTGGGGCGGAGCGTAGTAAGCCAAGCCTTACTCCGCCGCACCCTGCCCCTGACCACCCGCCCAAAGGAACAACACTCCATGACACGCCCCGTCCGCGTCGCCATCGTCGGAGCCGGTCCTGCCGGAATCTACGCAGCGGACGCGCTGCTCAAATCCGAGGCCGCCCAGGACCCGGGTGTATCGATCGACCTGTTCGAGCGCATGCCCGCCCCCTTCGGCCTGATCCGATACGGCGTGGCCCCGGACCACCCGCGGATCAAGGGCATCGTGAAGGCCCTGCACCAGGTCCTGGACAAGCCGCAGCTGCGGCTGTTCGGCAACGTCGACTACCCCAACGACATCGGCCTGGACGACCTGCGGACCTTCTACGACGCGGTGATCTTCTCCACGGGCGCCGACGCCGACCGAGCCCTGGACATACCGGGGATCGACCTCGACGGTTCCTACGGCGCCGCCGACTTCGTCGCCTGGTACGACGGGCACCCCGAGGTGCCGCGCACCTGGCCCCTGGAGGCCGAGAAGGTCGCCGTGCTGGGCGTGGGCAACGTGGCCCTCGACGTGGCGCGCATGCTCGCCAAGACGGCGGACGAGCTGCTCCCGACGGAGATCCCCGCGAACGTGTACGAGGGTCTCAAGGCGAACAAGGCGCTCGAGGTGCACGTCTTCGGGCGCCGGGGTCCGGCCCAGGCCAAGTTCAGCCCGATGGAGCTGCGCGAGCTGGACCACTCCCCCAACATCGAGGTCATCGTCAACCCCGAGGACATCGACTACGACGACGGCTCGATCGCGACCCGGCGGGAGAACAAGCAGGCCAACATGGTCGCCTCCACGCTGGAGAACTGGGCGATCCGGGACGCGGGCGACCGTCCGCACAAGCTGTTCCTGCACTTCTTCGAGTCCCCGGTGGAGGTCCTGGGCGAGGACGGCCGCGTCGCCGCCCTGCGTACCGAGCGGACCGAACTGGACGGCACCGGCAACGTCCGGGGCACCGGCCGCTTCACCGAGTGGGACGTGCAGAGCGTCTACCGCGCGGTCGGCTACTACTCGGAGGAGCTGCCGAAGCTGCCCTTCGACGTGGCCTCCGGTACCGTCCCGCACGCCGCGGGACGGGTGCTGAGCGGCGAGGAGCCGATGTCCTCGGTGTACGTCACCGGGTGGATCAAGCGCGGTCCGATCGGCCTGATCGGGCACACCAAGGGCGACGCCAACGAGACGGTCGCCTGCCTCCTGGAGGACCACACCGCAGGACGGCTGCCCGCCCCCGAGCAGCCCGAGCCTGACGCGGTCGTCGAATTCCTCGAGCAGCGCGGGGTCCGCTACACCACCCGCGAGGGCTGGCACCGCCTCGACGCCCATGAGCAGGCGCTCGGGGCGGAACAGGGCCGCGAGCGGATCAAGGTCGTCGAGCGCGCCGCCATGCTGGACGCGTCCGGCGCCTGACGGCGAGGGCCTCTCGTCCGGATCGGCCCGGCACGATCCGGACGAGACGCCATGGCAGCGCGCCCCCGGAGCTCCTCGGCGAGCTCCGGGGGCGCGGTGCTGTCAGGTCGCTCCGGCCGGTACCGACCGCTGCCGAACGGGACCGCCCCGAGCCCTTAGACTCGGCGAATGGCGAAGTATTTCGACGTACACCCCGAAAACCCTCAGCGACGCACCGTCAGCAGCGTGGCGGACAGCATCAGGTCAGGTGCGCTCGTCGCGTACCCGACGGACTCCTGCTACGCCCTGGGATGCCAGTTGGGCAGTCGTGACGGCATCGGGCGGATCCGGTCGATCCGGAATCTCGACGATCGCCACCACTTCACCCTGGTGTGCCAGAACTTCGCACAGCTGGGGCAGTTCGTGCAGATCGACAACGACGTCTTCCGGGCCATCAAGGCCGCGACGCCCGGCAGTTACACCTTCATCCTCCCCGCCACCAAAGAGGTGCCGCGGCAGTTGCTGCACCCGAAGAAGAAGACGGTCGGCGTCCGGATCCCCGACCACGCCGTCGCGCAGGCGCTCCTCGCCGAACTCGGTGAGCCGCTGCTCTCCAGCACGCTGCTCCTGCCCGACGAGGAGGAGCCGATGACCCAGGGCTGGGAGATCAAGGAACGCCTCGAGCACGTGGTCGACGTCGTGCTCGACTCCGGCGACTGCGGAACCGAGCCGACCACGGTCATCGACTTCTCGAGCGGCGAACTCGAGATCGTACGCCGCGGAGCGGGTGATACCGCGCGGTTCGAGTAGCCGTCGACACCACGGTCACTCCGCACTGCCGGCGGTCCCGCCGGCAGGCGTGGTGCCCGGCCCGCTCAGCCCCGCCGTCCGCGCGAGCCGTCGCAGCGAGTCCTCGAGCGCCTCACGGTCGTACGTGCTCGTGGTGACCAGCACCTCGTCCGCGCCCGTGTCCTTGATGACCAGTTCGAGTTCGGCCGCGACCGTCTCCTCCGTGCCCGCGAGATGGCCGCGCAGTCCGCTCTCGAACAGCCCTCGCTCCTTCCCGGTCATCGCCAGGCGCTCGATCCGCTCGGCCGGGGCGAGCGGCGGGAACGTGCCGTGGGTGCGCGCGTACGCCATGGACCAGGCCTCGGGGACCAGGAGCCGCCGGGCCTCCTCGGCCGTCCCGGCGACGGCGATCGTCCCCGCCACGACCACATAGGGTTCCCGGGCCCAGGCGGAGGGCCGGAACTCCCTTCGGTAGACGTCGACCGCCTGCAGCAGCTTCTCCCGGCCGCGCAGATCGCCCACCACCAGCGGAAGCCCGGCCGCGGCGGCGATCGACGCGCCCTCGCCTGTCGCGAGGACGTACGGGGGTATGCGCAGCCCCTCGGCGGGCCGGGCGTGGACCTGAGGATGGGCCTGTTGGGTGCCGTCCAGCCAGCCGAGGAGCTCGGAGAGCTGCCCCGCGAAGTCGTCGGCGTCCATCTTGTCCCGGCCGAGCGCCCTGCGGATGCCGTCGGTGAAGCCCACCGAGCGCCCGAGACCCATGTCGATCCGCCCCGGGAACAGTGAGGCGAGCACGCCGAACTGCTCGGCGACGACGAACGGCTGGTGGTTGGGGAGCATCACCCCGCCCGTGCCCACACGGATGACGGAGGTGGCGGCCGCGACGGCGGCGGCCAGCACCGTCGGCGCGGATCCGGCCACGCCCGGCACGCTGTGGTGCTCCGAAACCCAGAAGCGGTGGAACCCGAGAGATTCGACCACTCCGGCCAGCCGGACGGTGTCGCGCAGCGCCTGCGGACCGTCGTGTCCCTCCCGGGTGCGGGAGCGGTCCAGGAACGAGAAGCGGGTCGCCACGATCGAAGGGCTCACGCATGATTCAACGCTCGCGGCCCAGCAGGATTCCCGTGCAGCGAAACCGACCCGGCCCCGGCTTCCGGGCCACCCGGCAGACGCAAAGTCCATTTTGTCGCTAAAGTCCGTAACGCCTTCAACGGCATCGAGCGGCTGGGCGACGGGTGCCGGGTGGCTCTTCCGTCCGCCGGTTCTCGTACCTGTCTCGCACGAGGGGAAGACATGCCAAGCTCCGCCACCGGGACCGATGCCGTCCAGGGCTCCGGCACCGCGGTCAAGATGACGCTGCTCACGCTGACCATGATGGTGGTCGGTTCGATGGTCGGCGCCGGAGTGTTCTCCCTGCCGTCCCGCTTCGCGCAGGAGACCGGGGTCGCCGGGGCGCTGATCGCCTGGGCCATCGCGGGTACGGGCATGCTGATGCTCGCGTTCGTCTTCCAGACGCTCGCCGTGCGCCGGCCGGATCTCGACGCCGGTGTCTATGCCTACGCCAAGGCCGGGTTCGGCGAGTACCTCGGCTTCTTCTCGGCCTTCGGCTACTGGGCCAGTGCCTGCGTCGGTAACGTGACCTACTGGGTCCTGATCATGTCGACGATCGGTGCCGTCTGGCCCGCGCTCGGCGACGGCGACACCGTGCTCGCCATCGTGCTGTCGACATTCGGCCTGTGGGCCTTCTACCTGTTGATCCGCCGGGGCGTGAAGGAGGCCGCCGCGATCAACAGGGTGGTCACCGTGGCCAAGGTGGTCCCGATCATCGTCTTCGTCGCCATCGCGCTGTTCTGCCTCGACACGAGCGTCTTCGCCGACAACTTCGCCGGCGCGGACTACGCGGGCTCCCTGTTCAACCAGGTGCGCGGCACCATGCTGGCCACGGTGTTCGTCTTCCTCGGTGTGGAGGGCGCCAGCGTCTACTCACGGCACGCCAAGCGCCGCGAGGACATCGGACGGGCCACGGTGCTGGGCTTCCTCAGCGTCTTCGCCGTCTTCGCCTCGGTCACGATCGTGTCGTACGGCATCCTGCCCATGGCCGAGATCGCCGAACTCCGCCAGCCGTCCATGGCCGCCGTGCTGGAGGCGGCTGTCGGGACCTGGGGCATGGTCTTCGTGAGCGTCGGGCTGATCATCTCCGTGCTCGGCGCCTATCTCGCCTGGACGCTCATGGCGGCGGAGGTGCTCTTCGTGGCCGCCAAGGACGACGACATGCCGCGCTTCCTGCGCCGCTCGAACTCCGCCGACGTGCCCGTGCCCGCACTGCTGATGACCACCGCCCTGTCCCAGGTGGTCCTCGTCATCACCCTGTTCTCGGACGACGCGTTCAACTTCGCACTCGACCTGACCAGTTCCCTGTCCCTGATCCCGTTCCTGATGGCGGCGATGTTCGCCGTGAAGATCATGGTGCGGCCCGATGAGCTGACAGCCGGAACAGGCCGCGGGCGTGACCTCGTCGTCAGCGTCGTGGCGACGCTCTACACCGCGTTCCTGCTGTTCGCGGCAGGCATGAAGTTCGTGCTGGTCTCCTTCATCATCTACGCCCCGGCCACGATCCTGTTCGCCATGGCCCGGCGGGAGCAGCAGCGGCAGGTGTTCTCTCCGGCCGAACTCGTCATCTTCGCCGTCTCCATCGCCGGAGCCGCCATGGGAGTGATCGCCCTGGCCGCGGGCTGGATCAGCCTCTGACGGCCCGTCCGCAACCCGTTCGTCCCGCTCCGGAGCAGGCACACCAGCACACGACCGAATGGACGCACCCATGACGAACACCACCGACACCGGCGCAGCTCCCGTGCACGGCGTGCACTCCGAGGTGGGCAGACTGCGCAAGGTGCTGGTCTGCGCACCCGGCCTCGCACACCGCCGGCTCACCCCCAGCAACGCCGGTGACCTGCTCTTCGACGATGTGATGTGGGTGGACAACGCACAGCGCGACCACGCCGACTTCGTGAGCGAGCTCCAGCGGGGCGGCGTCGAGGTCGTGGAGCTGCACGACCTGCTGGCCGCGACCCTGACGGTGCCGGGGGCCATGTCGTGGCTCCTCGACCGCAAGATCACCGCCAACGAGGTCGGTCTGGGGCTCATCGAAGGCACCCGCGCCTTCCTGGAGTCCCTGCAGCCCCGGCAGCTCGCCGAGTACCTGATCGGGGGCCTGGCCACCGCCGACCTGCCGGAGGACTACCGCTCCGCCTACCTCGGCCTGGCCCGCGAGTCGACCGGGGCGCGCGAGTACCTCATGCCGCCGCTGCCGAACACCCTCTACACCCGCGACACCACGTGCTGGCTGTACGGAGGGGTCACGCTCAATCCGCTGTACTGGCCCGCCCGCCATGACGAGACTCTGCTGATGAAGACGGTCTACCGCTTCCACCCGGACTTCGCCGGCGACACGGTCTGGTGGGGCGATCCCGAACTCGACTGGGGCAGCGCCACGTTCGAGGGCGGGGACATCATGCCCGTCGGCAACGGGGTCGTCCTCATGGGCATGAGCGAACGGACCTCCCGGCAGTCCATCACCCAGGTCGCCGCTGCTCTGTTCGAGAACGGCGCCGCGGAACACGTCGTGGTGGCGGGGATGCCGAAGCTGAGGTCGGCGATGCACCTGGACACCGTCTTCACCTTCGCCGACCGCGACATCGTCACCCTCTATCCGAAGATCATGGACGCGGTGCACACGTTCTCCCTCCGCCCCGCCGACACGTCACCGGGCGTGGAGGTCACCGACGAGGGATCGAGTCCGTTCGTCGATGTGGTGGCCCGGAGCCTGGGCCTGCCGGCTCTACGGGTGATCGAGACGGGCGGTGACGTGTACGCCTCCGAGCGCCAGCAGTGGGACAGCGGGAACAACGCCGTCGCCCTCGAACCGGGGGTCGTCTTCACCTACGACCGCAACACCCAGACCAATGACCTGCTGCGCGCGGCGGGGGTCGAGGTCATCCCGATCGTCGGTGCCGAGCTCGGCCGCGGTCGCGGGGGTGGCCACTGCATGACCTGTCCCCTCATCCGCGAGCCCGTCGACTACTGACGGACCCGGCCCTGGCAGCAGCGGGCCGGGCGCCGGGTCCGGGATCATCCCCGCCCGTCCCGCCCGGCACCGGCCGCTGTCGCGGCGCCTTCAGGCGCCCGCCGACGACTGGGCCTCGGCCGCCGCACGGTACAGCCGGCGCAGCCGCACCACGCCCAGGTCGTGCTGGTACAGGTTCTCCTGCTGGTCGGCGTCGGCCGGCATGGCCTCCAGCATGACGCGGTCCTGCTCCAGCACGTCCCAGTGGCGCTTCTCGATCAGCGTCCGGTAGAGGAAGCGCCAGGACGCGCGCTGCCAGTCCTCGACCCGGCGGTAGCGCCAGAAGAAGACACCGCTGCGCCGCTCGTCCACCGGGCAGACCATGCCGACGATCCCGAACGGTCCGCCGGGTCCGGCCGACGGCGGGTACGGGATGGACAGGTCGACCCAGTCCACGCCGGTGCGGCAGAGCTCCACCCAGTCGAAGTTGACGCCGCGCTGGTCGGTCTTCTCGAAGAAGTAGCCGCGCCCTGTCTCCCGGATGCGGAACTTGGCCGTCGTGTCACCGTCGAACATCGTGTGCGAGTCGTGGTGGAGGAAGGCCCCGTGCATCGGGTCGAGCAGGTTCTCGACGGCGTAGCGCCACGGCGATTCCCACTCGGCGTAGCACAGGAACGCGTCCACCTCGGGGTCCGTCAGCGGTTCCGGGAGCGTCAGTTCGGCCGGCTCCGGGTGCTCCTCGTCGCCGAAGTAGGCGAGGATCGCGCCCGCGACCTCGCGCACCGGCAGCGAGGTGACCAGCTTCTTGCCCTCCAGGCTGCAGCCCGGCAGCCCGGGGACGGAGGAGACCGTCCCGTCGGACCGGACCTCGACACCGTGGTACCAGCAGGCGACCCGGTCGCCGAGGTGCTTGCCGAGCGACAGGGGTGCGCCGCGGTGCGGACAGCGGTCGGCGAGCATGGACAGGGCACCGTCGGAGCGGCGGAACAGCAGCCACTGCTCGCCGAGCGCGGTCACCTTGCGCATCGCACCGGGGGCGACGAAGTGCGAGGGGACGACGGGGTGCCACTGGTTGCGCAGGCCGGTGGCGTAGATGTGGTCCGCCGTGGCGGAGGACGTCAGCGTCATGGTCAGGCTCCCAGTCGGTTCATCTCGGCACGGAAGGATTCCTCGGTCCACGGCGTGCCGTCGCCCGCGTGGACCTGGCGGGCGTTGAGTCCGCGCACCACGTCGGCCAGCTCGTGGCCCTCCTTGGTGAAGACCTCCTCGAGGGTCGCGGCGAGCTTGTACTCGTACGGGGTCGGCTCGTGCGTACGGGACTGGTGGACGTCGAGGTACGGCCAGGTGTCGGTCACGGTGTCTCCTGAAAGTGCGGGGGAAGGTGTCACAGGTCGAGGACGAGCCGGCTCGGTGAGGCGCACCGCGAGACGCAGATCATCATCGTGGCGCAGGTGGCACGTTCGGCCTCGCTGAGCAGGAAGTCGCGGTGGTCGGGGGTACCCTCGATCACCCGGGTCTCGCACGACCCGCAGATGCCGTCGCGGCACGAGTTCGGTGCGTCGATCCCGGCAGCCTCGGCGGCGTCGAGGATCGAGGTGCCGGCGCCGACGGTGAGGGTGACGCCCGAGGTGCGGCACTCGACCTCGAACTCCTCGTCGTCACCCGTGCGTTCCACGGTCGGCGCGGCGAAGCGCTCCAGGCGCAACCGGTCCTCGGGGCAGCGTGCCTCGACGGCCACGAGCAGGGGCTCGGGACCGCAGGAGTACACCAGCGTGCCCTCGGGCAGTTCGGCGAGCGCGGCATCCAGGTCGATGTGCCCGAGTTCGTCCTGCGGGACGAGCGTGACGTCACCGCCGAGCGCGGCGAGTTCCGAGGTGAACGCCATCGACGCCCGCCCCCGTCCTCCGTAGACCATCCGCCAGGCGGAACCCCTGCGGGCGGCCTCCCTGGCCATCGCCAGCAGCGGAGTGATCCCGATGCCTCCGGCGACGAACAGGTAGGCGTCGGCCTCCTCCAGCGCGAAGTGGTTGCGCGGTTCGGAGACCGTGACTGGCTGCCCGGGGCGCAGCTGTGTGTGCACGAACCGCGAACCACCCCGCGAGGCGGGCTCGTTGAGCACGCCGATGCGGTAGGAGTCCGGCACGTTCGGGTCGCCGCACAGGCTGTACTGGCGTACCTGGCCACCGACATGGACGTCGAGGTGCGCGCCCGGCGTCCAGGCGGGCAGGGGTTTGCCGTCGGGGTGGGTCAGTTCGACGGAGAGTACGCCCTCCGCCTCCCAGGTCATTCGATGGACGACCAGCTGCAGGGAATGCTCGCTCATGGCCTGTTGCCTCCTTACCGGCAGTACGCGCGACCGGGCTACTGGCCCGGGATCCTCACGGGTGGGGTGAACGGGACCTTCATCGGTCCGAGTGCGGTCAGATCGACCTCGACGAGCGTCGGCCCGCCGGAGGCGATGGCCTCCCCGAGCACCGGGCCGGCGTGCTCCTCGGCTGCGATCCGCAGGTACGGCAACCCGCATGCGCGGGCCAGCAGTTCGAAGTCGGGAGTGGCCAGGTCCACTCCGGAGCGGCGCTCGCTGTAGCGGTCCTGCATGTTGCGCAGAACTCCGTAACCGCCGTCGTTGAAGACGATCAGGGTCAGCCGGGGCCGTTCCTGGGCGAGGGTGAGGAGTTCGCCGAGGTGGACGGCGAGCCCGCCGTCGCCGGCGATGACGACCGTGGGTGCGTCGGGCCGCGCGAGCGCCGCACCGATGCCCATGCCGAGTCCCTGTCCGATGCCGCCGCCGCGCGGGAAGACGTTGTCGCGCGGGTCGTACATCTCCAGCAGCCGGTTGCCCCAGCTGCTGGAGGGGATCGTGACGTCGCGTGCCACGACCGCCTCGCGGGGCAGCGCTGCGCGGATCGCGTCGCAGATCGCGGCCTGGGGCCCGATGTTGTCGTGCAGGAGGGCCCGCACCTCGGTGCGCACGGCGCCGACACGGTCCGTCCAGCCGCTCTCCGCGGGCCGGGCGTGCGGCAGCAGGGCGGTCAGGGCGGCGGCGGCATCACCGTGCAGCGCGTGGGTGGCGGGGTACACGCGGCCCAGCGCGTCCTTGTCGATGTCGATCTGGATGTGCGCCCCGGGAAGTCCCAGCGTGTAGTCGGCCGTCTCGTTCGAGCGGAAGTGCGTGCCGATGGTGAGCAGCACGTCCGCGTCGGCGAGCAGGGCGCGGACCGCGGGGGTGGTGGCGAAGTTGCCGATGACCTGCTCGTGGTCCTCGGGTACGGCGCCGCGCCCGGAGTTCGAGGTCAGCAGTCCCGCTCCGGTCGCCTCCAGCAGTCCGGCGAGCTCGCCGCCTGCGGTTGCCGCGCCGCCGCCCGCCCAGACCAGCGGGCGTCGGGCGGATGCCAGAAGGGCGCCGGCGGCGGCCAGTTCGCTCTCGGCGGGAGCCGGTACGACGGCTGCGGGGAGCTCCTCGGGCTCGTCGGTCTGCGCCGCGAACTGGAGGTCGATCGGCCACTCCACACTCGCCGGTCCGCCCGGCGCGGTGAGCGCCGCGCGGGCCGCCTCGCGCAGGATGCGGCCCGCCTGCTCGGCGTCCGGCACACTCGCGGCGTGGACGGAGACCGCCCTCAGCATGCCGAGCTGGTCCTTGGTCTCGTGGATGAATCCGCGGCCGCTGCCGAGGAATTCGCTCTCCACCTGGCCGGTGATGTGCAGGACGGAACTGCCCGCGCTGAGTGATTCGATCAGCGATCCTGCCGCGTTGCCGGCTCCCGTGCCGGTGGAGGTCAGTGCGCAGCCGAGCGTGCCTCGGGCGCGTCCGTAGGCGTCGGCGGCGTTCACGGCGGACGCTTCGTGCCGCACGGGCACGAAACGCAGTTCGCGGTCGACGGCCTCGACGAGCGGCAGGTTGTGCACGCTGACGATGCCGAAGACGGTGTCGATCCCGAGTTCCCGAAGGACGGCGACGAGGAGATCGCCTCCGTTGTCGTAACGCATGGTGTCTCCTCAGAGGATGGAGCGGCCGACGCCGCCGCAGACGTCGATGCTGGTGCCGGTGATGTACGAGGCGAGGGGCGAGAGCAGGGTGACAACCGCGTACGCGACCTCTTCGGCCCGGCCGAGCCGGCCGAGGGCTATGCCCCGGTCGGCGGCGAGTTCCGCCTGCCACTCCTCGTACGTCCTGCCGGAGTCCGAGGCGGCGTAGCGCCGCGTCCACTGACCGGTGTCGACGAGACCGAGGCATACGGAGTTGACCCGGATGCCCTCGGCGGCGAGTTCGACCGACAGGGACTTGGAGAGGTTGAGGATGCCCGCCCGGGCGGCGCTCGTCGTGATCAGCCGGGGCTCGGGCTGCTTGGCGAGGACCGCGTTGATGTTGACGACACTCGCCGCGGCGGAGGCGGCGAGGTGCGGGCGCGCGGCCTGCAGGGGGTTGAGCACCCCGGCGAACTTCAGCTCCAGCTCGTCGCGCCAGTCCTCGGCGGTGGAGTCGTCGAGCCCCTTCATCCGGGACTGTCCGGCGTTGTTGACGAGTCCGTCGATGCCGCCGAACTCCTCGGCTGTGCGGCGGACGAAGTCGCGCACGGCGTCGGCGTCGCGGACGTCGCAGACTCCGGTCAGGAGGCGGTCGTGTCCGGTGCCGAGGTCGGCGGCCACCTTGGCGAGCCGGTCGGCGTCACGGCCGCAGGTGGCGACGCGGGCTCCCTCGTCGAGGAGGGCGCGGACCGTGGCCAGGCCGACGCCCGAGCTGCCGCCTGTGACCACAATGGTGCGGTCGGCGAGTCCCAGATCCATAACTCGTGTCTCCTGCAGTTCAGTTCATGGTGAATCCGCCGTTGACGGCGATCACCTGTCCGGTCAGGTAGCGGGATTCCTCGCCGAGCAGGAAGGAGACGATCCCGGTGAGGTCGTCCGGCTGCTGCGGCCGGGAGATGGCCCGGTTCATGCGGTAGAGGTCGTGCCGTTCGGCGGGCACGGTCGCCGTCGCCTCGCACTCGGTGAGTCCGGGGGCGACCGCGTTCACGGTGATCCCCTTGTCGCCGAGTTCGCGTGCCATCGCCCGGGTGAGTGCGATGACCGCACCCTTGGAGGCGATGTAGTGCGCGAGGCGGGGGGATCCGTACAGCACGGCGTCCGAGGCGATGTTGACGATCCTGGCCGGGTTCGCGAAGAGCGGGTACAGGGCCTTCGCCACCAGCCAGGGGCTGCGGGCGTTGACCGCCATCAGCCGGTCCCACACCTCGATGTCGATGTCCTGGAACTCCTTGCCGCCCACACCGTTGGCGAGGGCCGCGTTGTTGACCAGGCCGTACACGGGGCCGATCTCGCGCACGGCGGCGGCCAGCGCGGCCACCGAGGCGGGGTCGGCGACGTCGCAGCGTACGAAGCGGGCGTCGATGCCCTCCGCGCGGAGTTCGGCGACGGCGTGCTCGCCCCGTTCCCGTTCCAGTTCGGCGACGACGACCCGGAAGCCGTCGGTGCCGGCCCGGCGGGCCATGGCCAGTCCCAGGCCACGGCCCGCACCGGTGACGACGACAGTGCGTGCGTCGGCCGGGGGCTGGTCAGCCACGGGTCACGCCGTGCATCGGCGAGTACTCGGGGTAGGTCGGCACCTGCGGCTTCTGCGTGCCGATGACGACGCAGAACAGGGCGTCGGTGTCGCCCTCGTTCTTGAGCGAACGGGTCACTCCGGCGGGGACCACGATCATGTCGCGGTAGCCGAGGGTGCGGTACTCGGCCTCGTCGGGCCCGCGGTGGATGCCGACCTTGACCTCGCCCTCCAGGACGAAGAAGGCCTCTTCGACGTCGTGGTGGGTGTGGGCCGGGCCCTCGGCGCCGGGCGGCAGCAGCATGTTGGAGAAGGTGAACCCGCCGGACGGGAGGATCCGGCTGTCGCTCTCGTGGTTGCCGGTGGCACCCGAGCCGACGTAGCGGATCTGGCCGCGGCGGAACTGCGCGCCGGCCTTCTCCTGGAAGGACAGGGTGTCGAAGTCGGCCACCCGGGAGGCCTTGGTGGCGATGAGGGAGTCGGTGTACGCCGAGAGGTCGTCGCCGTTGTCGTACGCGTCGGTGGTCAGAGGCATGGTGGAGGCTCCTATTCGGGGATGGATGCGGTGATGCGGAGGTGGGAGAGCACCCAGGCGTTGAAGTGGCCCGGCTGCTCCTGGTTGGCCAGGTGACCGGCGTCCTTGACGATCACGTAGGCGGTCCTGTGGATGGCTCCGGCGATGAACTGGCTCGCTTCGATGCCGGTGACCCGGTCCTGCTCGCCGCACAGCACGAGGGTGGGGGCGGCGATCGAGGGGAGTTCGGCGCGCAGGTCGGCGGCGGCCATGGACTCGGCGGCGTACCCGTATCCCGGCAGCCGTACCGAGGCGGCCATCGTGTCCACGACCCGGCGCACGAGTTCGTCGGGAGCGTCCGCGGACACCAGCCGCGGTCCGCGTCCCTCGGCGAAGGCGCGCGGGCCGAGCTCGGCGAGCTCGGTGGCCCGGGCCCGCATGCCCTTCGCCTTCGCCTCGTCCGTGCCGGAGCCCGCGCTGGAGTCGGCGACGATCAGTGAGGCGACGAGCTCGGGGTGGCGGGCGGCGAGCCGTAGCGCGATCACACCACCCCAGGACACTCCGAGGACGTGCGCGGTCGAGGCGCGCTCACGGATGAGAGCGGCTGCCGCGTCCGCGTAGTCGTCCAGGCCGAGCGGGGCCTGCGGGTCGGGCGACTTGGCGTAGCCGGGGGCGTCCCAGGCCACGACCCTTACGTACGAGGAGAGTTCGGCGAGCTGAGGGGCGAACGCCGCCGACGACGAGCCGATCCCGTGGAGGCACAGCAGGAGGGGGCCCCGGTCACCGGCTTCCTCGACGTGGACGTCGAAGGTGACGTCGACTGGGGCGTTCACAGGATCTGGCCCGTTTGTCCGGCGAGCGCGGCGAGGCTGCGCAGGACCGCGTACGGCACCACCTGGCTGGTGGCCGGATTGCCCGGGTCGGGCAGGTGGGCGACCTCGAAGCGGTACGCCCCGTGTGCGCCGGACGCCTCGATCACATGGCGGGTGTGGTGCGCCGCCGGGTCGGCGACGACCTGGACCCGCACAGTGTCCAGGTCGCCGACGGCCAGGGCGACGGACGCTGCCACGTTCGTCGATTTGGGGAACTTGACCGGGATCTCGCGGGCGGTGCCCGTCATGACCACGACCGGTCCGGTCGCCGACCGCATCCGGGCCAGCAACTCTTCGTCCATCCAGGGCTGTTCGAGGGTGGAGGGCAGCTTGGTGGTGGTGAGGCGCACCTCGTCGAGCGGACCCAGGGAGCGGGCCGCCTGAAGCAGGTCGAGACCGCCGACGGCACCGCCGGTGAAGTACACCCGGCCGGGTCCCGCCGCGAGGAGGCGCTTCGCGAGGTCCTCGTCGGTCAGCGCTCCGGTGGAGGCGATCAGCAGATCGGTGCCGGACTCCAGCACCCGCTCGCCCCACTCCCGTACGACGCCCTGGCCGGCGGCCTCGACGATCAGGTCGCAGGTCCCCAGGGCCTCCTCGAAGGTGGCCTGCGGCGCCGGTGCGGTTTCGCCGAGCGGGCGGTTGTCGACGACGCACACCAGCTCGGCGCCGCCCACCCGGCCTTCGGCGAGGGCGGTGCCGACGACACGGCCGATCGCGCCCCAGCCGACGATGCCGACCTTGCGTACGGTGCTCATGCGGTGGCCTCCTGGGCGTCGAGGGGAGCGAGCGGGCCGGGGTCCGGCGCGCCCGCCATGTGGCAGCGGATCTCCTTGGACGGCGGTCCCGCCGTCCCCCACAGGTCCGACAGGTCGGGCACCCGGCGCCACACCCGGGCGATCCAGGCGTCCTCGACGATCTGGGCGACCTCGGAGGTGTACTCGCAGACCAGCCCGGACGGGTCGGTGAAGTAGGAGAAGGTGTTGTTCCCGGGGCCGTGCCGGCCGGGACCCCACTGGGGGGTGATGCCGTGGTGGCGGAGCCGGCCGAGGCCGCGCATGAAGTGGTCGACCGAGGTCATCTCGTACGCCACGTGGTTGAGCGAGGTCCACTCGGCCTGGTTGAAGGCGATGCAGTGGTGGTCCGCGTTGCAGCGCAGGAACGCCATCTGGTGCTCGGACCAGTCGGAGACGCGCAGTCCCAGGACCTCGCAGTAGAAGGTGACGGCTGCGTCGATGTCGGTGGTGTTGAGCACGGCGTGCGTCACCCCGACGGGCACGGCACCGTCCCGGCCGCGCGGGACGACGGCCTCGACCTGGGCGCTGATCTCGATGAGACGCCCCTCGGGGTCGGTGAACCGCAGCCCGTAGCCGCCGCCCGCCTGATGCAGCGGACCGGGCCCGAAGACGGGGACGATGCCGCGTGCGTCGAGGCGCCGCGCGGCCTCGTCGACCTCGGCGGGGGTCGCGACGGCGAACGAGAGGCGGCCGAGGCCGACCTTCTCCCGCTCGGCCAGGTGGAGGACGTGGTGCTCGTCGCCGGTGCCGCGCAGCCAGCGGGCGCCGGTGTCGGACTCGACGGTCTCCAGGCCCCAGACCTCTTCGTAGAAGTCGGCGGTCTCGGTGAAGGCCGGGGTGTGCAGCTCGACGTAGCGCAGTGAGCGGAGCCGGGCGATCGGGCCGGGGGGTGGTTGGTGCATCAGTCTCTCCAGACGGGCGGGCGGGCGTCGGTGCGTGCCGGGTCAGCCGGCCCAGGGAAGCGGGTGGCCGGAGGTGCCCCAGTACAGGGACTTCTGGCGCTGGTAGGCGCGGATCGCGTCGCGGCCCTTCTCCGTTCCGAGGCCGCTGTCCTTCCATCCGCTGAACGGGGTGGAGGCGCTGAACTGCTTGTACGTGTTGATCCAGACCGTGCCGGCCTCGATCCGGCGGGCGAGCTGCCAGGCGGCTCGCAGGTCTCGGGTCCAGATTCCGCAGGCCAGCCCGTAGATGGAGTCGTTGGCCTGGCGGACCAGGTCGTCCTCGTCGTCGTAGGGCAGGGCGACCAGGACGGGCCCGAAGATCTCCTCCTGGCAGGTGCGCGAGGTGTTGGGCAGTCCGTCCAGGACCGTCGGCAGGTAGTAGGCGCCGTCCTGGTACCGCTCGCCCTCGGGCGCCGCGCCTCCGCACAGGACCCGGGCGCCCTCGGAGCGGGCGAGGTCCACATAGGCGGCGACGGAGTCGCGGTGGCTGTGGTGGACCAGGGGGCCGACCTGGGTGCCCGGTTCGGTACCGGGTCCGACGCGCAGCTTGCGGACGCGCTCGACCAGTTCGCCGACGAAGGAGTCGTAGATCTCCCGGGCCACGAAGAGCCGGGAGCCGGCGATGCAGGACTGCCCGCTGGAGGAGAAGATCCCGAACATCACGCCAGCCAGGGCCTGCTCGATGTCGGCGTCGGCGCGCACGATCGTCGGCGACTTGCCGCCGAGCTCCAGGGAGACGGGGATGAGCTTCCGGGCGGCGAGCGTGGCGATGGACCGGCCGGTCTCCGTACCGCCGGTGAAACCGATGCGGGCGACGAGGGGGTGGCGCACGACGGCGTCACCGACCACCCGGCCGCTGCCCGGGAGTACCGACAGCAGGGCGGTGGGCAGGCGGAACTCTTCGAGTGCCTGGGTGATCAGGCGGCCGAGGGCGAGGGAGACGAGGGGCGTCCAGGCAGCCGGCTTGAGCAGGACCGCGTTCCCTGCGGCGAGCGCGGGCGCGATCTTCTGCGCGTCGCTGGCGACAGGAGAGTTCCAGGGGTTGATCGCGCCGACGACTCCCAGCGGCTCGTACGCGCTCATCGTGACGTACGGGCCGCGGGAGGGCGTGACCGAGTCCTCGGCGCTCTCCAGGGCTGCCGCGATGTAGCGGAAGGTGCCTGCCGCGCTGAGCGCGAGGGCGCGGGTCTCGGTGAGGGTCTTGCCGGTGTCGGCGGTCTGCAGTGCGGCAAGGTCGTCCGCCGCCTGCTCGGTCAGCTCGGCGATGCGGTGCAGCAGCCGGGCGCGCTCGTGGGCGAGCAGGTCCCGCCAGGCCGGGTCCGCGACCGCCTTCGCAGCGGCTTCGGCCGCTTCGTCGACCTCGTCGGCCGACGCGGTGTGGACGGTGGCGAGGACGCGGCCGGTCGCCGGGTCGACGGTGTCGAGCAGCTCGCCCGCTCCGCGTCGCCACTGGCCCGCGATCAGGATGTCGGTGGGGATGTGCGGCACGGGTGTACCTCCGGGCGGGGGGCGGGCAAGGGCTGGGCTGCGAGTGGGGAGCACGGGGTGCGTTCCACCACCCGGAACCGTCGAAGTGCTAGAAATCTAAGCGCTTAACTATTCTTCCGCAAGGGCCCAGGGCGAAATCGTTGCCTTCCATGCCTTGAGCACGCCCTCCACGGCATCGATGATGAACACCAAGTTGCCGGAAGCAAGATTCCTAAGCTCTTAACCATTGACCGCTTAGATACTTGAACCTACTGTCTCCGCAACTGCTCTGCCCGCGGAAGGAACCCCTCCATGACGACTGTGGCCGGCAAGCCAGCCCTCGGCTCCATAGCCGCGAGACTCGAACGACTGCCGCAATCACGCTGGCACGTCAAAGTCCGCTTCCTGATCGGCGCCGTCACGTTCTTCGAGGCGTTCGACCAGTTGTTGGCCGCCTCCGCACTGCCCGTCCTGATGAAGGAATGGAACCTGACCACCGGCCAGGCCACCTTCGCCGTGACCTCCGCCTCGATCGGCATGCTCCTCGGCGCCATCGCCGCGGGCTGGCTCGGAGACCGGATCGGCCGAGTGCGCACCGTCGCCCTGGGCGTCGCGATCACCGGTCTTGCCAGCCTCGCCGTCGCGTTCTCGGGCAGCATCGAGACCTTCTCGCTCTTCCGGTTCGTCCAGGGTCTCGGAATCGGCGGTGTCGTGCCCGTCGCGGCCACGTACATCAACGAGATCGCCCGCTCCGACAAGCGGGGCCGCTTCGTCCTGCTGTACGAGATGATCTTCCCTGCCGGACTGGCGGCCGCCACCCTGGTCGCCGTGTGGGTGGTCCCCAACTTCGGCTGGCGCGCGATGTTCCTCCTCGGCACTCTCCCGGTGCTGATCGCCGCCGTACTTCCGCGCCACGTGGCCGAGTCCCCGCGCTGGCTGCTGGCCCGTGGACGTACGCAGGAGGCGGAGGAGGCCATCGCCCGCATCGAGGCCGAGGTCGTCCGCGCCACGGCCGAGCCGCTGCCCGCACCCGCCGCCGACGTACAGGAAGAGGTCTCCCAGGGCCGCCTGCGCGACCTGTTCCAGGGTCGCTACCTGCGGCGCACAGCGGTCCTGTCGGGCCTGTGGTTCGTCGCCTACTACGTGAACCACGGCATCTCGGTCTGGCTGCCGTCGCTCTACACGAAGCAGTTCGACCTGGACCTGACCACCGCGCTCGTCTTCACTCTGGTCAGTAACATCACCGGTCTGCTCGGCACGTTCATCATGGCCATGCTGGTCGACCGCATCGGCCGAAGGCCCGCCCTGATCGGCGCGCTCGTCGGCACCGTGCTCTCGCTGGGCGTGCTCGCCGTACTCGGCGCGACCTCGGGCACCCAGGTCGCCGTCTTCGCCTCGTGCACGACGTTCTTCCTCTACGCGATCAACGCGGGGCTCTACCTGTACTCCCCCGAGCTCTACCCGACGGCCAACCGGGCCAAGGGGGCGGCGTTCGGCGGCCTGTGGAACCGGCTCGGCGTCATTCTCGGCCCGATAACCGTGGGCGCGATCATCGGAGCCGGCGGCAGCCTGGGCCTCGTCTTCGCACAGCTCGCCGCAGTGGCCGCGGTGGGCGCGGGCATCGCCTGGTTCGCCATCGAGACCAAGGGCCGGACACTGGAGGAGCTCAACTCCTGACGCTTCCGGAAGTCCGGGTGAGGGGCCGGTGTCCCGGAGCAGTGATCACTGCTCCGGGACACCGGCCCCGAGCGTGTGCCCCAGCGCGCCGAGAAGCCCCGACAGGCGGCGCCGGTCTGCCGGTACGAGCCCGGCGAGCAGCTCGTGCTCCTGGGCGGACCGTGCGGCAGAGACCCGGTCGGACAGCGCGATACCCTCCGGGGTGAGGCACAGCCGGACGATCCGGCGGTCATCGGTGTCGCGCTCCCGCCGGATCAGGCCGACCGCCTCGAGACGGTCCGCGTGCTGGGTGAGGCCGCCCGCGCGGACGGCGCCTGCGGCCGCCACCTCGCCCATCGTCCGGCGGTAGGGCTCGCCCGCGTCGCGCAGCGTGGCCAGGACCTCGTAGGCGGGCAGACTGATGCCGTACGCGCGGACGGTCCTGCCGACGAGCTCCTGATGACGCCGGGCGCACTCGCTCAGCCTGTCGAACAGGGACGGGGCGGAGTCGTCCGCGCCGGGGGGCGTCGGCGAGGGCTGCCGGGTTTCCGGCTTCCCGGAGCGGGTGGACGCGGCCTCGCCCGGACCCTGGGTGCGGCGTTCCGGGCCGCGGGCGGGACGGACGGCGTCACCGAAGGCGGTGGTGAGCACGTCCGTCAGCGCCGGGGCGAGGTCCTCGGTCGGGACGGACACCGCCGGATCGTGCGCGAAGACGTAGCGTTCCATGATCACGCCGAAGAGGACGCTGCGGATCATGGCGATGCGCACCTCCGCCTCGGCCGTGTCGCCGAGCAGCCGCGCGAGGGGTTCGCCGACCTGCTTGTCCAGGATCGTGCGCAGCAGTTCGGCACTGGGCGGGTGGCTGACCGCCGAGCGGATCAGCGCCGGCCAGGGGTCGTCAGCCGGCAGCCGGTCCCAGCGGTCCAGGTAGGCCTGGGCAAGGGCTGCCGGCAGATCGCCCGCGGCGTCGGCCCCGAGCACATCGCCGGTGACACCCGCTCCGCTCCCGACCGCCTCGCGGAACAGACCGTCCTTGGTGCCGAAGTACGCCATCACCAGGCCCGGCGTCACCCCCGCATCGGCCGCGATGGCCCGGACGCCGACACCCTTGTAGCCGTGCGCGCCGAACAGTCGGCGAGCGGCATCGAGGACCGCGCGGCGATTGCCTTCCGGGTCGTGGGAGCCGGGGCGGCGCGGCGCGGCCGCTGACTGCCCGGCATCGGGGGCGGGACTTCCGGCCGCTCGTCGGCGGCCCTTGCTCTCTGGATCCACATCCCTCACATTAAACGAGTGTTCATAAAAACAGTCGTTCAAAAATCGTCACACTATGTGTACGGGACCGGAACGGGAGGTGAGCGGCAGTCCACTGCCGCCACGCCGGACCGCGATGATCTCGGCCATGATCGACACGGCGGTCTCCTCGGGTCCCCGGCCGCCGAGATCCAGGCCGATCGGCGACCGCAGCCGTGCGATGTCCGCCTCGGTGGCGCCGGCCGCACGCAGCCGTTCGAGCCGGTCCTGATGCGTACGGCGGCTGCCCATGGCGCCCACGTATCCGGCGCGGCTGCGCAGCGCGAGCGCGAGAACCGGTACGTCGAAGCGGTGGTCGTGGGTCAGCACGATCACCGCGGCCCCCGGGCCGACCAGGTGCTCCTGGGTGCGGAACCAGCGCTCGGGCCGGTCGGTCACCACCTCGTCGGCGCCGGGAAAGCGCTCGGGCGCCGCGAAGGCGGGCCGGGCGTCGCAGACCGTCACGCGGTGTCCGAGCGCTGCGCCGATCCCTGCCAGGGGCCGGGCGAACTCGGCCGCACCGAAGATCAGCAGCCGCGGCCGCGGCGCGAACGACTGCACCAGCAGCCCCCTCTCCGGCACGCAGGCAGCGCCGTCGGCCGCAGCGTTTCCGCTGGTCACGAGTCCACTCGCGGCCCGTCCCAGCATGCCCTCGGCGGCCAGGACCGCAGCTCGGTCCGCATCCGGGTCACCCAGGGAACCGGTCACCGTCCCCCCGCCGACGGCCAGTCCGCCGCCGTCGAGGGGGGTGACCAGGGCGACCGGCACACCGGCCGCCAGATCGGCGGCGACACGACCGAGCGGCACCTCGGGCCCCACCTCGCGGATCAGCACCTCGATGGTGCCGCCACAGGTCAGACCGACCGCGAAGGCGTCGTCGTCGCCGACCCCCCAGCGCTCGACGGTCGGCGCGGCGCCCGCGAGCACCTCCTCGGCGATCGCGCAGACGGCGGCTTCGACGCAGCCGCCGGAGACGCTGCCGACGATACGGCCGTCCTCGGACACCAGCATCGACGCGCCCGGCGCGTGCGGCGCCGAGCCCCAGGTCCGCAGGACGGTCGCCATGGCGAAGCGGGTGCCGGAGCGCTGCCAGGCGACTGCCTGGTCGATGACGTGCCGCATGTCGCTCACCTCGGACTAGGAATCTCGAACGGGGAAATCTCGGACAGCCTCTTGCCAAGAAGAAACTTTAGTGTAAATCATTTTAGGTACTAGATAGATCTGTACGTGTCGAACGGAACGGCGCGACGACGACCAGAGAGGACCGGTGGCAGCAGGTTGAAACCCTCATCCTTCGACTACACCGCCCCCAGCACCGTCGGTGAGGCGGTCGCCCTCCTCGCCGACGAGGAGCGGGAAGCCAAGGTCGTGGCGGGCGGCCAGTCCCTGATCCCCATGCTGAACATGCGCCTCGCCAGACCCGAGGTGCTCGTCGACATCACTCGCATCCCGGAGCTCGGGCGTCTTCACGTCGACGCGGAGGGCAACCTCCGCATCGGGGCAGCCGTGCGGCAGGCCCGCGCCGCCGCCGACCCCGCGGTACGGGACGGGTGGCCGCTGCTGGCCGCCGCGATCGAGCAGATCGGCCACCCGCAGATCCGCAACCGCGGCACCGTGTGCGGCAGTCTCGCCCACCACGACCCTGCCGCCGAGCTGCCCACCGCGGCCCTCGCGCTGGACGCCCGGTTCGTGATCACCGGGCCGCGCGGAACCCGCACCGTCACCGCCGAGGACTTCTTCGTCGCGACCTTCTCCACCGCCGTCGAGGTGGACGAACTGCTCACCGAGGTCGTCTTCCCTCCGCTCCCGGCGGATCACGGCTGGGCGTTCGAGGAACTGACCCGCAGACACGGCGACTTCGCCACCGTCGGCGTGGCGGTGGTTCTGGGCCGGAGCGCGGGGACGGACACCGTCCGGACCGCCCGTGTGGTCTTCAGCGGCGCGGCCCCCGTCCCCGTACGGCTGGCCGCCGCCGAGGACGCGCTCGTCGGCAGCGATGCCGGCGGGCAGGCCCTCGCCGCCGCGGCCGACGCCGCGCTGGCCGGGCTCGCCCCCTCCGACGACATCCATGCCACCGCCGAGTACCGGCGCGAAGGCGCCGCCCACCTCCTCGTCCGCGCCTGCACCACCGCCTGGGAGCGCTGCTGATGACCCCGTCCGTCCCCACCCCGCTCACGGCCGGTCCGCCGCCGCTCGCCGAGCCCTCCGCCTGGCACGAGATCACCCTCACCGTCAACGGCCGGCCGGTCACCGCCCAGGTCGAGTCCCGGTTGCTCCTCAGTGACTTCCTGCGCGACCGGCTCGGTCTCACCGGCACGCACGTCGGCTGCGAGCACGGGGTCTGCGGAGCCTGCACCGTCCTCGTCGACGACGAACCGGTCCGTACCTGCCTGATTCTGGCCGTGCAGTGCCGGGGCGCCGAGATCCGCACGGTCGAGGGCCTCGCCCCCGGCGACGCGCCTCTCACCCCCGTACAGCGGGCCTTCCACGAGTGCCACGGCATGCAGTGCGGCTTCTGCACGCCCGGGTTCGTGATGACGGCGACCGCCCTCACCGAGCAGTCCGAGCGCCCGGACAAGGAGCAGGTCGCCGACGCACTCAGCGGGCATCTGTGCCGGTGCACCGGCTACCGCAACATCCGACGTGCCGTGTGCCAGGCACTCGACGAGCGATTCGGGGAGTGACCCGCGTGTCCCACGATTCCCACCCGCACCCGCACGGCGACGGCAGCTGGATCGGCCGTTCCGTCCCGCGCGTCGAGGACGACCGGCTGCTGCGCGGCAACGGCCGCTACGTCGACGACATCGCCCTGCCCGGCACCGTCGAGGCCGCGTTCCTGCGCAGTCCGCACGCCCACGCCCGCATCGACTCCGTCGACGTGAGCGCGGCGCTGGCCGCGCCCGGCGTCGTCGCCGTGTGGACCGGCGACGACGTGGCGGACCTTCCGGCGATGCTGAACAAGGAGGAACTGCGCACCCCTCCGGGGCTCGCCGAACTCCTGGACCCGGTCGTCCGCATGACTCCCATGCCGCTGCTCGCCGCCGACAAGGTCCTCTACGTCGGCCAGCCCGTCGCCGTGGTCTTCGCCGAGAACCGCTACCTCGCCGAGGACGCCCTGGAACTCGTCGACGTGCGCTACTCCCCGCTGGCGGTACTCGTCGACCCCGAGCTCGCCCTGACCCCGGACGCCCCGCTGCTGCACGAGGAGCTGCCCGACAACACGGCGGTCACCGTCGCCGCCCGTGTCGGCGACCCGGACGCCGCGTTCGCCCGCGCGCACGCCGTGGTGAGCGAACGGTTCGAGGCCCACCGGTACGTCGCCTCACCGATCGAGACCCGCGCGATCTCCGCCCAGGTGGAGCCGTACAGCGGCCGGCTGAACGTCTGGTCGGGCACCCAGACGCCCCACCGGCTGCGGGACGCGATCGCCCACACCCTGGGACTGGAACCCGCGGCCGTGCACGTCGTCGCGGCCGACGTCGGCGGCGGTTTCGGCCAGAAGGGCATCCTCTACGTCGAGGAGCTCATCGTCCCCCATGCGGCCCGCCGCATCGGCCGCCCCGTGCTGTGGCGCGAGGACCGCAACGAGAACCTCACCGCTTCCTCCCACGCCCGTGAGCAGATCCACCACATCGAACTCGCCGCGGACTCCGAGGGCCTGATCACCGCCGTACGGGACCGGATCACCGTCAACTTCGGCGCCTACAACATGACCGGCCTCGTCGTGCCGTACAACTCGCTCTGCCATCTGCTGGGCCCGTACCGCATCCCCCACGTGGACATCGACGTGGTCGGGGTGCTCACCAACACCACGTTCGCCACGCCCTACCGCGGAGCCGGACGCCCGGAGACGGTCTTCGCCATGGAACGCGCGATGGACAGGCTGGCCGCGGAACTGGGCATCGAACCGGAGGAGTTGCGGGCACGCAATCTCGTCGGGCCCGACGCCATGCCGTACGCGACCGGACTCGTGGACCGCTCGGGCAGACCGCAGACGTACGACTCGGGGGACTATCCCGAGCTGCTGCGCCGCGCCGTGGCCAAGGCCGATGTCGAGGGGGTACGCGCACGGCAGCGCGAAGGTGCCCGGGGCGGCAAGTACGTCGGTATCGGATTCGCCATGTACATCGAGGCAACCGGCCTCGGCCCGTTCGAGACCGCCCGGATCGACGTCGCCCCCAGCGGCAGGGTGCGCCTCGCCATCGGCGCCCCCTCCCAGGGACAGGGGCACCGCACCTCGATGGCACAGATCGCCGCGGACGCCATCGGGGTGCCGTTCGACGTCATCGACGTGGTCGGCGGGGACACGGAGGCCACCCCGTTCGGTGTGGGCACCATCGCCAGCCGGGCCCTGGTCAACGCGGGCAACGCCACCCACCGGGCCGGCCGGCTGGTCCGCGAGAAGATCGTCGAGGCGGCGGCGCGTCGTCTCGGCGTCGACGCGGACGGCCTCGGCCTCAGCGACGGCGTCGTGGCCTCCAAGGAGCCGGGCGGCCCTTGCATCGGTCTGGCGGAGCTGGCCGGGCGGGCCCCGCTGCCCGGCACCCCCGAACCCACCGACGGGCGGTACGGAACCGAGATCAGCGAGACGGTGCACTTCCGCCCACCGGGCTTCGCGGTCTCGGCCGGAGCGCACGCGGCGGTCGTCGAGGTCGACGCGCGTACCGGCGGCATCGAGATCCTGCACTATGTCGTCGTCCACGACGCGGGCAACATCGTCAACCCGATGATCGCGGAGGGTCAGGTCACCGGCGGCATCGCTCAGGGGATCGGCGGCGCCCTGTACGAGGAGATGGTCTACGGCCCCGACGGCCAGCCCCGCACCGGCACGTACATGGACTACCTGGTGCCCACGTCCTCGGAGATACCCGACCTCGACATGGACGAGACCTTCACCCCCAGCCCCATGAACGATCTCGGGGTCAAGGGTCTCGGCGAGGGCGGCGCGATCGCCCCGCAGGCGGTGCTGGCCGGTGCCGTGGAGGACGCGCTGCGCCCCTTCGGTGTGGTCGTACGCCGAGGACCGCTCTCTCCCAGCCGGGTCCGTGACCTGATCCGGACGGCCGAGGGCGCTTGAGCCCGCCCGACCCCCTTCCGCTCCTGAATCCGGCCCGCGGACGAATCCGCGTGACCCCCGCGGCCGGACCTCCCTCATCCCGGCACCGGCCGGCAGCTCCTCCGATTGGACACTCCATGCAGCTCGACCACTCCTTCACCGTCCCGGCGGGTCCCGACGACGCCTGGAAGCTCTTCCTCGACCTCGGCCGGGTCGCACCGTGCATGCCCGGCGCCGTGCTGGACACCCTCGACGGTGACTCGTTCACCGGCCGGGTCAAGGTCAAGGTCGGTGCGGTGCAGATGAGTTACCGCGGCGAGGGCACCGTCAGCCGCGACGGGGCCGCCCGTTCGATGCACCTCGACCTCAGCGGGAGCGAGACCCGGGGCTCGGGTACCGCGTCGGCCACGGTCACCGCGACGCTGGCCGCCGACCCGCTCGGCACCCGGGTGCGCGTACGTACGGACCTCGACATCACCGGCCGTCCCGCGCAGTTCGGCCGGGGCATCATGACCGAGGTCGGCGACCGCATCGTCCAGCAGTTCGCCACCCGTCTCGAAGAGCTGCTGCGGGACTCCGCGGGCTCCGCTTCCGTCACGGCGACCACGGGTGCGGCGCCGTCCGCCCACCTCTCGCCCGAGCCGGAGGCGGTGGACCTGGGAGCGGCGGTGCTGCCCGTGCTGCTCAGGAAGGCGGCCGTACCGACGGCGGCCGTGCTGGTCACCGTCGTCGTGATCCAGCTGCTGAGGCGACGTTCGCGCAGGTGATTCGGGCTGCGCGGCCCCTCCCCCGGTCCGGCCCATCGCCTCAGCGGTAAGATTCTCAGTGCCGTGAGAACCTGGCGGGCGCTGTACGAGGGGATGGGCATGGCTGCATCGAAGCCGGTGGACCGGGACGCCGTCGCGAACGTGATCGAGGACTGGGCGCGCGAACGCCCCGAGCTGGACACCAGTCCGCTCGAGGTCCTCGCGCGCCTCCACCGTTCGTTCCTCCGCTACAGCACCAGGCTCACCGCATCGATCGAGCGTCACGGCCTCTCCGTGGCCGGCTTCGACGTGCTGACCGCTCTGCGTCGGTCCGGAGCTCCCTACCGGCTGACGGCCGGACAGCTCGCGGACACCGGGCTGGTGTCATCGGCGGGAGTGACGTTGCGGATCGACCGCCTGGAGAAGGACGGTCTCATCGTCCGCGAGCGGGACGCCGACGATCGCCGGGTCGTCTACTCCCGTCTGACCGACAAGGGTCTGTCGACGGTGGACACCGTGTTCTCGGAGCACCTCGACAACGAACGCCGGATGCTCAGCGGGCTCTCGCCGTCCGAGTGCCGCCAGCTGGCGCGACTGCTGCGCAAGCTCGAGGTCTCGATCATCCATTCCGACGAGGAGCCGGCCGACGCCACGGCGTGATCAGAGGTGCGGCGTCCGTCATCCAAGGAATGCGGCGGTGGCGGTCACGAACGTGCCGGGATCGTCGAGCCACGGGAAGTGCCCCGCCCCGGGCTGAACGACCAGCTCGGCGTGCGGGAACAGACCGGCGAACTCGGTCACCGCGGGCGGAGGGGAGTTCAGGTCGACCTCTCCTGCCAGCAGGAGGACCGGCGCGGTGAACCGTGCGAGCGCCGCCCGTGTGGTGTCCGGATCGAAGGCGCCCTCGGCGGCGAACGCACCCGCCCCCTCCGCGTTCTTCTGACCGGCCTCCGCGGCCCGGAACGCCCTGGCCGCTTCGTCCCAGCGGCCGTGGAAGAACGGGGCGATGGCTTCGAACGCTTCGGAGGTCGCGTTGCCGGCAACGATGGCTTCCAGGGCGGCGAACGCCTCGGGGAACCACGGCTCGTCCTGGCGGAGCCGTGCCGTCCGGCGCCGGAGTTCCCCCGTGACCGTGATGCCGACGGCCATGACGCTCGGCGCGATCAGCGCGAGCCTGCCGACGCGCTCCGGGTGGCGCTCCGCGTACAGCGCGGCCAGATTGGCGCCGGCCGAGTGTGCGAGGACGTCCACCGTGTCGAGACCCAGGTGGACGCGCAGGGATTCGACGTCGTCGACGAGCCGGTCGCAGCGGTAGGAGGAGACGTCCTCGGGTGCGGCCGACTGCCCGGTTCCGCGCAGGTCCAGCATGATCAGTTGTCGGTGCGCGGCGAGGCCCCCGAGGTTTCCGAGGTACGCGGAGTCCTGCATCGGTCCGCCGGGAAGGCAGAGCACCGGGGCGCCCGCTCCGAAAGCATGGTAGGCAAGCTTGGTCCCGTCGTACGCGGTGAAGACAGTCATGGTCAGGAGACTGCCAGCGGCGTACGGGCGGAGCAAACGGATATCCCGGCGGTCGGCGAACGCGGGCGTGCGGGGCGAGGCGGGCGCACGCTAGGCGCACGCACGGCCCGGGTACTCGTCGTCCTCCGGTGCACCCGCCGCGCGCATTCTGCGCAGGACCTCACGCAGGTCCGAGTCGGCCACCTCGGCAGGCATGTTGAGCTCCCTGTCGAAGACCATGCTCGTCCCGTCCGTGTTCCAGATGACCCACCGGGCGGTGGGCTCCGGCGTCTGCCACAGCCCTGCCCACCGTTCGGGCGCTTCCGTTCGCTCACTCACGGCTTTCCCGTCTCCTTGGTGTCACGGCCGGCCACGTACGTGACCACGACCTCGATGTCTGCGATCCGCGAAGGGTCGACGCGCCTCGGATCGTCCCCGAGCACCACGAGGTCGGCCCGTCTGCCCGGGGTGAGGGTGCCGGCGCTGTCGTCCCACCGGCAGGCGTGGGCACCGGCGACGGTGTAGGCGCGCAGGGCCTCGTCGACGGTGATGCCCTCGTCCGGTCCGATCAACAGGCCGGAGACGGAGGCCCGCTCGACCATGAACTGGATCGCGCGCAGTGGCGACCCGTCCGTCACGGGCCGGTCGGAGCTGCCCACCAGCGTGACGCCGTGGTCGAGGAATCCCCGGCCCCGGTACATCCATGCCGCCCGCTCCTCCCCCATGACGGCCGCGTAGTCGTCGCCGAAGTAGCGCAGGAAGTTGGGCTGGATCACGGCGCTCACCCCGAGACGGGCGAAGCGCGGCAGTTGGTCGGGCCTGATCAGCCCGGCGTGCTCGACGCGGTGGCGCGCGTCCGGCCGGGGTCTCAGCCGTTGCGCCCGCTCCAGCGCGTCCAGCGCCAGGTCGGCGGCACGGTCGCCGATGGCGTGGACGGCGAGCTGCCAGCCGGCGAGGTGGCCGTCCACGATGAGCTCCGTGAGGCGGTCGGGGTCGTCCTGGAGCTGCCCGGTGTGGGTCATGCCCTCGTACGGGGAGGTGAGCGCCGCGGTGCGCGCCATCATGCCGCCGTCGGTGTAGATCTTGAGCGCGCCGAGCGAGAGCCAGTCGTCGCCGAACCCGGTGCGCAGGCCCAGGTCCAGGGCCCGCGGAATGCCGTCGTCGCGGTGCGCGGCGCGTGGCCGCAGGGTGTCTCCCGCGGCCATGAGCTGAACCCTCAGGGGCAGCCGGCCCTGTTCCCGCAGGAGTTGGTACGCCCCGGCTTCGACGGGGCTGTTGCCCAGGAGGCCGCCACCGATGCCCGCCTCCGCGCACGCGGTGATGCCCTCGGCGAGACAGCCGCGGGCCGCGTACTCGATCGCGTCGGCGAGCTCCTCCTGGGAGTACGGCAGGCGCAGTCTCCGGGCGGCGGTCATGGCGCTCTCCGCCAGGAAGCCGTCCTGCTGCGGCACTCCGGCCGGAAGGAGCTCCAGGACCGCGCTGTTGACCACGCAGGCGTGTCCGGAGTCGTGCATCAGGAAGACCTTGCGTCCCTGGCTGACCCGGTCCAGTTCCGCAGCGGTCAGGTGGCGTCCCAGGGCCCGTTGGTCGTACCCGGCGATGTCGACCCAGGCGCCGGGCGCAGGTGTCCGCGAGACGGCCTCCGCCACGACGGCGAGGACATCCTCGACCCGCTCGCACGGGGCGACACTGGGCGTGCTCGCCCTGAGCCCGGTCCATGCCAGGTGTACGTGACTGTCGATGAACCCGGGCAGCACGGTGGCGCCCTGGAGATCGACGACCTCACGTGCGGGGAGGGCGGCCACCTCGTCGTCGAGTCCGACGATCAGGCCGTGCCAGATGCCCAGTTCATGGGCGACGGGGCGGCCCGGGTCCATGGTGAGGATGTGCGCGTTCGTCAGCCTCGTACAGAGCATGGGCAGTCAGTCACCGGTCGTCGCAGGTCCTGGCCATCTCGTCGTCCGTGCCCGGCACTTGGGCAGGGCTGTCCGCCGCTCGGATGGCGGGCGACCGGTCGGAACTTAGGTAACGCTAACCTGATCCGGGCGCCCTGTCGACGGGGTGGACCGGTCGCGCGGCCGTGGCCGGACACCGGTCCGCCACGGCCGCGCCGCCCGGTCAGGCGTCCTGGGGTCCGACGACCAGCACGATCTTGCCGGTGGTCCGGCCGGTCTCTCCGAGGGCGTGGGCCTTCGCCGCCTCGGCGAGCGGGAAGACCGCCTCTGTGTGGGCGCGCAGGGATCCCGCTTCCACGAGGTCCGCGATCGCCTCCATGCCGGCCCGGTCCGCCTCCACGAGGAGGGATTCGACACGTACTCCCAGCTCGGCCGCCCGGGCTGCCTCGCCCGGGTCGGTCCCCGGCAGAAGGGAGACGAGGATGCCGCCGGGGCGCAGGACTCCGAGGGAACGGGCGCGGGTGTCCCCGGACAGCGGGTCGAGGACGATGTCGACGTCCTGGACCACCTCGGCGAAGTCGACACTGCGGTAGTCGATCACCTCGTCCGCGCCGAGCGAGCGCACGAAGTCGTGCTTGGCACCGCTCGCGGTGCCGATGACGTGGGCGCCGCGGGCCTTGGCGATCTGGACGGCGAGGTGGCCGACACCGCCGGCGGCCGCGTGGACGAGGACCCGCTGCCCGGCACGGACCCCTGCGGTGTCGACGAGTGCCTGGTACGCGGTGAGAGCGGCGAGCGGGAGGGCCCCGGCCTGGATGTGGTCGATACCGGCGGGCTTGTGGGCGAAGGCACGCGCCGGCCCGCTCACGTACTCGGCGTGGGAGCCGAGTCCGTACGGGTACGGAAGCATCCCGAAGACCTCGTCACCGGGCTTGAAGAGGGTGACGCCGAAGCCGACGGCCTCGACGGTCCCGGAGACGTCCCAGCCGAGCACGAGCGGCAGCCGGTCGAGGAAGAGGCCGCCCTCCCGGTGCTTCCAGTCGGTGGGGTTGACGCCGGCCGCGCGGACGGCCACCAGAATCTGGCTCGGCCCGGGGACGGGCCGTGGCAGGCGGACCTCCTCGAGGACATCCGGGGTTCCGTAGGTGTTCTGGCTGATGGCGCGCATGGTGGCTGCGGCCGGGACGACGCTGTGCGCTGTGCTGTGACTCATACGTCCAGCATCGCGGCGGCTTCTGTTGAGTACCATGGCATGATTGCCACCTTTCGACAGGATCCTGCCATGGGACGTCCGCACCGCGTCGTCGTGCTCGCACTGGACGGCGTGTACCCGTTCGAGCTGGGTATTCCGAGCCGGATCTTCGGGGCCGCCGGCGGCCGGTACGAGGTCGTGACCTGCACCGTCGACGGACTTCCGGTGCACACCAACTCCGACTTCTCGGTCACCGTCGAGCAGGGACCGGAGGCACTGGCCACGGCCGACACCGTCGTGATCCCGCCCTTCGACACTTCGCGCATCACCCGGGAGGTGGCGCCGCCGGTCGCGGCGGCCCTAGCCTCCGTACCGAAGGGCACGCGTATCGTTTCGATCTGCACAGCCGCCTTCGTCCTCGCCGCGACCGGACTGCTCGACGGCCGGCCGGCCACGACGCACTGGGCCGTGACCCGGCTCTTCCAGGAGTGGTTCCCGCACATCGCGCTCGATCCGGACGTGCTCTTCGTCGACGACGAAGACGTTCTGACGTCGGCGGGAGCGGCCTCAGGAGTGGACGTGTGCCTGCATCTCGTGCGCAAGGACCACGGCACCACCCTCGCCAACCACGTCGCGCGCGCCTGCGTCGTTCCGCCGTGGCGGGACGGCGGGCAGGCGCAGTACATCGAGCAGCCGGTTCCCGGGACGTCCGCGAACAGTACGGCCGCCACCCGCCAGTGGGCGTTGGAGCACCTGTACGAGCCCTTGAGTCTGACCGAACTCGCCGGCCACGCGCGCATGAGCCTGCGCACGTTCGCCCGCCGCTTCGGCGAGGAGGTGGGGATGAGTCCGGGGCGCTGGCTGATCCAGCAGCGGGTCGTGCGGGCACGTCATCTGCTCGAATCGACCGATCTCCCGGTGGACGACATCGCCGCGCAGGTCGGCTTCGGCACCGGCACGTCGTTGCGGCAGCACCTGCACACGGCCATCGGCGTGACTCCGCTCGCCTACCGTCGTACGTTCCGGGGCGTACCGGCCGACGTCCGCTGAGCGGACCGGTCCGCGTCGGCGGGCAGGTCGAGCCGTGTGAGGTGCTCGGGCGTCAGCGCACGCAGGAAGCTCCCGGCGTCGAACGCCTCACCGGCCGCGGCCACGCCCGTTGCCTTGCACCGCCCGTCGAGGATCCGCGCGACCGCTTCCACGACGAGCGGTGCCGTGACGGCGTAGATGTCGCGCCCGCCCGCGACGGCACGGCGTGTCTCCTGGCCGCGGCGGACGACCGCCTCGACGAGGAAGGTCTGTGCGGAGCGTCCGCTGCCGTCCGCGGGGACGGGCGCCGGGGTGTCCTCCGCGCGGATGTCCTGCAACGGCACGAGGTTCATCACCGCGCGCACCTCCGGTGTCCGCACGTGGCGCGGGAGGGTGACCTGCTCGGCCGACGGGAACGCGCTGGCGTCCTGGCTGCCGAGCGGCTCCGGGAAACGCCAAGGGAAGACGTCCGGGGAGTAGCCGAAGGGCTGGAGCCTGCCTCCCGTGTAGGTGAGGTGCTGCCCCGCGTTGCTCTCACCGGTGAGCCGTGTGCCGGGCGTCGGGTGCCAGCTGTCGAGGCCGTAGGCAAGGGTGATTTCGTCCGCGTCCAGCCAGTCACCCAGGGCCGCGGTGGCGAGCAGGTCGCCCAGACCTCCGTAGAAGGCCAGGGACGGCACGAGAACGACGCCGGCTTCCCGGGCCTCGTCGGCGTACGTGTCGAACAGGGCGGCGGTGACGCCCTGTTCGGCGGAGACGTCCAGGTACGGAAGGCCCGCACGGAGCGCCGCCTCGGCCACGGCGGGAGCAGTCGCGAGGAACGGACCGGCGCAGTTGATGACCGCGGCCGCGCCGTCGAGCGCGCGGTCGAGAGAAGCCGCGTCCTCCGTGGTCGCCACGCGTACCGGCGCATCGGGGGCCAGCTCGCGCAGCGCGTCGAGTCCGCTCCGGTTCCGCCCGACGAGGAGTGGTGTCATGCCCCGGCTCAGTAGCTCGGCCACGACGAAGCGGCCGGTGTGTCCGTAGGCGCCGATGACAGCGACCACCGGCAGCGCGGAACGGTCGCCGGCTGACGGTGCGGCAGATACGGAAGAAGTGGGGCTCATCGCTGTCTCCTTGTGTGCGCGGGGCGAAGTGCCCCTCGCACACAGTGTTCCGCGCCCGCCCCGCATGCGACCAGTGGCTGAAATGACGAGGGGCGTACAGTTTCGGACATGCGAAACGTGGTGATGGCCCTCACCGAGGGCAGCATGCTCTTCGAGGCCGCCGCGGCCTGCGAGGTCTTCGGCACGGACCACTCCGACCTGGCCCACCCGTGGTACTCCTTCACCGTCTGCGGGGCTGACGGGGCCAGGGTCGGGAACTGGTTCCGGGCCGAGACCGCCCAGGGGCTGGAGGCCCTGACCGACGCGCACACCGTGGTCGTCCCGGCGTGGCGTGGCGTGGACATGGACCCGCCGGGGGATCTGGTCGACGCCGTCCGCGCCGCCCACGCCGCGGGAGCGCGGATCGTGTCCCTGTGCACGGGCGCCTTCGTCCTGGCCGCGGCGGGACTCCTGGACGGACGCCGCGCCACCACGCACTGGGCCCATACGGACGCGCTCGCCGCGCGGTATCCGCGCGTCAGGGTCGATGCCGGGGTGCTGTTCACCGATGAGGGCGACGTCCTCACCTCGGCGGGGAAGGCCGCCGGCATGGACCTGTGTCTGCACATCGTCCGTTCCGACTACGGGGCGACGGTGGCCAACGCGCTCGCCAGACTCCTCGTCACCCCGCCTCATCGGGACGGCGGCCAGGCGCAGTTCATTCCCGCGCCGGTGACGCACGGCCGCGACCACCCGCTCGCCGACCTGCTTCCGTGGGCGCTGGCCCGGCTCGACCAGCCGCTCACGGTGGAGGACCTGGCCCGGCAGGCCGGGATGAGCAGCCGCAACCTGGCCCGGCACTTCCACGCCGTCACCGGAACGGCACCGTTGCGTTGGCTGCTCAGTCAGCGCGTGCGGCAGGCGCAGGAGTTGCTGGAGTCGAGCGACGCCGGCATCGAGCGGATCGCGGCGCGGACGGGCATGGGGACGGCCGCCACTCTGCGGCGGCATTTCACTCGTGTCACGGGGCTGCCGCCCGAGGCCTACCGGCGGACCTTCGGCTCTCCGGGGCCCGACCGGTCGGGCTGAACAGCAGTCGCTTCAGGCGCGGTTGTCCGCGAAGGCGCCGGTGGCGGCGAAGGCCGCGGCGGCGAAGCGCTCGCCCATGCGACGGTGCGACGCGGCGTCCGGGTGGAGCTGGTCGGGCAGGGGCAGTTCGGCGAAGTCCTCCTCGCCGTAGAGTTCGCGGCCGTCGAGGTAGTGCAGGTTGGGGTCATCGGCGGCCCGTGCGGTGGTGATGCGGACGAGTTCCTGCCGGATGATGTCGAGCGTCAGGCGGGTGGAGTCCTCGGGGTCGCCCATGGCGAGGAAACTCAGCTTCCCTTCACCGATGTTGCTGAAGTCAGGGGCGGCCGGGCCGGGAGTGTCCTCGTGGATCGGGCAGAGGATGGGCGACACGACCAGCAACGGCGTGGTCGGGTGTCCCTCCCGGATGGTGTCGAGGAAGCCGTGCACCGCCGGGCCGAAGGCACGCAGGCGCATCAGGTCGGCGTTGACGAGATTGATGCCGATCTTGACGCTGATCAGGTCCGCGGGGGTGTCCCGCATGGTCCGCGCGGTGAACGGGTCGAGCAGCGCGCTGCCGGCCAGGCCCAGATTGATCAGTTCCACGCCGCCGAGGGACGCGGCGAGTGCGGGCCAGATGCTGGTGGGGCCCGCGGCGTCGGATCCGTGACTGATCGAACTGCCGTGGTGCAGCCACACCTTGCGGCCCCGGTCCGGTGCGGGCTCGATGGGGGCGTCGGTGCGCAGCGCGACCAGTTCGGTGGTCTCGTTGTGCGGCAGCCAGATCTCGACGTCCTTGTCGCCGTCGGGCAGATCGGCGAAGCGGAGGGTGCCTGCCCCGCCTGGCTCGTGCACGACCGAACCGGTGGTCATGTCGATGGTCAGGGTGTTGCCTGAGGCCACACCGGCCCGGCCGGCCAGGCGGCCGTCGACGAGCAGGTCGTACATGCCGTCGGGGCGGGGCGGGGCACCCACGTAGACGCGCTTCGTCGGAACGGTGTCCAGTTCGACGGCGGTGGCCCGGGTGCGGAACACCAGCCGTACGCCGGAGGGCTGGGCCTCCGCCATCGCCAGTTGCCCGTCGGCGCACTGGGCGCGGGCCCAGGCGGGAAGCCGGTGCGGCAGAAGGCCCCGTGCGGTGTGTTCCAGATCGAGGGCGCCGCGGAGGATGTCAGCGGTGACGGGCGTGGTGATCCAGTTGCGCTCGGTGTCCATGTCTCAACCTGTTGATCGAAGCGTTCGGGTGCGTCGGGGCAGGGAGCCTCAGGGTGCGGGCCAGTTCCGCAACAGGGCGTCGAGGGCGTCCATCATCCGGGTCCAGGTCTCCTGGGTGTCCGGGGCGCTGTGGCTGAAGCCTCCGCCCATCTCCAGGCTGACGTAGCCGTGGAAGAAGCTGCCCAGCAGCCGGACCGCGTGGGTCTGGTCGGGTTCCTCCAGGTCGTAGCCCCGGAGGATCGCGCGCGTCATCTGCGCGTGCCTGCTGCCCGCGCTGGCGGCGGCCGCCTCCGGATCGAGCCGCAACTGTGCCGCGGCGTACCTTCCGGGATGCTCATGGGCGTAGTCGCGGTAGACGTTCGCGAGAGCCGCCAGGGCGTCCTTGCCGGCTCGTCCCGCCAAGGCGGCGGCGCCACGGTCGGCGAGCTCCTCCAGGGCGAGCAGCGCGATCCTGGTCCTGAGGTCCTGGGAGTTCTTGAGGTGCGAGTACAGGCTCGCGACCTTGACGTCGAACTGCCGGGCGAGCGCGGAGACGGTCACCTTCTCGAAGCCGACCTCGTCGGCCATTTCCGCTCCGGCCCGGGTCAGACGTTCCGCGGTCAGACCTGCGCGCACCATGCGTTTCCTCCCGTTGGGCAGAACCCATGATGCATTTACCTAATACCTTTAGGCAAATCAGGTAGCTGCAGAACCTGGGAGGCGCGAGGCGGGCTGACCCGGCAGCGGACCGGCGGGGAGGCCCGCGCATCACGATGCGCGGGCCTCCGACCGCCTCACGGGATGCCGTGCCGCTCCCGTGCACCGCCGCGCGCCGTCAGTCCGTGACCGCGTCGAGCTCGGCGATACGTGCCTGGGCCCGGGGACTGTCGGCGCGTCCCATGGCGGTCCACTGCTGGGCCAGGACGCCTGGACCGTAGTTCCTCGATCCGCCGATGCTCGCCGCCAGCGTCTGGGCGCGGGCACCCTCCTCGATGAGCAGGATCGTGCGGGCGAGGTCCAGCAGTCCGCCGCGCCCCCAGATGGTGGCGCCGCCGTTGGCCTCCAGGATTCCCGGTACCTCGGGGTCCTCGTCCAGCACCCGGATGATGAACGCGTCCTCGGCCTCACGACGGTCGAGGTAGACCGGCAGTTCATCGGCGAGCGTGTCGCGCTGGACCGGTACGTAGCGGATGGGCAGCGGACGGTGGGTCTGCCCCCAGGCCGCGAGGTACGGCGTGTGGACGTGCGAGATCGCGTTGAGCCACGGATGAGCCGCGAACACCGCGGCGTAGCGGAGCCCGTCGCCCCACGGACGCAGCGCGTCCGGACCGTTGAGGATGGAGGTCAGCACCACCTCCGGCCTGGCGCCGGGGCGCAGCGGGTCAGGGTGCTTCACCGCGGCGACCAGTTGCTCGCCCGGTGCCCGCACCACGAAGCTCAGCGTCGCACTGGCGGTGGTCGTCCCGGTCTCGCGCAGCACCTTGAACGCCGTCGTCGCCTCGTCGAGCAGCGTGGCCGTGAACGCGTCGACATCGACTCCGGCGCTCATCGGGCGGCCACCAGCGCGTGCGCCGCCCGGAGCGGCTCGTGGGCCACCCACGCGTCCAGCGGGAAGTCGGGCCTGACAAAGGAATGGGACACGAGGAACTCCTTCTGTTGGTCGAGCAGGGTGAGCCGGTCGTCGGACAGCCCGGGGTGCAGACGGCGGTGGAAGTCGCCGCGGTGGGCCGCGGCGACCGCTTCCGGTGTGCCACCGGTCTCGCTGTGCAGGATCCGCAGCAGCTCCTCCCGGTGGCCGGCCGCCCAGTCGGCGGCCCGCAGCGTCTCGGCGAGGAACCGCACGACGAGTTCGGGATGCTCGGCGAGCGTCCGTTCGTGGACGGTGATCGGCCGGGGCGTGCCGTTGTTGACCCGGCTGCGTGGGTCGTCCTCGTCGTCGAGGTCGATTCCGATCACCACGCCCGCCTCGGCGGCGTGGGCGAGTGCGGCGGCCCCTTTGACGTAGACGGCGTCGACGTCGCCGCGCCGGAGGGCCTCGATGCCGGTCCACGGGTGGGGCAGCGCGCCGTTGACCGTCCACTCGGCGTGCGCGTCCCGGGCGTCGGGAACCTCGGTGAACTCCATGGCGTGGAGCCCGAGTCCGGCGATCTCGAGCGCGCCCCTGAAGCCCTGCAGCGCCATCGCCCGCATGATGCCCGCGCCCGGTTCGGCGCCGTGGACCGGCAGCGCGGCGCGCCGTCCGGCGAGGGTTCCGGGGCTGTCGATACCCGATCCGGGGCGGACGAGAATCGCCTGTCGCTCCTCGATCCAGGTCAGGCCGATGAGCCGGGTCGGCGCACCCCGGGCCCGGGCGGCGAGCGCCGGGATGCTGCCTCCTTCTCGGAAGAGACCGGGTAGTTCGTGGTCGAGGTGGTGGCGGGCCAGCTCCGGCGCACCGTCCTGGAGGAGGGTGACCGTGATGCCGTCGCCGGCGAACGCCGCTTCGAGCAGCCCGAGTCGGTGGGCGAGGCCGCTCGCGGTGGGGACGGGGCACCGGGTGAGACGGATCGTGTCGATGGTCGGCGCACCTGCGGCGCCCGGGGTCCGGTGGCCGGTCATCGCGGCCCGGATCCGTGGGCCGCGACTGCGGGCAGGGACTCGGGGCCCCGAGGGGGCGGAAAGTGGGCAAGCAGTTCGTCGTAGCCGTCCGGCTGGAACGGCGGGATCTCGAACTCGTGGTCGGTGTCGAGGAGCGGCAGCACGTCCCTGCCGAAGCGCAGCGCTTCGGACGCGAGCGGCCATCCCGAGAGGATGAAGGACTCCGCGCCGTGCGCGGCGTACTCCTGGATCCGCTCGGCGACCTGGGCAGGTGTGCCGACCAGCCACGTTCCGGCGCCGGGCCCGAAGAAGTCGAAGCCGAACGTGCTCGGCCCGAGCCAGATGTTGGGGTGGACGACCAGGTCCTCGACCTCGGGCAGCCGGCCGGCACGGAGCGCGTCGACACAGCGCCGCACCCGTGGGTCGTCGGTCTCGACCTCCTTGTCCAGCCACCCGGGCCCGAGCTTGTACGCGACGAGTTCCACCGCCTTGTCGTACGAGGTCTGCTCCAGCAGCCACCGGGCGTGGGCCCACGCCTCCTCCTCCGTGTCGCGTACGACGACCTGGAGCCGGGTGCCGTACCCGAGCGTGCGTCCGTGCGTGGCGGCGATCGCCGCGACCTTCCGGAACCTCGCGCCGAGCCGGTCCGGAAGATCGGCGAAACTGAGGTAGAAGTCGACGGTCCTGGCCGCGTGTTCGACTCCTGCCTCGGAGGCTCCCGCGCCCCACAACGGAATGCGGGACTGGACGGCATCCGGGAAGAAGGTGAGCGGGATGTCGAAGGTCCGGCCCGCCAGCCGGATGTGCTTGCCCTCGTAGGGCTCCTTGCTGCTGGTCCAGCGGCGGGAGAAGGCTTCCCAGTACTCGGCGCTGTAGGAGTAGCGCTCGTCGTGCGGAAGGAACATGCCGTATTCGGGCAGCCAGGAGTCGTGCCCGTTGACGACGTTGAAGAGCAGGCGCCCCTCGCTGAAGTTGTCGATGGCCAGCGCGATGTCGACGAGTTTGGCCGGGGAGAGGAGCCCCGGGTACAGGGCCACCAGGAAGCGCATCCGCCGCGTGAGCGGTGTCAACGCCGCGGCGAGGGCGAGCGGCTCGTGCGGGCCGGTCGGCAGCAGGGCGCCGTAGAGCCCCACCCGGTCGATCACTTCGGCGGTCGCCCGCAGCCGGGGCAGGTCGTTGCGCCAGACGCCGTGCTCCTCCCACGGGACGGGTCCGTCGGCCGACTGTAGGTACCAGAGGATCTTCACCGTCATGGCTGCCGCTCCTTCGCCTGCTCGGTGTGGCGGGAGCGCGCGGCGAAGTCCGCGCGCCCGGTGTGCTCCGCGTTCGCGTCCCCGGTGCGCCACGCACGCCGGACGAGCGCTGCGGCGCGTTCGGCGACGAATGCCGTGGGGGCCATGGTGTGACCGCGGTTGAGGACGGGGATCGCGGAGGCGTCGACGACGCGGAGCCCGGTGATGCCCCGGACCCGCAGGTCGGCGTCGAGCACGGCGTCCGGGTCGTCGTCGGGGCCGAACCGGGCGGTTCCGGCCGGATGGAACATGGCCCCGGCCGCACTTCGGATGTGGGCGTCGGTGTCCTCGTCGGCGAGGGAGGGCCCGACGGGCGCTCCCGCGTACGGGGTGAGAGAGGGCGCGGCGAGGAGGCGGCGGGCGAGGCGCACCCCGGCACGCAGCACGGCGAGGTCGTCGCCGTCGGGATCGCTCAGGTAGCCGGGATCGATGAGGGGCTGCGCCAGCGGGTCGGTGCTCGCGAGGCGCACGGTCCCCCTGCTCCGCGGCTGGAGTGCGACCACACCGAACGTCACCCCGGGCCCCTCGCCCCGGGGAGCGTCCCGGCCAGGTGCGAGCACGATCTCGATGTCGGGAGCGGACACTTCGGGGCGGCTGCGCGCGAACACCACCGCTCCCGCCGTGCCGTCGGCCGACCCCTTGCGGTGCGGCTCCTCGGGGTCGGCGGTGTCCGGGGCCTGTACCGCGCCACCGACGCAGATGTGGTCGTGGAGATTGCGCCCGACGCCCGGAAGCTCCGCGACCACGGGAATCCCGAGCTTCTCCAGGTCCTGTGCGGGACCGATGCCCGAGAGCAGCAGGAGCTGCGGAGACCGTACGGCGCCCGCGGCGAGAAGCACCTCCCGCCGTGCGGCCACGGAGACGGGCGGGCCGCCGTCGTGCTGGTAGGTGACACCCGTGGCGCGGCCGTCCTCGACGACGATCCGGGTGACGTGGGCTCCGGTCACGATCCGCAGGTTCGCGCGGGTCCGCGCGGGGGCGAGGAACGCGTCCGCGAAGGTGACGCGATGCCCGTCCCGAACCGTGAGACGCAGGGCGTCGACGCCCTCGGGGCTTTCTGCACCGCTTTCCGCGCGGGGCAGCCCCAGCCCGTGTGCGGCACTGAACAGAGCTTCGGTCAGAGGGTGTTCGGCCACGGAGCGGACCGGCAGCGGGCCCCGGCCGGTCCCCGTGCCGTCGTCCTCCAGCCGGCGGAGGGACGCTCTGGCGTTCTCCCAGGACCAGCCCTCGCCGTAGGCACTCCAGGCGTCGTAGTCCGCTGCGCCGCCGGGCACCCACAACGACGCGTTGATGGCGGACGATCCGCCGAGCGCGCGGCCCGATGGCCAGTGGACGGCCCGTTCGCCGAGTCCGGGCTGCGGCACGGTGTCGTAGGACCAGTCGGCGTCCGAGCCCCACAGCTCGGCGCCCCGTAAGGGGTCACGGGTCTGCGGGGAGTCGGGGAGTTCCGGTCCGGCTTCGAGCAACAGAACGGTGGTGTCGCGGAGTTCGGTGAGCCGGGCGGCCAGGACCGAGCCGGCCACTCCCGCGCCCACAACCAGGAAGTCGTACGCGGGTGGTGGGGCGTCAGGCATGGCGGGAGACCCCGGGGGTCGCTGCCGCGGCCGCTGCGTGTGTCATGCCGTCAGGCTCGGGCAGCCGCGAAGAGCTTGTCAAATAGTGAAGGCACATTTCACATAGCGGCAACCTTTGCCATGATGGGGCCGACGACGGCAGCACTCCCGTCCCCCGTCCACACGGACGGCCCAAGGAACAGGACCTCGCATGGCACGACAGGACACGCCGGAGCCCGCACCCAGCCGCCCGGCGGGCGCCCA
Organism: Streptomyces sp. NPDC059499; assembly: GCF_042749285.1. Taxonomy (NCBI): domain Bacteria; kingdom Bacillati; phylum Actinomycetota; class Actinomycetes; order Kitasatosporales; family Streptomycetaceae; genus Streptomyces; species Streptomyces sp. NPDC059499. The sequence continues at coordinate 125,437 of NZ_JBHYTT010000020.1, forward strand.
GACGGTGGAGCGGGCCTTCGAGGTCCTCCAATGCCTCAGAACGGCCCCGGGACCCGTCGGCGTGTCCGACATAGCGCGGAGCCTCGACCTGAACGTCAGCAGCGTCTACCGGATGACGAGGGCCCTGGAGAAGGCCGGCTTCCTCGAGCAGGATCCGACGACCCGCCGCTACCGGCTCGGCAGCGCCATTGCCGGACTCAACCGCGTACTGATCCACCAGCGCAGGTTCGACCTGGCACGACCCGAGTTGCAGCGGCTCGCCGAGGAGACGTCCGGTTCGGCCACACTCGCACTGCGCGACCGGAACGAGGCCCTGGTCGTCAGCGACCTGCCCGTCGCCGAGGCCACCGGCGACTGGGGCGCCCGGGTCGCCAACTCCGTACCGCTGCACGCGTCCGCGTTCGGCAAGGCCCTCCTCGCCTGGCCGGCCCCCACGGACGCGGAGCTGGACTCGCTCGCCCCCTTCGAACGGTTCACGGAGCGCACGATCACCTCGGCCGAGCGACTGCGCGACGAGCTGGCGGTCACCAGGGAACGCGGCTACGCCCTCTCCAGCAGAGAGCTCTATCCACTGCAGTTGACCGTCGCGGTGCCGATCCTCGACAGGGACGGCGGCAGCTATCTCGCCCTGGGCGTGGGCACCACCTGGAGCCGCGGAGCGGCGGCTCGCACGAGGGCCATGGCCCGCCTGGCCCAGGACAGCGCACACCGGCTGCGCACCCTCCTGGTCCCCGACTCCCCCGGCCGGTGGTGAGCCGCGTCCCGCCTCGCGCCGACCAACTCGCGTAGATGCGGGTTCACTTCAGTCCCGTGAACAGATCCCGAAGGGAGTTGACGTATCACCTCGGCGCCCCACACTCTTGAGTTGATACATCAACTCACATAGGGATGGGGAGCAGTCATGCCCAGAATTGCCGTGATCGTCGGAAGCGTTCGCCCGGGTCGGGTCACCCGCGAGGTGGCCGAGTGGGTCCACACCGTCGCTTCCAAGCGTCCGGAGGCCGAGTACGAGCTGGTCGACATCGCGGACTTCGACCTGCCGGCCTACGACGAGGCGCTGCCGCCGCAGTACGGGCAGTACGAGGGTGCGCACACCAAGCGCTGGGCAGCGAAGATCGCCGAGTTCGACGGCTTCGTCTTCGTCACCCCCGAGTACAACCACAGCGCTCCCGCGGCGCTGAAGAACGCGCTCGACTACATCTACGGCGAGTGGAACAACAAGGCCGCTGGATTCGTCAGCATCGGCGCCGCGGGCGGCGTGCGCGCGGTCGAGCACCTGCGACAGATCGCCTCCGAGCTGCAGATCGCCACCGTGCAGGCGCAGCTCGGGCTGCCCGTCTCGGTCGACTTCCCGAGCTACCCCGCCTTCTCCCCGTCGGAAACCCGCGAGGAGGAGCTGGGCCGGGTGCTCGACCAGCTCGAGAACTGGGCAGGCGCACTGAAGGCAGTGCGCGGCTGACGGTACGGCACACGCCGTTCCGCCACCGCGTCATCGTCCCTCCCGCGCCCGTCGCGGGAGGGAACTCCTTTGCGCGCTTCGCGGGCGGAATCCCCCGGACGAGAGGATCCATAGGGGTTTCGGAAGACCTCTCAGGGGACGCGTCCGGGGGTTATCCGTGAAATATGGGAACCATGAAATCATTGGTACTCGCCGGTGGTTCCGGCACCCGCCTGCGCCCGATCACGCACACCTCGGCAAAACAGCTGGTTCCGGTAGGTAACAAACCAGTTCTCTTCTACGGACTCGAGGCCATCGCCGCCACCGGTATCACCGAGGTGGGCATCGTCGTGGGCGATACGGCGGACGAGATAGAGAAGGCCGTCGGTGACGGTTCGCAATTCGGTATCGAAGTCACCTACATACGGCAGGAAGCCCCCTTGGGCCTCGCCCACGCGGTCCTCATTTCCCGCGACTTCCTCGGCGAGGAGGATTTCCTGATGTACCTGGGCGACAACTTCATCGTCGGCGGCATCACGGACGTCGTCGACTCCTTCCGCAGGGACCGGCCGGACGCCCAGGTTCTGGTCACCCGAGTCCCCGACCCTTCCCGGTTCGGTGTCGCCGAGCTGGATTCCGCCGGGCATGTGGTCAGGCTGGAGGAGAAGCCGCAGCAGCCCCGGAGCGACCTGGCGCTGGTCGGCGTCTATCTGTTCACCCCCGCGGTCCACCGGGCCGTGCGTGCGGTCAAGGCGTCGTGGCGCGGCGAGCTGGAGATCACCGACGCCATCCAGTGGCTCATCGACGAGCGCCTGCGGGTCCGGTCGACGACGATCACCGGTTACTGGAAGGACACCGGGAACGTCGACGACATGCTGGAGGCCAACCGCACCGTGCTGGAGACCCTGGTCCCCGGGATCGAGGGCGAGACGGACGACGCGACCCGGATCATCGGCCGGGTGCGGATCGAGGCCGGCGCCGTGGTCCGGGGATCCCGGATCGTAGGACCGGCCGTCGTGGGTGCGGGAACGGTGGTCGTCGACTCCTACCTCGGGCCGTTCACCTCGGTCTCCGAGAACTGCCACATCGAGGACAGCGAAATAGAGTTCTCGATCGTCCTGGCCGACTCGTCGATCAGAGGCGTGCACCGCGTCGAGGCGTCCCTCATCGGCCGTTCCGTCGAAGTGACCCCGGCACCACGGGTGCGCGCGGCCCACCGGCTGGTGCTCGGCGACTACAGCAAGGTGCAGATCTCCTCATGACCACCAAGATCCTGGTGACGGGTGGCGCCGGATTCATCGGCTCGCACCACGTGCGCACCCTCCTCGGCCCCGAAGGACCGGACGGGGTCACGGTCACGGTGCTGGACGCCCTGACGTACGCCGGCAACACCGCCAACCTCGCCGCGGTCCGGGACCACCCCGGCTTCCGCTTCGTTCACGGTGACATCCGGGACAGCGCACTCGTGGACCGGCTCGTCCCGGAACACGACCAGATCGTGCACTTCGCCGCCGAGTCCCACGTCGACCGTTCGATACTCAGCGCGACCGAGTTCGTCACCACGAACGTCCTGGGGACGCAGACGCTCCTGGACGCCGCGCTGCGCAGCGGCCTGGAGACGTTCGTCCACATCTCCACCGACGAGGTGTACGGCTCGGCCGCCGAGGGCTCCTGGCCCGAGACCGATCCGCTCCTGCCGAACTCACCGTATGCGGCGTCCAAGGCCGCAGCCGAAATGATGGCCCTCGCCTGCCACCGCACGCACGGCCTGGACGTGCGGGTGACGCGCTGCTCCAACAACTTCGGCCCGTTCCACTACCCCGAGAAGCTCATCCCCCTGTTCATCACGAACCTCCTCGACGGACGGCCGGTTCCGCTGTACGGGGACGGACTCCACATCAGGGACTGGCTGCACGTCGACGACCACGTCCAGGGCATCGAGCTGGTCCGCACCAAGGGGAGTCCCGGCTCGGTCTACAACATCGGCGGCGGCACGGAACTCACGAACAAGGATCTGACGGGGCGGCTGCTCGCGGCCTGCGGGGCCGGCTGGGAGCACGTCGAGTACGTCGAGGACCGCAAGGGCCACGACCGGCGGTACTCGGTGGACTGCGGCAGGATCCGCGACGAGCTGGGCTACGTACCGCGCGCCGACTTCGACGGAGCCCTCGCCGAGACCGTGGCCTGGTACCGGGCCAACCGTGCCTGGTGGGAACCGCTGAAGAAGCAGTCGGCGCCGTCATGACCGCAGGCGTCGCGCGCAGGCCCCTGTCCGGGTGGGTGGACAGGGGCCTGCGCGTGCTGCCGGAAGGCCCTAGACGGGGACGCCGGCCGCAGCGGGTACCGGCGGGCGCCGGCGTCGTCCCTCGCGTGCGATGCGCGGGTCGATCACCGGGTAGAGGAGGTCGATCAGCAGGTTGACCACGGCGAACACCGTGGCACCGAGCAGCACCAGGGCCTGCACGACCGGAAGATCCTGCCCGCTGACCGCCTGCGTGGTGAGCCGGCCGAGCCCGTCGCGCGAGAACACCGTCTCGACGACCACGGAACCCGACAGCATTCCACCGACCAGCAGCCCGACCATGGTCAGGGCAGGCAGGACGGCGTTGCGCAGCGCGTGCCGCACGTGCACGACCGACCGTGTCACGCCCTTCGCCCGTGCCGTCTCCACATAGCCCTCCAGGAGTTCCGACTGCAGGCTCTTGCCCAGCAGCTGGGCGATGAGCGCGCCGGCGGGCAGCGCGAGGGTGAGTGCCGGCAGGACCATGCTCTGCGGTCCTTCGTTGCCGATCGCCGGGAAGACGTGCCACCGGAACGAGAACTGCTGCAGGAGCAGCAGACCCACCCAGTACGAGGGCAGCGACACCCCGAGCGGTGGGAGGCTCATCAGCAACTGCTGCAGCCAGCGCCACCGCACCAGCGAGGCGCCGACCGCGAGCGCCGTGCCGAGCAGGAGGCCGAGCCCCAGACCCGCGCCGGTGATCTGCGCGGTCTGGGGCAGGGCCTGACCGATGAGGTGGGAGACCTGTTCCCGGCTCTGGATCGACTGGCCGAGATCGCCCTGCAGGACCGCGCCGAGCCGGCTCACGTACTGCTCGGTCATCGGGCGGTCGAGGCCGAGGTCGGCGCGCATCGCGTCGAGCTCGGCGGGGCTGAGGCTGGAGTTGGGTCCGGCCATCACCGCGACCGGATCGCTGGGCAGCGCGAACAGCACCACGAAGGAGATCGTGAAGGCGGCCCAGATCACGAAGACGGCCTGGCCGGCCCGTGACAGCAGATAGCGCGCCATCGGTTCAGCTGCTCCCGTCCAGTGCCCGGCTCGGGAGCTCGCGTCGGAGCACCGGGGCGATTTCGTCGAAGAAGAGCTCCAGCGTGGCGTCGTACTGTGCGCGGCTGAGGATCTCGCCGTCGACGTGCAGATGGAGGAGCTCGTGGCCGAACTCCTGGTGCTGGCCGATGACTTTGTCGATGATCTGCTGGGGGCTGCCCACGAGGACCGAACTGTGCTCGATCCAGTCCTCGACGGTGTCGTACGGGATCGAACCTCCGTCGAAGGTGCGGTTGACGGCCAGGCGTGCCTCGAAGACGGGACGGTAGGCGGCGACGGCCTCCTGGGAGGTGCGCGCTCCGAAGTAGCCGGCCGTGCCCGCGCCGACGAGGGCCCTGCGGGGGTCGTGCCCGTAGGAGGCGAAGCGTTCCCGGTAGTGGTGGATCAGCTTGGCGTAGCGGTCGAGCGGGCCGCTGCCGTTGGAGGAGAAGACCGGGTCGCCGTGCTGGGCAGCGAAGTCGACCGACCCGGTGCTGCTCCCGCTGCCGTGCCAGATCCGGATGTTCTTCTGGTACGGCCGCGGCAGCGCCTCGGCGTTCTCCAGGGAGCGGCCGAGGCGGCCTTCCCAGGTGACGTCGTCCTCGGTCCACAGCCGCCGGAACAACGCGTAGTTCTCGCGGAGCAGGTCCCACTGGTTCTCCGGGGTGATCCCGAACAGTTTGCTGGACCTGGGGTATGCCCCCTTGGCGACGATGAGGTCGAGCCGGCCGCCGGAGAGGTTGTCGAGCGTGGAGTAGTCCTCGAAGGCCCTCAGCGGGTCGAGCATGCCGAGCGTCGTCACCGCGGTGAAGAGCCGGATCTTCGAGGTCCGCGCGGCGATGTTGCTGAGGAGGACCGGTGGGGAGGACGACACGGCGGGGCGGTCGTGGCGTTCGCCGATCCCGTAGGCGTCGAACCCCCATTCCTCGGCGCGTACCGCGTAGTCGATGAGCTCCTTGAGCTGGAGCTCGTCCGGCTTGTCCTGCCGTGGCAGATGGGGGAGGAGGAGGAATTTCATCGCTGCTCCCGCTTGAGGTGGTTCTCGATCTCGTCGACCGCGAGCGCGGGCCCGCCCGATGCGTGTGTGTGCTCCTGCAGTTCCCGTACGCGCCGGGCGACGGCCTCGTCGCCCGCCACCGAGAGCACGGCCTCGCGCAGCGCCGCCGCATCGAGGTTCTCGGGCCGGACGACGGTGCCGATGCCCAGTTCAGTCACCCGCTCCGCGTAGGGCAGGACGTCGACGCCCTGCGGCACCACCACGACGGGTGTGGCGGTGTGGAGGGCTTCGGAGAGGCTGCCGGTGCCGCCGTGGGTCACGAACGCGGCAGCGTGTTCGAGGACCTTTACGTGGCGTATCCAGCGGTGGACCTCGACATTGGGCGGCAGGGGTGCCAGCTCGGCCGGGTCCAGGCCGTTGCCCACCGAGATCACCACGTGCAGGGGCTGGTCGCGGAAGGCTTCGACGGCGGTCCGGAAGAAGCCGATGTGCTGGTTGTTGACGGTGCCGAGCGAGATCAGCACGGTGGGCAGACCGTCGGCCGGAGGCTGCCAGTCGTCGAGGAAGTCCCGGTCCCCCAGGCTCGGCCCGATGAACACGAAGCGTTCGTCGAAGGTCTCGTGGGCGGGCTGGAACCGCCGGGGCACGAAGACGACGGTGAGCTCGTCCGGGACCCGCCGGGTCCACAGGAACTCCTCGACGCGGTCGGCGATGCCGTATTCGTCGAGGAACGCGGAGATCTCGTCCACCGGGTCGGTGAGGGCGAACTCCGGGGCGAGGGCGAAGATCCGTTCGAAGTACGAGTAGTGCGCGTTGGACACCACACTCGGTGCGAGGTGGACGGCGGGGAGCTGCCAGCTGTGGCGCAGCACGCGGCCGGCCTGGAAGGCCGCCTCGTCGTAGGCGAGGAGGTCCGGACGGTCGTCGCCGTAGTGCGCCTCGACGGCCCGCAGGATGGCGACGTTCTCCCGGAAGAACGCCTCGGTCGGGGTGATGGAGGTGTCGTTGGCCAGGCTCTCCAGCGGATTCACCGAGGTGTAGGTCAGTACGTCGGCGCCGGCCCCGCGCACCTTCTCGGCGAATTCCTCGATCGTCACGTAGGTGACCCGGTGGCCGCGCCGGACCAGTTCGGAGACCAGGGCGAGCTTGGGGAAGAGATGTCCGTTGGACGGTATGTCGATGATCAGTGCTCGTATGGACATGGGAGTCCTCCTTGGCGTCAGGTCCGGGGAAAGGCGATGATCTTCTCGGGCACGACCCGCACGGCGACCCGCACCAGGCCGTCCGGCGGTGCGTGGGTCTCCCCCAGGTACTTGAGGGCCAGTTCGTCGGACAGTTCCTGTGCGCCGTCCTCGGAGAGGTGCGCGATCCCGCGCACCTCCACCGAGCTGTACGGGTTCGCCGCATCGAACACCGAGACGCTGATCCGCGGATCGCGTGCCAGGTTCCTTGCCTTGCCGCGCGCCACAGGGGCCACGAACAGCAGGGTGTCGCCGTCCCGCTTCACCCACACCACCGAGGACTGCGGGCTTCCGTCGGGGTTCACGGTGGCGATGACCGGGAAGTTCCGGCCGTCGAAGAGCGCGCGGGTTCGTTCGTCGAGCGTCACCGGCATGGCGACGATCGCCTCCTTCATCAGTCGTTCGGTACGTGGGCGGGAGCGGGACGGCGGACCGTCAGGAGAGCCAGACGGGCGTCAGCGGGTTCAGCCCGGCGCCCGCGCCCAGCGTGAGTCCGTGGACCTGCTTGCCGGTGGCGACGACGGTCGTCTGCTCGAACACCGGGAGGTAGACGACCTCTTCGACGATGCGCCGCTGGGCCTGGGCCAGGATCTTGTTGCGGGCGGCGGGGTCACCGGTCGCGACCTGCTCCTGGAGCAGCGGCTCGAGCGTCGTGTCGTTGATCCGGTAGTAGTTCGGCGGCGCTCCGGAGAAGGAGGTGCGCAGCACGTCACCGTCGGCCTGGGTGCCGTTGGTCCAGAAGAAGTCGTACTTCTCCTTCTTGAGGCCGTCGAGGATCTGCAGGCCGGTCTGCTGGAGCAGCTTCAGCTCGATGCCGTTCTCGGCGAGCTGGGCCTTGATGAGTTCAAGAGTCTTCTGGCTGGCGGTGTAGCCGGGGAACCAGCCGACGACGAGGCTGAGCTTCTTGCCGCCCTTGGCCCGTACGCCGTCACCGCTGCGGGTCCAGCCGGCGGTGTCCAGCAGCTTGCCCGCTTCGGTGGGGTCGTGCTTCACCACGGAGCCGAGATCGGCGTAACCGGGCGTAGTGGATGCCAGCACGCTGGTCGCGGGCTTGAAGTCCGGGCTCAGTACGGCGTCGCGCACCTCGGTCCGGTCGACCGACAGGGCGACGGCCTTGCGGACGCGGACGTCGTCGAGCGGCTTGCGGGCGGAGATGGGCACCAGCCCCCACACCAGGCCGGGGTTGGGCCGGGTGACGAGTTTCAGCCCGTTGTCGCGTACGGACGCGATGTCGCCCGGAGGTACGTCGCTGACCGCCTGGACCTGCCCGGACTCGAGGCTGCCGGTGCGGACGCCCGCCTCCGGCACCACCTTGAAGACGACCTTGTCGAGGTAGGCGTCTCCGGTGTGCCGGACACTGCCGGGCGACCAGTCGTACCCCTTGCGCTTGGAGAGGGTGACCTGGCCGGGTGCGAAGGTGTCCAGGACGAAGGGGCCGGAGCCGATCACGTTGTCGACACGCTTGTCCCAGGGGAGCTTGAGCGTGGCCGGGGCGACGAGGGACAGTCCGGTCTGGGAGGCCGCGACGAGGAAGGGCGCGTTGGGCTTGCTGAAGGAGACCGTCACCGTCGCCGGGTCGACGACCGAGGCTTTGGTGAACGCGCTGACCGTCGGGGCGATCGAGGGGTTCACCTTCGCCTTGTTGGCGACCAGGTCGTCGAAGTTGGCCTTGACCACCTCGGCTGTCAGCGGGGTGCCGTCGGAGAAGGTGACGCCTTCGCGGAGGTGGAAGGTGAACTCGGTCGCGTCCTTGTTGATCTCCCATGACTTCGCGAGCCACGGCACGATCTTGCCGGTCTCCGGGTCCTGGTTCACGAGCGAGTCGAAGAGCTGCCGGTTGACGTAGACGGCACCGGTGTCGGTGAACGCACGGGGGTTGGCGCTCTGCGGGGACTGCTGGAGAGCGAGGGTGAGGGTCCCGCCCTTCTTCGGTGCACTGTTGGCGGCGTCGCCGGACGAGTCGTCGTCCGTGCCGCCGCAGGCGGTGAGCAGGACGGTCAGGCCGGTGGCCAGGACCAGCGTGGAGCGGAGTCTGCGTGCTCGGGGGTACATGACGGGGTTGTCTCCTCAGGGTGCTTCTCGAAGGGTGCGGGGGGTGGTTCTGCGTCAAAGGGCCGGGCGTGAGCAGGTGGTCCGGTGCTCAGAGGCGTGCGGCGGACGGCTGTCCGGTCTGCCCGAGCTGCTCACGGCCGGGGACGGCGGCCAGCAGAGCCTCGGTGTACGGATGGGCCGGACGTGTGAGGACCTGCTCGGCGGGGCCTTCCTCGACGAGGCGGCCGGCGCGCATGACACCGACCCGGTGGGCGATCTGCCGCACCACGGCCAGGTCGTGGGAGATGAACAGACAGCTGAGTCCGAGCCGGGCCTGGAGCTCGGCGAGCAGGTCGAGGATCTGGGCCTGGACCGAGACGTCCAGAGCGGACACCGGCTCGTCGCAGACCAGCAGGCCCGGGTTGAGCGCGAGGGCCCGAGCGATCGCCACGCGTTGTCGCTGACCGCCCGAGAGTTCGGAGGGCCGGCGCTCCAGGACCGTGGCGGGCAGGGCGACGAGGTCGATGAGTTCGGCGGCCCGCCGGGTGCGCTGCCGGCGCGTCCCCAGTCCGAACGAGGTGAGGGGGTCGGCGACGATCCGGCCCACCGTCAGCCGGGGGTTGAGGGCCGCGTAGGGGTTCTGGTGGACGATCTGCATCCGGCGGCGCAGCGAGCGCAGCTCCCGCCCGCGGTGGGCGGTGACGTCCTCGCCGTCGACGTACACACGGCCCGAGGTCGGGGAGGAGAGCCGCAGCAGCAGCCGTGCCACGGTCGACTTCCCCGATCCGGACTCGCCCACCAGCGCGAACGTCTCGCCGCTCGGGACGGTCAGGCTGACGTCGTCGACGGCGCGCAGGACCGTGCGCTCGCCTGCCGCGCGCGGCAGCCGGTACTCCTTCACCAGGTGCTCGGCGCTGATCTGTACCGCGCCCGTGGGAGCGGCGAAGGCGTCGGAAGCCTGCGGTGCCGGGCCGCCCGGTTCCCGGACGGTGGCCGCGGGGCGTGCCGGGGGTCGGGGGCCTCGGCCCGGGGTCGCGGCGACGAGTGCCTTCGTGTACGGGTGCGTCGGGGCGGACACGATGCTTTCCGGCAGACCGTCCTCGACGATCTCGCCCTGCGCCATGACCAGGACGCGGTCGCTCCGTTCGGCGGCGACCCCGAGGTCGTGCGTGATCAGCAGGACGCTCGTGCCCGCGGCACGGGTCAGCGACTGGATGTGGTCGAGGATCTGGCGCTGCACGATGACGTCGAGCGCGCTGGTCGGCTCGTCGGCGACGATCAGTCGTGGCCGGGCGGCGACGGCGATGGCGATGAGTGCGCGTTGGCGCAGGCCGCCGGAGAGCTCGTGCGGGAACTGCCCGGCGCGCCGGCGTGGATCGGGTACGCCCGCGTCGGCCAGCAGATCGAGTACGGCGGCCCGTGCGCCGCGCCGGTCGGTGATCCCGTGGGTGATCAGCGCCTCGGCCACCTGCCGGCCGATGCGGTGCACGGGGTTCAGCGCGGTGCCGGGGTCCTGGGGGATCAGGGCGATCTCCCGGCCGCGCAGGCCTCGCAGGCGTCGTTCGCCCAGTCGGGTGAGGTCCTGCCCGCCGAAGAGGATGCTGCCGCCACCCACTTCGGCGGCGGGCGGCAGGAGGCCGAGCACGGCGTGTGCCGTCGTGGACTTTCCCGATCCGGACTCGCCGACGACCGCGACGGTCTCGCCCGGGGCGACGGTGAAACTGACGGACCGTACGGCTTCGACGACACTGCGGCGCAGCCGGTAGCGCACGACGAGGTCGCGGACGTCGAGGAGCGGGGCGGGCTCGGAGCCGGGAATCGTTTCGGAGCTCATCAGGCGGCCCTCGGATCGCTGTCGAGGGCGCGCGCCACCCGGTTGGAGGCGACCACGGTCGCCGCGACGGCCAGGCCGGGGAAGGTGGTCAGCCACCAGGCGACCCGTAGGGAGTCACGCCCCTCCGAGACCAGTGCGCCCCACTCCGGTGTCGGCGGCTGCACCCCGTAGCCGAGGAAGCTGAGCGCGGAGACCGCGAGGATCGCGGTGCCGAACTCGAGGGCGGCCAGGGCCCAGACCGGTCCGAGGGTGTTCGGCAGGACGTGCCGCGTCAGGACGCGCGGCCACCGTGCTCCTCCGGAGTGCGCCGCTTCCACGTACAGGCTCTCGCGGACCTTGAGCACTTCGGCGCGCATGATGCGGGCGCAGACGGCGATGCTCGTCAGACCGACCGCGATGGCCGCGTTCCGGGTGCCTGGCCCCAGCGCGACGATCAGCACCAGGGACAGCAGCAGACCGGGTATGGACAGCAGCATGTCCACCAGTCGCATGATCACCATGTCCGTGCTTCCTCTGAGGAATCCGGCCAGGAGGCCGAGCAGTGATCCCGCTGTCAGTCCGATCAGGGTGGCGATCAGGGCGGACAGCAGGGACACTCCGGCCCCGTGCACCAGTCGCGTGAACAGGTCCCGGCCGAGCTGATCGGTCCCCAGCAGATGCTCGGCGGAGGGGCCGAGCAGCCGGTCCGGGGTGTCCACGGCGAGGGGATCCCGCGAGGTGAACAGTTCGGGGGCGAGCGCGGCGGTGATCGCGGCGAGGAGCCAGAGCACGGCCAGTGCCAGTCCCGGCCGGACGGCCGGCAGCCGCCGGATGCCGGTGCGGATCCGTAGCCGGGGCTTCGAGGTCCCGTCGCCGGAACCCTTCGGCGACGCGGCTCGTTCGGCGGGTGGGGTTTCGGGGGTACGAGCCCCGTCGGTACCCGGCCCGGTCACCGCGCCCGGCAGGGAGTCGGGTAGCAATCTCACGGCCTCTCCAGATGTGCGGACTGTCGTTCGCAATACCGCGCCCGGCAGCTCGGAAGGCCGCGCTTGGTGAATCGCAGGAACTCACTGTCGATAAAACTTCGTCGGCGAAACTCTGTCGGGAAATCGGTCTTTCGACCCCCCTGCACCCACCCCTATGCCCGCCCTGACCTCCGGGCGAAAGGTGTCGGCAGTGTTTCGCCGTGTGTCAGCGTCGTCCCGCGGAGAACTCCCGGATCGACGCGGCGACGTAATCGATCATTTCCGAGGTCAGTCCGGGATACACACCGATCCAGAACGTCCGTTCGGTGATGATGTCGCTGTTGCGCAGATCGCCGACCACCCGGAATTCGACATCCTGATAGGCGGGTTGGCGCGCGAGGTTTCCGGAGAACAGCATGCGCGTGCCGATCTTCCGGGATTCCAGGAAGGATATGAGCTCGGCTCGGTCGAAGGGCGCGTCGTCGGTGACCGTCAGGACGAAGCCGAACCAGCTCGGATCGCTGCCGGGAGTCGCCTCCGGCAGGTGGAGCCCTCGAACGCCCTCCAGCCCTTCCCGCAGCCGTTGCCAGTTGCGTCGGCGGGCGGCGCCGAATTCCGGCAGCTTGGCCAGCTGGGTCAGTCCCAGAGCTGCCTGGAGGTCGGTGGTCTTGAGGTTGTAGCCGACGCGCGAGAACGTGTACTTGTGGTCGTACCCCTTGGGGAGCCGGCCCAGTTGGTGACCGAATCTCTTGTGGCAGGTGTCGCTGGCGGCGGGCGGGCACCAGCAGTCGCGCCCCCAGTCGCGCAGGGACTCGATGACCTTGGCGAGGGCCACCCGGTCGGTCACCACGCAGCCGCCCTCACCCATCGTCAGATGGTGGGCCGGATAGAAGCTCGCGGTGGCCACGTCGCCGAAGCTGCCGGTGGGCCTGCCCCGGTAGGAGGAGCCGACGGCGTCGCAGTTGTCCTCGATGAAGTGCAGACCGTGCTCGTCCGCGATCTCCCTGACCTCGGCCACCGGGAAGGGGTTGCCGAGGGCATGGGCGATCATGATGGCCTTGGTACGGGGTCCGACGGCCTCCGCCACCCGCTCCGCGGTGGTGTTGTAGGTCCGCAGCGAGACGTCGATCATCACCGGGATCATGCCGTTCTGCACGATCGGATTGACCGTGGTGGGGAATCCGGCCGCGACCGTGATGACTTCGTCGCCGGGGCGCAGCCGTCGCTTGCCCAGCTCCCGCTGGGTGAGAGCGGTCAGGGCCAGAAGGTTCGCGGAGGAGCCGGAGTTGGTCAGGTGGGCCTTACGGCGGCCCAGCAGTGTCGCGAACTCCCGCTCGAACTGCTGGGCGGCCGGACCTGCGGCGATCCGCATGTTCAGAGCGGCCTCGACCAGAGAGACCCGGTCGTCCTCGTCGAACACCGCACCCGAGGGGAGGATCGGTGTCTCACCGGGCACGAAGCGCCGGCCGGCCTCCTGGTCCCGGTGGAGCTTCCGGACCAGTTCGAGGATGGGACCGTGCTCAGGATGCTCGGCCTGCTGCGTCTGCTGCGCGGGTTCAGGGTGCTCGGTCTCTTGCGTGTGTTCGGCGCCGCTCATCACAACCCCATCGGCTCGCGGTCGGACAGGGAACTCAGGAGTGCCTGCTCCCGTACTCGGTCGACGAGCCGGGCCTGGGAGAGGACGGATTCGCCCTCCAGGCCGGACGGCAGCCCGTCACGTACACGTGCGACGAACGCGGCGACCACGTGGGCGAACTGGTCCTCGGCCGGCAGGGTGAGCTCCTCGACGTGGTCCTGGCGCTCGATGCGAATCACCGGACCGTGGGTGGGGGGCGGCGTGTAGGCCCAGGAGGTGGATATCCGCCCCGCACTGCCCCAGAGGGCGTAGCGCGAACGGTAGGCGTGTTCCATGCCCCAGGTCAGATGGGCGGTCACCCCGTCGCGGTTCGCCAGGAGCGCGGATCCTCCCAGGTCGACCCCGAGCCGGTGGTCCGTGTGGAGGGTGGCCCCGAGGACGTCGAGTTCCTCTCCCAGGTACAGCAGGGCGGTGCGGACGGGGTAGACGCCGATGTCTGTCAGCGCCCCTCCTCCCACGTCGGGCCGGTAGCGTATGTCGTCCTCGCCTTTGGCCGGGAAAGCGAACTCCGCTGTCAGAGTGCGTAGTTCGCCGACGACACCGTCGGCCACGAGTTGCCGTACCCGGGCGTGCTGGGGGTGGCACAGGAACATGAAGCTCTCCAGCAGCGCCAGTCCACGTGACTCGGCGAGCGAGACGAGCGCGGCGGCGTCCTCGGACGTCGCGGCGAGCGGCTTCTCGGACAGTACGTGCTTGCCCGCCAGCAGGGCGCGCTCGATCCATTCGGCGTGCAGGAGGGCGGGCAGCGGTACGTACACCGCGTCGATGTCGTCCCGCGACAGCAACTGGTCGTAACCGGCCACCGGGTCGCCGCCGAAGCGCCGGGTGAAGCGGCGGGCCTTGGCCTCGTCCCTGCTGGCGACGGCCACCAGTTCCACGTCCGGATTCCGCTCGATCGCCGGAAGCATGCGACGCCAGGCGATCCCCGCGCAGCCGACCACACCGATTCTCAGCGGGCCCGGGTTCACTCGGGGATTCGGGGGGCTCCCCCCGGAAGAATTCTGCACTCCACGACCTCCATCGGGCTGACCGGTCGCGCACCGGGGAATTACTCGATTCATTGAATTCGGCATGACGGTAGGCAAGTCCTTCCCGTACCGTCAACCCCCTGACCCGGGCCCCGGAACCCACAAATACCCCCCTATACGGCCCCTGATTATCTGCACCGCATGGTCCGGATATTCGGCACCCCGGCATAGTGGGCGACATTATTGCGTGCGACAGGGAGGCCCGGTGTCCGGAATTGTGTCAACGTTGACGGTGGATCAGAGGAATGCCGAGCGAATCGCCGAATCCGCACTCGCGCTCACAGGGGTCTCCGGCCTTCCGGCTGTACAGGAGTGGTTCGACGAGCGCCGGCGGATCGACGTGGCGCGCGTGCAGCGGATCGCCCTGACGGATCTGGTCAGCTGGCGGACGGATCCGGACACCGGCAACATCGTGCATGACAGCGGCAGGTTCTTCAGCCTGGAAGGGCTCGCCGCCGAGGTGCCGGCGGGCGCGGTCACCTCCTGGACCCAGCCCATCATCCACCAGCCGGAGATCGGAATCCTGGGAATCCTGGCCAAGGAATTCGATGGCGTACTGCATTTTCTCATGCAGGCCAAGAACGAGCCCGGAAATGTCGACGGTGTCGAACTGTCCCCCACGGTGCAGGCCACCCGGAGCAACTACACCCGGGTACACCGGGGCAGCTTCGTACCGTATGTCGAGTACTTCCAGGAGGAAAACCGCAGGAAGGTGCTCGCCGATGTGCTCCAGTCCGAGCAGGGCGCCTGGTTCTATCAGAAGCGCAATCGCAACATCATTGTCGAGACCGACCAGGATGTCGAACTGCTGGAGGGATTTCGGTGGTTGACCCTGGGACAGATCCATCAGTTGCTGGCGGGCGATGCGGTGATCAATATGGATTCCCGTACGGTGCTGTCCTGCCTGCCGTTCTCGGGAACCGGTCTCGCCGATCGCTTCCCGTTCCAGGGGCAGGAATTCCGGCGGTCGGTCCTCCGCTCCAGCAGTGCCGATCTCGCCGGGCTGCACACCATCGGTGAGACGCTGAGCTGGATCACCGAGACCCGTACCCGCCACGAGGTCCGCGCCCGGCGGGTGCCGCTGCGGGAGGTGACCGGGTGGACCCGTGGCCCGGAGGCCGTCGCCCATGACTCCGGTCTCTTCTTCAGAGTCATCGGCATCGACGTCGAGACGGAACGCCGTGAGGTCGCCGGCTGGAGCCAGCCGGTCGTGGAGCCGGTCGGGGTGGGCGTCAACGCCTTCCTCGTGAAGCGGGTGGACGGTGTGCTGCACGCCCTGGTGAACGCCCGTGTCCAGCCCGGCTTCCTGGACGTCATCGAGCTGGCTCCGACCGTGCAGTGCACACCGGACAACTACGACTGGCTGCCGTCCGCCGCGCGCCCGCGGTTCCTCGACGACGTCCTGCGCGCCGGTCCCGACCGGATCCGTTTCGAGAGCCTGCTGTCGGAGGAGGGAGGGCGCTTCTACCACGCGCGCAACCGCTATCTCGTCATCGAGACCGACGCGGACCACGCGCCTGATCCCGGCCCTGACTTCAGGTGGCTGACCCTGCACCAGCTTGTCGGGCTGCTCCGCCACAGCCATTACGTCAACGTCGAGGCCCGCAGTCTGACCGCCTGCCTGCACAGCCTCACGGGCGAGTCCACGGCCGGCTGACACGTCCTCGAACGGCCGACGTGCGGGGAGGCGCTCCGGGAGCGCCTCCCCGCACGCGTGCCGCGGGTCCGGATCAGTGGTGGTGCGCCGAGTGCGGCATTCGGTCGAGGATCTCGCGAGGGGCAACGACGAAGGGCCGCATCATGCCTTCGTCCTCGTGCTCCAGGATGTGGCAGTGGTAGACGAACCGGCCGGTGGCTCCGGTGAACTGACCTGCCACGGAAACGAGTTCGTGCTCCTCGATCCTGATGGTGTCCTTCCAGCCCTTCTCCTCGGCCCCCAGGGCGCCCACCCGGTCGTAGTCCGCGGTCCAGGTCACCACGCCCGTACCCGGCCCGGTGGCACTGGAGACCGTGTAGACATCCCGGTTCAGCGCCTGGAAGCCCAGCAGGTGGACGTGCATCGGGTGCCCGGGGCCGACGAGGTGCAGGAAGTTCCACACTTCCCAGCCGCTGCTCTCGACGAAGAAACCGACCTTGTCGTCGAAGGCGGCGGCCTCCTTGCGGAACGTACGGACTGTGCCGCCCTGGTCCGTGACGTGGACGAGCCGGTCGCCGTCCTGCGCCTGGTAGCCGGATGCCGTCTCGGACAGCTCCCACATCTCGGGGTGGCCGAGCGGGGTGCCGTCCGAGGTGCCGAAGGCTATCCACCGGCTGGTGTGGCCGGCGGGTATCGCGGAGCGGGTCAGCCGGACGAACGACGGCGATGTGGTCGCGGGCAGGCTGAACGGGTCGGCGACGGCCGTGGCGCCTACACGGAACTGCATGACCTCGGGACCGAGCGGGGACGGCCCGTTGCTGTTGGTGTTGACGAGTTGCAGCCGCTTGCCGCGGAAGGCGTCGAAGTCGATGAGGATGTCCGCGCGTTCGGCCGGGGCCAGCGTCACCGCGTCCAGCGTGACGGGGCTGGGCAGCAGCCCCTGGTCGCTGCCGATCTGGACCAGGGCCCCGGTGACCGGTGTCGTGGTGCCGTCCGCGTTCTCCACCTGGAGACGCAGGGTGTACGGGCGGGTGTTGGCCCCGTTGAGCACCCGGAAGCGGTACCACCGCGGGGCCACCTCCAGGTACGGCCAGATGACCCCGTTGACCAGGTTGTACGGGCCGATGAACGGCAGGTTCAGCCGGGTGGGGGAACCGGCCGTGCCGGTGTCGAGATAGCCGGTCCGGTGCAGGAGCCGCCCGGTCGGGACACCCGCGTCGTCGGTGTCCAGATTACGGTCGTTGATCAGAAGCGGGATCTCGTACGCCCCGCCGGGAAGGTGGAGGGCAGCCTCCTCCTCGTCCCGGATCAGCAGGCTGCCGGCCAGCCCGGCGAAGACGTTGAACGCCGTGATGTTCATGGCGTGGTCGTGATACCAGAGGCCCGTGGCGCGCTGGGCGTTCGGGTACTCGGAGAGCTGCGCGTCGCCGGGTGACACACCGTTCTCGGTCCATCCGTCGTTGTTGCCACCGGTGATCGCGCCGTGCACGTGGACGACGGTCCAGGCCGGCAGGGCGGCGACGGACGCGCTGCGGGTGGCGGCGCCCCGGCCGGGGCTCAGGATCGAGTCGAGATCCGTGAACGGCACCTGGATGCCGGTGACCGGGAAGTCTCCGCTGATCTCGTTGAGCCAGGCCACTCTGAGGCGTTGCTCGGTGGACACCTCGATGGTCGGTCCGGGGAATGACCCTTCGTAGGTCCACACCGGGGTCGGCGGAAGCTGGGAGTGGAGCAGGACGGAGGCGGCTTTCTGGCGGATCGTCAGGGACGTGCCGGGGCTCAGGACCGGCGGTATCCGCAGCGAGTCGGCGAACTTGGTGAGGTCGGTGGAGGTGGCCCGTGGGACCCCGGTGGCGACGGGCCCACCGGAGCCGGGTCTCCGTGAGCCTCTCGGATGTGCTTCCGATGGTCCCCGGCTGCTGCTCACCAGCGCCGCTCCCCCGCTCACGGTGGCGACGGCCGCTGCCGCGGATCCGATGACGAACTGACGACGGTTGGGCATGAAGGATGCTCCTCGATGGCTGTCGATGACGGAGCCGATCGTGAGCGCCGGGTGGGTCGAGTTCAATGGAAACAGTGGGTCTTAGGGGGATGCGGACGGCTTCACCCGACATCGGTGACTGCCACCCCATGGGTACCCCCCTGAACATCGGCCGGAATGCCCCAGTAGGCAGTCCGTGGGTGGCCCGTTCCCGGGGAGTAGGCGGTGTCCGACCATCATGGATTCCGGGCAGGGGGAGCGCGCAATGGGGCCTGTTCGATGCCCTGCACCGCACAGACGGTCGATCACGCACACCCGCACGGCCACAACACAGGTGGCCGGGAGCGCGGTCGAGGTCACGCACCCGGCCGGTTACGCCTGCCGCGGGTCGCGGACTCCGTTGATCACGAACATGACGTCCTGGGGGATCGAGTGGTTTCGCTGGTGGAACGAGACGAACACATGCGTCGACTGGACCAGCTGCTCACCGACTGTTTCGCGCACCGTGGCCACACCGTCCTGCTGGAGGGGCCGGTCGCCGGCGGCAAGACCGAACTCCTGCGTGCCTTCGCGGCACACGCGACAGCGTCCGGGGCCCGCTTCCTGAGCGCCAGTTGCTCCGCCGCCGAGCGTGCGCTGCCGTTCGGCGTGGTGAATCAGCTCTTCCGCGGTACGGCCCTGCCCGACGGACCGGCGCACCGGGTGGCCGCACTGCTGGACGGGCTCGCGTCCGGCGGATTCGGCGACGGGGACGCGGCCGATGTGCCGGATCCCTCGGTGGTCCGCGCCTGCCATGAACTCTCCGCCGCGCTGCTCGACCTGGCCGCGGATGTCCCGCTGATGCTCGGTGTGGACGATCTGCGCGATGCCGATGTCCCGTCCCTGCAGTTCCTGCTCCACCTGGTCCGGCGGCTCGGGCAGTCCAGGATCCTTCTCGTCCTGACCGATCACACCACCCCGTGGCCGCTGAACCGCCGGTTCCGCGGCGAGTTGTCCCGGCCGCCGTACGCGCAGCGTCTGCGGCTGGACCCGCTCTCCCGCTCCGGTGCGCTGCGCATGGTCGCCGACGGCCTCGGGGAGGTGACCGCGCGGCGGGTCGGCGAGGAGTTCCTTGCCGCCGCCGGCGGCAACCCGCTGCTGCTGCACGCCCTGATCGAGGACCACCGTCAGCCCGGCGGCGTTCCCAGTGCGCAGGGGTACGGTCTGGCCCTGCTGAGCTGCCTGCAACGTGCCGACCCGGTCATGCTCCGGGCGGCACGGGCGCTGGCGGTACTCGGCCCCGGCGGCTCGACGGCCGAGATCGGCCGGCTCATGTCCGGGGACCTCGGCACGGCCGACCCGGCCGAGGAGGCGCTGCGTGCGCTGAACGCGGCCGAGCTCCTCGACGGGGGCCAGTTCCGCCACTCGGCCGGACGTACGGCCGTGCTGGACGACCTCTCCGCCCACGACCGGTCCGAACTGCACCGGCGTGCCGCCCACCTCCTGTACGAGCGCGGCGCGGGGGCGCTGGACGTCGCCCGCCATCTCATCGAGGCCGGGCACACCCAGGTTCCGTGGGCCGAGGCGGTCCTCTCGGAGGCGGCGGAGCACGCGCTGCTCGACGACCGTCTCGAACTGGCCGCCGACTGCCTGAAGCTGGCCCATCGCTCCAGCACCGACGAGCGGTCCCGGTCGGCGCTGCGGGCGAGGCTGGCCCAGGCCGAGTGGCAGCTCAATCCCTCCTCTGCCGCTCGGCACCTCGCGCCGCTGTCCGCGGCGGTCCGCGCCGACCATCTGAGCCTGTCCGACGGGCTTGTGCTGATCAGGCAACTCCTGTGGCACGGCAGGAACGAGGAGGCGGGCGACGTACTGACACGGCTGCGCGCCCGTGCGGGCAGCGCCAACCCGACGAATCCGGCGGAGGCCGGGGCGCTGCGCGACATGGAGGTGTGGCTGGCCTGGACACAGCCCGCGCTGGCGCGGGGCCGCAGGACGCCGGTCCTGCCGGCCGACCTGCGGCACGGTGTGGTGAGTCCCGGTACGGATCCGCAGTTGCAGGCGGCGGCGGCCCTGTCCGACGCGCTGTCCCGCGGCCGGGCCCAGGACGCCGCCGACCGCGCGGAGCAGGTGCTGCGCGACCTCCCGCTGCACCGGCGGAGCCCCTGGGCGGAGGAGGCCGCACTCGTGGCCGTCCGGGTCCTGATCCAGGTGGACCGCCTGCACGCCGCCGCCGCCTGGTGCGACCAGCTGCTGGCGGCGGCCGAGGCCCGCAACGCCCCGACGCCCCATGCCGTGTTCGCCGCCGCGCGCGCGGAGGTGGCCGTGCAGCAGGGCGACCTCGCCGCCGCCGGACGCCACGCCCGAAACGCCCTCGCCCTGCTCACGCCCCGCTCGTGGGGCATCGCGGTCGGACTGCCGCTGAGCACCCTGATCCTCGCGTCGACCCGCATGGGCGAGCACGAGGAGGCGGCGAGACAGCTCACCCACTCGGTCAGCGACACGATGTTCCACAGCAGGTACGGGCTCCAGTACCTGTACGCGCGCGGTCACCACTACCTCGCCACCAACCACTGCCATGCCGCGCTCGCGGACTTCCTGTCCTGCGGAGAGCTGCTGCGCGACTGGGGGCTGGACACGGCGGGGCTGCTGCCCTGGCGGACGAACGCCGCCGAGGCGTGGCTCCGCCTCGACAACAAGGACCAGGCCAGGCGCCTCATCCACGAGCAGCTGGCACGGCCCGGCGCCGGTACCACGCGCACCCGTGGCCCGGCCCTGCGGCTGCTCGCAGCCGCAGGGCCACCGGGCCGCCGGCTGCCGCTGCTCACCGAGGCCATCGACCTGGCCGAGGCGTCCGGCGACCGGTTCGAGCAGGTCCGTGTGCTGGCCGAGCTCAGCCGCGCCCATCAGGCCAACAACGACAAGCGACGTGCGCGGCTGCTGCTTCGGCAGGCCCTCCATGTGGCGAACATGTGCGAGATGAAGCCACTGGCACAGGAGTTGCTGTCGGTCTCCGCCGACCTGGGCGGCGCCGAGTCGATGGCGGACGGGCTGGAGGGCATCGCCTCGCTCACGGACTCGGAGCGACGGGTCGCCTCCCTGGCCGTCCTGGGCTACACCAACCGGGAGATCGCGGTGAAGCTGTACGTCACCGCGAGCACCGTCGAGCAGCACCTCACACGCGTGTACCGCAAGCTCAAGATCCGACGCCGCAAGGATCTTCCGGCGGATCTCTGGGCCAATCTCCGGAAGACGGGCTGAGGCCGATGACCACGTCCCTGGGGGCCTGCGACACGCCCGCGGCACCAACCGGTGCCCCCGGTTCGGAGCCTTCCACCGCCGTTCCCGGTCCGCCGGGCGACGCCTACGGCCGGCCGGCCGGGGCGCACGATCCGCTGGCCGAGGCCCTGGCCCGGCCGGCCGAGCAGCAGCCGGACTGGCCCGACCGCGACGAACTCCGCAGGGTGAGCGCGGTTCTGGACGGCCTGCCGTCCACTGTCGAGGCCGCGGAGGTCGACCGGCTCGGTGAGCGGCTGGCGCAGGTGGCCCTGGGCAGGGCGTTCCTGGTGCAGGGCGGTGACTGCGCCGAGACGTTCGCCGGGAACACCGACGCGCATGTGCTGGGCAATCTGCGCACACTGCTGTGCGTCGCCGAGGTACTGGCCCTTGCCGCCGGGCTTCCCGTGGTCACCATGGGGCGCGTCGCCGGTCAGTACGCCAAACCCCGGTCGAGCCCCTTCGAGGCGGACGGGCTGCCCTCGTACCGCGGCGACATCGTCAACTCCCTGGCGTCCGACGCCGTGGCGAGGACACCCGATCCCCGCCGGATGCTGCGCGCCCATGCGGCCGCGGGCGCCGCGATGCGCATCGTCCGGGCGGAGGCCGAGGCGTCGGGTACGGAGATCTTCACCAGCCACGAGGCTCTGCTGCTCGACTACGAGCGGGCCCTGGCTCGGCGGTCGGCGGAAGGACCGGGGGGAGAGGACCCGGAGACGGGCCGACCGGCCGTTCACCCGCTCTACGGCCTGTCCGGGCACTTCCTGTGGATCGGGGAGCGGACGCGTCACCTCGACGGGGCGCACATCGCCTTCGCCGAACGGATCGCCAACCCGATCGGTCTGAAGATCGGCCCGTCCGTCACCCCCGAGGAGGTCCGGGAGTACGTGGAGCGGCTGGACCCGCACCGGCGACCCGGCCGGCTCACCCTGATCAGCCGGATGGGAAACGACCGAGTGCGCGACGTCCTGCCGCCGGTCGTGGAGAAGGTGACCGCGTCGGGGCACGAGGTGGTCTGGCAGTGCGACCCCATGCACGGCAACACCCATCTGTCCCCCACCGGATACAAGACCCGCCACTTCGGGCGCATCCTCGACGAGGTGCGCGGCTTCTTCGAGGTGCACCGCGCGCTCGGCACCCATCCCGGCGGCCTCCATCTGGAGCTCACGGGCGACGATGTCACCGAGTGCTTGGGCGGCGCGCAGGAGATCCGTGACGCCCATCTCGGCACGCGCTACGAGACCGCCTGCGATCCCCGGCTCAACGCCCGGCAGTCTCTGGAGCTGGCCCATCATGTGGCGAGGCTGCTCAGTGGCCCGGCCGGGCCATAGGGTCCGGCGGTCGGGCCACCGGGTCAGCCGATGAGCGCTCCGGACCCGAGCCGGGCGAGCAGGTCGTCGACGAGCGGGGCCAGTGCGTCCCGGTCCCGGGCCGCCCCGAAGACGTAGAAGTCGGGTCGTACCAGCAGGGCCACGGCCCCGCCACCGGACCCGGCCCTGGATTCGGCCAAGTAGGGCAGGTAGACGGCGTCCACGTCCACGACGGCGGGCGCCGTCACCCCTGCGGTGGGCGTCCCGGCGGGCAGCAGGTGCACGAGGCGCACACCGATCCGTTCGAGGAGCGCCAGTCGTTCGCCGTCGAGGAGTTCGGCGGGCGGAGCCGTGGTGAGCAGGGCGAAGCCCGGCCCCACCACGGCGTCGAACAGTCCGGTGGCGTCCGCGCGGGCGACGACGGCCTGCCGCACGAGCTCTCCGGCCGGGGCGACGGGGTGTCCGTCACCCTCCCGTCCGTGGAGGAGTCCGGTGGTCAACGCCTGGACGGCGGACCGCGGCTGCCCGGTGCCGATGCCCCGTTCGCGTACGGCGATCATCACCGTGTCCCGGTCCCGCGCGGCTGCCGGATCGGTCTCGCAGATGACCCGGCCCAGATCCATGGACATCTTCAGCGCGTGCCGGACGTGCTCGCGCCGCTCGCTCGTGTACGTGTCGAGCAGCCGCTCGTCGGCCCGGCCGCCCAGGACCAGATCGAGTTTCCAGGCCAGATTGGCGGCGTCCCGGAACCCCGAGCACATGCCCTGTCCGGCGAACGGAGGCATGAGGTGGGCGGCGTCCCCGGCGAGCAGCACCCGGCCCGCCCTCCACTCGTCCGCGTAGCGCGCCTGGAAGGTGTAGACGGTATGGCGCTCCAGGGTGGCACGGTCGCGGTCGATCCCGAACAGGCCGAGCAGACGCCAGGCGTTTGCCCTGCTGCCGAAGTCCTCGGCGGGCTCGTCGGGCAGGCGCATGAACTCCCAGCGCCGGTGCCCGGGCCCGGCGGACACCTCGGTGCGTGGCCGGGCCGGGTCGCAGATCTGCAGGTTGTTGGGCACGAACTCGCGCGGTTCGTGCAGCTTCACGTCGCAGGTGAGCCAGTCGTTGAAGAACCCGAAGTCGGTCGCCGTGGCGCCGATGGCCTGGCGTACGAAGCTGTTGGCACCGTCACAGCCCACGACCCACCGAGCGGACAGCTGCCGGTCGTGGGGTGGTGCCTCCTGCGGTCCCTCCACGGTGATCTCCACGCGCGTGCCGTGGTCCTCGAGACCGACCACCCGATGCCCGCGCAGCACGCGCAGATTGGGGAGCTCCTCGCCCCGCGCGGCCAGAGCGGCTTCCAGGCCCGGTTGGTACATGGAGGTCGAGTCGGGCCAGCCGGAGTGCCCGGAGGCGTCGACGTCGACGTGGAAGAGCGTCTGCCCGGCGGCGTTGCGCCAGACGTAGTCCCGCGAGGGCTCTCCCAGTTCGCCCATCGAGTCGCCGACGCCGGCCGCGGCCAGGATCCTGGCGGACTCGCCGTCGAAGGAGACGGCCCGCGGCATCGGATAGGGCGTGGGCCAGCGCTCCACCACGGTGACCTGCCAGCCGCGTGCGGCCAGCAACAATGCGGTGACCTGCCCGACCGGGCCGTATCCGACCACGATGACGTCGGTGGAGGGGGTCCCCGTGCGGGGAGGGGCGGAGGGGTCCGCGGTGGTCACTGTTCCGCCCTTTGCGTCCGGAGGATGTCGGCCAGGACTCGCGCGTGGTCGGCCGGATCGATCACGCCCCGGATCCGGTCGTGTCCGCCGTCAACTGTCAGCAGCCGCTTGCCGATGAGGATCTGCTGCCCGTTGTCGAAGGCACGCCCGCGTACGACCGTCCCCGCACCCGCCAGCCGGCGGGCGAAGTGCTCCAGCTCGGCGGACGGCACCAGCCACTCCTCCAGCTTCCTGGGCTTGGGCTCGAACCGGTACACGGCTTGCCAGTCCCCGACCTGCCCCTTGCGCTGCACCACGTGATAGCCGTCGCGCACGACGATCCTGTACTGATTGCCGTACTGGCGACTGATCTCGTCCGTCACCACGGGCAGCGGTTCGAGGTAGGACGGGCCTACGAACCCGACATCGACGAGCAGGAGTCTGCCGTCGAGCCTGACGTAGTTGAACACATGCTCGAGGTCGGGTCCGAAGGAGTCGTCGACCTGACGGATGCCGGCGGCGAGCACCCCCGCCTCGAAGCCCAGCTTCAGGAGCAGGAGCCGGAACAGACCGTTGAGCTCGTAGCACACACCTCCGCGCCCGCCGAGGACGATCTCGTCGAAGACGGCATCCGCGTCGATGTCCACGCCCGCCCACAGTGCCGCGCCCCGGGCCGTGTTGAGGGAGCTGTCGTAGGGAAGAGCGACCAGATGCCGCTTGTGGAGATCCCGCAGAGTCTCCCACGTGGGGTCGGCCGGTCCTTCGTAGGCCAGGGCCTTCAGATAGGTCTCGACTTCGAACACGGCTATCAACCCTTCTCGTTCAGCAACGCGTGCAGGTGGCGGGCGAGTTCGGTCGGCGTGGGATGGTCGAAGATCAGCATCGCGGGGAGTTCCAGGCCGGTGACGTCGGCCAAGCGGTTCCGGAACTGCACGGCGGTCAGCGAGATGAAGCCGACCTCGAAGAAGACGCTGCCCGACTCCACGGACTCGGGGGTTTCGTGACCCAGGACAGTGGCGGCTTCGGCACGCACGAGGTCCAGGAGCAGCTGCTCCTGTTCGTCCTGGGACAGCTCGGCCAGCTTGTGCGCCAGTGCCGATCCGGGGATCTCGTCGTCGGTGACGGGGACGGATGGTGCTGACGGGACGAGGTCACCGGTCACGGTGTGACGTGCTCCTTGGGTTGACTCCAGCCAGTAGTGCTGGTGCTGGAAGGCGTACGTGGGCAACTCGACTCGGGGCGAACGCGGTTCGCCGAGAGCGGGGGTCCAGTCGACCGGTATCCCACGGACGTAGAGTTCGGCGGCGGAGAGCAGGAGGCGGTCCGGTCCTCCGTCGTCGCGGCGGAGTGTGCCAGTGACGACGCTGGGCGCCTGAGGACTCGCGTCCAAGGTCTCCTGAATGCTGTGCGCCAGGACCGGATGGGCGCTCACTTCGATGAACGCCCGGTAGTCATCGGCTGCCAGGGCTGTGGTGGCGTCGGCGAAGCGCACCGTCTGCCGCAGGTTCCGGAACCAGTAACCACCGTCCAGCTCGGTGCCCTCCACCCAACGGCCGTCCACCGAGGAGTACATGGGAATGGTCGCGGTCCGGGGCTTCAACCCGGCAAGTACCTCGGCCAGCTCGGCCTCGATCAACTCCACATGAGAGGTATGCGACGCGTAGTCCACCGGCACCCGACGAACCCGGACACCCTCCGCCTCGTACTCGGCAACCAACCGGTCCAACGCCACCGGATCCCCCGCCACCACCACCGACGACGGACCATTGACCGCAGCCAACTCCACACCCTCACCCAGCCGCACCTCCCCCACCGGAAGAGCAACCGACACCATCCCGCCACGACCGGCCAGACCACCCGCAATCGCACGACTACGCAACACCACCACCCGCGCCGCGTCCTCCAACGACAACACACCCGCCACACACGCCGCCGCGATCTCCCCCTGCGAATGCCCCACCACCGCATCCGCCCGCACCCCGAACGACCCCCACACCCGCGCCAACGCCACCATCACCGCAAACGACACCGGCTGCACCACATCCACCCGATCCAACGACGCAGCACCCTCCACCCCCCGCACCACATCCAGCACCGACCACCCACTCACCGCCCCCAACACACCACTCACCTCAACCAGCGCACCCGCAAACACCGGCGAAGAATCAAGGAGGTCGCGACCCATCCCCACCCACTGCGAACCCTGCCCCGGAAACACGAACACCGACCGACCCGACACATCCGCCACACCCGACACCACACCAGACCCCACACCACCCCCAGCCACCACCGACACACCAGCCAACGCACCGGCCCAACCCCCGGCGGCCACCACCGCACGATGGGACAGCTGGGCGCGCGAGGTGGCGAGCGCCCGTCCGACACCCTCGATATCCACCTCGGGGCGTTCCCGCACGAACGATTCCAGGCGTTCCGCCTGGCCCCGCAGCCCCTGCGCCGAGGCGCCGGAAATCACCCACGGCACCACAGCAGGCTCCGGATCACTCACACCGGACGACACCCCGCCCTCAGAAGCAACCGGGGCCTGCTCCACAATCACGTGCGCGTTCGTCCCACTCACACCGAACGCCGACACACCCGCCCTGCGCGGACGATCCACCTCCGGCCACGACCTGGACTCCGTCAACAGCTCCACAGCCCCCGACGACCAGTCCACCTTCGACGACGGCTCATCCACATGCAGCGTCCTCGGCAACACACCATGCCGAATCGCCTGCACCATCTTGATGACACCCGCCACACCCGCCGCAGCCTGCGCATGACCGATGTTCGACTTCAACGAACCGAGCCAGATGGGCTGTTCACGAGGCCGGTCCTGACCGTAGGTCGCCAGCAGCGCCTGCGCCTCGATCGGGTCACCCAGCGTCGTCCCGGTGCCATGGCCCTCCACCGCGTCGACCTCCGTGGCAGACAATCGGGCGTTCGCCAGCGCCCGCCGGATCACTCTCTGCTGGGAGGGTCCGTTCGGCGCGGTGAGTCCGTTGGAAGCGCCGTCCTGGTTGACGGCCGACCCTCGTACCACCGCGAGGACCTCATGGCCCAGCCGCCGCGCGTCCGACAACCGCTCCAGCAGGAGCACGGCGACACCTTCGGACCAGCCCGTTCCGTCGGCCGCGTCGGCGAACGCCTTGCACCGGCCGTCGCGCGCCAGCCCCCGCTGCCGGGAGAACTCGACGAACGGTGACGGATTCGCCATGACAGCGACCCCGCCGGCCAGCGCCAGCGAGCAGTCACCGCTGCGGAGTGCCTGCGCGGCGAGATGTACAGCGACGAGTGAGGACGAGCACGCCGTGTCCACCGTGACGGCGGGGCCCTCCAGACCCAGGGCGTACGACACCCGCCCCGAGGCCACGCTTCCCGAGTTCCCGGTGCCGAGGAAGCCTTCCAGTCCTTCGGGCACCTCGCCGAGACCGGTCGCGTAGTCGTGGTACATGAGCCCGGAGAAGACGCCGACGCTGCTGCCGCGCAGGGAGGTCGGGTCGATGCCCGCGCGCTCGAACACCTCCCACGACACCTCCAGCAGCAGCCGCTGCTGCGGATCCATCGCCAGCGCCTCACGCGGCGAAATACCGAACAGCGAAGCGTCGAAGGAGCCTGCGTCGTGCAGGAAGCCTCCTTCGCTGACGTAGGACGTACCGGGGCGGTCGGGGTCCGGGTCGAAGAGGTCGTCCAGGTTCCAGCCCCGATCGGACGGGAACGGGGTGACGCCGTCGCGTCCGTCGGCCACGAGCTGCCACAGGTCGTCCGGCGTGGAGATCCCGCCCGGCAGTCGGCAGCCCATGCCCACGATCGCGATCGGTTCCGTGACAGCGGAGGCGAGTTGGTCGTTCTCGCGCAGCAACCGCTCGTTGTCGGTGAGGGCCGCGCGCAAGGCTTCGACGAGTTTGTCAGTGGACGTGGTCATGGGAACCTTCCGAAGTCCGAAGTGCGGTCACTGCCTGCCGCCGAGCGCTCGTTCGACGAGGTCGTCGATGTCCATCGCTGCGATGGCTTCGGCCGTGGTCCCGGCGTCACGCGCGTCGCCGGCGACCGTGCCGCTGCCGGCCGACTGCG
Organism: Streptomyces sp. NPDC059499; assembly: GCF_042749285.1. Taxonomy (NCBI): domain Bacteria; kingdom Bacillati; phylum Actinomycetota; class Actinomycetes; order Kitasatosporales; family Streptomycetaceae; genus Streptomyces; species Streptomyces sp. NPDC059499. Next base: position 153,828 of record NZ_JBHYTT010000020.1, read on the forward strand.
AGGACGCCAGCGCCTCCACCGCCTCAAGTACGCCGATTTCGCGGAGTGTGGCGAGGGGCACCGTGGCAAGCGCCCGCCGGATGTCGGCCTCGGAGGCATCGGCTCCGATCAGGTGGTCGCGGGCGTCGGCGGTGGCGTCCGCCAAGCCGAGGGCATCGGCTGAGGGCACGAGTGCGGTCTGGAGATGGTGCGCGAGTGCGGTCGGGTTGGGGTGGTCGAAGACAAGCGTCACCGGGAGTCGTACGCCAGTGACCCCGGTAAGCCGATTGCGCAGCTCGACCGAGGCGAGCGAGTCGAATCCGATGTCTTTGAATGCCTGTACGGCGCCGATCGCGTCCTTGGTGGCGTGACCGAGTACGGTGGCCGACGCACTCCGGACGAGTTCGAGCAGCTCATGGATCCGGTCGCGCTCGGAGAGCGTTGCCAGGCGCTGGGCAAAGGATTCCTGGCTCGTCCCGTCTGTGGGCGCCGCCGCGGCGGTCCTCCTCGGGGCTCGTACGAGTCCGCGCAGGAGCGGTGCCAATTCTCCGGCAGCCGCCTGCTTGCGCAGCGCGGCGAAGTCGAGCTTCGTCGGCACCAGCAAAGGCTCGTCGGATCGCAGTGCACGGTCGAGCAGCGCGAGCCCCTCGGCCGAGGACAGTCCCACCAGTCCGCTGCGGGCGAGCCGTGCGCGACCGGTGTCGTCCAGGTGTCCGGTCATGCCGCTCGCCTGGGACCACAGTCCCCACGCCAGTGATACGGCAGGCAGACCCTGTTCCCTGCGCGTACGAGCCAGCCC
>NZ_JBHYTT010000021.1:0-120134 GCF_042749285.1 Streptomyces sp. NPDC059499
CACCACCCCCCGTGGAGTGGTGGGCATCGCCCTGTGCGCTGTGCGGACGAGTGACCACCGGCCGCACAGCCGAGTGCGGGCGGACCGCAGGCGATACGCCTCGGGCCGCCCGCACTCGGTGGTGTCAGTGGTTGCCGGCGCCGTTGCCCGAGAGCACCGGGATGTCGCTCAGGATGTGCGACAGCGGCTCGTCGCCCTTGGCCTGGGTGGAGTTCTCGGTGCACTGCTGGTTCTGCGGGTTGGACAGGACGTTGATGTCCTGGACCGCGAGGCCGACCGCACCGAACAGCGAGCCCACGTTCGCCTTGACCGGCAGAGCGACGCAGGGCTTGTTCAGGGAGCCCTGGACGAGGCTGAGCTGCGGGCTCTGGTCACCCTCGGTCCTGCTGTTGCCGAACGTGGACTTGGTGCCGTTGCCGTTGACCGTGGTGGTGCCGTGGTCGTCGCCGATCGCCATGGCCGAGGGGGCCGCGGCGGCGGAGAGGCCGATCAGGGACACAGCCACAGCAGCGCCGGCCATCATCTTCTTCATTACGCTTCACCTTTCGGAGCGTCCCGTTGTGGAACGTACTGAGTAACCACAAGCGGAGGGTTTAGTTCCGCTACACCACTCGAACGAGTTGGACCCGGTTCCGGGTCGACGTGGCCGCTACCTGCCGTTTCGCTCCGCGCGGGCGGCGGGGACGAAGACGCGATCCCGGCCGGGGACGGACCTGCGGGTCGTCGGCGGGCCGCACGCCGCGCCCGCCCGGCTCGGTCCGGCCTCACGCCGTGCCGCGTCCCGCCATTCGGCGAGCAGCCGGTCGTAGATGGGCGTGGAGCTCTCCGGCAACCGGTCGCGGCCGGGCGCGTGATGACTGTCGTACGGGTCCATGAGGCGCACTTACCCGGCCGCACACCCGGCGTCGGCCGCGACTGCGGCAACCGGCCCAATTCCCGCACTATCGGGCTACCCGACGTCCGGACCGGCGGAACCGGACAGGCGCGTGGGGCCGCTCGTCCTGGCGGCCGACCATCGGTCGGCAGCGGCACGGACGGAACGGCCCCACACGTCTTCACGGACTACGACGAGGCGGGAAACGGTGCACCCTGGCCGGGATGGGCGCAAGGGAAGCCGGAGTCACGCGGTGTCAGTTGTTGCCCCCGCCGTTGCCCGAGAGCAGCGGGATGTCGTTGAGGATGTGCGACAGCGCCTCGTCACCCTTGGCCTGGGTGGAGTTCTCGGTGCACTGCTGGTTCTGCGGCGAGGAGAGGACGTTCACGTCCTGGACCGAGATCGGGACGAACCCGAGGAGCGAACCGAGGTTGGCCTTCGCCGGCAGCGCGATGCAGGGCTTGTTGAACGACCCCTGGATGAGGCCGATCTGCGGGCTCATGTCACCGTGCGTGCTGCTGTTGCCGTAGTACTGGTCGGAACCGTTGCCGTTGACCGTCGTCGTGCCGGTGTCGTTGCCGATCGCCATGGCCGAGGGGGCCGCGGCGGCGGAAACGCCGGCGACGGAGGCGGCGACTGCCGCGGACGCCAGAATCTTCTTCATCATGAACGTGCCCTTCTGGTATTTCTCTGTTGCCCGCCTGTCCGGAGCGCTCTGAACAACTCCGCCCGGGCGGTTTCGGTTGCGCCATTTCACTCGAACGATTTCCTCGGCCGGATCGTCGCGTAATTCGCGGAAGCCGGCCGGTGAATTGGTGCGGCGAGAAAGGGCTGCCGGACGTCCCGCCATGCATCAGCCGCCCAGCGGAAGCCCACCGATCAGCGGACCCGCGGCCTCGGCGACAGCCGTGACCGCCTCCGCCGACTTACCGACCGTGCCGTCCTCGTGAACCGCTCCGGCCGTCTGCCCGACCCCGTCCACCACGGGGTTCACCACCTGGTCGGGGATCTTCGGCAGGGTGGAAGTCAGCTCGTTCACACCGGTGGTGAGGCTGATCTTGGGTGAGGTGGGTGCCGTGGCGGCGACCGCGGGAGCGGCCGCCCCGAGAGCGGCCACGGAACCTGCGACGAGGGCTACGGTCTTCGCGTACTTCACTTCTCGAATCCCTTCTCCGGCGGCATCCGCCGCCTTTGTCCTGGACAACGATCAAGCGGCACAGGGGGAAACTGCGAGTGGCAGGATTTTCCGTACGCGACAAAAAGGCCCTGGAGCGCCACATGGGCTCCAGGGCCTTCTCATGACGAGCCGTCGGCTCGATCGGAAAAATACTCAGCGGTTGATGCAGACGTTGCCGAACGCCGGGTTGAGCGCACCGACGAGGTTCAGGGTGTTGCCGCAGAGGTTGATCGGGATGTTGATCGGAACCTGCACGACGTTGCCGGACAGGACACCCGGGGAGTGGGCGGCGATCGCACCGGCGTCGGAGTCGGCCATGGCCGGGGCAGCGGCACCCAGCGCCATGAGGGTTCCTGCGGCGACAGCGGCGACCTTGGTGTACTTCATTTTCGTACCTTTCTGCAGCGGAGCTCTGGACGGACGCGCCTTTCGCGCCGTACGGGCGATTCTCGGAATGCGCTCGTGGCTCCGGGGCTGTAATGCCTAACAATGTGCGGGCGGCATCGAAACGCTATGGAAGACGTTTCTCGGAAAACCGCCCGATTGCTTCAGGCCCGGACCGCACGGCGGAGGAGTGTCGGCGGCCCGGGCCGGTCGTTGTGGCGCGGGTCAGTGGTTGCCCTTGCCGTTGCCGGACAGAATCGGAATGTCCGACAGGATGTGCGACAGCGGCTCGTCACCCTTGGCCTGGGTGGAGTTTTCCGTGCACTGCTGGTTCTGCGGGTTGGACAGGACGTTGACGTCCTGGACCGCGATCTTGGCGAGGTGAGCCAGGGTGCCCACGTTGGCCTTGACCGGCAGGGCGATGCAGGGCTTGTTCAGGGAGCCCTGGACCAGGCTGAGCTGCGGGCTCTGGTGCCCCTTGGTCTCGCTGTTCCCGAACTCCGACTCGGTGCCGTTGCCGTTGATCGACGTCGTGCCGGTGTCGTCACCGATCGCCATGGCGCTGGTCGCCGAGAGACCGAGGATGGAGGCGGCGACGGCACCCGTAGCCAGAACCTTCTTGATCACGATGAACCCTTCTCGTACCGATTGCCCCGTGGCGGAGCGCACTGCCCAACTCTCCGCCCGGGGTTTGGTTCTCCCCGTTCACCCGAATGCCGGAAATACCCAGGAACCCTCGTCAAGTGAACGCACGTGCGTTACCCATTCGAGTGGTTACATAATTTCCACGACTCTCCAAGTTTCCCACGCAACTCCCCTGTCGTTATGAAGTAGTCCGCGTAGATGGAATGAGTTGCCGCCGGGGCCACCGCCCCGGCACACAAGCGGCACCGCGCGATGATTCTGCGGGCTCACTGCCCACGTGAATATCCCGAAGAAGGGCAAGTAATGCGACAGGTTTTGAATAAAAGCATGATCGTCATGGCGGCGGCGTCGGGCATCCTGTCCGCCGCCGGCGGTTATGCGCACGCCGATGCGTCGGCTGACGGCGTTGCCGCCAATTCGCCTGGCGTGGGCTCGGGCAATGCCGTGCAGGTCCCGGTGCACGTGCCGGTCAACCTCTGCGGCAACACCGTCAATGTGATCGCCCTGCTGAACCCCGCCTTCGGCAACAAGTGTGCGAACGTCAGCTCCGACAAGGGCCACGGCGGACACGGCTCCGGCAGTCACGGGTCCGGTGGACACGGGTCCGGCGGGCACGGCTCCGGCGGCCACGGTGGTCACGGCTCCGGTGCGAGCGCGGAGGGTGTGGCCACCGGCTCGCCCGGCGTGGTGTCGGGCAACCTGGCCCAGGTGCCCCTCGACATCCCGGTGAACGCCTGCGGCAACACCGTCGACATCGTGGGTGCGCTCAACCCCACGGGCGGCAACTCCTGCGCCAACGTGAGCGGTCCCGACCACGAGCACCCGCCGGTGGACGAGCCGCCGGTCGACGAGCCCCCGACCTCCGAGCCGCCGGTCGACAAGCCGCCGGTCGACGAGCCCCCGACCTCCGAGCCGCCGGTGGGCAAGCCCCCGGTCGACCAGCCGCCGGCCGGTAACCCCGGCCCGAACACCCCTGACACGCAGCTGGCCGAGACCGGCGCGGGTGACATCGGCCTGGCCGCCGGTGCGAGTGCCGCGCTGCTCCTGGGCGGCGCGGTGCTGCTGCGGCGCACCCGCAGCTCGCAGCGCTAGTTCCCGGCCGTCACGCACGCACAAGGGCCGCGATCCCGGCCGTCTCCGCAGCGTCCAGGTGGCGCATCGGCGGACTCATCACGTTCGTCGCGATGACGCCGCGCAGCATCAGAGCGGTCTTGAACGCGCCCAGGCCCGCGGCCGTGGCCGACGCCGTGCCCCCAGCTGCCGCTCCGACGATGTCGAACAGGGCCACGAGGCGGTCCTGTTCTGCTCCGGCGACGGCCCAGTCACCCCGTACCGCCGCCTCGTGCAACCGCACATAGCCGTGCGGATCCACGTTGCCGAGGCCCGGAACCGAGCCGTCGGCGCCGCTCAGCATCATCGCGTCGACCACGAGTTCGTGGCCCGTCAGGACCGCGAAGCCCGGCAGTTCGCGCGCCCCGATGGCCAGTCGGCGGAACGATCCGTCGTCCCCGCTGGAGTCCTTCACCCCGGCCAGCACACCGTCCGCGGCGAGCGGCAGGAGCAGTTCCGGGTCCAGCTTGCTGTGGACGCAGACAGGGACGTCGTACGCGAGGAGCGGCAGATCGACGGCGGCGGCGATGTCGCGGAAGTGGCGGTCGATCTCGGTGACATGGGTGCGCGTGTAGAAGGGCGCGGTGACGACCACCGCGTCGGCGCCGAGACCGGCGGCGGCGCGGGCCCGCTCGACGGCCCGGTTGGTGGTGGTCTCGATGGCCCCGACGAGGACCGGGACCTGGCCGGCCGAAGCTGCCGTGATCACCTTGATGACCTCGTCCTGCTGTCCGGGGGTCAGATAGGCGGTCTCGCCGGAGCTGCCGAGGGCGAAGAGACCGCTGACGCCCCCTTCGAGGAGATGGCCGACAACCCTCTCCAGGGACGTCCTGTCGATCTCCCCGTCCACGGTGAGCGGGGTGACGACGGGCGGGATCACACCGGAGTACGGGGCGGTGCGGGCGGTCATACGGTGCTCCCTGCGGACGGTACGGGGGTTGCGTCCCCGGCGGGGGACGCGGGGTTCTGCGGGTGGACGCAGTGCCAGCGGTGTTCGCCGGGGCCGAAGGTCTCCACGGGGAAGACCGTGGCGCAGACGTCGTCCGCCTTCCAGCAGCGGGTACGGAACGGACAGCCGGACGGCGGGTTGGTCGCCGAGGGCACCGGTCCGGTGAGCACGATGCGCTCCGTGGTCTCCAGCAGGCTGGGCGTGGCGGACAGGAGCGCCTCGGTGTACGGGTGCCTGGGCGCCCCCGCCACATCGGCCGCCCGGCCCTCCTCGACGATGCGGCCGAGGTAGAGGACGGCGATGCGGTCGGCGAGGTAGCGCACGGTCTGGATGTCGTGGGAGATGAACACCATGCCGAGGCCGAGGCGTTCACGGAGATCGACCAGGAGGTTGAGGACCTGGGCGCGTACGGAGACGTCGAGGGCCGACGTCGGTTCGTCGGCGACGATCAGCTCCGGCTCCAGTGCCAGGGCGCGGGCGATGGCGACGCGCTGGCGCTGGCCGCCGGAGAGCTGTCCGGGCAGGGCCTCGAGGGTGTGGCCGGGCAGGCCGACCAGATCGAGGAGCTCCTCCACGCGCGCCTCACGCTGCTCACGGGTGCCGCGCCGGTGCACGTCCAGCGGGTCGCGCAGGATCCGGCGGACGGTGAGCCGCGGGTTGAGCGCGGTCGACGGATCCTGGAAGACGACACCGACCGCGGAGCCGAAGTCGTCACGGCGCCGGGCCGCCGGCATCTCCCAGAGGTCGCGGCCGTGGAAACTGACCTCGCCCTCGGTGGGCTTCTGCAGGCCCGTGAGGACCCTCGCGAGCGTGGACTTGCCGCAGCCGGACTCCCCGACCAGACCGACGATCTCGCCGCGCTCGACCTCCAGCGTGGCGTCGGTGAGCGCGTGCACCGCGTCGCGCCGGAAGACGCCTCCGCTGCGTGCCTTGTGGCGTACATGGACGCCGTCGAGCCTGATCACAGGGCGCTCCTTTCGAGCTGTGCCACGGCCTCGGCCGGGTGGTGGCAGGCGAAGCCGTGGTCCTTCTCGGTGCCGCGCGCCGTCAGTTCCGGAGTCGTGCCGCGGCACAGACCGGTCGCGGCGGCGCAACGCGAGGCGAAGCGGCAGCCCGTTCCGAAGCCCTGGGGCGCCGGGACGACTCCGCGGATCTGGTGCAGCCGGTCGGCGCCCGCCTCCAGGGAGACGACGGAGCCGAGAAGGCCGCGGCTGTAGTGGTGGGCGGGGTCGGTGAGTACGGAGCGGGTGGCGCCGACCTCGGCGAGACGGCCCGCGTACATCACGGCGACGCGGTGCGAGAGGTCGCCGACAAGGGCGAGGTCGTGGCTGACCAGGACCATGGCGAAGCCGAGTTCGTCGCGCAGCCTGATGAGGAGCTCGACGACCTGTGCCTGGACGGTGACGTCGAGGGCGGTGGTCGGTTCGTCCGCGATCAGCAGCCGGGGGCTTCGGGAGAGGGCCATGGCGATCAGGACCCGCTGGCGCTGGCCGCCGGAGAGTTCGTGCGGGTAGCTGCGCAGCGTGCGTTCGGGCGAGAGGCCGACGAGTTCGAGGAGTTCGGCCGGTGTCTTCGTACCGCCGCGTGAGGTCAGCTGCTTGAGCTGGGTCCCCACGAGGACGGAGGGGTTGAGCGAGGAGAGCGCGTCCTGGTAGACCATCGCGATCTCGGGGCCCATGAGGGCGCGGCGTTCCTTCGGGGAGAGCTTGAGGAGATCCCGGCCCCGGTAGAGGATTTCGCCGCTGACCTCGGCGTTGCGGGCGAGCAGGCCCATGACGGCGAGGCTGGTGATGGACTTGCCGCAGCCGGACTCGCCGACGAGGCCGAGCGTTTCGCCCTCGTGGACGGTGAAGTCGAGTGAGTCGACGACGGGGATGTCGCCGTAGCGGTCGGGGAAGCGGATCGCCAGGTCGCGTACGACGAGGAGTTCGGCGGCGTCGTCCCCTGTCGGGGTCACGGCCGGACCGGTGGTGTTGATGTGCCGGGCGAACTTGGCGAGCGCCGCGTCGATGTCGACGACGGAGGCGGCCTCGACCGGGTCCGGTGCGGTGGTGGCGGAGGGCTCGGTGCCTGCGCGGCCGCTCCTCGGTGCGGCGGAGGCGTCGGTGAGGCCCTCGGAGAGGATGTTGAGCGCGAGGACGGTGATCAGGAGTGCGAGGCCCGGGAAGAAGGTCGCCCACCAGCCGCCCGCGAGGAGGATCTGCCGGCCGTAGGCCAGGACGCTGCCCCAGCTGGGGTCGGGGTCCTGCACTCCGGCGCCGATGAAGGAGAGGCTGGCCTCGAAGATGATCGCCTCGGCGACCATGACGGTGGCGAACACCATGACCGGGGCCATGCAGTTGACGGCGACATGGCGGAGCACGATGTAGCCGCGCCGGGCGCCGATGACCTTCTCGGCGGCGACGTAGTCCTCTCCGTACTGCTCGAGGACGTTGGCGCGTACGACGCGGGCGAGTGACGGTGTGTAGACGAAGGCGATGGTGAAGATGATCACCGGGATGCTGGTGCCGAAGACGGCGACGAGTACGGCGGCGAGGGCGATCGGCGGGAACGACATCACGATGTCGAGGGTCCGCATCACCGACTCGTCGCCGAGTTTGCGCGAGGTGGCGGCGAGCGAGCCGAGGACGGCGCCCACGACCAGGGCGACCGCGGTTGCGCCGAGGCCGATGATCAGCGAGTAGCGCGAGCCGTGCACGACGCGGGCGAAGACATCACGGCCCGCCCGGTCGGTGCCGAACCAGTGTGCGGCGCCGGGCGCCTGCACGGGAGTGCCGGTGGTCAGCGGGTCCTGGGTGAGCAGCGGCGCGAGGACCGCGCCGAGTACGACGACGACCAGGACGCAGAGTGCGACGCGGGAGGTGGCCGGGAGGGCGCGGAACGCGATGCCCGGCCGGGAGAGTTTCTTGGCCAGACGGCCCGTGGCGAACATGTCACACCGTCCTGATGCGCGGGTTGACCAGCAGGTAGAGCAGGTCGACGATGACGTTGACCACCAGGAAGGCGATGGCGATGGTCAGTACGGTGCCCTGGACCAGCGCGACATCGCCGCCGGTGACACCTTCGAGGATGAGTTTGCCCATGCCGGGCAGGTCGAAGATCGCTTCGATGACGACGGCGCCGCTGAGCAGGTAGCCGACCTTGACGCCGAGCACGGTGAGCGGGGTGACGAGGGCGTTGCGGAGCACCGAGCGGACCACGAGGAGGACCGGCAGGCCGTTGCCGCGCGCGGTGCGGACGTAGTCGCGGTCGAGTTCGGCGACCATCGAGGTCCGTACGAGACGGGCGAGCGACGCCGCGACAGGCACGGCGAGCGAGAACGCGGGCAGGGCCATGGTGGTGAGCCAGCCGCTGAACGAGTCGGCGGGATTGGTGTATCCGCCGGTCGGGAAGATCCGGGTGTTCAGTGCGAACTGCTGGATGAGCAGCACACCGAGCCAGAAGGACGGGATGGCGACCCCGGCCATGGAGAACACCCGGAACAGCTGGTCGGGCCAGCGGTCGCGGTACATCGCGCCGAGGACACCCGCGACGACGGCGAGGACGACCGCGAGGACCAGTCCGAGGAACGTCAGCTGGAGGGTGAGCGGGAAGGCGGCGGTGATCCGGTCGATGACGGGCAGGCTCGGCGGGACGGTCATCCCGAGGTCGAAGTGCAGCAGTTGGCCGAGGAAGTCGAAGTAGCGGACGGGCAGGGGGTCGTTGAGACCGTTGGCCTCGGCGAAGGCCGCACGGGCCTCGGGAGTGGCGCTCTCCCCGAGCGCGTTGAAGGCCGGGTCGGCCGGCGAGAACTGCAGCACCACGAAGACCAGCAGCGCGATGCCGAGGATCATCACCGGCATCATCGCGACGCGGCGGAGCGCGAGCCGGAGGAAAGCAACCATCGTCGGGTTCCTTGCGATTGGGCGGACGGCAGGTCCGGACAGCTGTCGGTGCGGCCCGGACCGGGGTCGGTCAGGCGCGGCTGACGTCCACGAAGGACAGGCCCGTGGTGGGCAGCGGCTGGAAGCCGGGCAGGGCCTTCTCGTTCCACGCGGTGGGCAGCTTGCGGTGCAGGACCGGGTAGAGCGCGGCCTCGTCGGCGACCAGGTCGGTGACCTCGCCCCACAGCTTCCTGCGGGTTGCCTCGTCGGGGGTCTGCGCCGCCTTGTCGAGGGTCTGCCTGACCTGCTTGTACGCCGGGGAGGAGGACCAGCCGTAGCGCTTCTCCGGCCAGAAGCCGTAGTAGAACCAGCGCATCAGCAGGTCGGCGTCGTTGCCGAAGACGGACGGGTCCCCGGGCGCCACGAGAACCTCGAAGTCACCGCCGTCGATCTTGGCGTACTGGGCCGGGGACTGGGCGATGTCGAGGGTGACCTCGACTCCGGCGGCCGCCCAGCTCTCCTTGAGCAGTGGGGCGATGTCCTTGACCCATCCGGTGTCGGTGGTCAGGACGGTGAAGGAGAGGTTCTCGACACCCGCTTCGGCGAGCAGCTTCTTCGCCTTCGCCACGTCGTGCGTGTAGACGGTGGCGGCCCTGCGGTAGTCGGGGTGGGTCTCGGGGACGTAGCCGGTGGCGGCTGCCGCGTTGCCGACCATGGCGGTGGAGATGATCTTCTCGGTGTCCAGCGCGTAGTGCAGCGCCTGCCGGACCCGCTTGTCGGCGAACCGCTTGTCCGCCGTGTTGAACATCAGGAACAGCAGGCCGAAGGACTGCACGGACTCGGTCCTCACCGAGCCGGCGAGCCGCTTCACATCGATGTACGGGACGTCCTCGATCGCCTGGACGCGGCCCGACTCCATGGCGCTGACGCGGGCCGACGGGTCCGAGATCAGGCGCCAGATCATCTTCTTGGCCTTGGCCGGGTGGGGTCCGTTGTACGTGTCGTACTTCTCGAAGACGATCTTGTCCTCGCGGGTCGCCTCGATGAGCCTGTACGGCCCCGAGCCGACCGGCTTGGCGTCGAATCCCTTGACGTCCGCCTCGACGATCTTCTTCGGCACGATCCGGGCGACGGCGATACGGGAAGGGAAGAGGGCGAAGGCGTACTTCAGCTTGAACTCGACGGTCTTCGCGTCGACCGCGGTGACGGTGTCGACGAAGGGCACGAACTGCGCCATGAGCGAGGCGTTCTTCTCGTCCAGGATGCGCTCGAAGCTGAACACGACGTCGTCGGCGGTGACCGGCGATCCGTCGTGGAAGGTCGCACCCTCGCGGAGCGTGGCCCGGTAGGTGGTGGCGTTGATCTTCTTCGGCATCTCGGTGGCGAGAGCGGGCCGGGCCACGAGGGTGGCCGGGTCCAGGTCCACGAGGCCCTCGAAGATGTGTGTGTTGGCGGCGAAGGGAGTCGCACCCGAGGTGATCATCGGGTCGAATCCGGTCGACAGCGCGTACGACAGGCCGGCCTCGATGGTGCCGTCGCCCCTGCCCGCCGCGCCGTCCGCGGTCGAGGACGGTCCGCCGCAGGCGGAGAGGCCCGCCGTGAGGGCGGCGGCCGCGCCGATGGCACTGGTGTAACGCAGGAAGGTGCGGCGCTCGACGCCGGCTGGCCTCAGCTCGGGCACGGGTCCTCCAAGGGACGTTGAGGGAGCGGATGAGCGGAAACGGGGGGCTGTGCGGTCATCGCGAGTGACCCCGGAACGACCAAGCGTCAGACGTCAGATGTCTGATGCCTTGATAGCGTGGGAACGTAGCTTGACAATCGAGAGGGGTCAAGAGGTGGGGAGTTCACATATGTCCGGCACCCGGTCCGGCCGGACGCTGCTCCGGCAGGAAGTGGTCGACGGCATCAAGCGCTACATCCTCGAGGAGCGGCTGCGCCCCGGGGACCCGCTGCCCACGGAGCCCGCCCTGTGCGAAGCACTCGGCGCCAGCCGCTCCAGCGTCCGCGAGGCGGTCAAGATCCTCGCCGCGCTGGACATCGTCGAGGTGCGCCACGGGCACGGGACGTACGTCGGCCGGCTGAGCCTGTCCGCCCTGGTGGAGAGCCTCACCTTCCGCGGCCTCCTCTCCCCCGACGACGACTTCCAGGTGATGGCCGACCTCGTCGACGTACGCGAACTCTTCGAGCGGGGCATGGCCGACCGGATCATCTCCTCGCTCAGCACGGAGCAGCTGGACCGGCTGGACGGCCTGGTGGCCACGATGCGCGCAACCGGCGCCCGCGAGGGGAACGGCTTCGTGGAGGCCGACCGGGCCTTCCACGCCCTGCTCGTCGCCCCGCTCGGGAACGACCTCATCGGCCAGCTGTCGATGGCCTTCTGGGACGTGTACACGATCGTGGCACCGCATCTCGACGGATTCACCCACGCCGACGAGACGGCGACGATCGCCGCTCACCAGAACATCACGGACGCCGCGCGGGCCGGTGACACCACCGCGTTCCTGAAGGCACTGGGAGAGCACTACGAGCCGGTCAGAAGGCGGATCTCCGAAGCGCGGGCGCGCAACGACACCACGGCCTGACCGCCCCTCCCGCCACCCCGCACGGCCGGCGCGGCCTCCCGTACCCACGGGGGTCCGCCCCGGCTGCCCCCCTTGACGACCCGCCGCAGTGATCCCTAGGGTCCGGTTGCCAGCAGGACATCTGACGTCTTCTGTCCTGTCGCATCCCGTACCCCAGGAGGGCACAGCCATGCCGTCGGCCGATCTCCCGCTCGCGGACTGCCGCACCTACCGGCCGGACCTTCCGGAGCCCGACGACTTCGACGCGTTCTGGTCCGGGACCCTGGACGCGGAGCCTCGCGACGGCGGCAGGGACAAGCCCGCGTTCACCCTCGTGGGAACCGGTCTCTCCCAGGTGCTCACCTACGACGTGACCGTTCCCGGCCACGGCGGCCGGCCGGTGCGCGGCTGGCTGCGGATGCCCGCGGGGGCCACCGAACCGCTCGGCTGCGTCGTCGAGTTCCTCGGTTACGGACGTGGCCGCGGCCTGCCGCACGAACAGCTGTTCTGGGCCTGCGCCGGATATGCCCACCTCGTCATGGACACCCGGGGCCAGGGCTGGTCCGAAGCGTCCGGTGACACGGCGGACCCGGATCCCGGCGCCGCCGGGACCGTGCCGGGCTTCGTGACGCGTGGTGTCGAGAGCCCGGAGACGTACTACTACAGACGGGTGTTCGCCGACGCGGTCCGCTGCGTCGAGGTGATGCGTGGGCATCCGGAGGTCGATCCGGACCGCGTCGTCGTCACCGGGATCAGTCAGGGCGGCGGCATCGCCCTCGCGGTGTCCGGGCTGGTGCCGGGGCTGGCAGGGGTCATGCCCGATGTGCCGTTCCTGTGCAACGTGCCGCGGGCGGAGAGGACCGGTGGGCTGCCGCCCTACACCGAGATCGCCTCCTACCTGCGGCTCCACCGCGACCGTACAGACATGGTGTTCCGGACCCTTTCGTACTTCGACGCGGCCCTGCACGCCACCCGGGCCACCGCTCCTGCCCTGTTCTCTGTCGCGATGATGGACGAGATCTGCCCGCCCTCCACCTGCTTCACGGCCTACAACCGCTACGCGGGGCCGAAGGACATCCGTGTCTACGAGTTCAACGGGCACGAGGGCGGGGCGGAGTACCACAGGGCGGAGCAACTGACCTGGGTGCGCTCCCTGTTCGCCGGCCTTCCGTCCGGGAGCCCACTGCCCGTCCGCTGACGCGCCGGCCCCACGCCGCGCGCTCCGCCCATCCCCCCTCCGCGAGAAGAGAGATCGCCCATGCAGCGCAGAGTCACCGTCGCCCTGCTGTCCGCCGTCCTGCTCACGGCCACCTCGGCCGGTACCGCCCACGGTGCCTCCGCCGCGGGTGAACCGACCTCCCAGGACCTGGCGGTCCAGGGTGCCGGATCCCCGTACTACCGCATCCCCGCCCTGACCACCTCGGTCAAGGGCACACTCCTCGCGGCCTACGACTCACGCCCCACCCTCGCGGACCTGCCGGGCAACCTCGGTATCGTCCTGCGACGCAGCACCGACGGCGGTACGACCTGGAAGGCTCAGCAGGTCGTGCGTAAGGAGGCCGCACCCAAGGGCTTCGGCGACCCGAGCCTGCTGACCGACCGGACCACGGGCCGGATCTTCCTCTTCTACGCGGCCTCGGTGAACCAGGGCTTCTTCGGCTCGGGCACCGGCAACGACGAGAGCGACCCGGACGTCCTCCAGGCCGACTACAGCTACTCGGACGACGACGGTGTGACGTGGGCCCACCGCCGCATCACCGCTCAGATCAAGAATCCGGCGTGGGCCGGCATGTTCGCCGCGTCCGGCGAGGGCATCCAGGTGCGCCGGGGGACGTACAAGGGACGGCTGATCCAGCAGTACGCCATCCGCAGCGACGGGGCCAACTACGCGGTCAGTGCCTACAGCGACGACCACGGCGAGACCTGGAGGACGGGCAACCCGGTCGGCCCGGGCGGGGACGAGAACAAGACCGTCGAGCTCGACGACGGCCGGATCATGCTCAACAACCGTTCCGCGCCCTACCGCACGATCGCGTACTCCACGGACGGCGGCGTCAACTACACCCCGTTCACCCAGGACACCGAACTGCCGGACCCGGCGAACAACGCCTCGGTCATCCGCTACGCCCCGGATGCCGCGACGTCCGACCCCAAGTCGTCGTGGCTGCTGTTCAGCAACACGGAGAGCACGTCCTCGCGGAGCAACCTCACGGTGAAGATGTCCTGCGACAACGGGAAGTCCTGGCCGATCCGGAAGGTCGTCGACCCGGGCAGTGCCGCGTACTCGACGCTCACGCGGCTGCCGGACGGCCGCCTCGGCCTGCTCCACGAGCGCGACAACTACAAGAACATCACCTACTCCTCGTTCGACCTGCAGTGGCTCGGCGGCACCTGCGCGGACATCACCATCACCCCGCCGGCCACGCTGAAGGCGGGAACCACCACGGAGGTCACCGTCCGGGTCGTCAACCGGATGGACGTGGCCCGCAGCGCGGGAACGCTCGACCTGACGGTGCCCGGCGGCTGGACGACCCGGCAGGTGGCCTTCCCGGCGACACGGCCGGGCGAGGGCGCGAACATCAAGGTTCCGGTCACGATTCCGGCCGGCGCCTCCGGGAACGCCGAGCTGACCGTGACCTACAGGGCCGACGGCAAGCAGGCCTCCGGCAGCCGGACGGTGACCGTGACTCCGTAACCCCTTGTCCCGAAGCAGGTGTTGTTCCCACGGCCGCACCGGGCCGGCTGCGACCATGGGGACGACACCTCCCGGGACGACGGACAGGCGGCGGCGTGGCAGCGACAGGCTTACGGATGGGCGTGGTCGGCGGCAGCATCGCCGGGTGCGCCATGGCGATCGCGGGCTCCAGGGCCGGGGCGGACGTCACCGTGTACGAGCGCAGCACAGGCGAACTCCAGGACCGCGGTCTGGGCATCGTGATCCCCCCTCCCCTGCACGAACAGCTCGTCGCCGCGGGCTATCTGGACGCCGCGATGCCCACGGCACCGGTGGCCACGCGCGTCTGGCTGACCCGGCAGCCGGGCCGGCGGTCGGCCCGCGAGTTCGCGCGCCAGCCGAGCCCGGTCACGCCGTGCAACTGGGGTCTGCTGTGGCGGTCGTTGCGCGCGAAGGCCGACTCGGCCCGCTACCACCGGGGCCTGCCCGTCACCTCCGTCGAACGGACCGCCTCGGGGCAGGCACTCGTCCGTACGGCCGGGGCGGAGGAGTCGTACGACATCGTGGTGGGCGCCGACGGGCACCGGTCGCTGACCCGGCACGCCCTCGCCCCCGGGCTGAGCCCGTCGCCCGCCGGGTACATGGTGTGGCGCGGCGCGCTCCCGCTGAGCGCGCTCGACGGGCATCAGCGGCAGCTCGAACTCCTGCGGAGTGCCTGGATCACCATCGGCTACCCCGGTGGACACGGCATCTTCTACCTGATCCCCCGGGGCGGCGGGGCCGGCCCCGAGGAGCGTCTGCTCGCCTACGCCGTCTACGCGAAGCCGCCCGCTCCCGAACCCCACGATCCGCAGGAACTGGCCCCGTACGTACGGGACATCGCCGACGAGCACTTCCCTCCCGAGTGGGCGGACATCGTCGCCCGCGGCGAGCACACCTCCATGGTCTGCCACCCGGTGACCGACCTCCACGCACCCCGGTCGGCGGATCCGCCGTTCCTGCTGGCCGGGGACGCGGCAGGCGTCACCCGGCCGCACACGGCAAGCGGCGCGGTCAAGGCGCTGCAGGACGCCCTGTGCCTGGAGGAGGCGCTGCGCGGGTCCGCCTCACCCGCCGAGGCGCTGCGGCACTACGCGCGGGAGCGCACCGCGGAGGGCGCGCGGCTGATGGAGCTCGGCCGCAGGCTGGGCGGCGCCCAGGTGGAACGCACTCCCGACTGGACCGCGATGGACCAGGACGCGGTGGACACCTGGTGCCGCGCCACCCTCGCCGGCAGTACGAGCTATCTGTACGGCGGCGTCCAGTAGCAGGGGCTCCGCAGTTCGCGTCACACCCCTTCGTCCAGCCGGGTACGGATGCCGTCGAAGTGGGTGCGCATGGCGCGCACCGCGCGTTCGCCGTCGGCCGCGGCGACCGCCTCGACGATCTCGTGGTGCTGGGCGCAGGTGGTCCCGGGGTCCTGGTGTCCGTCGTCGAGGTCCTCCCGCACCCGGTCCATGGCCGCCCAGAACGCGTCCAGCACCTCGCTGAGCAGGTGGTTGTCGAGGGAGGCGTAGAGCGCGAGGTGGAAGGCGCGGTCGGTGGCGCGCGCCACCCGGCCGTCGCGCGCCTCGGTCTCCATCGTCGCGACGAGGGCGCGCAGCACGGCCAGGTCCTCGTCGGGGATGCCCGCGGTGACAGCACCGACCAGCCCGGCTTCCAGTGCCTCGCGCACCTTCATCAGCTCGAGGAGGCCCGGCTCGCCCTGCCGGTGCCGTACCGCCGCCCGGAACGCGAGCCCTTCGGCGAACGGCGACAGGGACAGTGAGCCGACGAAGGTGCCGAAGCCGTGCCGGATCTCGACGACGTTGACGGCCTGGAGCGACTTGAGCGCCTCACGGACCGAGACCCGGCCCGCGCCGAAGAGTTCCATCAGCTCGCCCTCGGTGGGCAGCGGGTCTCCGGGGCCGAGTCTGCGGTCCAGGATCAGCTCCTTGAGCCGGCGTTCGATGTCCTGGGCCATCGTGGGGCGCGCCACAACCGTCCTCCTGAGGTCTCGTTGCCTCTTGACCGTCGGCAAGGGCATCTGTTTAAGGTAAGCGCAGACATAGGACATCTTACGTCCCACGTCTCGATCTGTTGAGCCGCGCAGGCCACAGATCCGTGTACCGACAAGCTGGAGCCTTCACCATGCCCCTGACCGCACCGCTGCACGGCGTCGTACCGCCGGTCTGCACCCCGCTCGATTCCCGTGGGGAGGTCGATACCGCCTCCCTCGCCCGGCTCGTCGAGCACCTGATCGAGGGCGGTGTGCACGGGCTCTTCGCGCTCGGTTCGACCAGCGAGGTCGCCTTCCTCACCGACGAGCAGCGCGGCACCGCACTGCGGACCGTGGTCGACGCGACCGCCGGCCGGGTCCCGGTGCTCGCCGGAGTCATCGACACGACGACCGCCCGCGTCATCGAGCACGCCAGGACCGCCGCCGGCCTGGGCGCGGACGCCCTCGTCGCGACCGCGCCCTTCTACACCCGTACGCACCCCAAGGAGATCGCCGGGCATTTCCGGCGGCTGCGCGAGACCGTCGACCTGCCGCTCTTCGCGTACGACATCCCGGTGGCCGTGCACACCAAGCTCTCCGCCGCCCTGGTCCGCGAGCTGGCCGAGGACGGCACCCTGGCCGGACTCAAGGACAGCAGCGGCGACGAGGGCGGGCTGCGCAGGCTGATCGTCGAGCTGGGCGGCCGGGACGGCCGGGCGCAGGGTCCCGTGCCGCGGTTCAGCGTGCTGACCGGTTCCGAACTCACCGTGGACGCGGCACTGCTGGCCGGGGCCGACGGTGTGGTGCCGGGCATCGGCAACGTGGACCCGGCCGGGTACGTGCGGCTGTACGACGCCGCGCGCGCCGGTGACTGGCAGACCGCAGCCCGGGAGCAGGAGCGGCTGATCGAGCTGTTCGCCATGGTCGACGTCGGCCCGGAGGCCGACATGGGCCGCAGCTCGTCGGCGCTCGGCGCCTTCAAGGCGGCGCTGCAGCTGCTCGGCATCATCGACGACGCCGCCACCGTGTTCCCGCAGATCCAGCTCTCCGCCGAGTCGGTCGCGCTGGTCTCGCAGCGTCTGCGCGGCGCCGGACTGCAGCCGGTCCGATGAGCCAGGCCGCCCCGGGGAGCACGGTCATCGGACTCGACCTCGGCGGCACGAAGATCGCCGCCGCGCTCTTCGCCGCCGACGGCACGGTGCTGGCCCGGCACACCCGGCCCACCCCTGCCCGGGACGGATCGGCGGCGGTGCTCGACGCGCTCGCCGCGGCCGCCGCCCATGTCGACCCCGGGCGGCTCGCCACGGCGCTCGGTATCGCCGCCGCGGGAGTCGTGGATCCTCGTACCGGCATGGTCACCGGCGCCACCGACTCCATCCGGGGCTGGGCGGGTACGGCACTCGGCGCGGAGCTCGCGGACCGTACAGGACTGCCGGTGGCCTGCGACAACGACGTACGCGCCACCGCCGGACCGGAGCTCGCCGCCCTGCCGGGAGGCCGTGGTTCGCTGCTCTTCGCGGCGGTCGGCACCGGGGTGGGCGGCGCCCTCGCCGTCGACGGCCGGATGCTGCACGGTGCCGGGGGCATCGCCGGCCACCTCGGCCATCTGCCGAGCGCGGAGGCGGCGGGGCTGCCCTGCACCTGCGGGGCCACCGGGCATCTGGAGGTCATCGCCTCCGGTCCGGGCATCACCGCCCACTACGAACGGCTCACCGGCACCCCGGTGGACCGGCTCGAAACCGTCGCGGCCCGGGCGGCCCTGGGCGACGACGACGCCGTACACGCCGTCACCACCGGCGCGGTTGCCGCCGGGCGCGTCCTGGGCGGGCTCGCCAACGCGCTCGGACCCGACCGGGTCGTCGTCGGGGGCGGAGTCCCCCGGATCGGCCCGCTGTACGGGGACGCGCTGGCAGGCGCCTTCGCCGCCGAGCTGATGCCGCCGCTGCGTGGCCTGGCCCCCGAGGCCCCGCTGTTCGGCCATGACGCGGCCGTGCTCGGCGCGGCGGCGCTGGCCACAACTCTTCCCCTCCACCACCCGGGAGCTCTTCGATGACCGCACAGGACCTCAACGACGCTCTCCGGGGCCGGCTGATCGTCTCCTGCCAGGCTCCTCCGGGCGACCCGATGCGGGAGACCGCCACCCTGGTACGGCTCGCGCGGTCGGCCGTCGCCGGTGGCGGCGCCGCGATCCGCGCCAATGAGCCGGAGGTCGTCGCGGCGATCACCGAGGCCGTCGCGCTGCCGGTCATCGGCCTCTGGAAGGACGGGGACACCGGCGTCTACATCACGCCGACGGTCCGGCACGCCCTCGCGATCGCCGAGGCCGGTGCCGCCGTGGTCGCCGCCGACGCCACGGACCGGCCGCGGCCCGACGGTTCCACCTTCGCCGAGCTGGTCACCGCCGTGCACGCGGCCGGTGCGCTGGTCATGGCCGATGTGTCCACGCTCGCCGAGGGCATCGCGGCGGCGGCGCAGGGCGCCGACTTCGTCTCCACCACCCTGTCCGGCTATGTGCCGGGCACGCCCCGGCAGACCGGCCCGGATCTCGATCTGGTCACATCCCTCTCGGCCGCGATCGATGTCCCCGTCGTCGCCGAGGGCCGCATCAACACCCCCGACGAGGCCGCAGAGGCCTTGGCCCGCGGCGCCCACAGCGTCGTCGTGGGCACCGCCATCACCGCCCCCACCGCCCTGACCGCCCGTTTCGTGGCCGGACTCGCCCGGCGCTGACCCACCCCGACCACGCGGTGCGGCCGCTCAAGGGCGAGCACCGTCCCGCATCATGGAGTGCACCGTGCAGAAATCAACCCCCCTGCTCCCCTGGTACCGCGAGGTGAGCCGCAAGCAGTGGAAGTCGTTCTTCGCCGCCTGGATCGGCTATCTCCTCGACGGCTTCGACTTCGTCCTGATCACACTCGTCCTGACGGAGATCAGTGATGAGTTCGGCCTGAACACGGTGCAGGCGGCCAGCCTGATCTCGGGTGCCTTCATCACCCGCTGGCTGGGCGGCGCGGTACTCGGCGCGATCGGCGACCGGTACGGCCGCAAACTGTCGATGGTGCTGAGCATCCTGCTCTACTCCCTGGGCACGTTCGCCTGCGGATTCGCCTGGAACTTCCACAGTCTGTTCGCCGCCCGGCTCGCCATCGGCATGGGTATGGCCGGCGAGTACAGCGCCAGTGCCACGTACGTCATGGAGAGCTGGCCGCCCCGGGTCCGCAGCCGGGCCAGCGGCTTCCTGATCTCCGGCTTCTCGGTCGGGTCGGTCCTCGCCGCGCAGGTCTACAACTGGGTGGTGCCGTCGCTCGGCTGGCGGTGGATGTTCTACCTCGGCCTGGTACCGATCGCGGTCGCGCTGTGGATGCGGCGCGCCCTTCCGGAAGCCGAGGAGTGGACGGAGTCCGTCGCGGACAAGGGGGCGAAGCCCAACCCGTTCCGGCCGCTGTTCGTGACCCGGGGACGGGCCGTGGTCAACACGGTCCTCGTCGTCGCCGCGACGCTCTCGCTCTTCCTGATCTTCACACCGGGCAGCGACGGCCTCGTGCCGGTCCTGTCGGTCGTGGCGGGTCTGGCTCTCGCCGCCTTCGCGGTGCAGCTGGGCGGAAAGCGGAGCTGGCTGCTGTACGTCTCGATGATCGTGACGCTGTTCTTCGCGTTCCTGTACTCGTGGCCCATCCAGGCACTGCTGCCCACCTATCTGAAGACCGAACTGGGCTACAGCACCGACCAGGTCACCGACGTCCTGTACTTCGCGGGCTTCGGGACCATGATCGGCTGCTGGGCGGCGGGGTTCCTCGGCGACTGGATCGGGGCGAGGAAGGCGTACGCGCTGACGCTCCTGGCCTCGCTCGCCTTCGTCTACCCGGTCTTCGCGGTGAAGGACAACCTGCTGCTGCTCGGCTGTCTACTCTTCCTGCTGCAGGCGACCAGCTTCGGTATCTCCGGGCTGCTGCCGCGCTACATCGGCGGCCATTTCCCGACCGCGAGCCGCGGCGCCGCACTCGGCTTCACGTACAACGTGGGAGCGCTCGGCGGCGCCGTCGCACCCGTCCTCGGGGCACACCTCGCGTCCGGGATGGACCTGGGGCAGGCGCTGGCGGTGCTGACGTTCGCGGGCACGGTGATCGTGGTGCTGCTGGTCGGCTTCGACGTACCGGCACGGCTCAACCGGCTGACGGACCCCGGTGCCGAGAGGGATCATCTGGCCGCGCCGGCCGAGGCGGCGACGACGAGGCGGAAGGCCGAGG
Organism: Streptomyces sp. NPDC059499; assembly: GCF_042749285.1. Lineage (NCBI taxonomy): Bacteria > Bacillati > Actinomycetota > Actinomycetes > Kitasatosporales > Streptomycetaceae > Streptomyces > Streptomyces sp. NPDC059499. The sequence continues at coordinate 20,502 of NZ_JBHYTT010000021.1, forward strand.
TCGGCTAGTACCACGTCGGGCATTCGCCCTGCCCCGACGTGTCTCCCCCCGGCGCGGGCGGGCCCCCCGGTCGTGACCGGGGGTCCCGCCCGGTTCTACCTCCGCCTGCGGTTCACGCCCGGCGCAGTGCGGAGCGGCCCGCGTAGCGCGCCGAGTCGCCCAGCTCCTCCTCGATCCGGATCAGTTGGTTGTACTTCGCCGTGCGGTCGGAGCGGGAGAGCGATCCGGTCTTGATCTGACCGCAGCCGGTCGCCACCGCCAGATCCGCGATGGTGGTGTCCTCCGTCTCGCCCGAGCGGTGCGACATGACAGCCGTCCAGCCCGCCCGGTGGGCCGTGGCCACCGTGGCCAGCGCCTCGGTCAGCGTCCCGATCTGGTTGACCTTGACCAGGACCGAGTTGCCGACGCCGGTGCGGATGCCCTCGCGCAGCAGCTTCTCGTCGGTGCAGAACACGTCGTCGCCGACGAGCTGGCAGCGGTCGCCGACACGGTCGGTCAGCTCGCGCCAGCCGTCCAGGTCGTTCTCCGCCATCGGGTCCTCGATGGAGACGACCGGGTAGGCGTCGATGAGCTTGGCCAGGTAGTCGACGTTCTCGGAGGGGGTGCGGCGCACGCCCTCGCCCGCGTAGTCGTACACCCCGTCGCGGAAGAACTCGGACGACGCCGGGTCCATGAGCAGGCCGATGTCCGTGCCGGGGCGGTAGCCGGTGCGCTCGATGGCGGTCATCACGAAGTCGAGCGCCTCCTCGGCGGTACGCAGCGCGGGCGCGAAGCCACCCTCGTCGCCGACGCCCGTGGAGTGCCCGGCGGCCAGCAGATCGCGGCGCAGGGTGTGGAAGACCTCACTGCCCATGCGTACGGCTTCGGCGAAGGTGTCCGCACCCAGGGGCGCGATCATGAACTCCTGGAAGTCCAGCGGGTTGTCGGCGTGGGCGCCGCCGTTGACGATGTTCATCATCGGCAGCGGCAGGAGATGGGCGTCGGCGCCGCCGAGGTAGCGGTGGAGAGGCAGGCGGTGGGCCGCCGCGGCGGCCTTGGCGGCCGCGAGGGAGACGCCGAGGACCGCGTTGGCGCCGAGCCGGGACTTCGTGGCGGTGCCGTCGAGGGCGATCAGCGCGGCGTCGAGACCCGCCTGGTCCGCCGCGTCCCGCCCGCGCACGGACGCCGCGATCTCCCCGTTGACGTGGGCCACCGCGCGGTCGACACCCTTGCCGTGCCAGCGCGTGGTGTCCCCGTCGCGCAGTTCCACGGCCTCCCGGGTGCCGGTGGAGGCGCCGGAGGGAACCGCCGCGCGCCCCAGGGATCCGTCCGTCAGGACGATGTCGACCTCGACCGTGGGGTTGCCCCGGCTGTCGATGATCCGGCGGGCGGTGACGGTCTCGATAGTGGCGTCGACGGTTCCGACTGTTCCTGCGGACATGGGAGTTCCTCCCCGTTGTCATGTGCCGTGGCCCCGGCTGCGACAACGCTGGCGCTGAGCCCGACAGGCAAAACCATACAGCAATGCTGATCAGTTTCGCTGTACAGCATTGCTGTGCAGGTCAGCGGCACGGCCCGCTGACAACGGGGTAAAGTGCCCTATGCCCACCCCGGAAGCCGCCACCATCGCCGCCGAACTGCGCACCGCGATGGGCAAGCTCACCCGACGCGTCAGACACGAGGACCACATCCCGCTGGGCCAGGTCGCCGTGCTCGGCGCACTCGACCGCGACGGCGCCATGACCACCAGCGACCTCGCCGCCGATCAGCGCGTACGCCCCCAGTCGATGGCCCGGGCGGTGGGACTCCTCATGGAGCAGAACCTGATCACGCGCCGGGCGCACCCCACGGACGGCCGCAAGTCGCTGGTCGAGCTCTCCGACGCGGGCCGGGCGGCACTGGAGGCGGAGCGCGGCCGCAGGGTCGGCTGGCTCGCGCAGGCCATCGAGGCCGAGCTCACCGATGAGGAGCGGGCGCTGCTGGCACGGAGCGCGGCCCTGCTGGAGCGGCTCGCCACCCGGTAGTGCCCTGACGGGTCGCTGCCGGGCGGGAACCCACTCATCACGGTGCGGTCCTCACGGGTAGAAGTGCGTCAGCGACTCCGCGGCGCAGGCCGGCTTCTGGGACCCCTCGAGTTCGAAGGTGAAGGCCCGCGTCATCTGTACGCCGCCCCGCGGGACCTCCTTCACCTCGGTGACGGAGGCGTGCAGCCGTACGCGGCTTCCGACGGGGACGGGCGCCGGGTACCGGACCCGGTTGACCCCGTAGTTGAGGGCCCGTCCCACGCCGCTCACCTGGAGCAGCTCGCCGAACATCGGGATGCCCCAGCTCAGGACCATGTAGCCGTGGGCGATGGTGCGCCCGTACGGGCCGGCCGCCGCGCGTTCGGTGTCGGTGTGGATCCACTGGTGGTCACCGGAGACGTACGCGTACGTGTCGATGAGCTCCTGGGTGACCTCCTTCCAGGCGGAGTGCCCGAGGTCGCGCCCGCCGAGGGCGAGGATCTCCGGGATGCCGTGCACGGTCAGGGGCATGGGAGGTACTCCGTTCGCTTCGTGCGGGGCGCGGTCAGGCGGTGACGGGGGCGGCGCGGCGGGCGGCGACCGGTTCCGCGGCCTGCTCGTCGTGGTTGGGGCGCTTGAGCAGGAGCAGCATGCAGCCCAGGGTCAGCGCCACCTGGAAGACGGCGTACGCGATGACCGCGGTGATCGAGCCCGTCCGGTTGAGCAGGAACTGTCCGATGATCGGGGTCGTGCCGCCCAGCAGGGTGCCGCAGAGCTGGTAGCAGAGCGAGATGCCCGTGTAGCGCAGATGGGCGGGGAAGCGGCTGGCGAGCATGCCGGCGAGGGCCGCGTAGTAGAGGCAGTGCGGGATGGTGGCGACGGCGACTCCGAGCATCGCGAGCCCGTAGTTCTCGGTACTGATGAGGACGAACATCACCGGCATCAGGACCAGTTCGGGCACCAGCATCACGATCACCGCGCGGGACCAGCTCTTCATCCGGGTGGCGATCACGGCGCCGAAGGGCTGGACGATGATCTGGGTGATGTTGGCGACCAGGATGATCGTCAGGAACGAGCTGCGGTCGAAGTCGAGCGACGTGGTGGCCCAGGACAGGGCGAACGTCGACTTGAAGTAGGTCGCCGACAGGCCGATCGTGCAGGCGCCGATGCCGAGGACGATCAGCATGGGGTGGCTGCGCAGGACCTCGGTCAGCGGGAGCTTGACGACTTCCTTCTTCTCGATGAGCTTGGCCATGGCCGGGGACTCGGTGACCTTCAGCCGGACCAGCAGGCCGACCATGACCAGGGCGGCGGAGGCGAGGAACGGCACCCGCCAGCCCCAGGAGACGAAGGCGGCGTCGGGCAGCTGGCTGATGGCCAGGAAGCTCACCGTGGAGAGGGTGTTGCCGACGGGCGAGCCCTGCTGGGCGAAGGCCCCGTACAGCACGGACTTGCCCTTGGGCGCGTGTTCGGAGGCGATCAGGACGGAGCCGCCCCACTCGCCGCCGAGGCCGATGCCCTGGATCATGCGGATGCAGACCAGCAGGATCGGGGCGGCGATGCCGATGGAGGCGTAGCCCGGGAGCAGTCCGATCGCGGTGGTGGAGATGCCCATCATCAGCAGGGTGATGACGAGGGTCTTCTTACGGCCGAGGCGGTCGCCGTAGTGGCCGAAGATGACGCCGCCGATGGGGCGGGCGAGGAAGCCGACCCAGAAGGTCGCGAAGGCGACCAGGGTGCCTATGGGGCCTTCGAGTTCGGGGAAGAACACCTTGTCGAAGACGAGCGCCGCCGCGGTCCCGTAGATGTAGAAGTCGAACCACTCGATGGTGGAGCCGATGAAGGCTCCGAATCCCGCGCGGTTGGCGGCTTTCGTCTTCTCGCGTGCGGTTGCGGTGGACGCACTCATAGGTGGCTCCCGTGAACATCGTTGATCAGGCGGATGGGGGCATGGCGGACAGGGGCGTCTCCCGGGACGCCCGGTGTCACGCGATGGGGGAAGGGAAGAGTCCTCGAAGGGGGACGGGAACGGGGGGGCGGTCAGGCGGTGATGCGCTCGAAGACCGCGGCGAGGCCCTGACCGCCGCCGATGCACATGGTCTCCAGGCCGTAGCGGGCCTCGCTGCGGTGCATCTCGCGGGTGAGCGTGGCGAGGATGCGGGCTCCGGTGGCGCCGACCGGGTGGCCGAGCGAGACTCCGGACCCGTTGACGTTGATCCGCTGCTCGTGGTCCTTCTCGCCGAGGCCCAGCTCCCGGGTGCAGGCCAGGACCTGGGCGGCGAAGGCCTCGTTGATCTCGATGAGGTCGAGGTCGGCGAGGGTGAGACCGGCGCGGCCGAGTGCCGCGTGGGTGGCCGGTACGGGACCGATGCCCATGGTCGCGGCGGGGACACCGGCCCGGGCGAAGGAGACGAGCCGGACCAGTGGGGTCAGCCCGAGCCGTTCGGCGGTGGCGGCGCTGGTGACCAGGCAGGCCGCGGCGGCGTCGTTCTGGCCGCTGGCGTTGCCCGCGGTGACGGTCGCCTCCGGGTCGGACGTGCCCATGATGGGGCGCAGCGCGGCGAGTTGCTCGGCGGTCGTGTCGGGGCGGGGGTGCTCGTCGGCGGTCACGACCGTCTCGCCCTTGCGGTTGCGTACGGTTACGGGGACGGTCTCGGCGTCGTAACGGCCCTCCGCGGCGGCGCGGGCGGCGCGGGCCTGCGAGCGCAGGGCCAGGGCGTCCTGGTCGGCGCGGCTGATGGAGTAGGCGCGACGCAGGTTCTCCGCGGTCTCGATCATGCCGCCGGGTACGGGGTGGTTGACGCCCCCGGCGGTGACCCGGCCGCGGGCCAGTGAGTCGTGGAGCTGCAGTCCGGGGCCCTTGATGCCCCAGCGCCCGTCGTGCGTGTAGTAGGGGGCGGCGCTCATCACGTCGACACCGCCGGCGATCACGACGTCGCTGAATCCGGCCCGGATCTGCATGGCCGCGTCCAGGACGGCCTGGAGACCGGACCCGCAGCGCCGGTCGATCTGGGCGCCGGTGACGGAGTCGGGGAGCCCGGCGTCGAGGGCGGCGACCCGGCCGATGGCCGGGGCGTCGGACGTGGGGTAGGCGTGGCCGAGGATCACCTCGTCGACCCGGGCCGGGTCGATCCCCGTACGGGCCACGACCTCGGCGATGACGCGTGCGGCGAGCGCGGCCGGCGTCTGCTGCGCGAAGGCTCCGCCGAAGCGTCCGATGGGGGTGCGCAGCGGTTCGCAGATGACGACATCGGTCTGGTCGGGCACGGGGGACACCTTTCGGCGGTTCGGGTGTGTGGGGCGACCTTCGCACCCGACCACTGAGTCGGTCCAATATCGAGTTGCCCCCTCTTCAAGACGCAGCGCGTCTCAATCACCCCCGGGGGCGTGCCCTACGGCGTGGGCAGGGCCTCCTCGGCGACCGCCAGCACCGCGCGGAGCGCCGCGGAGGGATTGTCGGCACGCCAGGCGAGCGCCGCCTGCCGTCGGATGGGCGGGCCGGCGAGGGGCCGGTACACCAGTCCGTTCTGCTGGATGTGCCGGCACGAGGAGACGGTGAGGGTGACACCGACGCCCGCGGCGACCAGGGCCAGGATCGTGTACGAGTCGGGGGCCTCCTGCACGACACGCGGATTGAAGCCGGTGGCCTCGCACGCCTCGACCATGGCGTCGCGCACGGTGGATCCGGTGTTGGCCGGGAAGGAGACGAAGGGCTCGTCGGCGAGGATCCCGATCGGGATGCTCTCCAGGTGCGCCAGCCGGTGGTCGGAGGGAAGCGCACACAGCAGCTCCTCCTCGTCGATCACCCGGTAGGCCACCCCCGGCTGGGTCACCGGGAGGCGGACGAAGCCCAGGTCGAGCGATCCGTCGGCGACCCGGGACAGGGCGACGTTGGCGTACGTCTGCCCCTTCATGACCAGCTCCAGCGCGGGGTGGGCCGCGCGGACGGCCCGGGTCAGCTGCGGCAGCGTCTCGTGGCTGGAGGCGCCGGCGAAACCGATGGTGACCCGGCCGTACTCGCCGCGTCCGGCGGCCCTGGCCGCCCGTACCGCCGTGTCGAGGTCGTCGAGCACGGTCCGTACGGGTTCGAGGAAGGACTCCCCCGCGCTGGTGAGACGCACCGAGCGGGTGTTGCGCTCGAAGAGCTGGACGCCGAGCTCCTTCTCCAGCTGCCGGATCTGCTGGCTGAGCGGCGGTTGCGCCATCTGCAGCCGCTTGGCGGCCCGGCCGAAGTGCAGCTCCTCGGCCACGGCGGTGAAAGCGGTCAGATGACGCAGTTCCATACGGAACACCCATTCATTAATCAGCGGTCTTGATCCGACCATAATTTGGTATTGGACAGCAATCAATGGCCGCTGCCACGGTAGGGCGACCAGCACACACTCGCCGAGGAGCACCGTGGACCGGACGGACAGGACCGACGACGGGCCGGACAAGACCATGTCGATGAAGGCGGCCGTCGCCGCCTTCGTCCAGGACGGCGCCACCGTCTGCCTGGAAGGCTTCACCCACCTCATCCCCACCGCGGCCGGGCACGAGATCATCCGCCAGGGCCGCCGGGACCTCACGGTCGTGCGGATGACCGCGGACATCGTGGTGGACCAGATGATCGCCGCGGGCTGCGTCTCGCGGCTGGTCTCCTCCTTCGTGGGCAACTCCTCCGCCGGTTCGCTCGGTGAGCTGCGGCGCCGGATCGAGAGCAGCGATCCCGAGCCCCTCGCCTTCGAGGAGTACAGCCACTACGGCATGATCTGCCGCTATCTCGCCGGAGCCCAGCGGCTGCCGTTCTATCCGCTGCGCAGCTACGGGGGCAGCGATCTGCCGTCCGTCAACAGCGATCTGCGCAAGGTCGCCTCGCCCTACCCGGGGCCGGACGGCGAAACGGAGCAGATCTACGTCGTGCCGCCCGTGAACCCGGATGTGACGTTCATCCACGCCCAGCGGGCCGACCGCAGGGGCAACACGCAGATGTGGGGGCTGACCGGCATCCAGGCGGAGGCGGTGTACGCGGCCGGCAAGGCCGTCGTCGTCGTGGAGGAGATCGTCGGCGACGAGGTCGTCCGCTCGGACCCGAACCGCACGCTCGTCCCCGCCCACGCGGTGGATGCCGTCGTCGTCTGCCCGCGCGGCGCGCACCCCTCGTTCGCGCAGGGCTACTACGACCGGGACAACGACTTCTACCGGGCCTGGTCCCACATCAGCAAGGACCCGGAGCGGCTGCAGGAGTGGCTGCGGGAGTGGGTGTACGGCACGGCCGACCACTCCGAGTACGTCGCCAAGCTGGGCGAGGACTTCTGGGCGGGGCTCGCGGTCGGCGAGGCGCTCAGCGAACCGGTGAACTACGGACGCCGGCTGTGAGCGCGGAACACGAGAAGGAGCTGGTCATGACCACCACCACCGAGCCGGGCACCGTCACGTCCTCGGAGCTGCTCTCCGTCGTCGCCTCCCGCGAACTGGCCGCGCGCCGCACGGTCTTCGCCGGAATCGGACTGCCGACGCTCGCCACCGAGCTGGCCCATCTGACAGTGGCACCGCAGATCGAGGTCGTGTACGAGTCCGGGGTCTGCGGGGCGCACCCCTCGCATCTGCCCGAGACCATCGCCGACGCCGTGCTCATCTCCGGCGCGGAGGCGGTGCTGTCGATGCCGGCCCTGTTCGGCAACGTCCTTCAGGGCGGCCACATCGACGTCGGCTTCCTGGGCGCGGCGCAGATCGACCGGTGGGGCAACCTGAACACTTCCGTGATCGGCGACTGGGAGAGCCCCTCGGTGCGGCTGCCCGGCTCCGGCGGCGGCGTCGAGGTGATGGCCAACTCCCGCGAGGTCTTCGTGGTGATGCGCCGCCACAATCCGCGCTCCTTCACCGAGGCCCTGGACTTCTGCACCACACCGGGCCCGGACCGCGCGCTCGCCGAGGGCATCCGGCCGCTGGGGGTCGGCGTCACCCGCGTCATCACCGAACTGGGCATCCTGGCCCGCGAGGGCATCGGCGAGGAGCTCCGGCTGGTCTCGGTGCATCCGGGCGTCACGGTGGAGCAGGTGCGGGCGGCGACGGGCTGGGACCTGAAGGTGGCCGACTCGGTCGGTACCGTGCCGCCGCCCACCGCCGCGGAGCTGCGGCTCCTGCGGGAGGACGTCGACCCCGACCGCGTCTATCTTCGCTGAGACGACTCACCGTCCCGAACCCCGAGAGGACCCCATCTTCCATGCGTATCAGGATCGTCGGCGCCGGAGCCATGGGCCGCGGTATCGCCCAGTGGGCGGCGTCCGCCGGACACACCGTCGAGCTGTGCGACGTCCGTACGGAGGCGGTGACGGCGGCCGTGGACTTCGTACGGTCCATGCTGGAACGTGCCGTGGACAAGGGCCGGATGTCCGCGGGGGACTGTGCCGCAGCCCTGGAGCGGCTGGTCCCCCTGGACGATCCCTGGGCACAGGGACCTGACGTCGACCTGGTCGTCGAGGCCGTACGGGAGGACCTGGACACCAAGGCGGAGGTGTTCGGGAAGCTCGAGCAGGCCCTGCCCGGCTCCGCCGTCTTCGCGACCAACACCTCCTCCCTGTCGGTGACCCGGATCGCCGCGTCGCTGAAGGACCCGACGCGGCTGGCGGGGCTGCACTTCTTCAACCCCGTACCGCTCATGAAGATCGTCGAGATCGTGCCGGGAGCCGCAACCCGCCCCGAGATCCCGCCGGCGCTGACGGAGTTGGTCGAGAGCTGCGGCCACCGTGCGGTCACCGTCGCCGACACCCCCGGCTTCCTGGTCAACCACGCCGGGCGCGGTCTGGTGACCGAGGCGCTCGCGCTGCTGGAGGAGTCGGTCGCCGACCCGGCGGGCATCGACCGGATCGCCCGGGACGTGCTGGGGCTGCGGATGGGTCCGTTCGAGCTCATGGACCTCACGGGGCTCGATGTGACCGCGGCCGTGATCGACTCGATCTGGCAGGGCTTCCGGTACGAGGACCGGCTCCGCCCTTCCTACCTGACCCCGAACCGGGTGGCCGCGGGCCTGCACGGCCGCAAGACCGGGCAGGGCTGGTTCGCGTACGGCTCCGAGGCGCCCGCGCCCGCCGCTGAGGCACCGGTGACGGGCGACGCCGACCGGCCGGTGTTCGTGGTGGACACGGACACAGGGTCCGGCGCCGACGCCCTCCGCGCGGCGCTGACCGCCGCGGGAGCCGCCGTCGGGAGCGGCCCCGCGCCCTCCGACGACGCCGTCGTCCTGGTCCCTGTCTGGGGCACCACGGTGGCCGCCGCGGTGGCCGCCCTGGGCCTGCCCGCCGGGCGCACCTTCGGCGTGGACCCGCTGCCCGCGGCAGGCCGCCGCCGCGTGCTCGCGGTGACGCCCGCGGCCGACCCGGCGGCCGCTCGGGACGCCCGTGCGGTACTGGCCCGCGCGGCGGACGGCGAGGAGCCGTACGCCGTGTCGGTGGTGCGGGACACGGCCGGTTCGGTGGCCCAGCGGCTGCTCGCCTCGGTGGTGTCCGTCGCCGCGTCGATCGCCGAGCGCTCGCTCGCCACCCCGGCGGACATCGACCTGGCCGTGACGACCGGGCTCGGCTACCCGGTGGGACCACTCGCCTGGGGCGACCGGATCGGTGCCGCACGGATGCTGGAGCTGCAGCGCGCCCTGCACGCGACGACCGGCGACCCCCGCCACCGGCCGACCCGCTGGCTCACCGAACGCGCCCAGCTCGGCCTTCCGCTGACGGACCCGGGTACCTCGCCCTCCGCCTGCACCGGGTGACGTGGGTGACCGTTTCGTACAAGACCTGCGAACGGTGACCCGCATACCTTCGGACCATGACTCCACGACTCGACGCGATCGGCATCACGACCGCGGACCTGGCCGCATCGCTCGCCTTCTACCGCCGGCTCGGACTCGACATCCCCGCCGACGCCGAATCCGCACCCCACGTCGAAGTGGCCCTGCCCGGCGGGCAGCGTCTGCTGTGGGACACGGAGGACGTCGTCCGCACCTTCGATCCGGACTGGACCGGCTCGAAGGGCGGCGAGCGTGTCGGGCTCGCCTTCCTGTGCGACAGCCCGGCGGAGGTCGACGCGGTGTACGCCGACCTGACCGGCGCCGGCTACCAGGGCCACCTGGAACCCTGGGACGCCGTGTGGGGGCAGCGCTATGCCGTCGTGCTCGATCCGGACGGCAGCGCGGTGTCGCTCTTCGCCGGCGCCTGACCGGCCCCGCCCAGCGCGGCGAGATAGCCGCCGAGCGTCGTACCGGCCAGGTCCCGCACCTCACGGGACAGATGGGCCTGGTCGGTGCACCCGGCGGCGCAGGCGGCCTCGGCGTACGGCGTTCCGGCCCGCACGAGGGCGAGGGCGCGCTGCAGCCGCAGGATCCGGGCGAGTGTTTTCGGCCCGTATCCGAAGGCGGCCAGGGAGCGCCGGTGCAGCTGGCGGGCTCCCAGACCGACCGAGCCGGCCGTGTCGGCGACGGAGAACCCTCGCCGGAGCCGCTCCGCGACGGACACCGCGAGCGGGTCCGGCGGATTCGCGTCGGCGGCCCTGCGCAGGGCGATGTCCTCCAGCGCGGCGGCGGGATCGGCGGCCCCGCCGATCCTCTCGGCCAGTCTGCGGACCTCCGCGCCGGGCCACACCGCGTCGAGGGGGACCCGCCGGTCGCGCAGTTCGTGCGCGGGTACGCCGAGCAGTGCGGGCGCCGTTCCGGGCGCGAAGCGGATGCCGGTGCACGGTCCGGGGCCGGCCTCATCGGCAGGGAACGCATGGGTGTCGGGGCCCGCGACAAGGAGTCGGCCGCCGGTCCAGAGCAGGTCCATGCAACCGTCGGGCAGGACGGCCCGTGCCGGGTCGCGCGGCCCGCTCCACGTCCAGACCGTCGCACCGCCGAAGCGCGACGACCGCTCCTCGTACCGTGCGCCCGCACCCATGGGCACCACGCTACGGCGTCACTGCTCCTTGGCGTCCTTGTCGCGGTTCCCGTGGAGCCGGGACTTCACGTCGTCCGGCGGCAGGAAGCGGGACCAGCGCTCGGGGAACTCGGACGGCATGTACACGTCGTCGTCCTCGTCGTCCGCGTAGGCGTCCCAGTTCGCCGACTGGGTCCGGGCCACGAGTTCGGCGGCCTGGGCCGCCCGTAGCCGCTCGTTGGCGGCACGTGCCGCGGCGGTGGCGAGTGAGGGCCATACCCGGTCGATCGCGGCGTTCACCGCGGCACCGACGAGTACGGCGAATGCTGAGATACCTATCCAGAGCAGGACAGCGATGGGCGCGGCCAGCGAACCGTAGATCGTGGGCCCTTCGACCGTGTTGGTGAGGTAGATCCGCAGCAGGAAGCAGCCCACCACCCACATGCCGAGCGCCACCAGCGCACCGGGAACATCCTCGATCCACGGCGAACGGACGGGTACCGAGACGTGGTAGAGCGTCGTCAGGAACGCGATCGACAGCACCATGACCAACGGCCAGTACAGGACGGCGAGTACCTCGGTGCCCCACGGGACGAACTCCACCACCCGGTCGGGACCGACCACCAGCAACGGCAGCACCACCGCTCCCAGCAGCAGTGCGACCACGTACAGCAGGAAGGCGAGCAGGCGGGTCTTGACGATGCCCCGGTGCCCGTCGAGCCCGTACATCACGGTGATGGTGTCGATGAAGACGTTCACCGCACGGGAACCCGACCAGAGGGCGATCGCGAAGCCGAGCGAGATGACGTCGGGGCGCGCACCGGTCGTCACGTCGTCCATGAGCGGTCGGGCGATGTCCTTCACCCCCCGCTCGGACAGCACGGTCTGCACCGCGCCGAGGATGTTGCGCTCGATCGAGGCGACCGTGGTGGTGGCTGTCCAGTCGTCGACGTAGCCGAGCAGGCCGATCAGCCCGAGCAGCAGCGGCGGCAGTGACAGCAGGGTGAAGAACGCCGCCTCGGCCGCGAGACCGAGGATGCGGTATTCCATGCACGAGTTGACCGTGTCCTTGAGCAACTGCCACGCCATCTGCCGCTTGGATACATTGCGGTAGAGGACTCGAGCCCGGTGGAGCCGACCCGGTGGCCGCTCGGGTGTTTCTTTTGCTGCCTGCACGTCCTTACCGTATCGGCATGGCACCGAGCACCCACACAGTGACCAACCAGGTTCCGCCGCTGGTCGGCTATGACGTCTTCGCCACCGACCGCGCCCTCACCGAAGCGGTCGACAGACACATCGCGCCCGAGATCCTCCCCGAGGCGCGGAGGGAACTCGGGGCGCTCGGTCTGTCCGCCGGCTCCGCCCAGGCGCAGCTGTGGGGCGCTCAGGCGAACGAGAATCCGCCGGCACTTCACACGCACGACCGCTACGGACACCGCGTCGACGAAGTGGAGTTCCATCCGGCCTGGCACCGGCTGCTCGGTCATGCGGTCTCCGCCGGTCTGACCGACGCCTGGGGCCGGCCGGCCGGACACGTCCGGAGGGCCGCCGGGTTCCTGGTGTGGACACAGGCCGAGGCCGGCCACGGCTGCCCGCTGTCGATGACGCACGCCGCCGTCCCCGCGCTGCGGACCGATCCGGCGCTGGCCGCCGAGTGGGAGCCGCTGCTGACCTCGCACGTGTACGAGGAGGGGCTGCGGCCTCCGTCGCTGAAGGCCGGCGTGCTCTTCGGGATGGGCATGACGGAGAAGCAGGGCGGCACCGATGTGCGCTCCAACACGACCCGCGCCGAGCCGCTGGCCGGCGACGGCGAGTACCTGCTCACCGGCCACAAGTGGTTCTGCTCGGCACCCATGTCCGACGGCTTCCTGGTGCTGGCGCAGGCTCCGGGCGGGCTGAGCTGCTTCCTCGTGCCGCGCGTCCTGCCGGACGGGGACCGCAACGCGTTCGCGATCCAGCGCCTCAAGGACAAGCTGGGCAACAGGTCCAACGCCTCCGCCGAGGTCGAGTTCGACGGGACCTGGGCGCGCCGGGTGGGCGAGGAGGGGCGCGGGGTGCGCACCATCATCGAGATGGTGGCGGCGACCCGGCTGGACTGTGTGGTCGGATCGTCGGCGCTGATGCGGCAGGCGGTGGCGCAGGCGATCCATCACACCGCGTACCGCAGCGCGTTCGGTGGGCCGCTGATCGACAAGCCGCTGATGCGCAACGTCCTGGCCGATCTGGCTCTGGAGTCCGAGGCGGCGACGACGCTGGCGCTGCGGCTGGCCGCCGCGTACGACGCGGACACGGACGAGGAGCGCGCCTTCCTGCGGATCGCGGTGCCGACCGCCAAGTACTGGGTGACGAAGCGGTGCGGCGCGGTGGTCGCCGAGGCCCTGGAGTGCCTCGGCGGCAACGGGTACGTGGAGGAGTCCGGGATGCCCCGGCTGCTGCGCGAGGCGCCGCTCAACTCGATCTGGGAGGGCTCGGGCAACGTACAGGCGCTCGATGTGCTGCGCGCGCTCCAGCGCGAGCCGCAGGCGCTCAACGCGTTCCTGGTGGAGGTCGGGAAGGCGCGCGGCGCCGATCACCGGCTCGACGCGGCGATCAAGGGCCTGCTGACCGAGCTGGCGGACCTGGAGGCCGTGGAGGCGCGGGCCAGGCGGCTGGTGGAGCGGATGGCGCTCGTGCTCCAGGGCTCACTGCTGCTGCGCTGGGCTCCTGCGGAGGTCGCGGACGCGTTCTGCGCCTCGCGCCTCGGCGGGGACTGGGGCTCCGCCTTCGGGACGCTGCCGCACAGCCTGGACCTGGCGTCGATCGTGGAGCGGGCACGGCCCCAGGACCGCTAGGTCTCCGGCGTACGGCCAACGATGGAAGGTGGTGCTGCGCCGACACGGCACCACCCTCCACCTTTGTGGACCACCGGACGGTGGAGCCGAGGACTCCCCGTCCGGTGTTCAGCCACTCTCATACGATCTGCGGCCTGTCACCAGAGTTGCAAAGGGTTGCAACCATTGTGCGGAGTGCGCGGCACCGCGTGCCCGGGCACGGCAGGATGGCCTTCTGGACCCCGTGCTTTCCCGTCCGGACCGGGTCCACGCCTTGTTTGGGGGAACCCGTCATGGAGCCAAGCCCTGCCGTGGCAACGCGACCGGCAGCAGACCCGCAGGCGGTGGTGACCGCCACCCGCCTGGTGCACCGGGCCAGGGAGGCCCGGCTGGCGGGCGCGCGCGGGGTGGCGGCCCCACGCGCGGAGATCGACGCGTCCTGGGACCGGGTGCTGCGCAGCGGCATCGACCCCGAACAGTCGCCGGAGAGCGAGCTGCTGGAGGCGGACGAGATCGAGCACCGGCGCCGGAGCACGGTGCTCGGCGATGTCATGCCGCTGCTGCGGGACGGGCTGGCCGCGATCGCCGACGCGGCCCAGCAGATCCTGGTCGTCACGGACAACGAGGGCCGGGTGCTGTGGCGCCAGGGCCACACGGCGGTGATGCGCCTCGCGAAGGACATCTGCCTGGAGGAGGGCGCCGCCTGGTCGGAGTCGACGACCGGGACGAACGCGATCGGCACGGCGCTCGCCACCCGTACCCCGGTGCAGGTCCACTCGGCAGAGCACTTCATCCGCGCCCTGCACAACTGGACGTGTGCGGCGGCCCCGGTGCGCGATCCGCGCGACGGCCGGCTGATGGGCATCGTCGACATCAGCGGACCGGCGTCCACCTTCCATCCGACGACGCTGGCCCTGGTCGGCTCGGTGGCCTCGCTCGCGGAGAGCGAACTGCGGACGCGGCACCTCGTGGCGATCGAGCGGCTGCGGTCGGTGGCGGCGCCCATCCTGTGCCGACTGGGCGGCCGTGCACTGGTGGTGGACACCCACGGGTGGCTGGCCGCCGTCATCGGGATGCCGCCGGTGGACCGGCTGCCGCTGCCGAAGTCGCTGCAGCCGGGCCGGGTGTGGCTGGCGTCGCTCGGGATGTGTCTCGTGGAGCCGCTGCCGGGGGGCTGGCTCGTGCAGGTGGCGGACGGCCGGGCCGACGGACCACCGCGCCGTGTGGTGCTCGACCTGAGCCGGGAACGTGGGCTCGCGGTGCATGTGGCGGGCCCCGTGGGCACCTGGACCCAGCGTCTCTCCCCCCGCCACGCGGAGCTGCTGTACGCCCTCGCCCTGCACCGGGAGGGGCGCACCGCGGCGGAGCTGGCCCAGGACATCTTCGGCGACCCGACCCGGACGGTGACGGTCCGGGCCGAGATCTCCCGTGTACGGCGCCATCTGGCGGAGGTGCTCGCCCATCGCCCGTACCGCTTCGGCGAGGGGGTGGAGGTGGAGGTGATCCATCCCGACCTGCCGGCGGACCTGCTGCCCCGTTCGACGGCTCCGGTGGTGGTCAGGACGCGTACGTCCGCGGGTACGGCCTGAGACCTGCCGGAGAGCGGCGGGCGTATCCCGGGACCGGCGCGACGGGGACGGCCGGACGGCGAGCCGCAGGTCCGGTGCGGGGCGGCTCCTGCGTGGACCGGGTTTGGCGCGGCGCGGGCGGCGTGGTTTTCTGGCGGCCATGAGCAACCCCACCCTTCCCGCCGCCCCTGCCGCTCCCACCTCCGAGGTGACCATCTGGTCCCTGGAGCAGACCTCGCCCGAGGATCTGCGCCCCGCGGCCGCTCCCACGGGCGATGTGCGGATCGTCCGGTCGCAGACGGCGCTGCCGGAGTTCAGCCGCTTCCTCTACACGGCGGTGGGCGGGGACATCCGGTGGACCGACCGGCTGGGGCTGACGTACGCGCAGTGGCAGGAGGTCCTGGACCGGCCGGGCGCGGAGACCTGGGTGGCGTACGAGAACGGGACCCCCGCCGGTTTCATCGAGCTCGACGCGCAGGAGGGCGGTGTGGTCGAGATCGGCTACTTCGGGCTGATCCCGGCCTTCCGGGGGCGCCGCATCGGTGGCCACCTCCTGTCGTACGGAGTCGCGCGCGCCTGGGACCTGGCCGAGCGCCACACCGGCCGGATGCCCACCGAGCGGGTGTGGGTGCACACCTGCTCCAACGACGGCCCGCACGCCATGGACAACTACCTGCGCCGCGGTTTCCGGCTGTTCGACACCCGGACCGAGCGGGAGCCCGATGCCGCGAACCCCGGCCCCTGGCCCGGTGCGTACGACGACTCCGCAGCCTGAAAAAGTCGCTTTGTCGATGCCCCGGAAGTGACGGAAGCCACAGCGTCTCACATTCCGGGACCATCTCGTCCACATACTGGATCGTGGTGGACTGTCCCGAGATCCGCGTGACACGCTTCCTTCATGTCTGGAACTGGAATTGCCTTGGTGAGTCGGCGGCACGTCGACCTCGGCCGCATGTCCAGCGCCATCTGTCCGGCCCGCTGAGAGTCTCCAGCACCGCCGCGACCTCCTGATCACGCTTCATCCCTGCGCACCGCCGCGCTTCACGCGAGTGTGCAGTTCAGAGCCGCCCTCCTGCAGTCCCGAAGGACGTATTTGCCATGGCCGCCACCCCCGAACAGCCTGCTACCGCCACGCCCCGCCGCAAGGCCGGACGTCACCGTGGTGAAGGTCAGTGGGCCATGGGTCACTACACCCCGCTCAACGGGAACGAGCAGTTCAAGAAGGACGACGACAGTCTCAACGTGCGGACACGCATTGAGACGATCTACTCCAAGCGCGGCTTCGACTCGATCGACCCGAACGATCTTCGCGGCCGGATGCGCTGGTGGGGTCTCTACACCCAGCGCCGGGCAGGCATCGACGGCGGCAAGACCGCGGTGCTCGAGCCCGAGGAGCTCGAGGACTCGTACTTCATGCTGCGGGTGCGCATCGACGGCGGACGGCTGACGACCGCGCAGCTGCGGGTGATCGGTGAGATCTCCGAGCAGTACGCGCGCGGGACGGCCGACATCACCGACCGGCAGAACGTCCAGATGCACTGGATCCGTATCGAGGACGTCCCGGCGATCTGGGAGAAGCTGGAGGCCGTCGGGCTCTCCACGACCGAGGCCTGCGGTGACTGCCCCCGCGTGATCATCGGCTCGCCCGTCGCGGGCATCGCCGCGGACGAGATCATCGACGGCACGCCCGCGGTGGACGAGATCCACGACCGGTACATCGGCAGCCCGGAGTTCTCCAACCTGCCGCGCAAGTTCAAGACCGCGATCTCCGGCTCGCCCGTCCAGGACGTGGTGCACGAGATCAACGACATCGCCTTCGTCGGTGTCGACCACCCCGAACACGGTCCGGGCTTCGACGTCTGGGTCGGCGGCGGCCTGTCCACCAACCCGCGGCTGGCCGAACGCCTGGGCACCTGGGTGCCGTTGGACGAGGTTCCCGACGTCTGGGCCGGTGTGGTCGGCATCTTCCGCGACTACGGCTACCGCCGTCTCCGCACGCGCGCCCGCCTCAAGTTCCTGATGGCCGACTGGGGCCCCGCGAAGTTCCGTCAGGTGCTGGAGGACGAGTACCTGAAGCGTCCGCTGCTGGACGGCCCCGCGCCCGCCGAACCCTCTTCCCGCTGGCGCGACCACATCGGTGTCCACGAGCAGCAGGACGGCCGTTTCTACGTGGGCTTCGCCCCGCGCGTCGGCCGGGTGGACGGTTCCACCCTGGCCAAGATCGCGGAGCTGGCCGAGGCGCACGGCTCGGGCCGGGTGCGCACCACCGTCGAGCAGAAGATGATCATCCTCGATGTGGAGCGGGACCAGGTCGAGTCCCTCTCCGCCGGACTGGAGGCACTGGACTTCCAGGTGAAGCCCTCCAGCTTCCGGCGCGGCACGATGGCCTGCACCGGCATCGAGTTCTGCAAGCTGGCGATCGTCGAGACGAAGGCGCGCGGCGCCGCGCTCATCGACGAACTGGAGCGCCGCCTGCCGGACTTCGAGGAGCCGCTCACCATCAACATCAACGGCTGCCCCAACGCCTGCGCCCGCATCCAGACCGCGGACATCGGTCTCAAGGGCCAGCTCATGCTCGACGCCGACGGCAACCAGGTCGAGGGCTACCAGGTGCACCTCGGCGGCGCGCTCGGTCTGGAGGCCGGTTTCGGCCGCAAGGTCCGCGGCCTGAAGGTCACCTCGGCCGAACTGCCCGACTACGTCGAGCGGGTCCTCGGCAGGTTCCAGGAGGAGCGCGAGGACGACGAGCGCTTCGCGACCTGGGCCGCGCGGGCCAGTGCGGAGTCGCTGTCATGAGCGAACGAGCTGCGCCCTTCTACTGCCCGTACTGCGGCGACGAGGACCTGCGCCCGCACGAGGCGGGGCACGGCGCCTGGGAATGTGCTTCCTGCAATCGCGCGTTCCAGCTGAAGTTCCTGGGCCTGCTGGCCCACGGACTCCAGCGCAACGACGTGGAAGGGGACGGGACATGACGGACACGCTGCAAGCCGGCGAGCTCACCGACGAGGCCCTGAAGGAGCTGGCGGTACGTGCGGGGCGCGAGCTGGAGGACGCCTCCGCGCTCGACATCCTGAAGTGGGCCACCGACACCTTCGGCAAGCGGTTCTGCGTCACCTCCTCCATGGAGGACGCGGTCGTCGCGCACCTCGCCTCCCGTGTCGCTCCCGGCGTGGACGTGGTGTTCCTGGACACCGGCTACCACTTCGAGGAGACGATCGGCACCCGGGACGCGGTGGACGCGGTGATGGACGTCAACGTCATCACGCTCACCCCGCGCCGGTCGGTGGCCGAGCAGGACGCCGAGCACGGACCGAAGCTGCACGACCGCGACCCCGACCTGTGCTGCGCGCTGCGCAAGGTCAAGCCGTTGGAGGACGGCCTGACCGCGTACGGGGCCTGGGCGACCGGCCTGCGCCGCGACGAGTCCCCCACCCGGGCGAACACCCCGGTCGTCGGCTGGGACGAGAAGCGCCGCAAGGTCAAGGTCTCGCCGATCGCCCGCTGGACCCAGGACGACGTGGACGCGTACGTCGCCGAGCACGGCGTACTGACCAACCCGCTGCTGCTGGACGGTTACGCCTCCGTCGGCTGCGCGCCCTGCACCCGGCGGGTGCTGGAGGGCGAGGACGCACGGGCCGGCCGCTGGGCCGGACGCGGAAAGACCGAATGCGGGCTGCACGGCTGATGACGACTGATCAGGAGATTTCGATGAGCGTGACGGAGACGGGAGCCACCGTCTGGCTCACCGGTCTGCCGAGCGCGGGCAAGACCACCATCGCGTACGAGCTGGCGGGCCGGCTGCGCAGTGACGGCCACCGGGTCGAGGTCCTGGACGGCGACGAGATCCGGGAGTTCCTCTCCGCGGGCCTCGGCTTCTCCCGCGAGGACCGGCACACCAACGTCCAGCGGATCGGCTTCGTCGCCGAACTGCTGGCGGCCAACGGCGTGAAGGTGCTCGTGCCGGTCATCGCCCCGTACGCCGACAGCCGCGACGCGGTGCGCAAGCGCCACGGCGCCGAGGGCACCGCCTATCTGGAGGTGCACGTGGCGACGCCGGTCGAGGTGTGCTCCGTACGCGATGTGAAGGGGCTGTACGCCAAGCAGGCGGCGGGCGAGATCAGTGGCCTCACCGGGGTCGACGACCCCTACGAGGCACCCGAGTCGCCGGATCTGCGGATCGAGTCGCACCAGCAGACCGTGCAGGAGTCCGCAGCGGCGCTTCGTGCGCTGCTCACCGAGAGGGGCCTGGCGTGAGCACTGTCGCCACCGTGCCGGAAGGCACCGTCAACCCGTACGCGCTCAGCCACCTCGACTCCCTGGAGTCCGAGGCGGTGCACATCTTCCGCGAGGTGGCGGGAGAGTTCGAGCGGCCGGTGATCCTCTTCTCCGGCGGCAAGGACTCGATCCTCATGCTGCACCTGGCCCTCAAGGCGTTCGCCCCGGCCCCGGTCCCCTTCACGCTGCTGCACGTCGACACCGGGCACAACTTCCCCGAGGTCCTCGAATACCGTGACCGCACCGTCGAGAAGCACGGGCTGCGCCTGCACGTCGCCTCCGTCCAGGAGTACATCGACGCGGGCAAGCTCCGCGAGCGTCCCGACGGCACCCGCAACCCGCTGCAGACCGTCCCGCTGACCGAGGCCATCCAGCAGCACCGGTTCGACGCCGTGTTCGGCGGCGGCCGGCGCGACGAGGAGAAGGCCCGGGCCAAGGAGCGGGTCTTCTCGCTGCGCGACGAGTTCTCCCAGTGGGACCCGCGCCGCCAGCGCCCCGAGCTGTGGCAGCTGTACAACGGCCGGCACGCCGCCGGTGAGCACGTCCGGGTGTTCCCGATCTCCAACTGGACCGAGCTCGACGTCTGGCAGTACATCGAGCGCGAGGGGATCGAGCTCCCGGAGATCTACTTCGCCCACGACCGCGAGGTCTTCAACCGCTCCGGTATGTGGCTGACCGCAGGCGACTGGGGCGGCCCCAAGGCCCACGAGACGGTCGAGACCCGTCAGGTCCGTTACCGCACGGTCGGCGACATGTCCTGCACCGGTGCCGTCGACTCCGACGCCACCACGCTCGACGCCGTGATCACCGAGATCGCCGCCTCCCGGCTCACCGAGCGGGGCGCGACCCGCGCCGACGACAAGATGTCCGAGGCCGCGATGGAAGACCGCAAGCGCGAGGGGTACTTCTAAATGACCACCACTACTGAGCAGTTGTCGGCCACCACCCTGCTGCGGTTCGCCACCGCGGGGTCCGTCGACGACGGCAAGTCCACCCTGGTGGGACGGCTCCTGCACGACTCCAAGTCGGTCCTCACCGACCAGCTGGAGGCCGTCGCGCTGGCCTCGACCAACCGCGGCCAGGATGCGCCCGACCTGGCGCTGCTGACCGACGGTCTGCGGGCCGAGCGCGAGCAGGGCATCACCATCGACGTCGCGTACCGCTACTTCGCCACCACCCGGCGCCGGTTCATCCTCGCCGACACCCCGGGGCACGTGCAGTACACCCGCAACATGGTCACGGGCGCCTCCACGGCCGAGCTGGCCGTCGTCCTGGTCGACGCCCGCAACGGCGTCGTCGAGCAGACCCGCCGGCACGCCGCCGTCGCGGCGCTGCTCCGTGTCCCGCACGTCGTGCTCGCCGTGAACAAGATGGACCTGGTCGATTACGCGGAGCCCGTGTTCGCCGCCATAGCCGAGGAGTTCACCGCGTACGCGGCCTCTCTCGGTGTCCCCGAGATCACCGCGATCCCGATCTCCGCACTGGCCGGCGACAACGTCGTGGAACCGTCCGCCCACATGGACTGGTACGGCGGCCCGACGGTCCTGGAGCACCTGGAGACCGTGCCGGTCAGCCACGACCTGACGGCCTGCCACGCGCGCTTCCCGGTGCAGTACGTGATCCGCCCGCAGACCGCCGAGCACCCCGACTACCGGGGGTACGCCGGTCAGATCGCCGCCGGTGTCTTCCGGGTCGGTGAGACCGTCTCCGTGCTGCCGTCCGGGCGCACCACGACGATCGAGGGGATCGACGCGCTCGGCGAGAGCGTCGACATCGCCTGGGCACCGCAGTCGGTGACGATCCGTCTGGCCGACGACATCGACGTCTCGCGCGGGGACCTGCTCGCCCCCGCCGACGACGCTCCCGCCGTCACTCAGGACGTCGAGGCGACCGTCTGCCACGTGGCCGACCGGCCGCTCACCGTGGGTCAGCGGGTGCTGCTCAAGCACACCACCCGCACGGTCAAGGCGATCGTCAAGGACATCCCGTCGCGGCTCACCCTGGACGACCTCTCCCAGCACCCGGCTCCCGGGCAGCTGGTGGCCAACGACATCGGCCGGGTCGTCGTCCGTACGGCCGAGCCGCTCGCGCTCGACGCCTATGCGGACTCCCGGCGCACCGGCTCGTTCCTTCTGATCGACCCCGCGGACGGCACGACGCTGACGGCCGGCATGGCGGGCGCCTCGTTCACCGCCGCCACGGACGCGGCCGCGGACGCGGACGCCGCCGCCGAGGATGCGGAGTGGGACTTCTGATGATCAGCGATTTCTTCTCGACCTTCGCGAAGGAGGGCGGCCGGGTCGGCAGCGGCGCCCTCGGCAGCGGCCAGGGCGGGGTCGGGCGATGTGCGTGATGACGTACGCGCACTGCCTGCGCGCCCGCTCGCACCAACTGCTCCGCCCGCACCACCCGTTCAGACGAAGACCTGCCGACCTCCCGGCCGCGTCCCCGGACTTCCGGGGGACGTGAGTGCCGGGCCGACGAGAGGAATGCCTCCCGTGTCTGCCCCCCGTACCACTCTCCGCCGCAGCCTCGCCGCTGCCGCCGCTCTGCCGCTGCTCGCCGTGGCGCTCACCGCCTGCGGCTACGGCTCCGAGGCGAAGGACGACGACGCCAAGAAGTCGAACGTCTCCGCCGACGGAAAGAAGCTCTCCGCGGACACCGTGAAGATCGGCTACTTCCCGAACCTCACGCACGCCACCGCGCTGGTCGGTATCCAGGAAGGCCTGATCGCCAAGGAGCTGGGCGGCACCACGGTCAAGCCCTCGACGTTCAACGCCGGGCCCTCCGAGATCGAGGCGCTCAACGCGGGTTCGATCGACATCGGCTTCATCGGCCCCTCCCCCTCGATCAACGGCTTCGCCAAGTCCCAGGGCAAGAACCTGCGCATCATCAGCGGTTCGGCGTCCGGCGGGGTGAAGCTGGTCGTCAACCCGAAGAAGATCAAGACGCTGGACGATCTCAAGGGCAAGAAGATCGCCACCCCGCAGCTCGGCAACACCCAGGACGTCGCGTTCCTCAACTGGATCTCCGAGAAGGGCTGGAAGGTCGACGCCCAGAGCGGCAAGGGCGACGTCTCCGTGGTCCGCTCGGACAACAAGGTGACCCCGGACGCCTACAAGTCGGGCTCCTTGGACGGCGCCTGGGTCCCTGAGCCGACCGCGTCCAAGCTGGTCGCCGAGGGCGGGAAGGTCCTGCTCGACGAGTCGACGCTGTGGCCCGACAACAAGTTCGTGATCACGAACATCATCGTGTCGCAGAAGTTCCTCTCCGAGCACCCCGATGTCGTCGAGGCGGTACTGCGCGGCACGGTGAACACCAACAAGTGGATCACCGCCAACCCGGACAAGGCGAAGGCCTCGGCCAACGCCGCGCTCAAGGAGCTCAGCGGCAAGGAGCTGCCGGCCGAGGTCCTCGACCCGGCGTGGGAGTCCATCCAGATCACCGACGACCCGCTGGCCGCGACGCTCCAGGCGCAGGCGGACCACGCGGTCGAGGCCGGTCTCCTGGAGAAGCCCGACCTCAACGGCATCTACGACCTGAAGCCGCTGAACAAGATCCTCAAGGCCGCGGGCCAGCCCGAGATCTCCGACGCCGGTCTCGGCGTCAAGTAACCCGACCCGTACCCGGATTACCCAGGAGGTGACGACCATGGCGACCACCACCCTCACCAAGGCCGAGGACCGTGCAGCGGTCGAGCACGCCGCTCGTATCACGCACGTCTCCAAGTCCTTCGCCGGACCGACGGGGCAGCAGCTCGTCCTGGACGACATCACGCTCGATGTCGCTCCGGGCGAGTTCGTCACCCTCCTGGGAGCCTCCGGGTGCGGCAAGTCGACGCTGCTCAACCTGGTAGCGGGACTCGACCGCCCGACCGCGGGGTCCATCGAGACCCCCGGCGGGCGGCCGGCCCTGATGTTCCAGGAGCACGCCCTCTTCCCGTGGCTGACCGCGGGAAAGAACATCGAACTGGCACTGCGGCTGCGCGGCATCCCCAAGGCGGACCGCCGCGCTGAGGCGGAGCGGCTCCTCGAACTCGTACGGCTCGGCGGGGCGTACGGGAAGCGGGTGCACGAACTCTCGGGCGGCATGCGCCAGCGTGTGGCCCTGGCCCGGGCCCTCGCCCAGGACAGTCAACTGCTTCTGATGGACGAGCCGTTCGCGGCGCTCGACGCCATCACCCGCGATGTGCTGCACGACGAGCTGACCCGGATCTGGCGCGAGACGAACGCCTCGGTCCTCTTCGTCACCCACAACGTGCGCGAGGCGGTACGGCTCGCGCAGCGCGTCATCCTGCTGTCGTCGCGGCCCGGCCGGATCGCCCGTGAGTGGACGGTCGACATCGAGCAGCCGCGCCGCATCGAGGACACCGCCGTGGCGGAGCTGTCCGTCGAGATCACCGAACAACTGCGTGGGGAGATCCGCCGTCATGGCCAGCACTGACACGAAGTCCGACGATCTGGCCGGGCTGGAAGCCGGGCTGGACGCGCTGGACGCCGTCCAGGTGCGGCGGACACCGGCCCGTGAGGTCCTGCTCAACAAGGTCCTGCCGCCGGCGGTGGCGGTGGTTCTCGTCGTCCTGGTCTGGCAGCTGCTGGTCTGGGCGAAGGTCACCGAGGACTACAAGCTGCCGCCGCCCTCCGCGGTGTGGAACAGCGTCACCGACATGTGGGCGCAGGGAACACTGCTCGAGGTCGTCTGGACCAGCGTGTCGCGCGGTCTGCTCGGCTTCCTGATGGCCGTCGCCATCGGCACCCCGCTGGGTCTGCTGGTGGCCAGGGTGAAGCTGGTCCGGGCGGCTATCGGACCGATCCTGTCCGGACTGCAGTCCCTGCCGTCGGTGGCCTGGGTGGCACCGGCAGTGATCTGGCTCGGGCTCAACGACTCGATGATGTACGCGGTGATCCTGCTCGGTGCCGTCCCGTCCGTCGCCAACGGGCTGGTCTCGGGCGTCGACCAGGTGCCGCCGCTGTTCCTGCGCGCGGGCCGCACGATCGGTGCGACCGGACTGCGCGGGACCTGGCACATCGTCCTGCCGGCCGCTCTGCCGGGCTACCTGGCGGGTCTCAAGCAGGGCTGGGCGTTCTCCTGGCGTTCGCTGATGGCCGCCGAGATCATCGCGTCCTCGCCCGATCTCGGTCTGGGACTCGGCCAGTTGCTGGAGAACGGCCGCAACAACTTCGACATGCCGGGGATCTTCCTGGCGATCATCCTCATCCTGTTCGTCGGCATCGCCATCGACCTGCTGATCTTCAGTCCGCTGGAGCGGCGGGTGCTGCGCAGCCGCGGTCTCCTCGTCAAGAGCTGAGTCTCCATGTCTGCCCCGGTCCTTCTCGTCATCGCCCACGGCAGCCGCGATCCGCGGCACGCGGCGACCGTGCACGCGCTCACCGCGCGGGTGCGGTCGCTGCGGCCGGGGCTGCGCGTGGAGACGGGCTTCCTGGAGTTCAACGCCCCGTCCGTGCCCAGGGTGCTGGAACGCCTGGCCGCGGAGGGGGCGGGCGAGGTCGTCGCCCTTCCCCTGCTGCTGACGCGGGCCTTCCACGCCAAGTCCGACATCCCGTCGGTGCTGCACGAGGCCCGGACACGGCTGCCGCGTCTGCGCATCCGTCAGGCCGAGGTGCTCGGCCCGTCCCCGCTGCTGAACGCGGCGCTGGAGCAGCGCCTGCACGAGGCCGGGGTCTCCCCCGCCGACAAGCCCTCGACCGGGCTCGTCCTTGCCTCGGCGGGCTCCACAGACCCGGAGGCGATCGCAGTGATCGCTGAAATCGCGCGGGAGCTGCGGCACACCGGTTGGTGCGCCGTGCGGCCTGCGTTCGCCTCCGCATCTCTTCCCCGCACCGCCGACGTGGTGCGGGCCCTGCGGGCCGACGGGGTGCGGCGGGTGGCGGTGGCCCCGTACGTCATCGCACCCGGCCGGCTCCCGGACCGGATCGCCGCGGGCGCCGAGGAAGCCGGGGCCGATGTGCTCTCCGGCGTGCTGGGCCCCTCGCCGGCCCTCGCCCGGCTGCTGCTGGACCGGTACGACGAGGCGTCCGTCCCGGCGGCGCGGATCACGTCCCTCAGCGCGTAGCCGGGAGGGCTCAGCCGCAGTCGAGGCTTCCGGTGCGGGTGCGCTTGAGCTCGAAGAAGTCCGAGTGGCCGGCCAGGACGCGGAAGCTGTCGAAGAGCCGCGCCGCCTCCTCGCCGCGCGGGATCGAGTTGAGGACCGGACCGAACCACACCGTGCCGTCGACATGGATCGTGGGCGTCCCGACGTAGGAGTCCGCGGCCGGGTCCTTTCCGCGGTCGTGGCTGCGGCGCACGGCCTCGTCGTGTGCCGGGGAGTGCGCGGCGGACGCGAGCGCGGCGGGCAGGCCCAGCTCGGCCAGCGACTCGGCGGTCACCGCGTCGAAGTCCTCGTTCTTCTGCTGGTGGATGCGGGTGCCGAGCGCGGTGTAGAGGTCGCGCAGGACTTCGTCCCCGTGGTCCGCCGCCGCGGCGACCGCGACCCGGACCGGCCCGATCGACCTGTCGACGAGCTCCCGGTACCAGCCGGGGAGTTCGTTGCCGGCGTTGTGCAGGTAGAGGCTCATCACATGGAAGCGGAGTTCGATGTCGCGTTCCCGCTCGACCTCCAGCATCCAGCGTGAGGCGATCCAGGCGAAGGGGCAGGCGGGGTCGAAGTAGAAGTCGACGACCGTTCCGCCCGTCGCGGCGTCTGCGTGTGTGCTCATGGAACGAGCCTAAGGAGCCGGTGGCCCGCCTCCCTGGGCCAATCGGCCGTCGACGGGATGGGCCACTGTGCGGTGATCCGTCGTTCGGGCGGTGGCCGGAGGGCGGACACGGCAACGGGCCGCGCCGGGAGGCGCGGCCCGTCGGGGTGAGCCGGGTCGGTCGTGCGTGACGCCCGTGGGTCCGCCCTAGAAGACGCTGACGCCGTAGGCGCTCAGCGCCTCGGTGACGGGCTGGAAGAAGGTGGTGCCGCCCGAGGAGCAGTTGCCACTGCCGCCCGAGGTGAGGCCCAGCGCCTTGGTGCCCGCGAAGAGGGAGCCGCCGCTGTCGCCGGGCTCGGCGCAGACGTTGGTCTGGATCATGCCGTAGACGATGTCGCCGCCGCCGTAGTTCACCGTGGCGTTGAGACCGGTGACGGTACCGCTGTGCACGCCGGTGGTGGAGCCGCTCCGCTTCACCGCCTGGCCGACCGTGGGGTTGCCGGCGGAGGTGATGTCCTGGTAGCTGCCGTTGTAGAGGTAGACCCTGCCGTCCGCGTTGGCGGAGTTGGAGTGGCGGATCAGCCCGTAGTCATTGGTGGGGAAGCTGCTGCCCGCCCGTGAGCCGAGGACGGCGGTCTGGCCGGAGTTGGTGTACCAGGTGCTGCCTATCTCGGTGCAGTGCCCGGCAGTCAGCGCGTAGTAGGTACTGCCACTGCGTACGTTGAAGCCGAGGGAACAGCGGCCGCCGCCGGCGTAGATGGCCTGGCCACCGGCGATGAGCTTGTTGAACGTGCCCGGGGTGTGCTTGAGGTCGATCTTCGCTCCGGAGCCGGTGACCGACTTCTTGATCGTGGCGATCTCGGATGCGCTCACCGTGCTGTCGACGGTCACGACGACCTTGCCGGTGCTCGCGTCGGTGTACCAGGCCGTACCGGCGACGTCGGCACCGCGCACGGCGGAACTGGCGTCGGCGAGCTCGGCCTTCGTCACGGTGGTGTCCGGTGCCGCCTGGGCGACCGCGGTCGGTGCGGCAAGCGCGACGGCGGTGACCAGACCTGAGGTCACGGCGATGAGCCGGGCGTGTCTGGAGATGGCGCCGAGGGGGGCGAAGCGCTTGAAGGTCACAACATCCTCCATTGATGGGGGGATCCACGGCCCGCTGGGTGGGCGGGCCGACAGCGTGCGACTGTCCGGGACCCGTGGGTTCTGGTCGTGGACCTGCCAATCGCACGCCCTGAATCCTTGACTCCACTTGGTCCGGTGGCAAGGTCACCTTCCGGACTCGGCACCGGAGAACGGGCAGTGAACCCCGATACGCGACCAGGTGGCCTCCGAACGCCCGCGTCCGCTCACCGAACGGACACCGGCAGCGAATTGCAGCAAACCGTGAACCATGGGCCGCACCGGGGCTCACAGGGGCGGGCGTCACGATCACACACGCCGCCGCGGGCCGCCGAGCCGGCGCGCGCACAGTCGCGGGGCCCGCGCGCGGCCCGGCTCGGTCTCGTCCGTTCGGATGGCTTACCGCCGAATTGCCCGGGCGATCCAGGTGGCCGGAATCATCCCCACCGGCGAGAATCGGCCGGTTCTGGCGCAGACATCAGACCGGGGCGGCACTCTTGCGGGCCCACCCCGGCCTGTGCTGCACGGCGGCACGGCGCGGTCAGACCTCGGCGAAGGGGTCGTCGATGAACGGGGTGGCCTGATGGAAGTAGAGCTGCCAGCCGTTTCCGGTCAGCCTCCACAGTGAACTCCGGTGCGAACGCAGCCCTTTGGACTCCGTGTCGAAGGTGAGCTGCACCAGGTCCGATGCGAGCTGCTCCCCCCGCATCCGCGAAGCGGTCAGAGGGCCGGGTGTGGGCGCGTCATCGGCGGTGAGTGCGGCGATGATCGTGTCCCGGTCCCACAGCCGGCCGCTGGTGCCGATCTCCCGGAATCCGGGGTGCAGCAGCGTGGCCAGCAGATTCGCGGAGGCCCGTACCGTCGGGTCGAGGAGGCGGAGCTCGCCCTCGATGGCTGCGGCCACGGCGGGCGAAGGCTCAGTCACGCGTCATCTCCACGAGTTTGACCACCGTGTTCCAGTTACGAGTGGTGCCGATGAGGCCCTTGTTGAGGGCGGGCCGCGCAAGGGCTTCGGCCAGCTTGGAGCGGCCCAGCCCTTCGGGGGCGTACAGATAGAGCTCGCGCTCACCGAGCCGGAATTCCTCGGGGCGGAACGCGGCCGCGTCGAGCGGGGCGAAACGGGCGGCGTCGACGGGCCCGTCGAAATAGGTGACGTGCAGTTGCTTGCCCTCGAGCTCGGCGGCCGGGAACGGGCAGGCGTCGGCCACAGCGGCCAGGTAGGGCGCGGAGCGCACCAGGCAGGTCACCGTGAATCCGAACCGCGCCTCGATGGCCTTCTCCAGCTCGGCAGCCAGGGTCTTCTCGTCACCCGACGCGCTGCTGAAGACGGCGTTCCCGCTCTGCAGGTAGGTGGCGACGCCACCGTGCCCCAGTTCCGTGAGCAGCGTGCGGAGTTCCGCCATCGGAACTTTCCGGTGCCCGCCGACATTGATCCCGCGCAGCAGCGCCGCGTACCTCGTGCTCATGCCCCCACCTTAGGTCGGTCTTCCTGCCGGTGAAGGCCGCCGCGCCCCGTGGGGGAGGGGCACGGCGGCCTGCGTACCTGTTACTCGACGATCTTCAGGAGCTTGTTCGCCGTGCCCTCGGTCGCGTTGGAGATCGCGTCCGGGGTGGCCCCGTCGGTGAGCGCCGTGGCGACCGCCTCCGGGGTGGCGTCCGGGTGCCCGCCGAGGTAGACGGCGGCGGCCCCGACGACGTGCGGGGTCGCCATGGACGTACCGGAGATGGTGTTGGTGCCGTCGTCGCTGTCGTTCCAGGCCGAGGTGATCTCCGAGCCGGGAGCGTAGATGTCCACGACGGAACCGTAGTTGGAGAACGACGACTGTTCGTCGGCCTCGGTGGACGAGGCGACCGTGATGGCCTCGGGGACGCGGGACGGGGAGCCCTCGCCGGCGTCGCTCGACTCGTTGCCCGCCGCCACCGCGAAGGTGACACCGGAGGCGATCGCCTTCTGGACCGCGGCGTCGAGTGCGGGGTCCGCACCGCCGCCGAGGCTCATGTTGGCGACGGACGGGCCCTGGTGGTTCTCGGTGACCCAGTCGATGCCCGCGACGACCTGCTCGGTGGTGCCGGAGCCCGCGTCGTCCAGGACGCGCACGGCCACGATCTTCGCCTTCTTGGCGACACCGTGGGCCGCGCCCGCGATCGTGCCGGCCACGTGGGTGCCGTGTCCGTTGCCGTCGTTCGCGTCGTCGTCGTTGTCCACCGCGTCGAAGCCCGACGTGGCACGGCCCTCGAAGTCGGTGTGCGTGACACGGACACCGGTGTCGATGACATACGCCGTGACGCCCTCGCCCGCCGCGTCCGGGTAGGTGTACGCGCCGTCACCCGCGGTCTCGGCCTGGTCGATCCGGTCCAGACCCCAGGACGGCGGGTTGTCCTGCGTGGCGTTGATGCTGAACTTCTTGTTCTGGACGACCTTGGAGACGGCCGGGTCGGCCGCGAGCCTCTTGGCCTCGGTCTCCGAAAGGCCGCTGGCCGAGAAGCCGTTGATGGCGGAGGTGTAGTTCCGCTTCAGCTTGCCGCCGTACTCCTCGGCGAGCTCGGCCTTGTCGGCCTTCTGGTCCAGCATCACGATGTAGCTGCCCGAGACGGCGGTGGCCGCGTCGGCCCCGTAGACCGTGCCCAGCGCGGGAGCCGGAGCGGCTCCGGCGAACGAGGTGTTCATCAGGGTGACACCGGCTGCGGCCGCCACGGCGGTTATCGCGGCGGTCAGCTTGATTCGGCGTGCGCGCTTGTGAATTGCCATGAAGAGGGCGCTCCTCGTCATTCTTTGTGGGGGGATTGACCCTCGGCCGGAAGATCTCCGGGGGTTGCCTCGAAACCCTGCTCGATTGACGCGCCCAGATCAAGACCTTCATGCAGCCGTCACGCACTCACCAGACTTTCGACATAAAAAACACAGCACCTCCCGGCCGGGTCAGGCAACCGGGACCAACCGCCTTTACATGTAAGGGGCTTACATCCTCCTCGTCGGGGATCCACCCACACCGCAAGGAGGAGAAACGCCCCGCACCGGTTCACCAGGGAGCAGGAGGAGCGGCCTTTATTCCGCCCATAGCTTCGAAGTGGAGACGGTGGCACCCCGCCGGCGTCGCTCACGAGGGGGCTGTCCCGGTCATGGGAAAAACGGATTCGGCGCGCAAGGGAACGCCGCGGGTACACGGCATCGCCGCCCGAGCTGGTGGCTGGAGTGCACGGCACCGGTGGGCGGCCGTGGGCATCTGGGTGCTCTTCGTCGTCCTGGCGATGGGACTCGGCACGGCCGCCGGCCGGGTCGACGTCAAGGACAGTGAGGCGATGTCCGGCGAGGTGAGCCGGGCGATCCAGATCACCGAGGACGCGGGGCTCAAGAACTCGGTCGACGAAACGGTGCTGATCCAGGCGGAGGACGCCTCGGTCAAGGCGACGGCACCGGAGGTCCGGGCCGCGGTGGACTCGGTGATCGAGGCGGTCGAGGCCACCGGTGAGGTCACCGGGGTGACCTCACCCTACGACTCGAAGTCCATCTCCGACGACGGGCGGACCGCACTCGTCCAGTTCGAGATCAGCGGCGACCGGGAGACGGCGACGGAGCGCATCGAGCCCGTCCTCACCGCCGTCGAGAAGGTCCAGGGGGAGCACGGCGGGCTGGTGATCGAGGAGATCGGCGACGCCAGCATGAACAAGACCTTCGACGACGCGTTCGGCGAGGACTTCAAACGGGCCGAACTCTCCGCCGTACCGGTCGCCCTGGGAATCCTCCTGATCGCTTTCGGTGCGCTGGTCGCCGCGCTGCTGCCGGTGGCCCTGGCCATGACGGCGATCGTCGCGACCATGGGGCTGATGGCCCTGGTCAGCCATGTCCAGCCGATGAGTGAGACCGCCGACTCGGTGATGCTCCTGGTCGGCCTCGCCGTCGGCGTCGACTACTGCCTGTTCTACCTGCGTCGTGAACGGGAGGAGCGGGCCGCGGGGCGCGACGCCCGAACGGCCCTGATGATCGCCGCGGCGACCAGCGGGCGTGCCGTGATCGTCTCCGGAGTGACGGTGTGCGTCGCGATGGCGGGCATGCTGTTCACCGGGATCGCGGAGTTCGAGGCGATGGGTCTGGCCTCGCTGATGGTCGTCGCGGTGGCGATGGTCGGCTCGGTGACGGTGCTGCCCGCGCTGCTCTCCCTGCTGGGTGAGCGTGTCGACAAGGGCCGCCTGCCGTTCATCGACCGGATCAAGCGCTCCCGCGGCAAGGGCTCCGGCAGCGGCGGGGGCGAGAGCCGGGTGTGGCGTGCCGTGCTCTCCTCCGTGCTCCGCAGGCCGTGGACGTCCTTGGTCCTCGCGGCCGGCGCCCTGGTCGCCATCGCCCTGCCCGCCCTGGGCATGAACACCCAGAACCTCACCCTGGACCAGGAGTTCGGCGACTCCCTGCCGATCGTGCAGACGTACGACCGGCTCAACGAGGCGTTCCCCGGCGGCGCCGACCCGGCGCGGGTCGTGGTGAAGGCGGACGACATCAGCGCGGCCCCGGTGCGTGAGGCGCTGGCCGAGTTCCGCCGTCAGGCCGTCGCTTCGGGGGCCTCCAAGGGCCCCGTCGACATGGTGACGCACGACGCGGAGAACATCGCGATCATCTCCGTTCCGCTGGTCGGGGGTTCCGACCAGGAGAAGGCGGAGAAGAGCCTGGACCTGCTGCGCGACCGCGTACGGCCGGACACGCTGCTCAAGGCCGAAGGGGTGGAGGCACCGATCACCGGCCAGGTCGCCGGCTCGAAGGACTTCAACGACCAGATCGTCGGCTCGGTCGTCCCGGTCTTCGCCTTCGTGATCGTCTTCGCCTTCGTCCTGATGCTGCTCTGCTTCCGCTCCCTGACGATCGCAGTGACGTCGATCCTGCTCAACCTGCTCTCGGTGGGCGCGGCCTACGGCATCCTCACCGCGGTCTTCCAGCACGGCTGGGGCGCCTCGCTGGTCGGCGCCGAGGGGGTCGGCGCGATCATCTCCTGGCTGCCGCTGTTCCTCTTCGTGATCCTCTTCGGACTCTCGATGGACTACCACGTGTTCGTCGTGTCGCGGATCCGTGAGGCCCGGATGCAGGGCCGCACGACCCGGGACGCCATCGCCCACGGAGTGGTCTCGACGGCGGGCGTGGTGACGAGTGCGGCGGTCATCATGGTCGCGGTCTTCGCCATCTTCGGCACGCTGTCCATGCAGTCCATGAAGCAGATGGGCGTCGGCCTCGCCGCCGCCGTCCTGATCGATGCCACGATCATCCGCGGGGTGCTGCTCCCGGCGGTCATGGCGCTGCTCGACGAGCGCAACTGGTACATGCCCAGGTGGCTGCGCTGGCTGCCGGACCTGACCCATGACGAGTCGGGCCTGACCGATGCCGCTCCGGCCGCCGCGCCCGCGGTGCGCGGGGACGACGAGCCGGACCGCGTCACGGTCTGACCGGCTGCGGAAGCAGCCGCGTCACGGTGCGGCCGCGTCCGGTCCGGATGCGGGACGGTCCGGACACGGGACGGTCCGGCCGCGTCCGGAATCAGGCGGGCAGTTCGGCCTCGATGAGGTCGGCTGCCCGCTTCGTGCCGCCCTCCCCCGCCATCCGTTCCCGCACCCGGGCGAGCTTCTCGGCCACCTCCGGGTCGTCCACCAGGGCGAGCACGCCGGCGCGCAGGGACGCAGCGTCGGCCTCCTCCTTGGGCAGGTGCCTGGCCACGCCGAGCGCCTGGAGCATGTCCGCGTTGCCGTACTGGTCGACGGCCTGCGGGACGGCGACCATCGGGGTGCCGGTGGCGAGTCCTTCCTGGCTGCCGCCGGCGCCGGCATGGGTGACGAAGGCGTCCGCCTGCCTGAGCACGGACAACTGCGGCACCCAGGAGTGCACTTCGATGTTCGCCGGTACGTCCCCGAGCGCGGACGGGGCGACATGCGTACCGATCTGGAGCACGACGTGCCAGCCCGGCAGGTCCCCGAAGGCCTTGACGCACTCGCGGTAGAACTCCGGCTCGTTGGTGAACGACGACCCGAGCGACACCAGCAGGACCTTCCCGGCGTCTGCGGGGCGCTTCCACCCGCCCTGGTCGGCACGCTCGCCCTGGCAGGCACCGACGAAGGTGTACACGTCGTGGTCCACCCGGTCGGCGTTGGGCTGGAGCGCCTCGGGGATCAGGACGACGGCACGGCGCGGCCGGGCGACGAAGTCGTCCGAGGAGACGTCCCCCAGGCCGTTCTCCGCGAGCCAGCCCTCGAAGCGCGCGTAGTAGGCCCGGCCCCGCTCGGTCTCCTTGAGCCCGGCCGTCATCGGCTCGCCGATCTCCTTCTCGTACCCCTCCCACGGGACCAGGTTGGGCCAGAGGGAGACGGCGGGAACGCCCCAGCGGTGGGCGAGGACCCGAGCCGGGTAGGAGGTGATGTCGTGCAGGACCAGGTCCGGTTCGTCGCCGGCGAAGGCCTCGGCGAGCTGGGGGAGAGCCTGCACGGCGTCCTCCAGGAACGGCTCGATGTTGTCGATGAGTTCCGTGCCCCAGTCCTCCGGGTTCTCCTCGGTGGGCAGCACGGAGGTGTAGATCACCGGATCGGCTCCGGTGGCTGCGACCTTCTCGGCGAAGGAGGCCGGGATGGCGTAGCTGACGCGGTACCCACGGGCGACGAGCTCCCGGATCACTTCCAGGCTCGGGTTCACGTGCCCGTGGGCGGCGATGGAGAACATGGCGACATGGGCGCGCGGGGTCGTTGTCATGTCCGTCAGCATAAGCGAGACGATACGTCTCGTCCAGTCTGTGGAGCGGCCCGCTTCAGCGCTGGTACCGGGCCAGCACCCGATTCCCGTCCTCGACCAGGCGTTCCTTCAGCTCCTCGGTGTCGATCGCCCCGCTGTAGTACTCCTGGAGTGCGGGTGTGGCGACCTTGTCCTTCCATTCGGGGTAGCCGCGCACCGACTGCGCGGGGGCGGGGCGCAGCGCGCGGGCGAGTGCCGTGCCGGTCGCCCAGCCGTTCTCGGCGGTGTGCAGCGCGGGGTCGGCCAGGGCCTTCGTGCCGGTCGGCAGCATCCAGTCGCCCCGTGCGAGGCGCACCATGTTCTGCGGGCGCAGCAGGAAGTCGATGAACTGCACGGCCTCCTTCTTGTGGTCGCTGTCCTGCGCCACCGAGAGCGTCTGCGGGCTCACGCCCTGGGCGAGCCCTTCACTGCCGGCCGGGGCGGGCAGGACCGTCCACTCGAAGCCCTCCGGGGCCTGCTCGACGACCTGCTGACGGTACGAGAACCCGAGCGGCACCATGGCGTACCTGCCGCCGAAGAACCCGGGGAGGGTGTCCGAGCCGCTCATGCCGAGCGCGGTGCGGGCGGCGCTGCGGTCGGTGTCGACCTGGGCCCGGACCGTGCCGGCCATGACCTGGTCGCCGTCCTCGAAGCGGATGGCCACCTTGCCGTCCGCCCCGCGGTGGAAGAGCTGTCCCCCGGCGGAGAGGCCGAGGTTGAGGGTGACGGAGACCGGCTCCTTGAGGGGCCAGGCGACTCCGTACCTCCCCTTCTCCGTCAGCTTCCCGGTGATCTGCCGGAACTCCGGCCAGCTCCACGGCTTCTCGGGGGTCGGGATCCGTACGCCCGACGACTCGAGGATCTCGGTGTTGGCGATCAGGACCCTGGGTTCCTGGAGGAACGGCACCCCGTAGACACCGTCGCCGAAGGTGGTGGTCCGCCAGGACTGCCGCGGGATGTCCGCGGCCAGCCGCTCCGGCAGGAGGGTGCGCAGATCGGCGAGGTAGCCGCCGTACGCGAAGTCCGCGAGGTCGTCGGAGGCGTCATGGATGATGTCCGGCGCCTCCCCGCCCTCGAAGGAGGTGAGCAGCTGGTCGTGGACGTTGTCCCAGCTCCCCTGGACGTAGTCCACCTGGATGCCGGGGTGGGTCGCGTTCCACTCCCGGACCAGCTGCTTGTTGGCGTCGACGGACTCCTTCTGCCAGGCCAGCGACTGGAAGCTCAGCCGGATCGTGCCGTCGGCGTCCCGGCCGCCGCCGTCGCCCGAACAGCCGCTGAGCAGGAGTACCAGCGCGGTGGCCACAGCGGCGGCCGCCCTCGTCACGGTGGATGCGCGCATCAGTTCTTCACCGCCCCGGCCGTGAGTCCGCCCGTGATCCGCTTCTGGATGACCGCGAAGAGGACGAGGGAGGGGAGGGTGGCGAGGAACGCGGCGGCGGCCAGCGGCCCGAGGTCGGCCGCGCCCTCCGCGCCGAGGAAGTGGGTGAGTACGACCGGCAAGGTCTGCTTCTCCGGTGTCTTGAGCAGGACGAGAGCGAAGAAGAACTCGTTCCATGCGGTGATGAACGCGAAGAGTGCGGTGGCGACGATTCCGGGTGCCAGCAGCGGGGCGGTGACCGAGACGAGTATGCGCACCTTGCCCGCCCCGTCGACGGCGGCGGCCTCCTCCAGTTCGGGCGGCACGGCCCGCACGTATCCGGCCAGCATCCAGAGCGCGAAGGGCAGCGACCACACCACGTAGACCATGACCAGCCCCCCCAGCGAGTTGATCAGATGCAGGTTCTTGAGCACCAGGAAGAGCGGAATGATCACCAGCACGAACGGGAACGCCTGGCTGACCACGACCCATCCGGTGGCGGCGGTGGAGAGCCTGCCCCGGTGGCGGGCCATCACGTACGCCATGGGTGTGGCGATGACGACCGCGATGACGGCCGCCGAGAGCGCGGTGACAAGCGAGTTGGCGGCGGCGGAGAGAAGCGGCTGCTCGTCGAAGGCCTGCCGGAAGTTGTCCAGCGTCGGGGCCTCCGGAATCCACGTGGGATGCAGCGACCCCAGCTCGCGGGCGGGCTTGAACGCGGTGGAGATCAGCCAGAGGAAGGGGAACGCCAGGAACACGAGGTAGCACAGGAGAGCGGCGTACTGCCCCGCCCGTGCGGTTCGGCCGGTGCGCAGACTCATGCGTCGTCCCCTCCCCTGAGCCGGCCGACGAGATAGAACGCGAGGATCACGGAGATCACCGCGACCATCACACAGCCCATCGCCGCGGCATACCCGAACTGTCCGTAGCGGAACGCCTCTTCGTAGGCGAAGAGCATGGGAAGCCGGGTTCGCCCTCCCGGACCTCCGCTGGTCAGCACGTAGACCAGGGCGAAGGAGTTGAAGTTCCAGATGAAGTTCAGCGCGGTGATCGCGAGCGCCACCGGCTTGAGCGCGGGCCAGGTGACGGTACGGAACCGGCGCCAGGCCCCCGCGCCGTCGAGCGCCGCGGCCTCGTGGAGTTCGTGCGGGGTGTTCTGCAGTCCGGCCAGCAGCGCGACGGTGGTCTGCGGCATGCCCGCCCAGATGCCCACGACGATCACCGCGGGCAGGGCGGTCGCGAGCCCGGTGAGCCAGTCCCTGCCGTCGCCGAGGCCGAGGTCGCGGATGGTCTCGTTGAGGATGCCCGCGTCGGGGTTGTAGACGAGGCGCCACATCATGCCCACGACGACCTCGGGCATCGCCCAGGGGATGATCGCCAGCGCCCTGGCCAGCCAGCGCATCCGCAGGTTCGCGCTGAGGAGCAGGGCGAGGCCGAGCGCGAGCACGAACTGCGGGACCGTGACGCCGACGGCCCACAGCAGACCGATCCGGAAGGAGTCCCAGAAGAGGGTGTCGTGCAGCAGGTCCTGGAAGTTGAGTCCGCCGATCCACTGCGTGGAGCGGGTGCGGCCGGACTGGGCGTCGGTGAAGGCCAGTGCGATCCCGTACAGAAGGGGTCCGACGCTGAGGATCAGGATCGGTATCAGCGCGGGCAGCACCAGGAACCAGGAAGCCCTGTCCCGTTCACCCCGTTTACCCCGTTCGCCCCGTCCGTTCCGTGGAGCTCCGCGCCCGGACCGCGTCACTGCGGTCGCCGATGTCATGAATACGACCCCTTCCCATCATTGGATCGGTTTCGTACCCGTATGGCCGATCGGGCGGCCTCCGTCATCGTGCTGACGGGCCGTCCGTTCGTCAAGGTGGCCTGCACGGATGCGAAAATCGGGCCATGGACGAATTGCGTGCGCGTGAGGTACTGACCGCCGCCGGGCTGCCCGGCGGCGCGGAGCTGCTCGCGCTGGGCGAGAACGCGGTGTTCGCCGTGGACGACCTGGTGGCCAAGGTCGGCCGGGATGCCACGCTGCACCCGGAACTACGGGAGCGCGCCGAGCGCGAGACGGCCGTCGCCCAGTGGCTCGCCGCCTCGGGGGTACCTGCCGTACGGGCAGCGGAACCCGGCGTACGCATGGCCATGGGCCACCCGGTCACGCTGTGGCACCGGCTCCCCGACGCCGTGCGCCCGACCGAGCCACAGGATCTGGCCCCCCTGCTCGCGCGGGTGCACGCCCTGCCCGCCCCGGACGGCTTCACACTGCCGCGCCGGGAGCTGCTCGGCGGGGTCGAACGCTGGCTGCGGCTCGCGGGCGAGGCGATCGACCCGGCCGACGCCGACTATCTGCGCGGCCGGCGCGACGGCTTCGCGAAGGCCGCCGCGGCACTTGCCCCGCACCTGACGCCTGGCCCCATCCACGGCGACGCGCTCCCCCGCAACGTCCATGTCGGCCCCGACGGGCCGGTGCTGGTCGATCTGGAGACCTTCTCCGCCGATCTTCGCGAGCACGACCTGGTGGTCCTCGCGCTCTCCCGCGACCGGTACGGCCTGCCTGCGGCGTCCTACGACGCGTTCACCGAGGCCTACGGCTGGGACGTCCGCACCTGGGAGGGCTGTGCGGTCCTGCGCGGCGCCCGCGAGACGGCCAGTTGCGCGTGGGTCTCCCAGCACGCCCCGGCCAACCCGAAGGCACTGGCGGAATTCCGGCGCCGGGTGGAGTCCTTGCGCGAGGACGATCCCGAGGTCCGCTGGTACCCCTTCTGAGAGAACCCGGGGGTGCCGGTCCGGCGTCAGGTGATCCTTCCGTACTATGCCTCTTGGCCGGAAGGCCGAACAGGTGCGATTGCAACGGGGGTTGCCCATGGGAACCGGAGAAGGCGGCGAGCAGAAGCTCGCGAGCTCGGCGAGCGACAAGAAGCGCGCGGCGACGTACATGGAAGAGCACCTGATGCCCGACACCCAGGCGGCCGGCCGCATGGCAGCCGGCGGCGGAGCGGTGCGGACGCCCTTCCTCGCCCCGTCAGCGGCTCCCCCGAGCCCTCTCATCAAGCAGGACACCGGACTGAAGGGCCTCTCCGGCTGGGCCGCGGACCAGGGTGTCTCCGACGCACTGGGCGCCTGGCAGGGGCAGGCGAACCGGCTGATGGGCCGGTTGCAGCAGGAGCTGAACGGGCTGAAGGGCGCGAAGAACATCCTGCACAACCAGGACCTCGCCACCGGCGCGCAGGCGAACTCCATACGCCTCCCCAGCAGTTTCGACGGGATGTGACGGGCACACCATGACGCTGAACTACCAGGACGTGGTGACGGCCGACCTGTCCTCCCTCGCGGACGTGTCCGGGGCGTGGAAGAAGATGGGCGAGCGCTTCGGTGAGCTGAAGACCGATTACGAGCAGAACGTGCAAGGCGTGCTGGCCAACGGGAACTGGCAGGGCCAGGCCTTCGGTGCCCAGCAGAACAACGCCGCGGCCACGGCCTTCGAGTTCGGGGCCGCGAAGACGGAGGCGCTGGCGATAGCCAGCCTCATCACGGATGCGCAGACCGAGCTGACCCGCCTGCAGAAGGCGGTCAAGGACCTGGTCGAAGAGGCCGAGAAGAAGGAATACAAGGTCGACAGCTCCGGCAAGGCGACCTACGTCGGGTACGACAACCTCTCCACTCAGGAGCGGTTCGCCTTCAACCACGACCCCGATCACGGCCGGCTGCTGGCCGATGCCCGGGTGAAGGCGCAGGGCTGGACCGACGAGATAGCCAAGGCGGTCAAGGCCGTCGACGCCGCCGACCAGAGCGTGAAGCGGGCACTGTCCCGCGCGACGAGCGATGTCTCGTTCGACGGTATCGGGATCGGCGGGTTCAACACGCAGGCCGAGGGCGATCTGGCGAAGGCCGGTAAGCCCGACCCCAAGCCCGAAAAGAAGGACGGATGGGTCGCCGAGGGCGAGACCGAGGCCTCTGGACCGGGAGTCGGGACGGACGCCAGCGGTCCGAACATCGGGAAGGGCAAGCTGGCCGAGGCGGAGGCGCACGCCGACCTGGGCCGCGCCAAGGCCGAGGGAACGCTCACCAACGGTCCGTTCAAGCTGGCCGGAGAGGCCGAAGCCTATGCGGGCGCCAAGGCCTCGGCGGCCGCCGGCGTCACCAATGAGGGGGCCCAGGCCGAGGCCATGGCCTTCGCGGGCGGCGAGGCTTCGGCCAACGGCACCGCCGACGCCGGCCCCGTCGGCGTGTACGCGCGGGCGGAGGCCATGGCCGGCGCCGAGGCCGGGGTCAGCGCGCAAGCGGGTCTGGACGGCATACAGGTGGGCGCCGAAGCCTTCGCCGGCGCGAAGGGCAGCGTCGGCGCTGGCGCGGACATCGGTGGAATCGGCGCGGGTGTCACGGCCGAGGGCTGGGCAGGTCCCGGCGCGGAAGCCAGTCTGAACGCCAGCAAGGACGCCAACGGCGTGTGGCACTTCGGCCCGAAGGTGGGCATATCCCCCGGCCTCGGTGGCGCCGTGGGCTTCGAGTTCACCGTCGACCCGGGGAAGGTCGTCGATACCGTGGGCGATGCGGCCGGGGCCGTGGGAGACGCCGCGAACTGGGTAGGCGACGGAATCGGCAGCCTGTTCTGACACTCGCAACCGCGGACCCGCTGCCGTAAGCACACCGTTGCCGTAAGGAGAGACCGGGATGACCACCACCCTGCCCGTACAGATCGCGTTCGAACTGCCCGACGGCTGGCGCGCCACACCGCCGGACGGAGTGGGAGCGACGGGTTCGGCGTTCGTCGCGCTGCACCCGCATCCCGACGAGGGATTCACCGCGAACATCACGATCGACGGCGAGTTCCGCCCGGACGAGGCGACGCTCCCCGAGATCGCCGACGAATCGGTGGAGAACCTGCGCCGGTCCGCCGCCTCGGTCGAGGTCGTGGAACGCCGCGAGGTCGGTTCCGAGGACGCTCCCGGCCTCACCCAGACCCTGGCCGTCTCGGCCGTCGCCGGCGGCTCGCTCCGCAACCTCGTGCAGTCGCAGGTCTACCTGTCCCTGCTGGACGTCACGGACCCGAACAAGCGCGCGGTCATCCGTCTGATCCTGACGGTCACCGCGTCCCAGCACCGCGACGTCGTGGAGGACTTCCGGGACTTCGTGCGCACGGTCCGCCCCGACACCGACGCGGCCTCCTAGGTCGTCCCACCGGGACGGCCCCTCCTTGCACCCGCAATCCGACCCCTCATAGGTTGACCTCATGGGATTCTTCGACATGCTGACCGGAACCAAGCGCCCCGAGGACGGGGTCGTGCCACGATCGGCCGAGGAGTTGCGGACGGCCCTGCTCGGTCTCAACCGGCCCGATGCCCCCTTCGTCATCAGCGACGGCGCAGCGCACGACGCCGATCTGGTGGCGGAGTGGCGGCTCTCCGAGCCCGCCTGGCAGACCTTCTTCATCGGGTCCCAGCTGACGCACGCCATCCGGATCCGGATGCGCCTGGCCGAGGACGTCCCCGAGGTGCGTGCCATCGAGGAGCAGTGGGAGGTCACCCGCGTCGGGAATCCTCCGCGGCTCCAGACCTCGGCGGAGTACGGGCGCGGCGCGGGCAGGACCGTCTCCCGCCGGTGGTCGCTCCAACGGGGTGAGAACGGCCGCCTCGAAGCGACGGAGACCTTCAGCTTCGACAGCGCGCAGCTGACCGGCCCCCTGCGGAACACCGCCGTCGAATCGGGCTGGACCTGGCGCGGCGTGATCTTCGGCAAGCTCTGAGTGTGCGGGTGCCGGCGTCGCCGGCAGCCTCCCGGCAGTACGGTGCCGCGTATGATTCCGGCATCTTCCTCTCTTGATCACCCGGAAATGGACTCCCCATGCCCATAGCCCGCTTGACCACAGCAGCGACGTGGAGTCTCTCCGCCGCGGCAGCCGGCGTGCTGCTCGTCGGCTGCTCGGGGTCGGTCAGCGTCGGAAGCTCCGACCCGAAGCTGTCCTCGGACAAGCTGGCCGACACCGTCGCCGAGAAGCTCGCCAGTACGACGGGTCAGCCGAAGCCGGACATCACCTGTCCCGAGGACCTCGCCGGGAAGGTCGGCACCACCACCCGCTGCACCCTCACGGCGAAGGACGGCAGCACGCTGGGCGTGTCGGTCAAGGTCACCTCGGTCGAGGGAGACCAGATCAACTTCGACATCAAGGCCGACGACACCGCTTCCCCGGCCACGAACTGATCTCCGGTCCTCCCCGGCCACGGCGTCGGGTCGTCCGCACGCGCGAACAGGCTCTCTCCCGGACGGCGGTGACCGCACGGGTCATCGCATCCGGGGGATGAGCGGCCAGGCCGGTTCGACGACCGCCGCCGGATCCGCGGTGCGCCGCAGATAGGCCTGCAGGGAGAGCGACTGCTCGGCCGCCGCGTGCACCTGAAGGCCGTGCAGGTCCTCCAGCGGCATCACTCCGACCGGCTCGTGCTTCTCCCCCATGCGTCGCACCACGCGGGCGGCGGCCACGGCGTCCGCCCGCGCGTCGTGCGCGTCGTCGAGCGACACCCCGTAGTGGGCACACAGCGCGTGGAGGGCCCGCTTCCCCTTCCGGTACTTGTCGACGTGCTTGTCGATCACCAACGGATCGATGACGGGCGAAGGCGCGTCGCCCAGCCGCTCGCTGACCGACTCGATCCCGTACCGCAGGCATTCACGGTCCAGCAGGGACAGGTCGTAGCGCGCGTTCATCACCACCAGCGGCGTCCCCGAGCGCAGCCCGTCGGCGACCGCGCGGGTGATCTCCTCGACCGCGGAGGCGGCCGGCAGCCCGTACTCGCGGGCGCGCTCCGTCGAGATGCCGTGAATGGCCGATGCCTGCTCGGGTATGGCCACACCGGGATTCAGCAGCCAGGTCCGCTCCTCCGAGATGGATCCGTCCGCCTCCAGCCGGACGACCGCCGCCGTCACGATCCGGTCGGTCTCGACGTCCGTCCCCGTGGTCTCCAGGTCGAACGACATCAACGGGCCGCTGATCCAGCTCACTCCCGTACCTCCTTCTGTGGTGCTTTCCCCCAAGTGACGACCACCTTCGCACGCACCACTGACAACGCGGGTGGAGCGTCAGGAGACCGGCCTGGAGTCCGTCCACACCGACTCGAACTCCTCGCGGTACGTCTCGAAGAGGCCGTGCTCGTTGTCCTGCCCCGCCCGGACGACCGCACGCCCGCCGCCCCGCAGCACCAGCACGGGTGCCTCCATGCCGCGTGCGCGCCGCAGGTACGGCTGGATGACCCCCACGGCGTCCGGCCCGTCGCCGTCCACCAGGTAGGCCGTGAAGCGCGGGGTCTCGTCGAAGACATGGATCTGGAAGGCGCCCGGGTCGCGGAGCTTGGAGCGGACCCGGCGCATGTGGAGGATGTTCATCTCCACGGAGCGGCTCAGCTCGCCCTTCTTGAGGCCCAGTTCCCGCTCCCTGCGCTTGACCGCGCTGCTCGCCGGGTTGATGAACAGCAGCCGGACCCGGCAGCCCGACTCGGCGAGGCGGACCAGCCGGCGCCCGGAGAAGTTCTGCACGAGCAGGTTGAGCCCTATGCCGATCGCGTCCAGCCGGCGTGCTCCGCCGAACAGGTCCTCTGCGGGCAGCTGACGCTGGAGCCGCACCCGGTCCGGGTGGACGGAGACGACGTCGGCGTACCGGTCGCCGACCAGCTCCTCGACCGCGTCCACGGGCAGCCGGTCGGCGGACGGGACCGCCGCGCCGCTGCCGAGGATCTCCAGGAGCCGGGCGGAGGCCCGCTCGGCCTGGGCGAGGACCGCCTCGTTCAGCGCCCGGTTGCGGGAGACGACGTTGCGCGCCACCTCCAGCTCGTCCAGAGCGAGCTCCACCTCACGGCGGTCGTCGAAGTACGGCTCGAAGCACGGCCAGTGCTGGACCATCAGCTCACGGAGCTGCGGCAGCGTGAGGAAGCTCAGGACGTTGTCGTCGGCCGGGTCGAGCAGGTACCCCTTGCGGCGCGAGACCTCGCGGACCGCGACGGCGCGCTGCACCCACTCCTGCCCGGCGGGTCCCGCCGCGGCCACCACCCAGTCCTCGCCGTGCACCGGCTCGTAGATCGGCCGGATCACGGCGGCGACCACGGCACGCAGCCGCTGTTCCACCAGATTCAGCCAGATGTACGCCCGCCCAGCGCGCTGCGCCCGTGTGCGCACCTCGTTCCAGGCGTCCGCGCCCCAGTCCAGTTCCGCACCGATCTCCATGGGCTGCGCCAGGGACACCGCCCCCGGCGGGGCATCGGTCGATTCCCCCTCGTGACCTGCGTCACCTGGAGGCAGCTCGAACCCGCCCGAGCTCACCCGCGTACCGCCTTCCACTCCCCCACCAACGATCAAGGAAGGGTACTCCGGGACCGGGAGCCGGTGCAGCCGGATGCACAGGCTCCTCACTCAACTCCCCTATGGCACAGGCTTGTTCCTTTCGGCAGGATCGGGTGGAGTGAGGCGATTCATAGGGGTTAGGCACCCCCGCGCATGCCGCATACCGGACGGGTGCCCCTGCCTGTTACCCGCGGTCCCTGTACGGGCGACACCGAAGTGTCCGAAGTTGACCGGTCCGGCGGGGCGCGAGCCGACCGGACCCGGCCG
This sequence comes from Streptomyces sp. NPDC059499, assembly GCF_042749285.1. Taxonomy (NCBI): domain Bacteria; kingdom Bacillati; phylum Actinomycetota; class Actinomycetes; order Kitasatosporales; family Streptomycetaceae; genus Streptomyces; species Streptomyces sp. NPDC059499. The sequence continues at coordinate 64,512 of NZ_JBHYTT010000021.1, forward strand.
CACCGGTCGACGTACTAGGTAGGCGCACTTCTTTCGGGGAGTATTCGGGTCAATAAGCCCGCAGCACCCGGATCAGAAGTGGAAGAGTCATATCTATGCAGGTCTGGCCGGGACAGGCGTACCCCCTCGGTGCCACGTACGACGGCGCCGGGACCAACTTCGCGGTCTTCTCGGAGGCCGCCGACCGAATCGAGTTGTGCCTGCTGCACGACGACGGTTCAGAAACGGCGGTGGAGCTCCGCGAGACCGATGCCTTCGTCCGTCACGCCTACCTGCCCGGAGTGATGCCGGGTCAGCGGTACGGCTTCCGGGTGCACGGCCCGTACGAGCCGCAGCGCGGGCAGCGCTGCAATTCGGCGAAGCTGCTCCTCGATCCGTACGCGCGTGCGATCTCCGGGCAGATCAAGTGGGGCGAGGCGGTGTACGGCTACCCCTTCGGCAGGCCCGACGCGCGCAACGACCTGGACTCCGCGCCGCACACCATGAGCTCCGTGGTGGTGAACCCGTACTTCGACTGGGGCGACGACCGCCGCCCCCGTACCGACTACCACCGCACGGTGATCTACGAGGCCCATGTGAAGGGCCTGACGATGCTCCACCCGGGCCTGCCCGAGGAGCTGCGCGGCACCTACGCCGGGCTCGCCCACCCGGAGATCATCGCCCACCTCACCGAGCTCGGCGTCACGGCGATCGAGCTGATGCCGGTGCACCAGTTCGTCCAGGACCACCGTCTCGCCGACGCGGGACTCGCCAACTACTGGGGCTACAACACCATCGGGTTCTTCGCCCCGCACAACGCGTACGCCTCCTGGGGCGACCGCGGCGAGCAGGTGCTCGAGTTCAAGCAGGCCGTGCGGGCGCTCCACCAGGCCGGCATCGAGGTGATCCTCGATGTCGTCTACAACCACACCGCCGAAGGCAGCCATCTGGGGCCGACGCTCTCGTTCCGGGGTCTGGACAACGCCTCGTACTACCGGCTGGCGGACGACCAGCGGTACTACATGGACACCACGGGCACCGGGAACTCGCTGCTGATGCGGTCTCCGCACGTCCTGCAGCTGATCATGGACTCCCTGCGGTACTGGGTGACCGAGATGCACGTGGACGGCTTCCGCTTCGATCTCGCCGCGACACTGGCACGCCAGTTCCACGAGGTGGACCGGCTGTCGTCGTTCTTCGACCTGGTGCAGCAGGATCCGGTGGTCAGCCAGGTGAAGCTGATCGCCGAGCCGTGGGACGTGGGCGAGGGCGGCTACCAGGTGGGCAACTTCCCGCCGCTGTGGACCGAGTGGAACGGCAAGTACCGCGACACGGTGCGGGACCTGTGGCGGGGCGAGCCCCGGACGCTCGCGGAGTTCGCCGGGCGGCTCACCGGGTCTTCCGACCTGTACCAGGACGACGGCAGACGTCCTCTGGCCTCCATCAACTTCACCACCTGCCACGACGGCTTCACGCTGAACGACCTGGTCTCGTACAACGACAAGCGCAACGACGCGAACGGCGAGGGGAACCGGGACGGCGAGAGCCACAACCGCTCCTGGAACTGCGGTGCGGAGGGCGAGACCGAGGACAAGGAGGTCCAGGAGCTGCGCAGCCGTCAGATGCGCAACTTCATCGCCACGCTGATGCTCTCCCAGGGCGTCCCGATGCTGAGCCACGGCGACGAGTTCGCCCGCACCCAGCGGGGCAACAACAACGCGTACTGCCAGGACAACGAGCTCTCGTGGGTCCACTGGCCCGATCCGGCCGCCGCGGTCGCGCAGGACGGCGACGGCGCGGCCACCGGCGGCACGGACACGAGTCTGCTGGAGTTCACCCGGTCCATGGTCTGGCTGCGCCGGGACCACCCGGTCTTCAGACGCAGGCGCTTCTTCCACGGCCGTCCGGTGGAGGGCACGCACGACGAGCTGTCGGACATCGCCTGGTTCACCCCCAGGGGTGAGGAGATGACGCAGCGGGACTGGCAGGCCGCGCACGCCAAGGCCATGACCGTCTTCCTGAACGGTCGTGCGATCTCGGAGCCGGGGCCGCGCGGCGAGCGGATCTCCGACGACTCGTTCCTGCTGATGTTCAACGCGGGCGCCGACACCCTGGAATTCGCCGTTCCGATGAACCACGGGAGGCAGTGGCAGGTCGTCGTGGACACAGGCGTCCCGGACGGAGTGGCACCGGGTGCGGGTCCCAAGGTGTCCGCGGGTGACCGGGTGACGCTCATCGGGCGCAGCCTGACGGTGCTCAAGCGTCCGGCGTAGGCCAATGGTGTGCCCGGGGCGACCCGGGCGCCGCCGGTGGAGCCCTGGTACGTGGTCGAGTGACACAGAAGCCGTCAGGCTGGGTACGTACGTGTCCATGACGCCCACCGCCACGTACCGGCTCCAGCTCCAACCGGACTTCCCGTTCGCCGCCGCCGGACTCGCCGTGCCGTACATCGCCGCGCTCGGCGTCTCCCATCTGCATCTGTCCCCGGTCCTGGAGGCCGTGCCCGGCTCCGGGCACGGCTACGACGTCGTCGACCACGGCCGGGTGCGGGCCGAGCTCGGCGGGGAGGAGGGGCTGCGGCAGCTGGCCGCCACGGCACGCGCGCACGGTCTCGGGCTGATCCTGGACATCGTGCCCAACCACATGGCCGCCGCGCCCAGGCACAACCGGCAGCTGTGGGAGGTACTGCGTGAGGGGCCTTCGTCGCCGTACGCCCACTGGTTCGACATCGACTGGGCGGCGGGCGGCGGCAAGGTGCTGCTGCCCGTGCTCGCGGGGCGGATCGGCGACGAGTCCGGCCGCTTCGAGGTCGGCGCCCGCGACGACGGCTCGCCGGTGCTCCGCTACGGCGACCAGGAGTTCCCGCTGCGCGAGGGCACCGCGGACCTGCCCCTGCCGGAGCTCCTCGCCGCCCAGCACTACCGGCTCGCCTGGTGGCGACTGGCCCGTACGGAACTCAACTACCGGCGGTTCTTCACCATCTCCGAACTGATCGGCGTCCGTGTCGAGCACCCGGAGGTCTTCGCCGCCACCCACGCCAAGGTCTTGGAGCTGGTCGGTGAGGGACTCATCGACGGTCTGCGCATCGACCATCCGGACGGCCTCGTCGACCCCGCCGCGTACCTGGAGCGGCTCGGCGGGGCGACCGGCGGGCGGTGGACCGTGGTCGAGAAGATCCTCACCGGCTCCGAACCCCTGCCCGCCGGCTGGGCGGTCGCGGGGACGACGGGCTACGACGCGCTCCACCGGATCGACGGTCTGTTCACCGACCCGATGGGCGCGGCGGACCTGCTCGGCCGCTACCGCGACTTCGCGGGCCCGCCCGGCGACCGCGGCGGCTACTGGACCGCGACCGTCCGCCGGGCGGCGTACCGCGTCGTCACCCATGAGCTCGCCGCGGAGACGGAGTGGCTGACCCGCCTCGCCGTGCAGGCGTGCTCCGGGGATCCCGCACTCGTGGACCACGCCCCGTGGGCCCTGCACACGGCGGTGCGCGAGCTGCTCGTCCGGGTCCCGGTCTACCGTCCGTACGTCACGGCGGGCGGCCCGCTCACGGAGGTCGCGGAGTCGGCACTTCCGGCCGAGGCGGTCCAGGAGGCCAAGGCGGTCTTCTCCGTACCGCAGGAGGCGGCGGCCGTCGACGTGGTGCGGGACCTGGCGCTGGGCCGGCTCGGTGACGGGCCGGAGCACACGGCCTTCTGCGCCCGGTTCGCACAGACGGCGTCCGCGCTGCACGCCAAGTCCGTGGAGGACACCGCCTTCTACCGCTACGTTCCGCTGATCTCCGCGACCGAGGTGGGCGGCGATCCCGGACGGCCGGCGGTGAGCCCGGAGGAGTTCCACGCCTTCTGCGCCCGGCTGTCCCGCGACTGGCCGGCCACCGGCACGGTGCTGACCACGCACGACACCAAGCGCAGCGGGGACGTACGGGCCCGGATCGCGGTCCTGTCGGAGTGCCCCGAGCGGTGGGCCTCGCTGGTGGCGCAGCTGGCCCGGGCGACGACCGTGTCCGCTCCGGACCCTCAGCTGGCCTGGCAGGCCTGGCAGTCGGCGTACGGCTGCGCGAGCCTGCCGGCCGGGGAGATGACGGGCCGACTGGAGCCGGCGCTGCTGAAGTCCGTACGGGAGGCGGGCCTGTTCACCAGCTGGACGGAGCCGGATCCTGCGTACGAGCACGCGGTGAGCGAGTTCGTCGCGGCGGGCCCGGGCGCCGACACGGGCCAGGCGCGGGCGATGGTGACGCGGTTCGCCGACACCCTCGCCCCCTTCGTGCGGGCCAATGTGCTGGGCGCGGCGCTGGTGCATCTGACGATGCCGGGCGTCCCCGATTTGTACCAGGGCACGGAGCGGGAGTACATCGCCCTGGTCGACCCCGACAACCGCAAGCCGTTCAGCCGGCCTCCGGCCGACGTGCCCGACGAGAAGGCCGGTCTGACCGTGGCGGCGTTGGGGCTGCGGCGGGAGCGGCCCGGGCTCTTCGGCGAGTCGGGCACGTACGTCCCGCTGGCGGCACACGGGCCGGCCGCCGCCCACTGCCTGGCGTTCTGCCGCTCGGGCGAGGCCGTCACGGCGGTGACCAGGCTCTCGCTGAGGCTGGAGGAGGAGGGCGGCTGGGGCGATACGGCGCTGACGCTGCCCGACGAGGGCCCGTGGCACGACCTGCTGTCCCCCGGGCGGGAGTTCACGGGAACCACGGTCGCGGTGGCCGAACTCTTCGCCGAACGGCCGGTGGCGCTGCTGGTGAAGGCGGTGGGAGGAGAGCCCGCGGACGGCGGCTGAGCCGCGCCTCCGCTCAGGCCGGGGGTCCGGGCAGGGGGGCGGAGAGCCGGAAGGTCATCCGGCCGAAGCTCACCTGGTCGCCGTCGCGCACGGCTGCCGACCCGATGACCCGCTGGCCGTTGACGCAGGTGCCGTTCGTCGAGCCGAGGTCGCGCAGGATCCACCGGCTGCCGTGCGCGGTCAGTTCGGCGTGCAGCCGCGACACCGTCTCGTGGCTGAGCCGCAGTCCGTTGCCCGGGTCCCTGCCGATGCGCAGCGGGTGCGGGCCCGGCACGGGCAGGAGCAGTTTGGGCAGCCGCTCGGACTGCCAGGCCCTGCGCACCCCCGCGGGGAACGCGGAGACGCCGCCCACCGCACGGAAGAGCCTGCGGGACCAGCGCCCGCGGGTCTCCAGGTCGGAGGTGAGCGCCGCCAGTTCCTCGGAGCGCCGGGCCGTCAGGGCGAGTTCCATGCGTCGCAGGAAGGTGTCGTGGGACAGCTTCCCCTGCGCCGCGCCGTCTCTGAGCACACCGAGGACACGGTCGCGCTGGGCGTCGGACAGCCGCGCGGGGTACGTGTAGGGCTCGAAGGAGGACGTCACAGCACCGATTGTCGGGCCGAGAGGCCTGGGGTGTCCAGAAGGAGCCCGGTTCCTGTCGTTCTGACCTGCGGGGCGGCGGATAAATACCGCACACCGGCCGCACGGATGTTGTTATCGTCGCCCGCTGCCGTCCTTCGGCGGCCCACACCGCATCCAGGAGCCTTTGTGACCCTTGCACCAATGGAATTGACCGTCCGTCCGCTCACCGGAGCGGACGAGCTCGGTCTCTTCTGCCGTCTTCCGTACGTCCTCGACCACGAGCTCGCCGACGACCTCGCCACCGGCCGCCGCCGCCCCGAGTGGATGTGGGTGGCCCTGCGCGGCGACCGTCTCGTGGCCCGGATCGCCTGGTGGACGGGCCAGGACGGGGGCGCCCCGCAGTTCCTGGACTTCTTCGACCTGGACGACACCCTGCCGGAGCCGGAGCGCGGCGCGATCGGGCTGGAGCTGCTGGAGAAGGCGTCCGCCGCGGTCGTGCCCGCCGGGACGGTCCCGCCCGAGTACGGCCGTTACATCCCGCCGGACTGGCGCGAGGACCCGGCGGCGCGCGATGTCGTCGAGGCCCGGATACGGGTCATGGAGGCGAGCGGCGCGCGGATGCTGGTCGAGCGGCTCCGGCTGGAGTGGCGGGCGGGCACGCCCGTACCCCAGGACACCGGCCGGCTGGTGTTCCGCCCGGTCACCGGACGCGAGGACCTCGTGGCCCTGATGACCCCGGTGATGGCGGGCACCCTGGACGCGCACGGCCAGGCGGACCTGGCGTCCGGCCTGAGTGCCCGCGAGGCCGCGGAGAAGCAGTACGACGAGGAGTTCGCGGGTCTCAGGACTCCGCAGGAATGGTGGCGTGTCGCGGAGCTGCCGGACGGCCGACCGGTGGGCTTCGTCATTCCGGCCCGCAACAACTACCACCCGATGATCGCGTACATCGGGGTCCTGCCGGCGCACCGCGGGCACGGATACATCGACGACATCCTGGCGGAGGGCACGCGGGTGCTCGCCGCGCAGGACGTGGAGCGCATCAGGGCGAGCACCGACGTCGGGAACGTCCCGATGGCGAAGTCGTTCGAGCGCCTCGGCTACATCAACTTCGAACGCTCCTTCGACATGGTGTGGGACCGACCGTAAATCGGGTGGACGACCGGGCTCGGGGGCCGTACCGTCGGTGCGGAACCCAGGCCCCGGATGCGGAAGGAGGCGAGTCGGATGCGTACAGCTTCGTTCCCGCGCTCCCGTCCCGCCCGCAGGGCGGTGTCGGACTCGGTCTGACCGGGAGCGCACCACGCTTCTCGTCACGAGTCCCGGAGGACACCCAGTGACCGATACGGTCATCCGCGCGCTCACCCAGAGCGACGCACATCTTTTCCATTCCCTGCAGGCTCCCTGCCTCGTCGGCCGCGCCGCGTTCGGCCACCGCTACGCCACGGTTCACGACGGCGGTGAGTACCGCCCCGAGTGGACCTGGGTCGCTCTGCGCGACGGGGTCGTCGTCGCCAGGGCGGCCTGGTGGGGCGGCCCCGACGACACCGAGCCCGTGCTGGTCAACTACTTCGACTTCGCCGAGGGCGAGGAGGGGGCGGCCGCCGAACTGCTGCGCCGTGCGCCGTGGTCGGTCGAGTACGAGCTGATCGTGCCGGCCGGCTGGCGGGACGCCCCCGAGGTGCGGGCAGCGGCCGGGGCACGGATCGCCGCGGCCGAGGCGGCCGGTATGAAGCTGCTGGTCGAGCGCTACCGCTACGAATGGACGCCCGGCGACGGTCTGCCCGAGCGGCCCGGCAGGCTCGACTTCCGGGAGGAGCCGGACGACGCGGTGATCCTGGACGTCCTGCGGCGGGTCCACTCCGTGACGCTGGACGCCCATGCCCGGCGTTCCATCGAGGGCCCGGGCGGCCTGGAGCAGGCGGCCCGGGAGGAGCTCGACTTCTTCAACTGGTGCCCCTCACCACGCTCCTGGTGGCAGCTCGCCCACACCCGGGACGGCAGGCTCGCCGGAATCCACGTTCCGGCGCGCAATCCGGGCGGGCCGTGCGTCGGCTTCATCGGGGTCGTGCCCGAGGCGCGGGGGCACGGCTACGGATACGACCTGCTCGTGGAGACCACGCACTTCCTGGCCGGTCAGGGTGCGACGTCGATCGCGGGCGCGACCGACCGGGGCAACACGCCGATGGCTGCCGCGTTCTCCCGGGCCGGTCACCGCATCGTGCAGGAACGCATCCACCTGGTGTGAGCCACCCGTTGCCGCCGGGGCGTTCAGCCCGTCCCGGCGGCGCGCTGGGCGCTGATCACGTCGCGGTACCAGGCGTACGACTGTTTGGGAGTGCGCCGCAGGGTCTCGTAGTCGATGTGGACGAGACCGAACCGCTTGCTGGCGCCCTCGGTCCACTCCACGTTGTCGGTCAGTGACCAGGTGAAGTAGCCGCGCACGTCGACGCCCGCGTCGATGGCCGTGCGCAGCGCCCCCAGGTGTCCTTCCAGGAAGGCGATGCGCCGGCCGTCGGCGACGGGCTCGTCGACCGCGCAGCCGTTCTCCGTGATGTAGACGGGCGGCAGCCGGTCGCCGAAGCGGCTCTGCAGCTCGCCGAGCGTCTCGGCGAGCCCTTCGGGGACGACGGGCCAGCCGAAGTCGGTCGTGTCGTACCCCTCGATCTCCCTGATTCCGAAGGGGAGTTCGGAGGGCATCGTGTAGCCGGAGAAGGAGTCCAGCGCCTCGGGCCTCGGGGCGCCCACGAGGGTGGGGTTGTAGTAGTTCACCCCGTACCAGTCGAGCGGCGTCGAGATCACCTTCAGGTCGTCCTCGACCGGGCCCGGCATCAGGGCGGCGAAGCCCTCGTCGGGGTAGCGGCCGGTGAGGACGGGGTCGGCGAACAGCCAGTTGGTGAGGGTGTCGTAGAGCTCCGCCCCCAGGCGGTCCTCCTCGGTCTCCCCCGCGGTCCACACGGGCGTGTGCGAGAGGGCGATGCCGATGTTGTCGGCGCCCGCGGCACGCAGCGCCCGTACGGCCAGTCCGTGGGCCAGGAGTTGATGGTGGGCGGCGGGCAGCGCGTCGAACAGGAGGGTGCGTCCGGGGGCGTGCTCACCGAGTGCGTAGCCGAGCATCGTCACCTCGGCCGGCTCGTTGATGGTGATCCACATGGGTACGCGGTCGGCGAGGCGCTCCGCGACGATGCCCGCGTACTCGGCGAAGCGGTAGGCGGTGTCCCGGTTGAGCCAGCCGCCGGCCTCGTCCAGCGGGAGCGGGGTGTCCCAGTGGTAGAGCGTCGGGGCGGGGGTGATGCCGTGGGCGCAGAGTTCGTCGACGAGCCGGTCGTAGAAGTCCAGCCCCGCGGGGTTGAGCGCGCCGCTGCCGCCCGGCACGACGCGGGGCCAGCTGATGGAGAAGCGGAAGGCGTCCGCGCCGAGTCCGGCGAGCAGGGCGACGTCCTCGCGGTAGTGCTCGTGGAAGCCGGTGCCGCGGGTGGTGTCGGTGCCGTCCTTGATCCGTCCGGGCTGCGCCGCGAAGGCGTCCCAGCCGGAGGGCCCCTTGCCGTCGGCGTCGAACGCCCCTTCGGTCTGGAAAGCGGACGCGGAGGCTCCCCAGAGGAATCCGGGTGGGAACGTCGGCACGGTCATCTCGGCCTCCAGCAGCCGTAAGGGGGATCTTGTGTATCACTCTCCGGGGTGCCACGGCTACCGTCGCCCGCCCGACGGTGCCGGACCCCGGAACTTCCCTTCGCGGAGGCGGCCTTCACGGGTCGTCGGGCGGGGGCGGTCGCTCACATCATCGCGACGACGACCTTCCCGGCCTTCGCGCGGCCCTTCTCGACGTACTCCATGGCTTCCCGGGTCTGCTCGAACGGGAAGACGCGGTCGACGACGGGACGGATCCTCCCGGCGTCGATGAGCGGTGCGAGTGTCCGCAGTTGGTCGCCTCCGGCCGTCATGAACAGGAACGAGTACGTCACGTTGCGGCGCTTGGCGCGCCGCCGCGTCCGGAAGCTCAGCGCGCTCATCGCCAGTCGGAGGACCGCGTTCAGGCCCAGTTCGCGGGCGAGGGCCGCATCGGGCGGACCTGCGACGCTGATGACCTTTCCGCCCGGTCTGAGTACCCGCAGGGACTTCTCGAGCGTTTCGCCGCCGACGGTGTCCAGGACGACGTCGTAGCCGTGGAGGACCGTCTCGAAAGCCTGCTTCCGGTAGTCGACGACGACGTCCGCGCCGAGCTCCTTCACCAGGTCGACGTTGGCCGTGCTCGCGGTGGCGGCCACGTGCGCGCCCAGGTGCTTCGCGAGCTGGACGGCGACGGTGCCGACGCCGCCGGAGCCCCCGTGGACGAGGACCTTCTGGCCCGGCTGCACCTGGGCCCGCTCGACCAGCGCCTGCCACGAGGTCAGGGCGACCAGCGGAAGGGACGCGGCCTCCTCCATGGTGAGCGTGGCCGGTTTGATCGCCACGTCGTCCTGGTGGACGGCGATGAGTTCGGCGAACGTGCCGATGCGGTCCTTGTCGGGCCGCGCGTAGACCTCGTCGCCCACCGCGAACCGCGTGACGGCCGGACCCACCCGGACCACCACTCCGGCGAGGTCGTTGCCCAGGATGAGCGGAAGGCGGTACGGCGTGACTGCCTTGAAAGCTCCGTCGCGGAGCTTGAGGTCGAGCGGGTTGACGCTCGCCGCGTGGATCCGCACCAGGATGTCGTCGGCACCCACCTGCGGGTCGGGCACCTCACCGGCGTGCACGCCGGCCTTGTCGCCGTACCGCTCGATCATGAAGGCCTTCATCGTCGTCTCCGTCCTCTCCTCGTCCGCGAAGGGACGGGGTCCGTGCTCATCCTGGGCTTCCTTCCTTACGGGACATCTTCTTTCGGACATCGGTTCATCGGTGCGGCGGTCCGCTTCTCACGCCGCCTCCGGCGAAGCGGCCAGGTTCCGCCTGACGTACCGGGTGGTCTCGTCGGCGAGGATCTCGGGCAGGCCCGTCTCGATGCCGTGCAGGGCCTGTGCGGCAACGGCGGCGGGATCGGCCTTCTGATCGGCGGGAACTCCCGCGGCCATGTCGGTGTCCATGTATCCGACGTGCAGTGCCGAGACGGTGATGCCGCGGGGTGCCAGTTCCTCCCGGGCCGCGTCGGTCAGCGCCCATGCCGCGGCCTTGGCCGCGGCGTAGGACCCGAGGCCGGCCGGGTGCAGCCAGGACAGGACGGACAGGACGTTGAGGACCGCGCCGCCGCCGTTGCCCTCGATGACGGGGGTGAAGGCCCGCGTCACCACGAGCGGCCCGAAGAAGTTCGTCTCCATCTCCAGGCGGACCGCGTCCAGGCCGCCCGCGATCAGCGGGGTGGCGGTGGAGATACCGGCGTTGTTCACCAGCAGCGTGGCGTCGGATGCCGTGCGGGCCGCGGCCCGGACCGATTCCTCGTCCGTCACGTCCAGCCGCAGGGGGATGACACCCGGCAGGTCCACCGTCTCCGGTCGGCGGGCAGCCCCATACACCTTCGCTCCGCGCTCCACGAGCTGGGCTGCCAGATGCCGCCCGAGCCCTCGGTTGGCGCCGGTGACCACCACGATCGCGTCCTTGAGTTCCATGCCTGCTCCCAGGTGTTGCGGGCGACGAGCGGCCCGTGAGAATTAGATTATGACTGCAATCTAAACACCGGTCTAGAATAGATGCCAATCGACATCCAATCGGGAGGTGGCCCATGGGCCGCGTATCGCAGGCACAGGCGGAGGAGAACCGCAGGCGGGTCGTGGAAACCGCCTCCCGGCTGTTCCGGGAGCAGGGGACCCACGTCAGCGTCGCCGATCTCATGAAGGCGTCCGGCCTGACGCACGGCGGCTTCTACAAGCAGTTCGCCTCCAAGGAGGCGCTCGTCGACGAAGCCACCGCCCACGCGTTCGCCGAGCTCACCCGGCGCCGCGACGACGGCCTCGAGCGGTACGCCGGGCAGCGCGACGCCGCCCAGCGGGCGCTGATCGACACCTATCTCTCCGTCGAGCACCGTGACGGCAGGGCGGACGGGTGCCCCGCGGCCGCACTCGCCGGCGACATGGCGCGCGAACCCGGAGACCGTGAGGCCCGCCGCGTCTACACCGAGGGGGTGGGCGACTTCGCGGAGTGGCTCGCGACGGAGGACCAGGACGGCATCGCCCGGCTGTGCACCATGCTCGGCGCACTCGTCCTGGCCCGGGCCACCGAGGGCTCCCCGCTCTCCGAGGAGATCCTCACCGCCGCGCGCGCTTCGTTGACGGCCGGCGACTGAGCCCACGGACCGAGGAACCCCATCCGGTCCATCCTCGTCACCACTTCCCGGGCACTCCACGTATGAGCGGAACCCGGTAGGGCAATGATCAGAACCAGACGCTGATCGCCAGAACGGGCTCGCTCCGGTCCCCCGGTGCCCCGAGTGCGACTTCCGCCGATCACGGGGCCCGTCGCCGGGCATCCGGTTCATGGACGAGGAGTGGTGAATGCAGTTCGACGTGTGGGCCCCGCGAACCGAGTCGGCCGTGCTGCAGACCGCGGACGGGCGGCAGCCCATGGAGCGCGATCCGCTGCGGGAGGGCTGGTGGACGGCCGAGGCCGAGGCGGCCGACGGTGACCGCTACGGCTTCGTGCTCGACGACGGACCCGTGCTCCCCGATCCGCGTGCGCGCCGCCAGCCGGACGGACCCGACGGCGAGAGCGCGGTCGTCGACCACGAGGCCTACACCTGGCGCGGCGACTGGGCGGGGCGGGGGCTGCCGGGCGCCGTCCTGTACGAGCTGCACATCGGTACGTTCACGGAGGCGGGTACCTTCGACGCCGCTGCCGAGCGCCTGGGCCATCTCGTGGAGCTCGGTGTCACCCATGTGTCGCTGATGCCCGTCTGCCCCTTCCCCGGAACCCATGGCTGGGGGTACGAGGGGGTGTCGCTGTGGGCCGTGCACGAGCCGTACGGCGGCCCGGAGGGACTGAAGCGCTTTGTCGACACGGCGCACGGCCTGGGTCTCGGGGTCGTCCTGGACGTGGTCCACAACCACCTCGGCCCCTCGGGCAACTACCTGCCGGCCTTCGGCCCGTACTTCACCGACACGCATCACACGCCCTGGGGCTCGGCCGTCAACCTCGACGCCCCGGGCTCGGACGAGGTCCGCTCGTATCTGCTGGGCAGCGCGCTCGCCTGGCTGAGGGACTACCGCCTGGACGGGCTGCGCCTGGACGCCGTGCACGCGCTGGCCGACAGCAGGGCGCTCACCTTCCTGGAGGAGCTGTCCGGGGCCGTCGACGCCCTCGCCGCCGAGCTCGGCCGGCCGCTCTCCCTGATCGCCGAGTCCGACCTCTGCGACCCGCGCACGACCACCCCGCGCGAGGAGGGCGGCCTCGGGCTGCACGCCCAGTGGAACGACGACTTCCACCACTGCCTGCACACCGCGCTCACCGGCGAGTCCACGGGCTACTACGCAGACTTCGCCTCCGCCCCGCTGGCCGCCCTCGCCAAGACCGTCACCGGCGCGTTCTTCCACGACGGTACGTACTCGAGCTTCCGGGGCCGTACGCACGGCCGCCCCGTCGACGTCACCCGCACCCCCGCCCACCGCTTCGTCGGCTACGCCCAGACCCACGACCAGATCGGCAACCGGGCCCTCGGCGACCGGCTCGCCGCCACCCTCTCCCCCGGGCTCCAGGCCTGCGCGGCGGCCCTCGTGCTCACCGGCCCCTTCACCCCGATGCTCTTCATGGGCGAGGAGTGGGGCGCCCGCACCCCCTGGCAGTTCTTCACCGACCACACCGACCCGGATCTCGCCAGGGCCGTACGCGACGGCAGGCGGCGTGAGTTCGCGGAGCACGGCTGGGCGGAGGAGGACGTCCCCGACCCGCAGGACCCGCTCACCCGCGCCCGCTCCTGCCTCGACTGGAGCGAACCCGAGCGCGAACCGCACGCCCGCGTCCAGGCCTGGTACCGCGAGCTGATCGCGCTGCGCCGGGCCATGCCCGACCTCTCCGATCCCGATCTGGCCTCCGTCAGGACGGCGTACGACGAGGAGGCGCGCTGGCTGGCGTTCCGCAGGGGCGATCTGCGGGTCGCGGTCAACCTCTCCGGGAAGCCGGCCACCATCGCGCTGGGCGGCGGACGTCACCGCACCGGCGGGGGCAGGGTCCTGGCCGCCTGGGAGCCGGTCGACGCACCGGGCAGCGACGGGCTGCTGCACCTGCCGCCGGAGTCGTGCGTGGTTCTGGCCGACGACTGAACAAGGCACTCGGGGCTGAACAAGTCCCTTGCCTTCGGGTGCACTTCAACTCGTAGCTTCGTCACCGGGCAACGGGAACAAGTGAAGGGGACCCCATGAAGCAGCGATTCCTCGGCCGTTCGGGGCTGCGCGTCAGTGAGCTCTGCCTGGGCGCCATGACCTTCGGCCAGGACACGGACGAGGCGAGCGCCCACCGGATCCTGGACGTCTTCACGGAGGCGGGCGGGACGTTCATCGACACCGCCGACGTCTATCACCGCGGCGTCTCCGAGGAGATCGTCGGCCGCTGGCTGAAGGGCCGCAGGCGGGACGACCTGGTCGTCGCCACCAAGGTGTTCGGGACGATGGGCGAGGCGCCCAACGCGGGCGGCCTGAGCCGCAAGCACATCGTGTCGGCCGTGGAGGCGAGCCTGCGACGGCTCGGCACGGATTACATCGACCTCTACCAGACCCATGTGTGGGACGCCACGACGCCCGTGGAGGAGACCCTCTCGACGCTCGACACCCTGGTGAAGGCGGGGAAGGTGCGCTACCTCGGCGCGAGCAACCTCTCCGCCTCCCAGCTCCAGCGTGCGCAGGACCTGGCCGGGAGGAACGGCTGGGAGCGCTATGTGAGCCTCCAGCCGCTCTACAACCTGCTGGCCCGCGAGCTGGAGTGGGAGCTCGTCCCGGTGAGCCTGGCGGAGGGCGTCGGCATCATCCCCTGGAGCCCGCTCCAGGGCGGCTGGCTGACCGGGAAGTACCGGCGGGGCATGACCGCCGCGGCGCCCGGCACCCGCGAGGCCCGCTACCAGGAGGAGTTGGGTCGCGAGGCCTGGCGGGAGCGGGACAACGAGGAGACCTGGCGGGTCGTCGAAGCGCTCGTCGCGGTCGCCGAGGAGGCGGAGCGCACCCCCGCGCAGGTGGCGCTGCGCTGGCTCCTCGGCCGTCCCGGCGTGACCGCGCCCATCATCGGGGCCCGCACCGTCGAGCAGCTGGCCGACAACCTGGGCGCCGTGGGCTGGGAACTGACGCCGGACCAGGAGACGCGGCTGGACGAGGCCGGCGCGCGTCCGCTGCCCTACCCGTACGACGTGCTGCACCGCTTCCGCGACCGTGAGCCGCAGGATTGATCAGTCGACGACCGCCAGTTCGCGCGGGGTGTTGTTCAGCCGCCGGCCACCGTCCTCGGTGACGGTGACGATGTCCTCGATCCGGACACCGAAGCGGCCCGGGAGGTAGATGCCGGGCTCCACGGAGAAGCACATGCCGGGTACCAGCGGCTGCTCCTCGCCCTCGATCATGTAGGGCGGCTCATGGGTGGTGACACCGATGCCGTGGCCGGTGCGGTGGATGAAGCGCTCGCCGTAGCCGAATTCGGTGACGACGGCGCGCGCCGCCCGGTCGATCTCCTGGCAGGCGATACCGGGCCGCACCGCGTGGAAGCCCGCCTCCTGCGCCTCCCGTACGACGTCGTGCACCCGCTGCTCCTCCGCGGTGGGTGCGCCGACGTGCACCGTACGGGAGGTGTCCGAGCCGTAGCCGTGCTTGAGGCCGCCGAAGTCGAGGACGACCATGTCGCCCTGCTCGATGGTGCGGTCGCCGGCCTCGTGGTGCGGGTTGGCACCGTTGGGACCGGAGCCGACCACGGTGAAGTCGACCTGTGAATGGCCGAATTCGACGAGCAGGGCGGAGAGATCCGCGGCGACGTCGGTCTCCTTCCGGCCGGAGAAGCGGACCTTCAGGATCCGTTCGTACGTGGCGTCGGCGGCGGCCCCCGCCGCGGCGAGCCGCTCCAGCTCGGCGGCGTCCTTGACCGCGCGCAGCATCGGCAGGGCTGCGGTGAGGGAGGCGTACGAGGTGGCGGGAAGGAGCTCCTGCAGCGCGAGCAGGTGCAGCGCCCAGGCGTTGTCGCTGACACCGAACCGGCCCTTGTCGCCGAGCAGTTCGGCGGTCAGGGCGTACGGGTCCGCGGCGTCGGTCCAGTCCCGCAGGGTGAGGACGGGAGCGCCGACGGCCCGTTCGGCGTCCGCGGCCTCCAGGGCCGGGACGACGAGGACGGGGTCGTGGCCCGCCCTGATGACGAGCAGGGTGAGGCGTTCGGTGGCGGCGGTCGGCCGGTACCCGGTGAGGTGGACCAGGTCGGGGCCCGGCGCCACCAGGACGCCCGCGAGGCCTGCGGCGTCGGCGGACTCGGCCGCCCGGGTCATCCGGGCCCTGTAGTCGTCGGCGGTGAAGGGTACGGGCTGGTCGGGGCTGGGCATGGCGGACCTCCTGGCGGGACGACGCGGCACACAGCATCCTGCCCGTACGTGCCGGTGGACGCGAACGCATTCGGGGCGCGCCGTGAAGCCGTACGACCGGGCCGCCCCGGCGCGACGCCGGGCGGTCGACCGGGCCGGCTACTTCGTCCGGGCGCCTGCCGCCGTGCCGCCCGCCCGGTCGTCGGCGTCCAGCATGCGCCGGAGCAGCGCGGTCAGCGTCTCGCGTTCGGCGGGTGACAGACACGCCAGGAACGCCTCCTGGGACTCCTCGGCCACCTTGAGCAACCGGCGCTGGAGCGCGCCGCCTTCCTCCGTCAGACCGACCACCTGCCGCCGCCGGTCCGCCTTGTCCCGGGCCCGGTACACCAGGCCGCGCTCCTCGACGAGGTCGAGGTAGCCCCCCAGGTGGCTGCGCTGGAATCCCAGCCGTTCCGCCAGTACGTGCTGCGGCAGCGGCCCGAAGTCCGCGAGGGCGGTCAGCGTGGCGAAGTGGGGCAGCCGCAGGTCGTACTCGCCCACGGACGCGACCAGTGCGTCGTGGCCGATGCGCCCCACATGGCTGGCGAGGTACGAGGGCAGTGCCAGCAGGCCCGGCGGGCGGGAGCCCCGCTCCGTGGCCTCGGAAGGGACCGCGCCGTCGGGCCCGCACTCGGGGGATTCGCTCATGCACGCATGCTATCCGGTCAGTGACTGGACGTAAGAATTACGTCATGTAATGATTCCGCCGTGCTATTAATTCGACGCTCCGCCCGCACCCCTGCCCAGCCGCCGACGGCGGACCCGCGACGCCGCACCGCGGCACCTTTCGCGGCCCTCCTCCTCGCCGTGCTGTCCTTCTCGCTGATGCAGACGATGGTCGTCCCGGCGCTCCCCGGCCTCCAGCGCGAGTTCAACGCCTCCGCGACCGCCGTCTCCTGGGTTCTCAGCTCCTTCCTGCTCACCGCATCGGTGGCCACCGCACTGCTCGGCCGGGTGGGCGACATGTTCGGCAAACGGCGGGTGCTCCTCGCGAGCCTCACCGTCTTCGCGGCCGGCACCCTGCTGGCCGCGCTGTCCGACTCGCTCGGGCTGCTGATCGCGGCCCGCGCCGTCCAGGGCGTCGGCTCGGCCGCCTTCCCCCTGGCTTTCGGGATCGTGCGCGACCAGTTCCCGCGTGAGCGCGTGCCTCTGGCGATCGGCCTGATCTCGTCGACCTTCGGCATCGGCTTCGGCGTCGGGCTCGTCATCCCCGGCCCCCTGATGGATGCCCTGAACTGGCACTGGATCTTCTGGACCGGCCTGATCGTGATCCTGGCGGGCATCGTGGCCGTGGCCGCGTTCGTCCAGGAGCCCCCGGGACGCTCACCGGGGCGCATCGACTGGGCCGGCGTGGTGCTGCTGAGCGCCGGCATCGTGGCCCTGCTGATCGCCATCAGCCAGGGCAGGTCCTGGGGTTGGGCGTCGGGCGGCATCATCGCCCTCTTCGCGACGGCCGTCGTACTCCTCGCGGTCTTCACGTACGTCGAGAAGAAGGTCCGCGAGCCCCTGATCGACATCGAGCTGCTGCGCCGTCCCGCTGTCCTGTCCAGCCACATCACGGCCCTCGTCATCGGCTTCGGCATGTACGGCGCGTTCACTCTCGTACCGATGCTCGCCCAGACCCCCACCGGGGCCGGGTACGGCTTCGGGGCCTCCGTCACCGAGTCCGGACTGTTCATGGTCCCGATGGCCGTGACCATGTTGATCGCCGGCCCGCTCGCCGGACGGATCGGCGCCGCCGCGGGCTGGAAGCTGCCGCTGGTGCTCGCCTGCCTGATCGGGGTGGCCGGCTTCGCCGTCTACGCCACGGCCCACGACAGCGAGTGGGCGATGTACGCCGGCTCCGCGGTGCTCGGCACCGGTGTCGGGTTCGCCTTCGCGGCCCTGGCCAACCTGGTCGTCAGCGCGGTCGACCGGAACCGGACCGGAGAGGCGACCGGCATCAACACCGTCATGCGGACCGTCGGCGGTTCGCTCGGCGCGCAGATCGCGGCCTCCCTCGTGGCGGCCCGGACGGTCCCGGGCACCCGGCTGCCCGCCGAGTCCGGCTACACCACCGCCTTCGCGATGTCGGCGATCGCCCTGGCCGTGGCCGCCCTCGTGGCGCTCGCCGGCCCGGGAGCACTGTGGCGCACGGCCACCCCACCCGTTACCACCCCGGACGAAGACCCGTCCACCGCCTAGGAGTTGGCCCACATGCCCGACTACGGACACAACCTGCTCTTCGGCACCGTGCTGATGCCGTCGGCCGGACAGGCCGAGGACGCGGTGGCCTCGGCACAGGCCGCCGACCGGGCCGGCCTGGATCTGGTGAGCGTCCCGGACCATCCGTACCGGCCCGGTCTGCTCGACGCCTGGACGGTGCTCTCCTTCATCGCCGCGTCCACCTCCCGGGTGCGGGTCTTCCCCAACGTCGCCAGTCTGCCGCTGCGGCCACCCGCCCTACTGGCCCGCGCCGCGGCCGGCCTGGACCGGCTCAGCGGCGGCCGGGTGGAGCTGGGGATCGGAGCGGGGGCCTACTGGGACTCCATCGCCGCCGACGGCGGGCCGCGACGCACCCCTGGCGAGGCGGTGCGGGCGACCCGAGAGGCCGTCGAGGTCATCCGGGCGCTGTGGACCGAGGGCGGTAGCGTCCACGTCGACGGCGAGCACTACAGGCTCGATGGCGCGTCCTCCGGCCCCGCTCCCGCACACCCCGTCGGAATCTGGATCGGCGCGATCGGCCCCCGGATGCTGGACCTGACCGGGTCCGTCGCGGACGGCTGGCTGCCCAGCGTGCCGCACGTGCCGCCGGGGCGACTCGCGGCAGGACACCGGATCATCGACGAGGCAGCCGTCCGTGCGGGCAGGCCCCCGGAGGCGGTGCGCCGCCTCTACAACCTCTCGCCGGGACCGGGCGGCTTCCCGGAGGGGCAGCCCGGGGCCTGGCCCGAGCAGCTCGCCGCTCTGGCGCTGGAGCACGGGACGAGCGCCTTCCTGCTGCCCGTCCAACAGCCGCGCCTTCTCGAACTGTTCGCCGCCGAGGTGGCGCCGGCCACCCGGGAACTGGTGTCCGCGGCACGCCGGAGCGGTACGGACACGGCGTCCGGCGACCGTCCGCGTCCCCCTGCGGAGGAGGCGGGCAGCGACCTGCCGCACGGGCGCGGAGGATCGCTGCCGGAACGCCTGTCCGTCCGTGCGACGCCCGACGACCGCGTGCGCCTGTCGGCCGAACGGCTGTGGGACGAGTCGACCCGCCCCACGGGGCCCGCCGTCGACCCGGATCGACGGTATGCACGCAGCGCCCAGGAGCCGGCCCGCAATCTCGTCGCCGCCCACGACCGGCTCCGCTCGGACCTGGACCGACTGCGCCACGTGGTACGGCAGGTACTGGAGGACGGTGCGGATCCCGGTGGGGCCAGGTCCGGGATCCAGAAGCTGAGCGTGCGCCGGAACAGCTGGGCGCTCGGCGCGTACTGCGCCTCCTACTGCCAGGTGACCACCCTGCACCACACACGGGAGGACCAGGACCTCTTCCCGCACCTGCGCCGGTCCGAGCCGCTCCTGGCACCGGTGCTCGACCGGCTGGCCGAGGAGCATCACGCCGTGCGGGGAGTCATCGACAGGCTCGACCGCGCGCTCGTCGCCTTCATCGGGGACGGTTCGGGCAGGGACGGCCTGAAGGCCGCCGTCGACCTGCTCGCGGACGCGCTGCTGTCCCATCTCGCCTACGAGGAGCGCGAACTGATCGAGCCGATGGCGCGGTTCGGCACCGGCTGGTGACAGCAGGCCCGCCGACCCGGCTCCTCGGGGCGGGAGCCCGGAGGTGTCAGGGCGTGTCCGGCAGCCGCACGACCAGGTCGGCGCGGTCGCGGTACCGCTCCACCAGCCGGGCGTTGGGTTCGTCGGAGCGGGCGACCCAGCGCTCCGCGTACGGGCGGGGCTTGCCGAACCGCACGTGCCGGTCGACGAGCCTGCGCGTCCGCAGCCCGGGATCGACGTCGACGAACCACACCTCGTCGAGCAGCGCGCGGACCGGCGTCCAGGGCCCCTCGGCCAGGAGCAGGTAGTTGCCCTCGGTCACCACGAGCGGGGTGTCCTGAGGGACGGGTACCGCCCCGGCGATCGGCTCCTCCAGACTCCGGTCGAACGCCGGCGCGTACACAGGGTCCGGACCGTCGGGGAGGCGCAGCCGCCGGAGCAGGGCCGCGTATCCCGCGGCGTCGAAGGTGTCCGGGGCTCCCTTGCGGTCGGCACGGCCGAGGCGCTCCAGCTCGGCACCGGCCAGATGGAAACCGTCCATCGGGACGAGGACGGCGTGTCCTTCGAGCGACTCGACGAGCCGGGCGGCCAGGGTGGACTTCCCGGCTCCGGGCGGTCCCGCGATGCCGAGGATGTGGCGCCCGCCCGGGGAGGCGAGACGGCGGGCGCGGGCCGTCAGCTCGGTGAAGTCGCTCGTGGCCATGCCGGGCATTGTCCACGGGTGCGCCGTGGCGGCGTTAGTGTTACGTATAACCGACGTGCAGCCGTACAGACGCGCGTATCCGTCCCTCCGAGGAACCCGAGGCCCCCCATGTCCCATATCGCCCTGGTCACCCTGGTCGTTCGCGACTACGACGAGGCTCTCTCCTTCTATACGGACGCGCTCGGATTCGAGCTCGTGGAGGACACGGACCGGGGCGACGGCTCGCGCTGGGTCGTCGTGCGTCCGCGCGGCACGCAGGGCACGGGGCTGCTGCTGGCGCGCGCGAAGGGCGACGCCCAGCTGGCGGCCGTCGGGGCGCAGGCGGGCGGCCGGGTCGGCCTCTTCCTGCACACCGAGGACTTCGCGGGCGACCATGAGCGGATGCGGGCCGCCGGGGTCCGCTTCCTGGAGGAGCCGCGCCACGAGGTCTACGGCTCGGTCGCGGTCTTCGAGGACCTGTACGGCAACCGGTGGGACCTGCTGCAGCCCGCCTGAGCTGCGCCGGGGCGTGCGCGGGAGCTGCCATGCTCCGCGCACGCACGGCCGCGGGCTACGCCAGCCCCGCCGCCGACCCCAGTGCCTCCAGGACCGGCCTGATCAGCGGATGCCCCTCGGCGCCCTGCCGCACCGCGGCGAAGACCCGCCGGGTCGGGGCGCTGCCCTCCACGGGCCGTACGACGACGCTGCCGAGGTCCATGCCGCGCAGCGCCGAGCGGGGCACCAGCGCCACCCCGGCGCCCGCCCCGGCCAGTGCGACCACCGCGTGGAAGTCGTCCGAGGAGTGCTCCAGCTGAGGTTCGAACCCGGCGTACTCACAGGCCAGGACCACCACGTCATGGCAGGGGTTGCCGGGGTACGGGCCGATCCACGGGTCCTTGGCGAGGTCCGCGACGGCGACGTGCTCCTGCCCGGCGAGGCGGTGGCCGACCGGCAGCACCGCGTCGAAGGGCTCGGAGTAGAGCGGCACCCGGGTGAGGCGCCGGTCGTCGTCACCGGGCGCGCCCCGGTACTCGACGGCGACGGCCACGTCGACCTGCCGGTCCAGCACCATCGGCACGCTCGCGTCGCCCTCGGCGTCCTGCACACGGACCCGGATGCCGGGGGCGGTGCGCGTCAGCTCGGCGATGGCGGGGGCCAGGACGAGGCCGATGCCCGTGGCGAACGCGGCGACCGTGACCGTGCCCGCCACACCTGCGCCGTAGGCGGCGAGCTCCGCCTCCGCCCGCTCCAGCTGGGCGAGCACCTCGTTGGCGTGGGTCAGCAGGATCTCCCCTGCCGCGGTGAGCCTGGCACCCCGCGCACCGCGCTCGACCAGGCGGTGTCCGGTCTCCTGCTCCAGGGCGGCGAGCTGCTGGGAGACGGCGGAGGGAGTGAGGTAGAGCGCGGCGGCTGCCGCGGTCACCGTGCGGTGGTCTGCCACCGCACGGAGAATGCGCAGCCGCCGTGCATCGATCATGCGCTCATTGTCCCAGGTCGGCGGAGACCGGCGACTACTCCCCCAGCGCGGCCCGCGCGTCGATGAACGCGTCCACCGCGCGGTTGACGTCGTCGGTGGAGTGGGCGGCGGAGAGCTGGACGCGGATGCGCGCGGCTCCCTGCGGGACGACGGGGTACGAGAACCCGATCACGTACACACCGCGCTCCAGGAGCAGCTCCGCCATCCGGCCTGCCTTCGCCGCGTCCCCGATCATGACGGGGGCGATGGCGTGGTCACCGGGCAGGATGTCGAAGCCCTCCGCCGTCATCCGGGACCGGAAGAGCGCGGTGTTGGCGTTGAGCCGCTCGCGCAGGTCGCCGGCGGACTCCAGCAGGTCGATGACCTTGAGGGAGGCGGCGGCGATGACCGGGGCGAGCGAGTTGGAGAAGAGGTACGGGCGCGAGCGCTGGCGCAGCAGGGCGACGATCTCGGCGCGCGCCGCGACGTAACCGCCGGAGGCGCCGCCCAGCGCCTTGCCGAGCGTGCCGGTGATGATGTCGACGCGGTCCATGACGCCGTGCAGCTCGGGGGTGCCCCGGCCGCCTGGCCCGACGAAGCCGACGGCGTGCGAGTCGTCGACCATGACCATGGCGTCGTAGCGGTCGGCCAGGTCGCAGATCTCCGCGAGCGGGGCGACGTATCCGTCCATGGAGAACACGCCGTCGGTGACGACGAGGCGGCGCCGGGCCCCGGAAGCCTCCTTGAGCTGCTGCTCCAGGTCTGCCATGTCGCGGTTGGCGTAGCGGTACCGCTTCGCCTTGGAGAGCCGGATGCCGTCGATGATGGAGGCGTGGTTGAGGGCGTCGGAGATCACCGCGTCCTCGGGGCCGAGGAGGGTCTCGAAGACACCGCCGTTGGCGTCGAAGCAGGAGGAGTAGAGGATCGTGTCCTCCTGGCCGAGGAAGGCCGAAAGGCGCTGCTCCAGCTCCTTGTGGACCTCCTGGGTGCCGCAGATGAAGCGGACCGACGCGAGCCCGTAGCCCCAGCGGTCCAGCGCCTCGTGGGCGGCGGCGACGACCTCGGGGTGGTCGGCGAGGCCCAGGTAGTTGTTGGCGCAGAAGTTGAGGACCGCGCCTGAGCGCCCCCCGGAGGTGACGCCGACGGTGGCGGACTGCGGGGTCCCGATCACCCGCTCGGGCTTCTGGAGTCCGGCGTCCCTGATCTCGTCGAGGGTGAGGCGCAGGTCGTCGCGTACGGAGTCGAACATGAAGGATGTCTCCCAGGTGGGTACGGGCCGGGGTGCGAGGTGGGGCCGGTGGGTCAGGCGGCCCAGTCGAGCAGGACCTTGCCGCCGAGGCCGCTCGCGGCGTCGTCGAAGGCGGCTTCGAAGTCGCGGTACCCGTACCGCCCGGTGATCACGGGGGCGAGGTCGAGTCCGCCCTCCAGCAGGACGGACATGGCGTACCACGTCTCGTACATCTCACGGCCGTAGATGCCCTTGATCGTGAGCATCGAGGTGACGACGCGGGACCAGTCGACGGGGAATTCGGTGGCGGGCAGCCCGAGCATGGCGATGCGGCCGCCGTGCGTCATGTTCGCGATCATGTCCTGCATCGCCTCGGGGCGGCCGGACATCTCCAGACCGATGTCGAAGCCCTCGCGCAGGCCGAGGTGGCGCTGGCCGTCGGCGATGGTCTCCTTGCTGACGTCGAGGGCGAGGCTGACGCCGACCTTCCTGGCCAGTTCGAGACGGGCCTCGCTGACGTCGGTGATGACGACACTGCGGGCGCCCGCGTGGCGGGCGACGGCGGCGGCCATGATGCCGATCGGTCCCGCGCCGGTGATCAGCACGTCCTCGCCGACCAGCGGGAACGACAGCGCGGTGTGCACGGCGTTGCCGAACGGGTCGAAGATCGCGGCGATGTCGAGGTCGACCTTGTCCCGGTGCACCCACACGTTGGAGGCGGGCAGCGCCAGGTACTCGGCGAACGCCCCGTCCCGGCCGACACCGAGGCCGAGGGTGGAGCGGCAGAGGTGGCGCCGTCCGGCCAGACAGTTGCGGCACTTCCCGCAGACCAGGTGGCCCTCACCGCTGACCAGGTCACCGATCTTGATGTCGACGACGTCGGCCCCGAGGTCCGCGACCTCGCCGACGAACTCGTGGCCCAGGACGAGCGGGGTGCGCACGGCCTGCTGCGCCCAGCCGTCGTAGTTCCGGATGTGCAGGTCGGTGCCGCAGATTCCGGTGCGCAGGACCTTGATCAGCACGTCTGCGGGGCCGATCTCCGGCTCCGGCACGTCCATCAGCCAGAGTCCCGGCTCGGCCTTGTGCTTCACGAGTGCCTTCACGGCTGCGGCTCCCTGTACCTGGTACCTGGTGAATACCCCGGGCCGGGGGCATGCCGAAGGCGGCCTGCGGCCCGGGGTGCATGGGGGTACGGCGACGGGAAAGGGCGAAACACCTGCGTTCGTACGTCCTACGAACGCCGTGATCCGCCGCCCACTGCCGTCACAACGACAGTGCCGTACGCCGGGCCCCAGGTCCATCGAGGATTTCTTAAGCTCCGCCGCAGCTGTGCTTCACACCGCGGTGGCGGAGGCGCCGCGCCGCTGCCGGCCGGTTCGTCACGCAGGGCCTCCCGTGCGGCGAAAGCGGCGTCTGCCCGGTGGTGCGGGCACGGGCTCCTCGGCGATCGTGGGCTCGATGCCGGGCAGGGCGAGCATCACGGCGGACCGGTCCGCTATCAGCCGCACGACGTCCTCGGGCAGCCAGCCGATCGACCCGTGCGGGGCCTCCTCGACGATGCGCTCGTCGAGCTGTCGCGCTGTCGGCCGGTCCGCGGGGTTCTTGGCCAGGCAGTCGGCGACCAGGGCGCGCAGTGCGGTGTCGCCGATCCCTTCCAGGTCGGGTTCGTCGTGCACGGTGCGGTACAGCAGTGCGTCCACGGCCCCGCTGCCGAAGGGCGGCCTGCCTGTGGCGGCGTACGCGAGGAGGCAGCCCAGTGAGAACACGTCGCTCGTGGGGCCCGGGGCCGTACCGTCCGCGGAGGCCTGCTCCGGCGACAGGAAGCCGGGGGTGCCGACGACGATGTCCGTGGCGGTGAGCACGGTGGCGTCACCGGCCCGCGCGATGCCGAAGTCGATGAGCCGCGGCCCGTCGACGGCGAGCAGGACGTTTCCGGGCTTCACGTCGCGGTGGACGAGTCCGGCCGTGTGTACGGCGGTCAGGGCACGGGAGAGCAGCTGACCGAGCACCCGCACGCTGCGGGCGGGCAGCGGTCCGCAGCGGGTGACCGCCTCGGCGAGCGAGGGGCCGGGTACGAACACGGTGGCCAGCCAAGGGCGTTCGCCCTCGGTCTCGGCACCGATGACCGTGACGGCCCACGGGCTGCGCACGCTGCGCGCGGCCTCGACCTCACGGCGGAACCGGGCCCGGAACTGGTCGTTCCCCGCGTACTCCGGGAGGATCACCTTGATGGCGGCGGTCGCTCCCTCGTCCGTACGGCCGAGGTAGACCACCCCCATGCCACCTGCGCCGAGGCGTCCGAGCAGCCGGTGCTCGCCGATGCGTGCGGGGTCCGTGGGCCGAAGCTCGTCCACCGGTTCCTCAGCTCCGCTTCCCGAGGCCGGACCCGAGCCGTACCAGCATGTCGGCCTGCCTCTCGGCCACCAGTTCTGAGAACTCACCGGCCTCGCGCGTCGTCTCCTCGGGCGACTCGGCCGTCTCCCACCGCGCGTCAGCGGGAATGCGGTGTCTGCGAATCATCCCGAGGTGCGCCACGAGCCCCTGACCCCCATCTCCCGGATGCGGCTTCGATCATAGGAGGGCCGTTTCGACGGGCACGGGGATCCGGCCAACTGCTGCACCCGTAGGAGAGCGGGGACACGGTGCAACGGACCGGCCGGTCACCGCACTCGGCTCCTGCCGGATCAGGGGCGGGGCCAGGGGCGCCCGTCGAGGTGCTCGATGTCGGTGTTGAAGCGCTTGAGATACGTGGCGAAGGCGGCGACCTCCTCCGGATCCCACTCGGCCATGACCTTCTCCAGGCCGCGGATGTTGGCGGACCGCTCGGCGTCGAGGTCGTGCGCGCCCTCTTCGGTGATGCGGAACTTGCGGGCGATCCCCCCGTCGGGGTCCGGGATGCGCTCGACGAGCCCGGCCCGCAGCATGGCGGCGGTCTGCCGGTTCAGCGTGGAGGCGTCCAGCCCGAAGGCGTCGCTGAGCTGCCCGATGGACATCGGGCCCTCCATCCGAATGCGGCTGAGCAGGGTGTACGCGCTGCGGTCCAGGTTCTGGCTGTTCCGCCTCAGCCGGGGCGCGCTCAGCTGGAGGTGCCGCCCGAGCAGCATGGTCTCGAACTCGATCAAGTGCGTGGGCTTGTCCATGGTCCTTCTCTCGGCTGTCTTGCCGTGCGCCGGGGCTCTCAACTGCAGATATACCACCACGGCGAAGGGCCCCACGTCAGCCGCCCGACCGGTGCCGGGGTTCACGGCAGCCGGCCGACCGGGCATTTAGGTATGTTGACATAGGTATCCTGGAGTACCTATGCTGCGGACATGCCCGACTCCAGCGCGCCCTCCCAGGACGTCGACCGCGTGGCCTCCGCGCTCGTGACGGTCCTGCCCGCGCTGCAACGGAGTCTCGAACGGCATGTCGGCCGCGAGTTCCCGCACCCCCGTCTGCCGGAGGGCCAACTCGCCCTGCTGTTCCTCGTCGAGGAACGTGAGGGCATCACCGTCCGCGAGGCCGCGGAAGCACTGATGATGAAGCCGAACAACGCCAGCGCCCTCGTCTCCCGGCTCACCGAGCTGGGACTCCTGGAGCGCAGGCAGGACACGGCCGACAAGCGGGTCGCCCATCTGTATCCCACGGCCACGGCCCGGGAGCGGCTCGCCGAGGCGCGGCTGCTCAAGGAGGGCTGTGTGGCGCACGCCCTCCACACCCTCACCGATGGTGAGCTCGACGCTCTCGGCGCGGCTCTGGGCGCGCTGACGTCACTGAACCTGCGGCTCCGCGCCTCCGCCGGCTGACACCCGGTCCCTGACCGCGGCGACTCCTGTCGCCGCGGCAGCCTTTGTCACGGCGGCAGCTGTCGTCACCGCGGCCTCGCGCGCCCCCGGCGCCTCTCTCCGTCTTCTTCGCTTCCCGAAGTACGTACACAGACAAGGCATTTCCATGTCCTCCACGACAGTGGACCAATCCCCCCTGCCCGCAGCCGCTCCCCCGGACGCCCCCGCGGGCAGGCGAGCCAACCCCTGGCTGACGCTGATCGCCGTGGCCATCGGTCTCTTCATGGTCAACCTCGACAGCTCCGTCGTCGCGATCGCCAACCCCGAGATAGGCCGGGACCTCGGCGCGTCCACCGCCGACCTGCAGTGGGTCACCAACGCGTATCTGATCGCCATGGCCGCCCTGCTGATCCTGGGCGGCAAACTCGGTGACCGCTTCGGGCGGCACACGGTCTACCTCGTGGGCACCCTCGGCTTCACGCTGGCCTCGGTGGCGATCGCCCTCTCCGGTTCGATCGAGGGTGTCATCAGCTTCCGTGCGGTGCAGGGCCTCTTCGCCGCCCTGCTGATCCCCAACACCCTCGGCCTCCTGCGCGCGGTCTTCCCGCCCCGGAAGTTCGGCATGGCCGTGGGCCTGTGGGCCATGGTGGCGTCGTGCTCCACCGCGCTCGGCCCGATCGTCGGCGGTCTGCTCATCGAGCACGTCAACTGGGAGTCGGTCTTCTACATCAACGCCCCCATCGGTGTCGTCGCCCTGCTCTTCGGCCTGTTCGTCCTCCCCAGGAGCAAGGACTCCACGGGAAGCCACCGCTTCGACGTACCCGGCGTACTCCTGCTCGGCATCGGCCTGGTCGCCCTGATCTTCGGCGTGGTCAAGGGTGAGACCTGGGGCTGGACCTCGGGCGGAACGCTGGGGTCCCTCGCCGCGGGCCTGGTCCTGCTGGTCTTCTTCTGCCGGTACGAGAGCCGCCTCGACCACCCGCTGCTGCCGATGCGCCTCTTCCGCAACCGTTCCCTGGCCATCGGCACGATCGTCACCGCGATCAACTTCTTCGTGATGCTCGGTGTCATCTTCTTCGTGATGCTGTACCTGCAGAACGTGCGCGGCTTCTCCCCGGTGGAAGCCGGTGTCCGCACCCTGCCGTTCAGCCTGGCCACCGTGGTGGCGGCACCGCTCGGAGCCGCCCTGACCCAGCGCTTCGGCCCGCGGCTCACCATGCCGGTCGGCATGACCCTCCAGGCCGCGGCGGCCCTGTGGATGCTGACCTGGGACACCGGTTCCCCGTACGCCGCCCTGTGGCCGCCGTTCCTGGCCATCGGCCTGGGCGTCGGCATCGTGATGTCCGCCTCGTCCGACGCCATCGTCGGCAACGCGCCGAGGAAGGACGGCGGAGTGGCGGGCGGGCTGCAGGCCACCTCGCTGCAGATCGGAGGTGCGTTCGGCACGTCCGTGCTGGTCTCCCTGATCAGCGGGAAGGTGGGTTCCACCCTGACCGGCGAGCTGACTTCCGCCGGTGTCCCGGCCGGGGCCGCGAGGGGCTTCGAAGAGGCCGAGGACGCGGTGTCCATGGGTGTCCCGCCCGTTTCGGCCGACATGCCCGCGCAGCTGAGGGCCGCGGTGATCGAGGGCAGCGGAAACGCGTTCATGAACGGTGTGCACGCCGCCGTGGTCGTCACCGCCGCCCTGTGCGCCGCCGGCGCGCTGCTGGCCGGGTTCGGCATGCGCCGTCGCACCGGGGCGGAGGCCGTGGAGGACTGAGGACCCCGTCCTCCCCGTCTCCGCGTCTCCCGGCGTCAGGCGGCGGAGTCCACCCGCTCGTGGCGCTCCCGCATGCGGGCGATGACGCGCTCACGTCCCAGCTTCTTTGCCTGGCGGAGTTTGGCTTCCGCGACCAGTACCGGGAACCAGAGCAGCCAGCCCCACAGGCTGTACGTCAGGGTGCCGCTCAGCACCAGGGCGTAGTTGACGCCGACACAGAGCGTGAGGATCAGCACGTGCGCCGGAGCCCGATGGGCGAGGAGCAGGCGCAGAGGGGCGTTGCGGGGCCCTTGCAGGAGCTCGACCGCCGCCGCCAGTTCGGCGGCGGCGAGGTCCTCTCCGGATTCGTCGGCGGACTCACCGCGAGCGGCTCGCCGCAACGCGTCGGTGACCAGAACTCTCTGTGCCGCAGCCCCTTCGTGCCGCGCACGCCCCTCCGCGGTGGCCGCCTTGATGTCGTCCCAGTACCCGCGGCCGGCCCACCCCGTCACCTCGTCCACGCGCGCCCGTTCCGCCGACCCGGGCGGGGCCAGCTCCTCGAGCCGCACCTTCATGGCCGCGGCACGGGCCGCGCGCCCCGGATAGGTGAAGGAATCGGACCGGAGGCACAGCTCCAGGTACGACACCAGGAGCCCCAGGTCGTCCGCCGCGAGCGCAAGCCCCTTGCGGTACGCGCCCTCGGCTTCGGTGTCGTGGTCGTCCTCGTCCTCCGCGGCGTGCCCCTGCCCGAGCCAGCGGAAGAGGACCGGGTCGGGACCGAGCTCGGCGAGCCCGGCCTCCGCCGTTTCCCTGACTCCTGCGTAGCCGCCCACCGCGTACAGCTCCGAGCACCGCTGTATGTACTGCTGCCGTTCCATGTTCCCGCCCCATCGGTTCGAACCAGCAGCGTCCCCAACGCGCCGTGCCACGGTCAATGATCCCTTGATCACGATTTACCCGGGCACGGACGGCGGGAGTTCTCAGGCCTCCTGGGGTGCGGGCTCCTTGGTCGCGGCCCCGGCGGGCTTCGCGGAGTCGGTCATGAGGATCGGGGCCGTGAGGCAGGCGATGACGCAGAAGACCACCGGCAGGAAGAAGGTGAGGTTCAGCGGCATGAAGTGGGTCATCGGCCCGATCACCGCGGGGCCCGCCAGGATGCCGATGTAGCCGAGGCCCGCCACGCGCGAGACGTTCGTTCCCGCGGCGGCCGGGTCGATGTGGCCCGCGGCGCTGAAGAGTTGCGGGATGGTGCCGGACAGGCCGATACCGAAGAGTGTCCAGCCGATCAGGGCCGGAGGGATCGTGGGCGAGAGCGCGGCCAGGACGAGCCCCGCGGCGGCCAAGCCGGATCCGTAACGGAGGATGGCGACCGGTCCGAAGCGGGCGGAGACCCGGTCGGCGAGCAGGCGGCCGATGGTCATCGCGGTGGCGAAGGCACCGTAGGCGAAGGCGGCGGTGGACGGGGAGGCGTCCAGGACGTCCTTGAGGTGCAGGGCACTCCAGTCTCCGGCCACACCTTCGGAGAGCATGAGCATGAGGGCGAGTGCCGCCATGATCCAGATCCGGCGGGGCACGGGGCCCTTGGCGGCCTTCGGGGCGTCGTCCGCCTCCGCCGGGGCGGCGTCCGGGGGCAGCAGCGCCGGCATCGCGGCCAGGGTGACGACGAGGCTGAGCACGGCCATGGCGCCGAGCGTGACCGCCGGACTCCAGTTCCGGCCCAGGGTGAACGCGCCGACCAGCGCCGCGAAGACCCCGCCGATGGAGAACATGGCGTGGAAGGCGGACATCACGGGCCGGCCGTAACCCCGCTCCACCTGCACCGCATGGGCGTTCATGGCCACGTCCAGGCATCCCGTGACGCAGCCGAGCACGAACAGCGAGGCACCCAGGGTCCAGGCATCGGTGGCAAGGCCCGGCAGGACGAGAGCGGCGCAGGACAGTACGGCGCTGACCGGGACGACCTTGCGGGCGCCGAAGCGGTCGCTGAGCGGACCGATCAGCTGCATCCCGGCGAACGCTCCACCGCCGAGCAGCAGGAGGAGCCAGCCGAGGACGGCATGGCTGATACCCACCCGGTGCTCGATGGTGGGGATGTGGACGATCCACATCCCCAGGATGAAGCCGCAGAGGGTGAAGTACACGAAGGTGGCCAGCCGGCCGACCCGCAGAAGTCTTTCCATGCGCGCAAACCTAACAAACAGATTTTCTGTTTGTAAGTTTGTTTTACGCACATCTTTGGTGTTCACTTTGTTCATGGCGAGCGCAGACCGACTGAAGCAGATCACGCACGCGGTACTCGGCGCGGGCCGGCAGACCGTGACGGAACTGGCCGAGCTCACGGGCGCCTCGGAGATGACTATCCGCCGCGACCTGGAGACCCTGGCCGGCCAGGGGGTCCTGGAGCGCTACCGGGGCGGGGCCAGAAGCCTGGTGCTGCGGGGCGAGGAGCCGCCGTTCGCCCTTCGGGCGCAGGAGGGCCTGGAGACGAAGCGGCGCATCGCGGCGGAGGTCGCCTCACTGATCGCGGACGGTGAGTCGGTCGTCATCGACAGCGGCACCACGTGCCTTGAAGTGGCCCACGCCCTCGCCCACCGCCGACTGACCGTCATGCCGCTGTCCCTGCACGCGGCCAACGCCCTCACCGGGGCGGACCGGCTGACGTTGTTGCTGCCCGGAGGCCGCCCGCGACCCGGCGAGCTCGCGCTGACCGGCCCGTTGACCGAGGCGTCCCTGGCCTCGCTGCGCTTCGACACCGCGGTCATCGGCTGCTGCGGCCTGACCGCCGCCGACGGGCTGACCGCCTACGACCTCGAGGACACGGCGGTCAAGCGCGCGGCGATCACGTCGGCCCGCCGCGTCATCGCCGTGGCGGATGCCCCGAAGCTCTCCCGCACCGCCCTGGCCCTGGTCACCCCCGCCGCCGCCCTGCACACGGTGGTGACCGACGCGGCGGCACCCGATGACGAGGTCGAGGCGCTGAGAGCGGTGGGCGTGGACGTACGGAGGGTGTGACACGGCAGTCCGGTCCCGTGGGGGCCGTGCCGCAGGATCACCCGGCGCCCGGGAGAGGGCTCAGGCCCCCGCGGTCTTGAGCAGGAACGCTCTGATCGCCGCGCTCAGCCGCTGCGGCTGGTCCTCCGGGATGAGGGTGTAGCTGTCGGCGATCTCCACGAGTTCGCCCTGCGGCAGCAGCTCGGCGAGTCTGCGTCCGTGGTCGAGCGGCATGACCTTGTCCTCCGTCGCCCAGACGACGAGTGCGGGACGGTCGAACGCGCGCAGCCCTTCCGCCCATCGCAGGAGTTCGTCCTCGGGCGGTACCCCGAGAACATACGCCCTGAGGTCCCGTCGGATCTCGGTGGACGTCCACAGGGGCTGGAACCACGCGTCCATCACCTCGTCCGGGACGGGCCGCTTGCTCATCCACCCCCATGTCATGGGCAGTCTGCGCAGCGGCTTCAGCTTGAGGAGCGCGAAGGCGAGCTCGATGCCGCCTGGCATCTTCGCCGCGGCGTACAGATTGCGCCCGGGCAGACCGGGCGGGAAGTTGCCGAAGGCCTCGCAGGACGTGATCACGAGCTTGCCGATCCGCTGGTCCCGACCGTCCGCGACGAGGGCCTGTGCCCCGCCCCAGTCGTTCATCACCAGCGTGACGTCGGTCAGGTCCAGTGCGTCCAGGAACTCCGCCACCAGCCGCGCGACCCCGGGGACCGTCAGATCGGCGTCCGGGCGCATGGGCCTGCGGTGGGCCCCCAGGGGCAGCGTGGGCACGATGCACCGGAAGTCGTCGCGCAGCTCGCCGACGACGTGCCGCCAGAGCGAGCCGTTCATCGCGACCCCGTGCAGCAGAACCACCACGGGTCCGTCGCCACCGGTGTCCTCGTACTCCACCACTCCTGCGGAAAGCAGCGCATCGGTCATGCGACCAACCTAAACCGCCGTCACCGCCCGGGAGGGGTGGCGCGGGATGCGGGTTCCGGCCATGTCGAGGGTGCCGCGGATGCCCCGGATTCCGGTACGTCCGGCGCCGCACAGTGCCCGCGCACCGCCCTCGTACCGCGACAACGAGAGCTCATGGCCCGGGCCTTGATAGCGTCGCCCACGCGACTACGGACCGCTCCCTTCACGGAGTTGTGACCGCGGTGGGCCCGGACGGACGTGGCACGGAAAAAGGACCGACTCACATGAGCCTCGCTCAGCTGCACTACACCTCCGCCGCGGCCGGGGACGGGGAGCCCGGCGGCCGGTTCACCGCCGTCGATCCCGCGATACCCGGGCCGGTACGCGCGGAGGCCGGGCAGCTCCTCGGGTACGAGCCTCCGGCAGGGACGCCGGACACCTCTGGGATACCTGGGGCATCCGGGCGCCTCACGGATGCCGAACTGCGCGCACTGCCGGTCGCGTTCAGCTTCAGCGCGCTGTCCGACGGCAGTCATCTCCTCGGCCGCACCGTGGCCGTCGGCGCCGGAGCGTTCCACGCGCACGGCATACACCTGCCGGCCGGGACGCCGCTGCCGGGCGGTGCCCTCCCGGTCGCCGCGTGGGGAGCCGCGGGCTGGCTGGCCTCCACACCCGACCGTGTGCTGCCCGATCCGCTGACCGCGCGCTCCACATCGCCGTCCGCCTCCGGCGGCCTCTCCCGCGAGGGGCTGGGCGACTTCGCCGTGTCCCGGAGCCCGTGGCTCGCGGCCGTACTCGCCGACCTGCGCCGGGTGAGCGAGGATCCGTCCGAGCCGCCGGTCGTCCTCGTCGAGCGCCACAGCGCGGACGTGGCCCGGTGGGTCGCACTGGCCGCCGCCGTACTGCCCCGGGGGCACGCCGAACGACTGACGTTCACCACGTACACCCGGCATCCGGAACGCGCGTCGCACCAGGTGATCGGCGTGCTGCCGCAGGACGCCCCCGACGCGGGCAACCCCCGCTTCCGGGTGCACGCGAGCACCGGTCCGCGCCCCGCGTCGCCCGTCGACGACGCCTGGGCCGGGACGGCTGCCCGCATCTGGCGCAGCCGGGCACCCGAGCTCTTCCGGGACGCGGCGGAGCTGCCGGGCGAGCCGTTCGCCGCCGGACCGCTCGCCGTGACGGCGCTCGGCGCCGGCATCGCGCTCGGGTCCAACGAGCGTGCCGCGGCAGCTGATTGGGCGGCTGATCGGCCGTACGCCCTGGACGAGAAGCAGACCCGGCAGCTGACCGACGCGCTGACGGCACCCGCCGACGACCGGACGGCCGCCGAATGCGCCTCCGCCCTCCGGCTGCTCACGGCGCTCGACGGCCGCTCCCCCGCCGCTGTCACAGCCCCCTTGGCCGCGCTGCTGGTGACGGAGGCGGTACGGGGCACCGAAGTCGCCCTCGAACCGCCCCCGCGTTCGGCATTCGCCGAGCCGGCCGGGGAGCGTGCCGTCGCCGCGCTGGTCGCGGAGCTCGGCGAGGACCTGCTGGCGGAGCTCGCGGCCGGAGTTCCGCGGGGTGTCGCGCGGACCGTGCAGGTGCTGCGGATCGTGCGGCTGCTCGGCATGGACTGTGCGGAGCTGCTGCCCGGTGTCGTACGCAGGCTGGCGCGTGCGCTGCTCGACGATCCGGAGGCCGGCGCCTGCCCCGCCCTGCTCGACCTGCTGGACGAGCAGTTCGACGTGCGTACGGCGCTGCTGGGCGAGCTGGACCGGCTCGCGCCGGACGACCCCGCCGGGACGGAGCGGCTGTTGGTCCGGGTCGCCCTGCCGTTCACCGGGACGCAGGCGCTGCCGCATCTGCGGATGTGTGCCGAGGCTCCCGGTGCCAAGGCGCGCGGCGCCGACCGGGTGATGGTCCTGCACACCGTGCTGCGGGCGGCCGGCATGTCCCCGTTCGCCGAGCCGCTGGTGCTGCGGACCGCGGTGGGCCTGGTGTGGGGCGAGGACACCCCGACGGCGGGCGAGGCACGTTCGCTGCTGGGCGAGACGACGTCGGACGCGCACCGGACGGCCGGCACCTGGAGGCATCTCGTCGCCGCCGCGCTCGCCGCGCCCTTCGACGACGAGGCCGCCCCGGAACTCGCCCACGACCTGCTGCGCAGCTTCCCGCAGGACATCGGCGCCCGGGTGCGTGCCTCACTGCTGCTGCTGGACTTCGCCCGGGACGTCCGCTCCGGTGCGGTCGAGCCCGGCTGGGCCGAGCGGGCCAGGTCGCTGCGCGCCCTCGCCGAGCCGGTGGAGCCGCTGGTGCTGGAGCACGCCTACGGTGCCCTGGCCCAGCGGCTGCTCGCCCCGGACCGGCCGGAGGCGGAGCTGTACGCGTTCGTGCACAGCGGGGACGAGGACCTGTTCGCGGCCTACGGCAGGGTCGCCCGCCGCGACGAGGTCCTGACCCGGCTCCGGGCCGAACCCGCGTACGTGGCGGACTGTTTCACCGTGTGGACCGCACACCCCCATGCCGGCGACGCCTGGACCAGGACCCGCACCGCCCTGCTGGTCGAGGTGCTGCACCCGGCGGTGCGCGCCCTGTCTCCCGAGGGGGTCACGGCAGTGGAAGGGGCCGTCGAGCGTGAGGGGAACAGCCGCACGCTCGACGCCTTCCGCGCCTGGAACCGCCGGCCGTCCCGCTCGATCGGGCGGCTGGGCAAGCGGATCGTGCGGCGGGTACGCCGGGGTTGATCCGGGCGGTCCGGCACCCGGGGTACCGGACGCGGCGGGTGATCCGGGCGGTCCGGCACCCGGGAGTACCGGACGCGGCGGCTCAGACGTTGGGCACCTTGAGCCTGTCCCAGCTGGCCTTGCCCGGAATGCCGTCCGCGCCGCTTCCCGAGTAGCCCAGCTTGCGCTGCCAGGCGGCGTACGACGTGCGGTCCGCCTCCGACCAGTCGGGGCCGGGGCCGACCTCGTACCTTCCGCAGCCCTCGGCCACCAGTCTCTTCCCCATGGCCGTGATGACGGCGCTGCTCCGGCCGGCCCGGAAGTACGCCGCACCGGGGAACGGCTCGTACTTCGGCGCGGGCGGCTCGGAGGGGCCGTCCGGCTGTCCGCCGAGGCGTGCCTTGATCCGGCTGCGCATCGAGTCCATCGTGAACCCGCGCGGGTCGATCTTCCCCGGCTGCCACTCCTTGTGGCCGATCACCGAGCGGTTGTTCCAGCCGTGCGCCCGGCAGAGCGCGGCGGCGGCCTTCTCGATGGCCTCCAGCTGAACGGCCGGCCACGGGTCCTTGCCGTCGCCGAGGTTGACGCACTCGAAGCCGTAGAAGGAGCGGTTGCCGTCGGTGTTGGCCTCGTTGTCTGCGGGCAGCGCCGTTTCGTTGATCACCGCCCGCAGGACGTCGTCGTCGCCGAGTCCGGCGTGGTTGGCGCGGCCGTGCCCGACCAGGTGGACCGAACCGTCCTTGGCGATCACGCCGTGGCACAGCGGGCCCGGCAGGGTCGAATGGCCGTCGTAGCAGAGGTCGACGGAGCTCTGGGTGCCTGAGGTCACGGTGTGATGGATCATCACCCCGTGGACGGGCCCCCACGGGCCCTTGTGGTTGCGGTTGTGCGTGCGCCAGCTCCGGTGCTCGACGACGTGCAGACCTTCGTCCCGGAGGGCCTTGAGCAGTTTGTCTGCGGACAGAGGCGTTGCCATCGTGGTGCTCCTTCTACCCAGGTGGTGCGACAGCTCTCGGGCTGTCCACCGTCGTCCTGCCCCGCCGTGCGCCCGCCCGAACCGGCGGTTCCGGCCGTCTTCGGCGCCTTGGCCTCCGCAGGTGTGGCGCGCATGCGGGCCCACTGGGCTTCGGGCCGGGGCGGAGCGGCGGGTGCGGTGCGCCAGGTACCGTAGGGAGAACGATTTCGTGGGCCTCCTGACGGGCTGCGTACACCCAGGAGGAAGACATGACGACGAACCGCGGGCGCAAGGACGTCATCCGGGACCGGATGGCCGCGACCGGCGAGTCGTACAACGTCGCCGCGCGCAATCTGAAGGCCATGAAGGACATGGGCGCGACCCGCGAGGCCAGGCTGATCCAGCGCTGGCAGCCCGCGGAGTCGCTGGATGTTCCCTGTCCGTGCGGCGGCACCTGTGAGCCGGGCGAGACGTGCGACCACTGCCATGCCCGGCACCTGCACGTGAGGCGGTATCCGGGCAGCGTCACGGACGTGGAGATCTGGGCCGACCGCTACGAGTGCACCGGCTGCTCGTCCTCGTACACCCTGACCGTGCGGCTGGCCGGCCGGCCGTGGGGTGTCGCGGAGACGGTGGTCCAGGGCGGATCCGCCGAGGAGGTCGTGCGGGCCCGGGTGTTCCCCGGCGTCGCGCACCCCCTGCTGCGCCCCGAGGTCTCCGCCGAGCCCGACGAGGACTGACCGGCGGCATCCGGGTGCGGCTGACCGGCGGCGCCCGCGGAGTCCCAGGAGGACCGACCTGTGCGCCGCCCCGCCCCCGTGCTCAGCCCTCGTCCGGCGCCAGGGTCAGTGAGATCGAGTTGATGCAGTAGCGCTGGTCCGTCGGCGTGGAATAGCCCTCGCCCTCGAAGACGTGGCCCAGGTGCGAGCCGCAGCGTGCGCAGCGCACCTCGGTACGGGCCATGCCCAGACTGTTGTCCTGGATCAGCTCGACCGCGTCGGTGTCCTTCGGGTCGTAGAAGGACGGCCAGCCGCAGTGCGACTCGAATTTGGTGTCGGAGCGGAACAGCTCCGCCCCGCAGGCGCGGCAGGAGTAGACACCGGCGGTCTTGGTGTCGGTGTACTCACCCACGAAGGCGGGCTCGGTGCCTGCCTTGCGCAGCACCGCGTACTCGGCAGGGCTCAGCTCCGCCCGCCACTGCTCGTCGGGCTTCTCGACGTCGTAGGACACGGTGGCTCCTCAGCTCGACAGGTGGTCCAGGATCTGCGGGCCGAGGTCGGTGACATCGCCCGCTCCCATCGTGAGAACCAGATCGCCCGGCTTCGCCATTCCCGCGACGACGGCGGGGATCGCCGCCTTGTCGTGGACGGCCGTGACGTCGGCCCCGGCCGCCTTGGCGGCGTCGACGATCAGGGTGCTGGTGATGCCCGGGATCGGGTCCTCGCGGGCCGGGTAGATGTCCAGGACCACCGAGGCGTCGGCGAGGGCGAGTGCCTGGCCCATCTCGGTGCCGAGCTCCTGGGTGCGGGAGAAGAGGTGGGGCTGGAAGACGACCAGGAGGCGGGCCTCGGAGGCCGCGCCGCGCATGGCTTCCAGGTCGGCGGTCATCTCCGTGGGGTGGTGCGCGTAGGAGTCGATGACCTGGACCCCGGCGGCCTCGCCCTTGAGCTGGAGACGGCGCTTGACGCCGGTGTACTTGCCGATGGCGGAGGCCAGGTTGTGCGCCGGGATGCCGAGGGCGACACCGGCGGCGAGGGCGGCGACCGCGTTGTGGGCGTAGTGGCTGCCGGGCACGGAGACCGTGAAGGTGAGGTACTTGCCGCCCAGGACGACGGTGACCTCGCTGGTCAGCCCGCGCGGGGTGACCTTGTGGACCCGTACGTCGG
Organism: Streptomyces sp. NPDC059499; assembly: GCF_042749285.1. Classification (NCBI taxonomy): domain Bacteria; kingdom Bacillati; phylum Actinomycetota; class Actinomycetes; order Kitasatosporales; family Streptomycetaceae; genus Streptomyces; species Streptomyces sp. NPDC059499. The sequence continues at coordinate 102,367 of NZ_JBHYTT010000021.1, forward strand.
CGGTGTCGGACGCGCCGTAGGTGACGACGTTGAGCGAGGAGATGTCGCGGACCCGCTGCACCAGCTCCACCGCGCCCTGCTGGTCGGCGGAGATGACGAGGGTGCCACCGGGAACGACCTTGCCGACGAAGGTCTCGAAGGAGTCGTAGATCTCCTCCATCGACGCGTAGTTCGCGTGGTGGTCCAGCTCGACGTTGAGGACGATCGCGACCTCGGGGTCGTACTTCTGGAAGCTGCGGTCGCTCTCGTCCGCCTCGGCGACGAAGATGTCGCCGCCGCCGTGCGCGGCGTTCGTGCCCGGACCCTCGAGGTCGCCGCCGATGGCGTACGAGGGGTCGAGTGCCAGCTCGGACAGGGCGACGGCGAGCATCGACGTGGTGGTGGTCTTGCCGTGCGTACCGGCGACCGCGATGGGGCGCAGGCCCTGCATCAGTGCGGCAAGCGCGTCGGAGCGGTGTACGACGGGCACGGACAGCTCGGCGGCGCGGACCAGCTCGGGGTTGTCCGGGCGGATGGCGCTGGAGACGACCACGCAGGACGCGTCGTCCGCCAGGTGACCGGCGGCGTGCCCGATGTGGACGGTGACCCCCAGCGCCCGCAGGGCCTCGGCGGTGGCGGACTCCTTGGAGTCACTGCCTGCCACCTTCGCTCCTCGCTGGGCGAGGATCTTCGCGATGCCCGACATCCCGGCGCCGCCGATGCCGATGAAGTGCGGCCGTTCAAGGGCGGCAGGAATACCGGGTGCCATGCGTGTGTCTCCCGAAGGTGTGACGTGGATGTGGTCCGCCCAGCCTATTCGCTGTGCGCGAAGAGCTTGAGCACCGGTACGCCGACCTTGTGACGGGCCCGGGACGCCCAGTCGCGGTGGAAGAACTCCTCCACGTAGTGCGGTGCGGTCAGCACGATGACCTCGTCCGCCCCCGCGTCGTCGACCACGGTCTTCAGCTTGTCCAGGGGGTGGTCCTCGATCACCTGTCCGACGGCCTCGGACCCTGCCTTGCGCAGTTCCTGGAGCGAGTACTCCAGGGCGACCGCGGCGGGCTCCTGCGCCGCCTTGCCCTCCGGCTCCTCCCCCTCGCGGACCGCTTCTCTCAGTTCGCCGAGCGCCACGTCGTCGATCGCCCGCAGCAGGACATCGGCCTGGTCACCGCGTGGCTGCATCAGTACGACGAACGAGATCCGCTCCTCACCGTGGAGGGTGGTGACGAACTCCACGTCCTCGGGAGTAAGCGGTTTCTCGATCATCAAAACGCTTGTGAACACGGCAGGCGCCCTTCCGTTTCATCTCGTCGGCCCTGGACGGCCGCTGCTGCTGAAACCATCCTTCCCCGCAATTGCACGGGGTCTGCAGGACTAAGTGTGCCCATCCGAAGCTAACCGGAACGGAAAATTCCGCTAAGTGTCAGATCTTCCCGTACCGGGTGAAGAGGAATCCCGACTCTTCCAGCAGGGAGGTGAGGGAGAAACGTTCCGGCAAGGTCACCCCCGGGCCTCCCGCGATGCGCTGCGCATCCCCCGCGGTGAGCATCGGGGACACGGTCAGACAGAGCTCGTCCAGCACCCCGGCCGCCACGAACTGCCCCAGCAGCCGGGGGCCGCCCTCCGTGAGCAGCCGGGTGAGGCCGCGCGCGGCCAGCTCCTCGACCGCCCGCGCCGGCTCGACGGCGGCGCCGTCCCCGGCGATCAGCACCTCGGCACCCGCGTCCCGGGCCGCGTGGATCCGGTCGGAGGGTGCCGCCGCCCCGGTGATCACCAGGGTCGGGACCAGGGGGGAGGTGAAGAGCGGGAGCGAGAAGTCCAGGTCCAGGCTCGCGCTCACGACGGCGATCGCGGGGGCGGGGCCCTGCCCGGCCGCCGCGCGCCGGGCGGCGAAGGCATCGCGGGCCCGGGCGGGCCGGTACCCCTCCAGCCGCACCGTCTCCGCGCCGACGACGATCACATCGGCCAGCCCGCGCAGCGTGCCGAAGATCCGCATGTCCGTCGCGCTGGAGATGCCCTGGGAGCGGCCGTCGTGCTGGGCCGCGCCGTCCAGGGTGGAGACCATGTTGGCGCGAAGCCAGGGGCGGCTGCCCTCGGGGTACGCGTAGGCGTCGGCCAGCTCGTCGAGTGTCCACTCGCGATCGCTGGCTGCGGATGTCCTCCCGGCAGCCTTTGCCGGGTCCGCGATTGTCAGGTCCGTCACAGGGAGCAGGCGTCGCATGCCCCGCAGTCTGGCACGGCCCTTAAGGTGGAGAGTTGTGTCGTCCTCCACCGCCGTGCCGGGGCAGAGCCCCATAGCCGAAACGGCCCCGCAGTCCCTGTGCGCCCTCGAGCCGCGCGTCCCCGCCGACCGCCTGGTCGCGGAGATGGTGCCGCCGCCGCGCTTCGACGCGGTGCGCTTCGATACCTACGTACCCGACCCGAACCGGCCGAGCCAGACCGAGGCCGTCAAGGTTCTCGCCGAGTTCGCCGGCGGGCTCGGCGGGGCGCACGCGAGCGGTGCGGGCAAGCGCAAGTGGTTCAGCAAGAAGCCCGCGCCGCCCACCGGCCCGCGGGGTGTCTACCTCGACGGCGGTTACGGCGTCGGCAAGACCCATCTGCTGGCCTCCCTCTGGCACGCCACTCCGGCCGCCCCCTCGCTCAAGGCCTTCGGCACGTTCGTCGAACTCACGAACCTGGTCGGTGCGCTGGGCTTCCAGCAGACCGTGCAGACACTGAGCGGTCACCGGCTCCTGTGCATCGACGAATTCGAACTGGATGACCCGGGCGACACGGTTCTGGTGTCGTCGCTGCTCAGCAGGCTCGTCGAGGCCGGTGTCGCGCTGGCGGCCACGTCGAACACCCTGCCCGGCAAGCTCGGCGAGGGCCGTTTCGCCTCCGCCGACTTCCTCCGCGAGATCCAGGGACTGTCCTCGCACTTCCGGCCGTTGCGGATCGACGGCGAGGACTACCGTCACCGCGGGCTCCCCGAGGCCCCGCCGCCGTACTCCGACGAGCAGGTCACCAGGGCCGCGTACGCCACCCCGGGCGCCGCCCTGGACGACTTCCCCGGCCTGCTCGACCATCTCGCCCGGGTCCATCCGAGCCGCTACGGAGCGCTGACCGACGGCATCACGGCAGTCTGCCTGACCGATGTGCAGCCGGTGCCGGACCAGTCGACGGCCCTGCGCCTGGTGGTACTCGCCGACCGGTTGTACGACCGCGAGGTCCCGGTGCTCGCGTCCGGCCTTCCGTTCGACCGGCTGTTCAGCGACGAGATGCTGAACGGCGGGTACCGGAAGAAGTACTTCCGGGCGATCTCCCGGCTGACGGCACTGGCGCGTGACGCAAAGGGACTGGTGGCGCAGTAGGTTCGGGGCGTACCACGTACGAGCGGCGTCACAGCGGCTCGTACGTCCCGCATAACCGCGCACACCGTTTGAAGGGATCCAGCATGGCTACCACGCGTCAGGCGCACACGGTCTGGGAAGGCAACCTGCTCGAGGGCAAGGGCGTTGTCACCCTCGACTCCTCCGGGAGCGGGGAGTTCCAGGTCTCCTGGCCGTCCCGCGCGGAGGAGGCGAACGGCAAGACCAGCCCGGAGGAGCTCATCGCGGCGGCGCACTCCAGCTGCTTCTCGATGGCTCTGTCCAACGGCCTGGCCAAGGCGGGCACCCCGCCGACCAAGCTGAACACCCAGGCGGACGTCACCTTCCAGCCCGGTACCGGCATCACGGGCATCCACCTCACCGTGGAGGGCGAGGTCCCGGGTCTGGACGAGGCGGGCTTCGTGAAGGCCGCCGAGGACGCCAAGGTGAACTGCCCGGTCAGCCAGGCGCTGACGGGCACGACGATCACGCTCAGCGCTTCGCTGGCCTGATCCCACCTGCCCTGGGGGCCACGTCCGTCCCTGGGGCACATCGAGGCACAGTGGCCCGCATGGTTCCCGCGCGACACTACGCGTGGTACACACATGCGGGTCACTTCACCTGTCCGCCAACAGGGAGTTGCCTCATGTCATCAGCACCTCAAGGACACGCGACACGACGACAGGTCCTGGCCGGCACCGGCGCGACCGCCGCCTCGATCGCCTTCGCCGGGGCCTTCACCGAACTCTTCGCCGGCACGGCCGCCGCCCGGGGCCACGGCGACTACGGCCCGCTCGTGCCCGACCCCGACGGACTGCTCGATCTGCCGAGGGGTTTCCGCTACCGGGTCCTCTCCCGGGAGGGCGACCCGCTCAGTTCCGGCGAGGGCCGGGTCCCGAGCAACCACGACGGCATGGCCGCCTTCGCCGGCCGCCGGGGCCGGGTCCACCTCGTGCGCAACCACGAGAACCGGCCGACCGGCAAGATCGGCGTACCGACGGTCGAGGGACTCACGTACGACCCCGCGGCCAAGGGCGGCTGTACGGCCCTGGAGCTCGACAGCCGGGGGAACGTACTCGGGGAGCGCGTCGCCATCGCCGGTACGGCGGTCAACTGCGCGGGTGGCCCCACCCCGTGGAACACCTGGCTGACCTGCGAGGAGACCGAGGACAAGGCCGGCACCAACGGCTACACCAAGGATCACGGGTTCATCTTCGAGGTGGACGGCGCCGATCCGCGTCGTACCGGAGCCGTACCGCTGACCGCGATGGGCCGCTTCCAGCACGAGGCGATCGCGGTCGATCCGAAGAACGGGATCGTGTACGAGACCGAGGACGCGTTCCAGAAGCCGTTCGGGCTCTTCTACCGCTTCCTCCCCGAGAAGCCGCTCGGCGGCACGGGCTCGCTGCGGGCGGGGGGCGCGCTCGAGGCCATGCGGGTGCCCGGGGTACCCGACCTGTCCGCCGTCCAGGAGACCGGGGCGAGCTTCGACCGGATCGAGTGGGTACCCGTCCCCGATCCACAGGCCGCCGGAACTCCGATTCGGCTGCAGGACTTCGGACCGAAGGGCATCACGCACGCCCAGAAGCTGGAGGGCTGCTACTGGGGCGGTTCGTCCGTCTACTTCGTCTCCAGCTTCGCCCACAGTTCGGAGGGGTCGGCGGCCGACCACTTCGGCCAGGTCTGGCGGTACGAGCCGAAGCGGCGCCGGCTCACGCTGGTGGTGGTCTTCGGCCCGGACTCGGACATCCAGCTGCCCGGCGAGTCCCCGGACAACATCTGCCTGGCCTCCGACGGCGGGCTGATGGTGTGTGAGGACGGCGGCGGTGCACAGCATGTCCTCGGGGTGACCCGGCGCGGCGAGGTCTATCCGATGGCGCGGGGGCGGCAGAACATCGGAACGGCCGAGGAGCCGGAGTGGGGCGAGTTCGCCGGGGTGACGTTCTCTCCGGACGGCGAGACGATGTTCCTGAACTGCTACACGCCGGGGACGACGTTCGCCGTGACGGGCCCCTGGCGCTGAGCGGCCGGTAGCGGGACCGGGGCCGGGCAGCACGTCGCTGCCCGGCCCCGGTGCGTTGCGGCAGGGCCGGACAGACCGGCTCCGGGCCCGTGGGCCGGAGTGCCGGAGTGCCGCGAGGGATGTTGAGCACCCATCAGCTAGCGTCCTCCAGTGATCCAATCAGTTCGTACGATGACCATGCTGATGATTCTGAGTGCGGTGCTCTCCGGCTGCGGGACACCGGAGGCCGCCCGCACCCATGCCCTCGCGCCCTCGACCACCCCGAGTCCGAGTCACACGGCGAAGGCGCGGGGCACGCAGTCCGAGCCGCCCACGATGGCTCCGGGGCCGGCCGGGCTCACTCCCGTCTTCGAGCGCCGCTCCGACGGATCCGGCCGGCGGAACGGCGAGCCGGGCAGCACCGACAAGGTCGTGGCACTCACCTTCGACGCGGACATGACGGCAGACCAGGGACCGCGCGCCGCCGCGGGCGAACACTTCGACAACCCGGGTCTGATCACGCTGCTGCGTCGGCTGAAGGTGCCTTCGACGGTCTTCATGACCGGTCGGTGGGCCCAGGAGTACCCGGTTCAGGCCCGCTCGATCGGCACGGACCCGCTGTTCGAGGTCGCCAACCACTCGTACAGCCACTACGCCTTCTCCTCCCCCTGCTACGGGCTGCCGACCGTCGCGAAGGGCGACATGCGCGGCGAGGTGGAGAGGGCGTTCACCGCGATCCGCGAGACGGGGGCGCGCAATGTCGTGCCGTACTTCCGCTTCCCCGGCGGCTGTTACGACGACGTCTCGCTGAAGGCCCTGGCGGCCACCGGGGTGACGGCGGTCCAGTGGGACGTCGTCAGCGGCGACGCGTTCGCCACGGACGCGGACGCGGTGGCCGAGCAGGTACTGGCGGGCGTGAAGCCGGGCTCGCTGGTCGTCATGCACTGCACGCGCAGCGCGGCGCCCGTCACCGACGAGGCGGTACGGCGCGTGGTCCCGGAGCTGCGCGCGCGGGGTTACCGCTTCGTCAAGGTCTCCGAGCTGATGCGGGGCTGAGGGGCCGAGTCAGCCCGAGCAGGCGGTGCGCCCCGCCTCCTGCCACTCGCAGACGGGGCAGAGGGTGCTGCCCTTGGTCGCCTCCGGGTACTCGGTCGGCTTCCGGCACAGCACGCACTCGGCGTACGGCGGGCCCGCGTCGACGGGTACGGGGGCCGGTGCGGGCGTCTCGCAGTACGCATCGTCCATGCCCACGAGCGTACTCACCCGCGCAGTGAGGTGAGCCGAGAGGTGACGGCGGCCACCGCTGCGGCGATGACAGCGGCCCCGGCAAGCGGAAGGACGGGGACCGGGACGGTCCCGGCCGACGAACCGGTGACCAGGCTCGTCACGGCGTACCTCGCGGGTGAGCCGACGGACACCAGGGCGAGCAGGCTCCCGAACACGGTGGCGACCAGCGACCAGCCGTGGCGCCGCAGCAGCGGCCGGGAGCAGAGCGCCCCGACCGCCGCTCCCAGCAGGGCGCAGCAGGCGACGGCGAGCAGGCCGGCACAGGCGGCGGGCACGATCGGCAGGTCGACGGTTCTGTCGGTGCTGGTCGGCCTGCTGATGAGGAGCACGAACCCGTCGGCCACGACACCCAGGGCCAGTGCGGATCCGAGGGCGGTGAGCAGGGCGGCGCAGTGGACCCGCGGCTGCCCGGCGGCGGCGGCCGCGACCGTCCGGGCGGCGGGCGGTTCCTGGGTGACGCAGAGCCGTACGAACCACGCGGCGACGGGCAGCAGAGCGGCGGCCGCGTAACCGAGCGAGTCCAGCAGGGGCTGCCCGGCCCCCACACCGACGCCGAGAAAGGCCGCGTAGAGGAGGACGGGCGCGAGCCAGCGCTGCGAGCGCGCCAGCAGTCCGGCCTGATAGCGCGTCAGAGCAGTCGTGGCGCCCCCGCCTGCGGGCCGGGGCGCCGGGGACGACGCGATGACGGGGGCAGGGGCGGGGTCCGGGACCTGTACCACTGCCACGGCCAGGTCCGTTGCCGCCCCGCGGCCAAGGGCCAGGTCCGGCGCGGGGCCCGGTGCTCGGCCCGGTGCCGCGCCCCGGTCCGGGTCCCGGTCCCGCGTGACTGCCCGGTCCGTGAGCGGGATCGGCTCGACCCCGGCGATGTGCCAGGGCGGGCGGGCCTCGAGCAGGGCGCGCAGGGCCGCGTCCGAGTGTGCCGCGGCGACGGTGAGGCGCACCCGTTCCGTGGCGTCGCCCCCGGTCCGTTCCACGGCGAGCGCACCTCGGAGTCCGGACGGGAGGACTCCGCCCGCCGGGCCTGTCGCGTCGATCCGGACACGGGGGCCGGGCTGTCCGAGCGGAAGCGCCGGGAGCCCCGCCGGGGCGAGCGTGCGGTCCTCCAGCCGGTACGCGGCATCGACGCCGCCGGCCAGGCGGTGCGGGTCGTGGTCGACGAAGACGACGGTGGCCCCCGCCAGGACCCGCGCGCCGACGGCCCGGTCCAGTTCGTCCCGGGCCCCGGTGTCCAGGCCGGTCCATGCCTCGTCCAGGACGAGAAGGTCCGGCTCGGCCAGGAGCGCCTGGGCGACGGCGACCTTCTGGCTGGTGCCCTTGGACAGCTCCGAGAGCGGTGTACGGGCGTGCTCCGCCGCACCGAAGCGCGTCAGCCACTCCTCAGCACGCGAGGCCGCCTCGGCGGTCCGCAGTCCGTGGATGCGGCCGAGGTGGACGAGGTAGCCGGCCGCCGTGAAGGGCAGGGCGGCCGGAAAGCGCTCGGGGACGTACGCCGTACGCGGCCTGCCCGTGATCCGCCCCTCGGACGGCGCGTCGATACCGGCGAGCAGCCGCAACAAGGTCGATTTGCCCGTCCCGTTGGCGCCCTCGATCCGGACCAGGCCGCGCGCGGGCAGCACCAGGTCGACCCCGCGCAGCACCCAGGGGCCGCGGAGGCCGTACCGGCGGCCCACCCCGTGGAGGTTCAGTTGGCCGACGCCTTCTCCGGCTTGAGCTCGCTGGGCCGTACGAGCACGAACCCCTCGCCCTGGAGCATCAGCTGGACGGCCTCTCCCGAACCGCCGCGCACCATGGAGCCGAAGCTCTGCGAGCGGTGCAGCGAGGTGGAGAGCTGGGCGCTCCAGCCGACGACCGCGTCCGTGTCGACGTACACCGGCTGCTGGGCGGTCACGGGTATCACGATGGGCTGGCCTTCACAGATCAGGCCGAGTTTGCCGTAGCCGCTGAAGACGCTGTTGAAGAGGCCGCCGCCGGTCATGCCGGCACCCTTCACGGTCTTGATCTCGTACGAGAGGCTCGCGTCGAAACAGAGGACGTTGCGGCCGTTGATGGTCAGGACGTCGCCCTGTTCCATCTCGACGATGAAGCAGTTGGCCGCCTCGTGGGCGAACCACGCCTCGCCCTGACCGCGGACCGCCATGAGCGCGAGCCCCTCGCCGGTGACCGCGCGCTTGAGCATGCCACCGATGCCCTGGCCCTTGCGTTCGAACTGGAGACTGCCGCGGAAGGCGATCATCGATCCCTGACGCGCGTGCATCTCACCGTTGACGGCGTACTTGATGGACTTGGCGTTCTGCAGGGACATACCGGGGGTGGTGGCCTGCTGGGCCATGTGCTCGCTGGAAAAGAGATCGCTCTTCATGCCGTGCATCCTCACCCGGAGCCCTTGGTTCCGCCAAGAACCGGTTTGCGGGGGCCTGGCAGACTGGGCTCCGTGAGCAGCGACGACCTTCCCGAGCCCCTTCCCGCAGATCCTGCGGACAGTCCGTTCCGCACCGAGCCGACGGCGCGCGACGAGGCACCTCAGTTCGTCCTGCCCCTGGTGGTGCATATCGAGAAGACGGATCCCCCGGCACGCACCGACGCGCTGCGGACCGCCGCCCGCGCGGTGCTCACGATGCTCTCCGACGAGCGTTCGCTCGGTGAGGGCGAGTGGGCTCAGCTCATGCGGGACTGGCAGGACGCCCGGATTCGCAAGGTGGTGCGGCGGGCACGCGGTGCGGAGTGGCGCAAGGCGTCCGCGCTGCCGGGGATCACGGTCACGGGCGAGCAGGCCGAGGTGCGGGTGTTCCCGCCGGTGCCGCTGGACGGCTGGCCCAAGGAGCTGGCCAAGCTCCAGGTGTCGGGAACGGACCTCGACGATCCGGTGCCGCCGGCCGTGCCCGACGGTACCGGCCCGGTGCTCTGGCTGAATCCGGAGCTCGGCATGTCGGCGGGCAAGACGATGGCCCAGGCCGGGCACGGCGCGCAGCTCGCCTGGTGGGAGCTGTCGGAAACGGAGCGCAAGGCGTGGCGGGAGGCGGGTTTCCCTCTCTCGGTGGGGACCCCTGCCCCGGACCGCTGGCGCGAACTCACCGTGAGCGGCCTGCCGGTGGTGCGCGACGCCGGGTTCACGGAGATCGCGCCGGGGTCCTGCACGGTGGTCGCGGACCATCCGGCACTGCGCCGCTGAAGATCACTCGCCCACCTGCTGAACATCCCTGCGCCGAAATACGTACCTCCGGGTACTGCCGCACCGCCATTACCGACGAGTAGGTTGAATGACGAGTCAGTTGGCGGTTGGTTCAGAGCTGCCACGTATCGGCCCGGGAGACAATCTTGTTGCGACGCATCAACGGAACGGCCCTCATCATCGCGGCACTTGTCGCCACACTCGGCGCGCTCGCCTATCCCGTCTGGTCGTACGCCGACCGCTCGGGGACCGGCGAAGCCAACCTGAACGCGTCCAGTGTCGCCACCCAGTGGGGCCCGCTCTCCGCGACCGACCGGGACTTCCTGGTCAAGGTGCGCCTCGCCGGACTGTGGGAGCTGCCGGCGGGACAGCAGGCCATCGAGCGTGCCCCGAGCGAGGCGGTGAAGGAGGCGGGCGACCACCTGGTCGTCGGGCACACGGATCTGGACCGGCGGGCGCGGGACGTGGCCGCCAAGCTCGGCGTGGAGCTGCCGAACCAGCCGTCGGACATCCAGCAGGGCTGGCTGCGCGAGCTGACGGCGGCGAGCGGCCAGGAGTACGAGCGCAAGTTCGCCAACCTGCTGCGCAACGCGCACGGCAAGGTCTTCGCGCTGGTGGCCCAGGTCCGGCACACCACGCGCAACTCACTGATCAGACAGCTTGCCTCGGACGCCAACCAGACCGTGCTGGACCACATCACCATGCTGGAGCGCACCGGGTTCGTCGACTTCGACGGCCTGGCCCGCGAGGCGGCGGGCGCGTCCACGGCCAGCCCGTCGGGCCCGCCCGCGTCGAACGGCGGAGTCCCGCAGGTCCCGGTGCCGGTGACGCCGACGGGGGACCAGTCGTTCACCTCGCGCCCCGTGCCGCCCACGATGGAGCCCCTCCCGCAGCCGTAGGCCCCGGGAACCTCAAATCAAGCTCTGAACGTCCCCCTTTTCGGATTCGCCGCCGCGTGGCGGGGCCATGACCCCTGCACGGAGCGACGGACCGAGGAGGGGGACGGATGAAGCTGGGAACAGGAATCGGCTGGCGGCCTGAGATCGAGGACGCCGTCGAGGCGCTGCCCGGGATCGACTGGGTCGAGGCGGTTGCGGAGAACATCTGCACCGACCACCTCCCCGCGTCTCTCGCGCGCCTCAGGGAGCGCGGCGTCACCGTCGTCCCGCACGGCGTCTCGCTGGGCCTCGGCGGAGCCGACCGCCCCGACGCGGGCCGCCTCGCCGACCTGGCGGCGCGGGCCGCACTGCTGGACACGCCGCTGGTGACGGAGCACATCGCGTTCGTACGGGCCGGGGGGCCGCTGACCGCGTCGCCGGGGCTGGAGGCGGGGCACCTGCTGCCCGTACCGCGGACCTGGGACGCGCTGGAGGTGCTCTGCGAGAACGTGCGCATCGCCCAGGACTCGCTGCCCGTGCCACTGGCTCTGGAGAACATCGCCGCGCTGATCTCCTGGCCGGACGAGGAGCTGACCGAGGGACAGTTCCTCGCGGAGCTGGTCGAGCGCACCGGCGTACGGCTGCTGATCGACGTCGCCAATCTGCACACCAATCACGTCAACCGGGGCGAGGACCCGGCGACGGCCCTCGACGAGCTGCCGGTCGAGGCCATCGCGTACGTCCATGTGGCGGGCGGCATGGAGAAGGACGGGGTCTGGCACGACACGCACGCCCATCCCGTGTCGCAGCCCGTCCTGGACGTGCTGGCCGAGCTCCGCTCACGGGTCGATCCGCCGGGCGTCCTACTGGAGCGCGACGACGACTTCCCGCCGATCGCGGAACTGGCGGGCGAACTGGCCGCGATCCGCGCCACGCTGGCCGGGGCGGCCGACGTGCCGGCACCCGTGCGACGGCCGCCCGCGCGCTCCCAGGAGCCGGCCGGCCGGACCGCAGGTGCCCGCGGCCGCACCGCCGTCGCCCAGACCGCACTGCTCTCGTCACTGGTCGCGGGTACGCCCGCACCGGAGGGCTTCGACCACCGGCGGCTCGGTGTGCAGAGCCGCGCCCTGGCCGTCAAGCGGGCCGAGGTCGTCGCCAAGGTGGCACCGGAGCTCCCGGAGATCCTCGGCGACGGCTACCGGAGCGCTTTCCTCGCATACGCCAGGACCCGGCCCATGTCCGGCGGTTACCGTCGTGACGCCCTGGCCTTCGCCGAGCAGCTGCTCGTCGCGGGGGCTCCGGCCGACGACGCGGCCCGCCGCAGGCTGACCCACTGGTGGCAGGACCGCGCGGGCGCCCGCCCGCCGCGCCGCGGCACCCGTCTGGTCCGGGCGGCCCGTACCGCTCTCATGGGAAGGTGACCCCGATGAACGCCCTTGCTCTTCTGATGACTCTCGCCGCGGTGGTCTCCTCGACGCTCCTGATCGTCGCGACCCGCAAGGCCGGCCGCCTCGGCGCCGGCCCCGACGCGTACGTGCACGACCTCTCCGAGGCCGCCTTCCTCAACGGCGGTCCGGCAAGGGTCGTGGACACCGCGCTCACCGCCCTGCACACCGACGGGCGACTGGCCATCGGCGGCCCGGGCATCGTCGCCGTACAGCGCCCGGAGGCCCGGGACGCGGTGGAGCGTGCCGTGCTCCAGGAGCTGGGCGCCGCCCCGAGCGGCGCCCTGCACACGCTGCGGCAGGCCGTGATGCGGCATCCGGCGGTGCAGGAGATCGGCGACGGACTCGCGGCACGCGGGCTGCTGGTCGAACCGGAGGAGAACCGGACCCGCCGCCGGTGGGCCGTCGCCCAGCTGTCGGTGTGCCTGGTGGCCGGCCCCGTCAGTCTTCTGCTGACGTTCCTCCAGTACGTCCTGCACGAGGGCTACGCGGACATGCCGTTCCCGTTCATCGTGAAGGTGTTGCCCGCACTCCTGGGCGGGGCCCTGGTGGGCGGCCTCACGGCCGCGTCGGCCAAGACGCGGATCACCCGGGCGGGGCGCCTGGCCGCCGACGGATACGCGGCCGCGCACGCCCATGTGGGCGACCCGGCCCACCTGGTGGCCACACGGGGGCTGGGCACGCTCCCCGACCCCGCGCTCCAGGGGCAGTTGCTCGCAGCCGCGCGCCACCGGCCCGCCGGACGCTCGTCGTCGTCCTCCTCCCCCTCGACGGACTCCTATGCCGCAAGCGCCGTGCTCCTGCCGGTGATGTGGTGCGCCGGGTCGAGCCCAGGCGGCGGCTGCGGAAGTTCCAGCGGCGGCGGCGGCCACGGGTCGGGATCCTCCTGCAGTTCCGGATCGAGCTGCAGTTCCGGATCGAGCTGCGGCGGATCGAGCGGCGGGTCGAGCTGCAGCAGCAGCAGCGGATCGAGTTGCGGCAGCAGCAGTGGTGGTTCGAGCTGCGGCAGTAGTTCCTGAACGCACGGTTTCGGCCACCGATAACCGTCAGTGACCACAATTCGTCCATATCGTGAACAGCCCATGGCGCTCACATGCCCGTCTCGCATAGAACTCCGCCATGCTCTGGGTCTTGTTCCTTCTGGTCGCGTGGGGCGCGGCGGCCATCTCCTGCATCCGGCTCTGCCTCGTCACCGCGGGTACGGCCCAGCGGCCGTCGGTGGCCGGGCGCGAACCCGCCCTTCACGAACTCAACCTGTACGAGACGGCCTTCCTGGCCGGCGGCCCGCACCGGGTCGCCGACCTGGCGCTGGTGTCCATGCATCTGCGGCGCCGGCTGTTGCTCGCCCACACGGGCTGGGCGACGGTCGTCGACCCGGAGGGCCGGGACGAGGTCGAGCGCACGGTGATCCGGGCGATCGGCCCGGAGGGGCAGTCCCGGATAGCCCCGATACGGGCCGCTGCCGCGGCCGCCGAGGCCGTACGCACCCTCGCCGACCGGCTCGTCGCGGCGGGCCTCGCCGTCCCGCACGGGACCCGGACGACCCTGGAGTCCGCGGTGCGGGCCGTGCGGGGTGCGGCGGCGCTGGTGGTGGTGCTGGCCGCTGCCGCCGTGCTGATCCCGGGTCAGGACCCCGGGTACGCGGGTCCGGTGGTGGCCTGGTTCGGGCTGCCGCTCGTCCTCACGCTGGGCTGCCTGGCCATAGCCCGTGTCGAGAACCATCCGTACAGCCCGTGGGCCTCGCCGTCCGGGCAGCGGTGGCTGGACTCGCTGCCGGCCCCGGCGCACGGGGCGGACCGCGACCTGCTGGCGGCGGTGGCGGTACGGGGTGTGGGGGCCGTCGAGGACCCGGAACTGCGCGCGGCTCTGCGCAGCGGCCGCACGGCGCATTCGGGCCGATGAAGGCCCCGGACGCATCGGCCGCTCATCGGCCGTGGGGAACGAGAAGCGGCGGCCTGCGGGGAGGTATGGCTGACTCCCCCGCAGACCACCGCAGTTCGCCGGTCCGAGGCCGAAGTGGCCCCGGAACCGGACCCGGTGTCGCTGGAACGGCGGGCGGCGTCATTGCACGCCGTTGCCCGCCAACTGATCTTCCGGGTCGGGTGATCGGAAACGCTGGCTATGCGAGTCCGGCCACCAAGTCTGCGACGGACTTCCTGCGCCCGGTGTAGAACGGAACTTCTTCGCGCACGTGCAACCGCGCCTCGGAGGCCCGCAGATGACGCATGAGGTCGACGATGCGGTACAGCTCGTCGGCCTCGAAGGCGAGGACCCACTCGTAGTCGCCGAGCGAGAACGAGGCGACGGTGTTGGCACGCACGTCGGGGTAGCCGCGGGCCATCTTGCCGTGGTCCGCGAGCATGCGGCGGCGGTCCTCGTCCGGCAGCAGGTACCAGTCGTAGCTGCGCACGAAGGGGTACACGCTGATGTAGTCGCGCGGCGTCTCGTCGGCCAGGAACGCCGGCACGTGCGACTTGTTGAACTCGGCGGGACGGTGCAGCGCCATGTTCGACCAGACCGGCTCCAGTGCCCGTCCCAGCCTGGTGCGCCGGAAGAGGTTGTACGCCTCCTGCAGCTCGTCGGAGGTCTCGGCGTGCCACCAGATCATGAGATCGGCGTCGGCGCGCAGACCGGACACGTCGTACGTGCCGCGGACCGTGATGTCCTTGGCTCCGAGCTGGTCGAACAGCTCCTGGACCTCGTCGGCGTAGCCGGCGCGGTCGGCGGGGAGCACATCTCGCAGCTTGAAGACGGACCACAGCGTGTAGCGGATGACCTCGTTGAGGTCCTTGGCCTTCTTACCGGCGTTCGGAAGCTTCTCTGGCGCACTCATACGGCTATTGTCCCGCCTCGCTCCGAGTGCCCTGAACCGGGGGCGGCGTGGCGATGATCTCCCCCGCGCTCCCCGGTGTGATCCCGCCGGCGGTCTCCCCCGTCAGGTCCAGGACGACCTCGTCCGCGGCCCGCCGGGCGCTCGCGATGCAGGCGGGGATCCCGACCCCGTCGTACACCGCGCCGCACACCCGCAGTCCCGGCAGCTTGGCGACCTCGTCGCGGATCCGTGCGACGCGGGTCAGATGCCCGACCGGGTACTGCGGCAGGCCGCCGATCCACCGGGTGACCTCCGTGTCGACGGGCACGGCGGTGAGCCCGGTCGCGGCGGCGAGGTCGCCCCGCGACACGTCGACGAGCTCGGAGTCCTCACGGTGCAGGTGGTCCTCCTCGCCGTAGCGGCCGACGGAGGTGCGCAGCACGAAGAGGCCGGGGTCGGCATCGGCGACCCACTGCCACTTGTTGCTGGAGAAGGTCGACGCCTTGATCGTGCGCCCGTCGACGGGCGGCACGAGGAATCCGGAGCGCTCCCGCAGTGCTTCGGTTCCGGCGATGTCGGAGCGCCGGAAGGCCATGGTGATCAGAGCCATCGAGGCGTACTCGACCGCGGCCAGGTCGACCGAGGCTGCTGGGCACTCGGCTGCGAGCAGCGTGGACGCGGACCAGGCGGGGGTGGCCAGGACGACGCCGTCGGCGGAGATCACCCGGGTGTCCGTGCGTATGTCCCAGCCCCGGGCGCTGCGGGTCAGCCCGAGTACGGGGGTGGCGGTGAGGATCTCCGCCCCTCCCGCGCGTACGGCGTCGGCCACGGCGTCCGGCAGGGTGCCGATGCCGCCGTCGATGCCCTGGAAGACCGGTCCGGTCTGCTGCCGGGCGGCGGCCCTCTCCTGGATGCGGAGCACGCCGTCGAGGAGCGAGCCGCCCTCCTTCACCACCTCGAACAGCTGCGGTACGGCGGCACGCATCGAGATCCGGTAGGCGTCACCCGCGTACACCCCGCCGAGCAGCGGCTCCACGAGCCGGTCCACGACCTCGCGGCCGAGCCGGTCGGCGACATAGGCACCGACCGCGACGTCGTCGCCGACGGTGGTCGGCGTGAGGTCGCGCTCCTGGGCGATCCTGGCCAGCCCCTCCGGCGAGAGCACGCCGCCGAGGGCGGCCGGGTCTCCGGGCACGCCCATGACGTGCCCCTTGGGCATGGGGCGCAGGGCGTCACGCGTCCAGAGGGACGCGGTGGCGGTGGCGGGCGGCTGCAGCCGGTCGCCGAGGCCGACGGCCGTGGCGAGCTCGACCGCCTCCGGGCGCCGCGCGAGCATCGACTCGGCACCGAGGTCCACCCGGGTACCGGCGACCTCGCCGGTCATCAGCTTGCCGCCGAGCCGCTCCGTCGCCTCCAGGAGCGT
Organism: Streptomyces sp. NPDC059499; assembly: GCF_042749285.1. Lineage (NCBI taxonomy): Bacteria > Bacillati > Actinomycetota > Actinomycetes > Kitasatosporales > Streptomycetaceae > Streptomyces > Streptomyces sp. NPDC059499. Next base: position 118,709 of record NZ_JBHYTT010000021.1, read on the forward strand.
GACCCGCAGACCGGTGGAGAGCAGCCGGTGGGCGGCGGCCAGTCCGGCGATGCCGCCGCCGATGACGACGACATGACCCGTACGCGTGTTGTCGCGCTGAAGAGAACCCTGCATGGGTCCACTCTCTCAAACCCGGACCGAGTCCCGACCGTGACCGCTTCGAAACCGCTGAGAGGCAACCCTCACAGGCCCCTCGTACGTCGAACCGGCACCATCAACAACGGCCCTGGGGGGACGCGTTATGCATATCGAACGCCACACGGACAGTCATCCACCCGCCCATGTCCTCCGACGCCGCTCACGCGCCGCTCTGGCAGCCGGACTGCTCGTGGTGCTGCTCGGCACCGGTGCGTGCGGCGCCGGTGACGGTGCCGACTCGCAGAGCAATGGCGTGGCGGCCGACCAGAAGCAGGGGGCGCCGGGCGCGGAGGGCGCCGCCCAGGCGGACACGGACGGCGGGAAGTCCGCGGACCGGGCTTCGTCGGCGCCGAAGCCGGGCAGCGCGGTCGCCGTGCACGTCATCCGCACGGCGACGCTCGACGTCGAGGTGAAGAGCGTGCCGAAGGCGGTCGCCGCCGCCCGCAGCGTCGCGGAGGGCGCAGGGGGGCTCGTCGCGGACGAGACCACGGAACGGCTCGACGACACGCACGACGTGTCCCATCTCGTACTGCGTGTCCCGCAGGCCGAGTACGACGCGGTCCTGCGCAAGCTCGCGGGGTCCGGGAAGCTGCTGTCCCGGACGTCGAACGCGAAGGACGTCACGGGACAGGTCGTCGACGTCGAGAGCCGTATCGCCACCCAGCGGGCGAGCGTCAACCGGGTCCGCGCGCTGATGGACCAGGCCACCAAGCTCACCGACGTGGTGACCCTGGAGGGTGAACTGAGCAACCGTCAGGCCGCCCTGGAGTCGCTGCTCGCCCAGCAGGCCTCCCTGAAGGACCGCACCTCACTGGCGACGATCACGCTCGAACTCAGCGAGCCGTACGGGAGCGACAAGGATCCCGAGGACGAGGACACGGGCTTCCTGGACGCGCTGCGCGGCGGCTGGGACGCGTTCGTGACGATGCTGCGGTGGATCGCGGTCGCCATAGGCGCCACCGCGCCGTTCCTCGCCGCCGCGGCGGTCCTGCTGGTCCTGTGGCGGCTTCTGCGCGGCCGCCTGCCGCGCCGCCGTACGCCGGCTCAGGCGCCCGCACAGGCGCCCGCGGCCTCGCCCTCGGCCGGTGCCGGTCCGGAGGTCCCACCGGCCCCGTGAGCGCCGTAGCGTGGGCTCCCTGACACCACGGCGAAGGGACCCGGCATGGCAGCGGAGCGACTTGTGGTCATCGGGGGCGACGCGGCGGGGATGTTCGGCCCGTGGCCGGCCCGCAGGCGCAATGGGGGGGGGGAAGAGGGCGTCGCGGGCGTCGAGCGGCGGGCCCGGACC
>NZ_JBHYTT010000021.1:120144-148056 GCF_042749285.1 Streptomyces sp. NPDC059499
TCGCCCCCGGTGGGGGGGCCCCCCCCCCCCCCGCGGGGGGGCCCCGGCGTGGGCGGGCTCGCCATTGGGGTCTCGGGGGGGCCAGGGGGGGGCCACCCCGGCCGGGCCCCAGGCCCGCAGGCTCAAGGGGCCGGACGAACTGGGCATCGTCGCCTTCGAGCGCGGCCACTTCACCTCCTACTCCGCCTGCGGCATCCCGTACTGGGTCGGCGGCGACGTCGACAAGCGCGACGACCTCATCGCCCGTACGCCCGAGGAGCACCGGGCCCGCTCGATCGATCTGCGCACCCGCACCGAGGTGACGGAGATCGACGTCGCCGGCCGACGTGTGCGTGCCCTGGACCGCGAGAGCGGCGAGACGTACTGGACCGGCTTCGACAAGCTGGTGATCGCGACCGGAGCGCGGCCCGTGCGGCCCGGGCTCCCGGGCATGGACGCTCCCGGAGTGCACGGGGTGCAGACGCTCGACGACGGACAGGCTCTCCTGGACTCGCTGGACCGGGCCCCGGGGCGCCGGGCCGTCGTGGTCGGCGCGGGGTACATCGGCGTCGAGATGGCCGAGGCGATGCTGAAGCGCGGCTTCGAGGTGACGGTGCTCAACCGTGGCGCACAGCCCATGGCCACGCTCGACCCGGACATGGGCCGCCTCGTCCACGACGCGATGGACGGCCTGGGCATCACCACCGTCAACGGCGCGGCCGTCACCCGGATCCTCACCGGCGAGGACGGCCGTGTCACGGCGGTCGCGACGGAGGACGGCACCTACCCCGCGGACGTGGTGGTGCTCGGCATCGGCGTCGAGCCGGAGACCGCGCTGGCCCGCGCCGCCGGTCTGCCGGTCGGTCCGCACGGAGGGCTGCTGACGGATCTGTCCATGCGGGTCGTCGGCCACGACAACATCTGGGCCGGCGGCGACTGCGTCGAGGTGCTCGACCTGGTGGCCGGCCGCACCCGGCACATCGCCCTGGGCACCCACGCCAACAAGCACGGCCAGATCATCGGTTCCAACGTGGGCGGCGGCTACGGCACGTTCCCCGGCGTCGTCGGTACGGCGGTGAGCAAGGTCTGCGACCTGGAGATCGCCCGGACCGGGCTGCGCGAGAAGGACGCGCGCGCGGTCGGGCTGCGCTACGTCACCGCGACGATCGAGTCGACGGGCCGGGCGGGCTACTACCCGGGAGCGCAGCCGATGACGGTGAAGATGCTCGCGGAGTACCGCACCGGCCGGCTCCTGGGGGTGCAGATCGTCGGCCGCGACGGGGCGGCCAAGCGCGTGGACGTCGCGGCGGTGGCGCTGACCGCCGGTATGACGGTGGAGGCCATGACGGCGCTCGACCTCGGCTACGCCCCGCCGTTCTCACCGGTCTGGGACCCGGTGCTGGTGGCTGCCCGCAAGGCGGTGACCGCGGTGCGGAAGGCGGGAACGGCCTGAACCGCGGACGGCCCCGGCCGCGTCCCCTCGTAGGATGCCTTCAGTTCGAACGCGAGGAGCCCCCTGATGTCCGTACTCGGCCTGTCCATCCTGCTGTTGGGCGCTGCCGCCTGCGTGGGCCTCGGCGTCCTCCTGAGCAGCAGCCGCCCGCGCCTCCCGGCCCGCTGGGTCAACCGCTCGGGCCGCAACTGCCCGAGCTGCGGCAGCGGCTTCCGGGTGAGGACGGTCGTCTCCGAGGACCGGCTCAACGGAATGCTGGAGTGCCGGTCCTGCGCCCGGGTCTGGGACCCGGAGCAGCACCGCGTCTGAGTCAGCGTGCCGTCTGCTCGTGCACGTACGCCACGAGCCGCGTCAGCGCGTCCGGGTCGGTCGTCGGCATGACTCCGTGGCCCAGGTTGAAGACATGGCCGTCGAGACCGGCGGCGGCGTCGAGCACCTCGCGGGTCTTCGCCTCCACCGTCGCCGTCGGCGCGAACAGCACCGCCGGGTCGAGGTTGCCCTGCAGTGCCTTGCCGGGGCCGACCCGCCGCGCGCCCTCGTCCATCGGCACGCGCCAGTCGACGCCCACGACGTCCGCGCCCGCCTCACCCATCAGTCCGAGCAGTTCGCCGGTGCCGACGCCGAAGTGGATGCGGGGGACGCCGTATCCGGCGACGGCGTCGAACACCTTCGCGGAGGCCGGCATGACGGAGCGGCGGTAGTCGGCGGGTGCGAGCGCCCCGACCCAGGAGTCGAAGAGCTGGACCGCCGAGGCGCCCGCCTCGATCTGGACCTTCAGGAACGCACCGGTGATCTCCGCGAGCCGGTCGAGCAGATCGGCCCAGAGCTCCGGGTCGCCGTACATCATGGCCTTGGTGCGCTCGTGGTTCCGCGACGGACCGCCCTCGACGAGGTAACTCGCGAGAGTGAACGGCGCACCGGCGAAACCGATGAGCGGCGTGGCACCCAGTTCGGCCGTGAGCATGCCGATCGCCTCGGTGACGTACGAGACGTCCTCGGGCGTGAGGTCGCGCAGCCGGGCAAGATCGGCGCGGGTCCGGATGGGCTCGGCGATCACCGGGCCGATGCCGGGCTTGATGTCGAGATCGATGCCGATGGCCTTGAGCGGGACGACGATGTCGCTGAAGTAGATGGCGGCGTCGACCTTGTGACGGCGCACGGGCTGGAGCGTGATCTCCGTGACCAGCTCCGGCATCATGCAGGAGTCGAGCATCGCGATGCCCTCACGGACCTTCAGGTACTCGGGCAGCGAACGCCCCGCCTGGCGCATGAACCAGACCGGCGTGTGCGGTACGGGCTCGCGTCGGCACGCCTTGAGGAACGCCGACTCATGGGTGGCGGATGTCGTCTGCGGGCCCGAGGGGCCTTCGTTGGCACTCACACCAGAATCTTCGCATGAAGCGGTACGGAGCCGCCCCGGCCGGGTGTCCCTCCCTGCGCGAGGCTCCGGTTCCGCCTACTCTTCCCCGCATGGCTCCGGCTCAGGGACAATTCTCCGATCATTCCGATGGCGCTGACACCAAGAAGAGTGCGGAGGGTGATTCCGTCCCACCCGCGTTCCGGGCGGCTGTCGATGCGCTCCGCTCCACGCGTCTGCGACCCGAACTGGAGGTCGAGCCGACACGACCGCCCCAGCGGCTCGCCCCGCACGCGTACGCACTGGAGGCCGCGGTCGTCGACGGAGAGGACGATCTGGCCGACGGCCGCCTCGTGCTGCTGCACGATCCGTCCGGGCACGACGCCTGGCAGGGCACCTTCCGTCTGGTGACGCTCGTACGGGCGGAACTGGAACCTGAGATGGCGGCCGATCCGCTGCTTCCCGAGGTGTGCTGGTCCTGGCTGACGGGTGCGCTGGACGCGCGCGGCCTGTCGTACGGCGAAGCGGGCGGCACGGTGACCCGCGCCGGATCGCACTACTTCGGCGCGCTGGCCGAGCGCCGTCCGGCGACCCAGATCGAGATCCGGGCTTCCTGGACGCCGCGCGAGGGGCGCGGCGGGGTGCCGGACGTGGCCGGCCACCTGGTCGCGTGGGGTGATCTGCTCTGCCAGATCGCCGGCCTGCCGCCGTCGGGAACGTCCGACGCGGCGGTGGTGACCCTGCCCCAGCGGCGCGGTCCACAGGTGTCGTAACACCGCGTCACCCCAGGGAGAGCCGGTCGCTCAGAGACCGGCTCTCTTTTCGTACAATCGATCGCGCGTCCTATTTGCCCGAATTGTTACTCATCAAATCGTGATCTTCCTCTAAAGGAGGACGGGTCTGCTGCCGAAGAGGTCAATGACCCTTCAAGCACGGTTCGCCCCGGCTTCATCCCCGAGCCGGCCCGTCCCGCCACTCCCCAGGAGGCCTGGTGTCCGTTCTCCTCGAGCAGCCCGCAAGCCTGGTCGCCTACCGCCCGAACAAGCCGACGGCCATGGTCGTCGTGGCCGACCCGCGCGTCCGTTCCACCGTCACCCGCCATCTGTGGGCACTCGGAGTACGTGACGTCATCGAGGCGTCGTCCATCGCGGAGGCCCGCCCCCGCGTCAGCAACCCCCGCGACATCTGCGTTGCCGACGTCCACCTGCCCGACGGTTCCGGGCTGACCCTGCTGTCCGAGACCCGAGCCGCCGGCTGGCCGAACGGCCTCGCCCTCTCCGCCGCCGATGACATCGGCGCCGTTCGCAACGCCCTCGCGGGCGGCGTGAAGGGCTACGTCGTCACCGGTACCCGCACCAACATCGGTCACCCCACCCGCCCCGGCGTCGCCCCGATCGGCGCCAACGCCGCCCGTATGCACCGTCGGCCCCCCGGTTCCCCGAGCCACCCGGGCGGCTACCGCGAACTGTCCGGCCGTGAGGTGGAGGTACTCCGCCTGGTCGCCGAAGGCCAGTCCAACAAGGCCATCGGCGTCTCGATGGGTCTCTCCGCCCTCACCGTCAAGAGCCACCTCGCCCGCATCGCCCGCAAGCTCGGCACCGGAGACCGAGCGGGAATGGTCGCCGTCGCCCTGCGGACGGGCATCATCCACTGACCCCGGTCCCGCGGTGCGCACAGATGCGTACCAGGCCGGTTTACGTGCATCATCGCCCGTCGACGGAAGGTTCCGTCGGCGGGCGCTGTACATACACAGATACCCTTGGCATGTGACCGACGCCCAAGAGACCGCAGCAGACACCTCACTGCGAACCACCGGGGGCGCCCCCCCGGACGACGTCGCCCCGGCGCCGATCCCCTTGCTCGAACCGCGCGAGGGCATTCCCCCGGTGGTGGCGACCGACGACGCGCTGGCCGAGGTCATCGCGGCCTTCGCCGCGGGCACCGGCCCCGTCGCCGTCGACGCCGAGCGTGCGTCCGGCTATCGCTACGGGCAGCGCGCCTACCTCGTACAGCTGCGCCGCGAGGGTGCGGGAAGCGCGCTGATCGACCCGGTGGGCTGCCCGGACCTGTCGGGCCTCGGCGAGGCCCTCACCGGCACCGAGTGGATCCTGCACGCCGCCACCCAGGACCTGCCCTGTCTGCGCGACATAGGCATGGTCCCCACCTCGCTCTTCGACACCGAGCTCGCCGGACGCCTGGCGGGATTCCCGCGGGTCGGCCTCGGCGCCATAGTCGAGAACGTGCTCGGTTACGCCCTGGAGAAGGGCCACTCCGCGGTCGACTGGTCCACCCGCCCGCTGCCCGACCCGTGGCTGCGCTACGCCGCGCTCGATGTCGAACTGCTGGTCGACCTGCGTGACGCCCTGGAGGAGGAGCTGGACCGGCAGGGCAAGCTGGAGTGGGCGCGGGAGGAGTTCGACGCGATCGCCTCGGCGCCGCCCGCACCCCCGCGCAAGGACCCGTGGCGCCGCACCTCAGGCATGCACAAGGTGCGCCGACGCCGTCAGATCGCGGTCGTAAGGGAGCTGTGGACGGCCCGCGACGAGGTCGCTCAGCGCCGTGACATCTCCCCCGGCAAAGTGCTCGGTGACGCCGCGATCGTCGAGGCGGCCCTCGCCATGCCGGTCAACGTGCAGGCCCTGACCGCGCTGCCCGGCTTCGGCCACCGCATGGGCCGCCGTCAGCTGGAGCAGTGGCAGGCGGCCGTGGACCGGGCCAAGGAACTGCCCGACTCCGAGCTCCCGCAGCCCGGCCAGCAGCCCGCAGGACCGCCGCCGCCCCGTTCCTGGGCGGACAAGGACCCGGCCGCCGCGGCCCGGCTGTCCGCGGCCCGCACCGCCGTGTCGGAGCTCGCCGAGCGGCTGCACATGCCTCAGGAGAACCTGATCACCCCGGACACCGTGCGCAGGGTCTGCTGGGAGCCGCCCAGGAACCTGACCCCGGACACGGTCGAGAGCGCCCTCTCCGGGCACGGCGCGAGGCACTGGCAGATCGAGCAGGTCGGCCCGCTGCTCCTGCGTGCCCTGGGCACCGGCGCGAGCGCCTGACCGCTCACCCCTTGCACTCCTGGACACCCCTGGCCTCCGGGCCGGGGGTGTTCTGTTTGATCACGCCGGCTTCGGGGACTACTGGGACCACGGGCGTCCCGGTGACCGTGCACCCCGCGCAGGCGGCGGGATCGCACGTGACGAGGAGCGAATTCACGCCACGTTCGCGGCCCGGATCGCGGTCGTACAGCGCCCCACGCACCCGTCCGCCGTAGGCGGTCCGCCCACTTCCCGCGTGTGACCTTCGCCGCTCCGGCCGTGGGGACTGGGCAGTCTGGTTACCCGCAAGTAGCATGAGGGTGGTGGCGCGCTCCTGGCGCGCCCCGCAGCAGTGCCATCCCGCACCCTGGAGGAGAGCCACCGTGCCTCGTACCATCCGGGACGTCGTCTTCGTCGACGGCGTCCGCACCCCGTTCGGCAAAGCGGGCCCGAAGGGCATCTACCACGAGACCCGCGCCGACGATCTCGTCGTGAAGGCCATCCGGGAGCTGCTGCGCCGCAACCCGGACCTGGACCCCGCCAAGATCGACGAGGTCGCCATCGCCGCGACCACGCAGATCGGCGACCAGGGCCTCACCCTCGGCCGCACCGCCGGAATCCTGGCCGGTCTGCCGCAGTCGGTCCCCGGTTACTCGATCGACCGCATGTGTGCGGGCGCCCTGACCGCCGTCACCGCGACGGCCGGTTCCATCGCGTTCGGCGCGTACGACGTCGTCGTCGCCGGTGGTGTCGAGCACATGGGCCGCCACCCGATGGGCGAGGGCGTGGACCCGAACCCGCGCTTCGTGTCGGAGAAGCTGGTCGACGAGTCCGCCCTGTTCATGGGCATGACCGCGGAGAACCTGCACGACAGGTACCCCACGATCACCAAGCAGCGCGCCGACGAGTACGCGGTGCGTTCGCAGGAGAAGGCCGCGAAGGCGTACGCCAACGGCAAGATCCAGCAGGACCTGGTGCCGGTCTCCGTGCGCCGCACCAACGCCGAGGCGGGCGAGACGGGCTGGGGCCTGGTCACCGCCGACGAGCCGATGCGTCCGGGCACCACGATGGAGTCCCTGGCCGGTCTGAAGACCCCGTTCCGCGCCCACGGCCGCGTGACGGCCGGTAACGCCGCGGGTCTCAACGACGGCGCCACCGCCTCGCTGCTCGCGGCCGAGGACGTCGCCCGCGAGCTGGGCCTCCCGGTCAAGATGCGCCTCGTGTCGTACGCCTTCGCGGGCGTCGAGCCGGAGGTCATGGGCTACGGCCCGATCCCGGCGACCGAGAAGGCCCTGTCCAAGGCGGGCCTCTCCATCTCCGACATCGGTCTCTTCGAGATCAACGAGGCCTTCGCCGTGCAGGTGCTCGCCTTCCTTGAGCACTACGGCATCGCCGACGACGACGCGCGCGTCAACCAGTACGGCGGCGCGATCGCCTACGGCCACCCGCTGGCCTCCTCCGGCGTCCGCCTGATGACTCAGCTGGCCCGCCAGTTCGAGGAGCAGCCGGAGGTCCGCTACGGCCTGACGACCATGTGCGTCGGCTTCGGCATGGGCGCGACGGTCGTCTGGGAGAACCCGAACTTCAACGGAGGCAACAAGTGAGCTCCACCACTGAGCTTCTGAAGGGTGCGGCCGAGCTGTTCCCCGGCGAGGTCGTCACCCAGGCGCACGTACGCCACCTGGAACTTCCGGCCGGTGCGGGCAACTTCGCCCTCATCACGCTGGACAACGGCCTGGACCACACCAAGCCGACCACCTTCGGACCGCAGTCGCTGGCGAACCTGAACGCCGCCATCGACCAGGTCGAGAAGGAGGCCGCCGAGGGCACGATCACCGGTATCGGCATCACCGGCAAGCCGTTCATCTTCGCGGTCGGCGCCGACCTCAAGGGTGTCGAGCTGCTCAAGGAGCACAAGGACGCTCTGGCCATCGGCAAGGGCGGCCACGACGTCTTCCGCCGGCTGTCCGGCCTCGCGGTGCCCACGTTCGCGTACTACAACGGCGCGGCCATGGGCGGCGGTGTCGAGGTCGGTCTGCACTGCTCGTACCGCACCGTCTCCAAGGCCCTGCCCGCGTTCTCGCTGCCCGAGGTCTTCCTCGGCCTGGTCCCCGGCTGGGGCGGCTGCGCGCTGCTTCCCAACCTGATCGGCGCCGACCGCGCGGTCTCGGTGATCATCGAGAACTCGCTGAACCAGAACCGCCAGCTCAAGGGCAAGCAGGTCTTCGAGCTCGGGATCGCCGACGCACTCTTCGAGGGCGCGGACTTCCTGGAGCAGTCGCTGATCTGGACCGCGTCCGTGCTGAACGGCTCGCTGACGGTGGAGCGCCCGGAGATCGACCGCGGGGAGGCCTGGGACCAGGCCGTCGCCCGCGGCAGGGCCATCGCCGACTCCAAGGTGCACGGTGCGGCCCCGGCCGCGTACCGCGCGCTGGAGATCATCGCCGCGGCCAAGGACGGCGACCTGAGCGCCGGCTTCGACGCCGAGGACCAGGCCCTCGCGGACCTGATCATGGGCGGCGAGCTGCGCTCCGGGATCTACTCCTTCAACCTGGTCCAGAAGCGCGCCAAGCGCCCGGCCGGCGCCCCGGACAAGGCCCTGGCCCGTCCGGTCACCAAGGTCGGCGTGGTGGGCGCGGGCCTGATGGCCTCGCAGCTCGCCCTGCTCTTCCTTCGCCGCCTCGAGGTGCCGGTCGTCCTCACGGACATCGACCAGGCACGCGTCGACAAGGGTGTGGGCTACGTCCACGCCGAGATCGACAAGCTGCTCGGCAAGCGCCGTATCAACCAGGACAAGGCCAACCGTTACAAGGGCCTGGTCTCCGGTGTGCTGGACAAGGCCGAGGGCTTCTCCGACGCCGACTTCATCATCGAGGCCGTCTTCGAGGAGATCGGCGTCAAGCAGCAGGTGTTCGCGGAGGTCGAGGCGGTCGCCCCGGCGCACGCGATCCTCGCCACCAACACCTCCTCGCTGTCGGTCACCGAGATGGCGTCGAAGCTGAAGAACCCGGAGCGGGTCGTCGGCTTCCACTTCTTCAACCCGGTCGCGATCCTCCCGCTGCTGGAAATCGTCCGCGGCGAGCAGACCGACGACGCCTCGCTGGCGACGGCGTTCGGCGTCGCCCGCAAGCTGAAGAAGACCGCGGTCCTGGTGAAGGACGCCCCGGCGTTCGTCGTCAACCGCATCCTCACCCGTTTCATGGGCGAGATCCAGAACATCATCGACGAGGGCACCTCGGTCGAGACCGCGGAGAAGGCCATCGAGCCCCTCGGTCTGCCGATGTCCCCGCTGGTGCTGCTGGAGCTGGTCGGCCCGGCGATCGGTCTGCACGTCTCCGAGACCCTGAACCGCGCCTTCCCGGAGCGCTTCACCGTCTCCGAGAACCTGGCCGCGGTGGTCAAGGCCGGCAAGCGCGGCTTCTACGTCTACGACTCCGGCAAGCCGGAGCTGGACCCGGAGGTCGCCGCCCTCCTCAAGCAGGGCGACACCGTCCTGTCCGAGGAGCAGGTCCGCGACCGCGTCCTGGACGCGGTGGCGCAGGAGATCGGTCTGATGCTGGACGAGGGCGTCGTCGCCGAGGCCCAGGACATCGACCTCTGCCTGATCACCGGCGCGGGCTGGCCCTTCCACCTGGGCGGTATCACGCCGTACCTGGACCGCGAGGGCGTCTCCGAGCGGGTCACGGGCAAGAAGTTCCTGGCGCAGGGCGTGGCGAGCGTTCCGGCGTAACCGCGCGTTTCTCGGACGGACGGGCCGCACAGGGATCTTTTCCTGTGCGGCCCGTCCGTGCGTGCGGAGTGGGGTGCGAGGCCTCGCCCCGGCACACTCTCCGACATCGACCAGGCCGGTGGGGCGAAGTCGTTCGACACCTCACCCGCCGCATCCGCCCCATGTTCACTTGGTTCATACGTTCCAACGCCCGTCTGTTCTATAGTGCTTGGTCAGTCGAACTTTCTTACGGACCGGCAAAGCCCCCCACCCGGGTCCCCCGTACTCCCCTGCCCGCAACGGGCAACGAGATTTGAGGACTCGAGCACGATGAGCCACGACCAGAGCACACCCGGCCCTCGCAACGGTTCCTCGGCTTCACCAACGGGAGGCCGAGGCCGCAAGAAGGAACGCAAGCGCCACCGCGGCCTCAAGATCACTCTTGGCGTCCTGCTCGTCCTGCTGCTCGCCGGAGGCGGCACGGTCTACTGGATGTACAGCAGTCTCGACGGCAACATCAAGGGCGTCGAGATCAACAAGGCGCTCGACGAGAAGGACCGCCCCGAGAAGCTCCCCACCACCGGGCAGAACCTGCTGGTGCTGGGATCGGACTCGAGGGCCGGGGCGGAGAACAAGGAGCTGGGCGGGGGCGGCAGCGTCGGCGGCGCCCGGTCCGACACCGCGATGGTCGTGCACATACCCGAGGGCCGGACCGAGGCCGTCGCCGTGTCCATCCCGCGCGACACGCTGGTGACCCGTCCGGAGTGCAGCAAGGCCGACGGTTCGAAGATGCCGTCCGCCGAGCGCGTGATGTTCAACTCCGTGTATTCCCAGGTCGGTCCGGCCTGTGTGGTCAAGACCGTGGAGAAGATGTCCGGGGTCCGGATCGACCACTACCTGGAGATCAACTTCGCCGGGTTCAAGGATCTGGTCGACGCGATCGGCGGCGTCACCGTCGAGGTCGAGGAACCGATCCGGGACAAGGCCTCCGGTCTCGACCTGGCCGCCGGTTCGCACAAGCTCAACGGCACCGAATCCCTCGCCTACGTCCGGACCCGGTACGGCATCGGTGACGGCAGCGACCTGGGACGGATCGGGCTCCAGCAGCAGTTCCTGCTCGCGCTGCTGACCGAGATCAAGTCTCAGGACCTGCTCGGCAGTCCGACGACCGCGTACAGGATCGCCAACTCGGCCACCAAGTCGCTCACGACGGACGAGGAGCTCGCCTCCCTGACCTCGCTCAGCGAGTTCGCCCAGTCGATGAACGGTGTCGACCCCGGTTCCATGGAGACCATCATGCTGCCGGTGGCCTACGACAAGCAGGACCCGAACCGCGTGGTGGCCTCGGAGCCGCAGGCCGGCGAACTCTGGAAGGCGATCCGCCAGGACGGCACGATCCCCGAGTCCGCCAAGAAGTCCCCGGCGACCGGCGGCTGATCCCGCCTCGTCCTCGATGGCTGGGTCCGGCCGTGGTCCGGTCCGGCCGGTTCCGGAACAGCGGCGGCCGCAGTCGTGAGGGACCCGTGTACGGGTCCGCGTACGACTGCGGCCGCTGCCGCGTCCTGTGGGGGCGGACAGGGTCAGGAGATGTTGTCCTTCTGCATACGGCTGTGCCGGCGCCCGTACAGGAAGTAGACGGCCACTCCGATCACCATCCAGATCGCGAACCGGAGCCACGTCTCGGCCGGAAGGTTGAGCATCAGCCACACCGAGGCGGCGACGGAGACGATCGGGAGCACAGGCACCCAGGGGGTGCGGAAGGCGCGGTGCAGGTCGGGGCGGGTGCGGCGCAGGACGATCACGCCGAGGGCGACGACCACGAAGGCGAACAGCGTGCCGATGTTCACCAGGGTCGCGAGCTCGTTGATGCTCGTGAATCCCGCCACGATCGCGATGATCACGCCGAGCAGGATGGTCGGGCGGTACGGGGTGCCGAATCGCGGGTGCGTCACCGAGAAGAACCGCGGGAGCAGCCCGTCGCGGCTCATCGCGAAGAACACCCGGGTCTGGCCGAGGAGCAGGATCATGCAGACCGTGGTGAGTCCGACCGCGGCGCCGAAGCTGATGACGCCCGCGTAGAAGGGGTGGCCGACGGCCTTGAAGGCGTCCGCGAGCGGGGCGCTGACGGAGAGTTCGGAGTAGTGCTGCATGCCGGTGACCACGAGCGACACGGCGACGTACAGAAGCGTGCAGATGAGGAGCGAGGCCAGGATGCCGCGCGGCATGTCCCGCTGGGGGACCTTGGTCTCCTCGGCCGCGGTGGCCACGACGTCGAAGCCGATGAAGGCGAAGAAGACGACGGAGGCGGCGGTGAAGATGCCCATGATGCCGAAGTTCGTCGGTTCGTAGCCGAACATCAGCTGGATCAGCGGGGCGTCCAGGCCCGAACCGGATTCCTGCGGCTGCGCGTCGGGGATGAACGGCGAGTAGTTGGCCGACTTGATGAAGAACAGGCCCGCCACGATCACGATGCCGACCACGGCCAGCTTGATGGCGACCACGACCGTCGTCACCCGGGCGGAGAGCTTCATCCCGAGCACCAGGATGACCGTCAGGATCAGGACGAGGGCGAAGGCCAGGATGTCGAAGCCGAATCCGTCCGTGGCGTCGGGACCGGAGAGCGCCTCGGGCATCGTCCAGTTGACGTTGTCCATGAGCGAGCGGACGTAGCCGGACCAGCCGACCGCCACCACCGCCGTGCCCAGGGCGAATTCGAGTACCAGGTCCCAGCCGATGATCCAGGCGACGAGTTCGCCGAGGGAGGCGTACGCGAAGGTGTACGCGGATCCCGCCACGGGAACGGTGGAGGCGAACTCGGCGTAGCAGAGTGCGGCCAGGGCGCAGACGATACCGGCGGCCACGAAGGCGAGAGCGGTCGCGGGGCCCGCCGTCTCCTTGGCGACCTTGCCCGTGAGGACGAAGATCCCGGTGCCGATGATGACACCCACTCCGAAGACCGTGAGGTCCAGCGCGGAGAGGGACTTCTTGAGCGCGTGGTCCGGTTCCTCCGTGTCCCTGATCGACTGTTCGACCGTCTTCGTCCGAAACAGTGTGTTCACCGGTCTGCCTCCGTGATCGTCCGTCGCCGCGTCCTCGCGCTACCCGAATCACGGTCATGATCGAGACGACGCGCGGCTGAGGGGAGGCTGAAGGGGGCGATTCACCCGATGGGGCACGGGAGAGGGAAGTTCTCTCGGCCGAACGGAGTACCGCGGGCCCACACGGCACCCGCGCGCGCCCGCAGGGTGAAAGCGCCCACGGGACGCTCCCTCACCTCCCGGTGGCCACATGACCGCGCCCCCTCGCTCCGTACGGAGCGAGGGGGCGCGGTCGCGGTGCCGGCCGGCGCGGGTCAGTCGCGCACGGGCTCCACGGCCCGGCTCTCGTACCGGCCGTCCAGCTTGGCGACCAGTCCGGTGACCTGACGGGCGATGTCCGGTGCGGTCAGGCCGATCTCCGCCATGACCTCCTTGCGGGAGGCATGGTCGAGGAAGACCGGCGGGATTCCGAAGTCGCGCAGGGGTACGTCCACCCCGGCGTCCCGCAGGTTCTGGGCGATGGCGGAGCCGACGCCGCCCGCCCTGCTGTTGTCCTCGACGGTGACGACGACGCGGTGCTGTGCGGCGAGCGGGGCGAGCGCCTCGTCCACGGGCTTGACCCAGCGCGGGTCGACCACCGTCGTGGAGATGCCCTGGGCGTCCAGCAGCGCGGCGATCTCCAGGCACATCGGGGCGAGCGCGCCGACGGAGACCAGGAGGACGTCCGGAGCGTCCGTGCCCGCGTGACGCAGCACGTCCATGCCGCCGACCGTGCCGACGGCCTTGACCGCCGGGCCGACCGCACCCTTGGAGAAGCGGACGACGGTCGGCGCGTCGTCGACGTCGACGGCCTCGCGCAGCTGGGCGCGGACCTGGTCGGCGTCGCGCGGGGCGGCGATCCGGAGGGTCGGCACGCACTGCAGGATCGACATGTCCCACATGCCGTTGTGCGAGGCGCCGTCCGTACCGGTGACTCCGGCGCGGTCCAGGACGAAGGTCACACCGCACTTGTGCAGGGCGACGTCCATCAGGACCTGGTCGAAGGCGCGGTTGAGGAAGGTCGCGTAGACCGCGAAGACGGGGTGGAGTCCACCGGTGGCGAGGCCGGCGGCGGAGACTGCACCGTGCTGCTCGGCGATTCCGACGTCGTAGATCCGGTCCGGGAAGGCCTCCTCGAACCTGCCGAGGCCCACGGGCTGGAGCATGGCCGCGGTGATCGCGACGATGTCCTCGCGCTCGTGGCCGAGCTTGACCATTTCCTCGCCGAAGACCGAGGTCCAGTCGAGGCCGGAGGTGGAGATGGGCAGGCCGGTGTCGGGGTGGATCTTGCCGACGGCGTGGAAGCGGTCGGCCTCGTCCTGGAGGGCCGGGGTGTAGCCGCGGCCCTTCTCCGTGAGGCAGTGGACGATGACCGGGCCGCCGAAGCGCTTGGCACGCGTCAGCGCGGACTCCAGGGCCTCGATGTCGTGGCCGTCGATCGGGCCGACGTACTTCAGGCCGAGGTCCTCGAACATGCCCTGCGGGGCGATGAAGTCCTTGAGGCCCTTCTTGGCGCCGTGCAGGGTCTCGTACAGCGGCCTGCCGACGACCGGCGTGCGCTCCAGGAGGTCCTTGCCGCGGGCCAGGAACCGCTCGTACCCGTCGGTCGTGCGCAGGGTGGCGAGATGGTTCGCGAGGCCGCCGATGGTCGGCGCGTAGGAGCGCTCGTTGTCGTTGACGACGATGACGAGGGGGCGGTCCTTGGCGGCGGCGATGTTGTTCAGCGCCTCCCAGGCCATACCGCCGGTGAGCGCGCCGTCACCGATGACCGCGACGACGTGGTCGTTCTTCTTCAGGACCTCGTTGGCCTTGGCGAGGCCGTCGGCCCAGCCGAGGACGGTCGAGGCGTGCGAGTTCTCGATGACGTCGTGCTCGGACTCGGCGCGGGACGGGTATCCGGAGAGGCCGCCCTTGCTCTTGAGTTTCGAGAAGTCCTGCCGGCCGGTGAGCAGCTTGTGCACGTAGCTCTGGTGGCCGGTGTCGAAGAGGACCTTGTCCTGCGGGGACTCGAACACCCGGTGCAGGGCGATGGTCAGCTCGACCACACCCAGGTTCGGGCCGAGGTGGCCTCCGGTCTTGGACACCGCGTCGACGAGGAAGGTACGGATCTCCTCGGCGAGCTGGTTCAGCTGCTCGAGGCTGAGCCGGTCCAGGTCGCGCGGTCCCCCGATGCGGGTCAGCAGGTCCACCCGTGCCTCCTTGCGTTTGAGCTGGTCGAGCGTGCCGATCCGATGAGTCTAATGTTCCGTCGGCGGCATCCGTCATCGGGCGGCGCTTTGGTCCGCCCGGCGGCGCGTCGCGACGGACGCGCCTGTGCCCGGCGTCACGGGGACGCCGGGCACAGGTGTGCAGGTACGACGGTCAGGCGCGGCCTGCGGTCTTCTGCGTCTTGCGGGTGATGGAGTCGATGACGACCGTGATGAGAAGAACAGCGCCGGTGATCATGTAGTTGATCGGTGTGGCGATGCCTTCCAGCGCGAGGCCGTACTGGATCGAGACGATCACCATGACACCGAGGAGCGCGTTCCAGGTGCGGCCCCGGCCTCCGAAGAGGCTGGTGCCGCCGATGACGGCCGCGGCGATGACGTTCATCAGGAGGTCGCCGCCCCCGGAGCCCTGGTTGGCCGCCGCGATCTTGGAGGCCCAGAACAGGCCCCCGATCGCCGCGAAGGTGCCGGCGATGGCGAAGACCGAGACGCGGATGGCGGTGACGTTGATACCGGCGCGGCGGGACGCCTCGACGCTGCCGCCGAGCGCGAAGATCTTCCGCCCGTAGGCGGTGCGGCGCAGGACGAAGTCCGTACCGACCAGGACGACGAGGAAGAGGACCAGGGCCAGCGGGAGACCGCGGTACTGGTTGAACATGAACGCCGCGCCGAAGGCGAACGCCGCCAGGATGACGGTGCGGACCACGATGTCGACGAGCGGCCGCGACGGGACGCCCGCGGCCTCACGACGGCGGGTGTCCAGGAACGCGGAGAGGAAGTAGCCGATCACCGCCACGGCGGCGAGGCCGTAGGCGGCGGCGACGTCCGCGAAGTAGTACGTGGTCAGCTTGCCGACGACGCCGTCGCTGTCCAGGTTGATCGTGCCCGTGTCGCCGAGGAGCTGAAGCATGAAGCCCAGCCAGAACAGCAGACCGGCCAGGGTGACGGCGAACGCGGGAGCGCCTATCCGTGCGAAGAAGAAGCCGTGGACGGCGCCGATGACCGCGCCGCTGACGATCGCGACGAGGACGGCGAGCCACTCGTTCATACCGTGCGTGACGCTGAGCACGGCGACGACGGCACCCGAGACACCACTGACGGAGCCGACCGAGAGGTCGATCTCCCCGAGCAGCAGCACGAAGATGATGCCGACGGCCATCATGCCGGTGGCCACCATCGTCACGGTGATGTCGCTGATGTTCTTCGCGGAGAGGAACTCGGAGTTCAGGCTCTGGAAGACCACGCAGATGATGAGCAGGCCGATGATCACGGGGATCGAGCCGAGGTCACCACCCCGTATCTTGCGCTTGAACTCGGTGAGGTAGCCGCCGAAGCCCTGCTCCCGCACGAGGAGCCGGGGGTCGACCGCGGTGTCGGCGCCCTTGGCCGCCTCCGGGTTGACCACTGGGGTGGATGTCGTGTGCCTGGTCACTTCTGGGCCTCCGCGTTGCGCGCCGCACGACGGGTCACGGCGTTCTCCGTGGCACCCGTGATGGCGGAGATGATCTCTTCCTGCGAGGTGGTCTTCACGTCGAAGACCCCGTTGTTCCGGCCCAGCCGGAGCACGGCGACCTTGTCGGCGACGGCCTTCACATCGGCCATGTTGTGGCTGATGAGGATGACCGCGTGACCGCGCTCGCGCAGCCGCTCGACGAGGTCGAGGACCTGTGCGGTCTGCTCGACGCCGAGGGCGGCGGTGGGCTCGTCCAGGATGACGAGCTTGGGGTCGCCCAGCATCGAGCGGGCGATGGCGACGGTCTGTCGCTGACCGCCGGAGAGCGAGGCGATCGGGATGCGGACGCTGGGGATGCGGATCGACAGCGTGCTGAGGAGCTCGCGGGAGCGCCGCTCCATCTCGACCTCGTCGAGGATCCCGAACTTGCGGAGCTCCCGGCCGAGGTAGAGGTTGCCGACGACGTCGATGTTGTCGCAGAGCGCGAGGTCCTGGTAGACGGTCGCGATCCCGAGATTCTGGGCGTCGTGCGGCTTGTTGATCTGAACCTGCCGACCGTCCCACTCGATGACTCCGTCATCGATCGGGTGGACCCCGGCGATCGTCTTGACCAGCGTTGATTTTCCGGCTCCGTTGTCACCCACCAGGGCGACCACCTCACCGGCGTGGACCTCAAGCTCTACGTCGGTGAGCGCCTGGACGGCACCGAATCGCTTGGAGACCCCTCGCAACGCCAACACGGGCGTAGCGGACACGTGAACCATCTCCTTCGCCGCCTGACCCGGCGGGGGTACCGCGCCGCCCGAGGGGGCGCGGTGGTTGAGCAGAAGAATGAAAACAGCGGAAGTGTTCCGTCCGGCACCCCGCCCGGTAGCGGGACATGTGATGGGCGGGGCGCCGGACAGGCTTCGGGGGAGGCCGCGCGGAGCGCCTGTGGCAGGCGCCCCGCGGTGGGGCCTACTTCAGACCGGCGGCGTCGCAGGCGGCCTTGTACTTGGCCGTGCAGATCTCGTCGATCGTGTAGATGCCGTCCTTGAGGACGGTGTCCTTGATGTTGTCCTTGGTCAGCGAGACGACCGGGACGAGGACGGTGGCGATGCCCTTGGTGCCGGCGTTGTCGACCTTGGACGTGGCGATGGTGTCGAGCTTCTCGCCCTTGGCGAGCGCGACGGCCATCTCCGCGGCGACGACACCCTCCTGCGGGTACGGCTTGTAGACGCTCATGAACTGCTCACCGGTGACGATGCGCTGCACACCGGCGAGTTCGGCGTCCTGGCCGGTGACCGGCGGGAGCTTGGAGAGACCGGCGGACTTGAGGGCCTGGATGATGCCACCCGCCATGCCGTCGTTGGCGGAGTAGACGCCGGCGATCTTGTCCTTGCCGAGGGCCGTGATCGCGCCCTCCATGTTGGCGTTGGCGTTCTCCGGCTTCCACTCCTTGGTGTCGTACTCCTTGCCGTACGTCACCTTGCCGTCGAGGACGGACTTGGCGCCCTTCTTGAAGAGCGCGGCGTTCGGGTCGGTGATCGACCCGTTCATCATCACGATCGTGGGCTTGCTCGCGGAGCCCAGGGCCTCCAGCAGGGCCTTGCCCTGCGCGCGGCCGACCTCTTCGTTGTCGAAGGAGGTGTAGGCGTCGATCGGGCCCTCGGCGAGGCGGTCGAAGGCGACGACGGGGATGCCCGCGTCCTTGGCCTTCTTCACGCTGTTCTCGATCGCCTTGGCGTCGACCGCGTCGACGATCAGCGCGTCGACCTTGTTCGTGATCATGGTGTCGACCTGCTGCGCCTGCAGCGTGGCGTCCTGCTTGGCATTGGCGTAGACAACCTCGCCCTTGCCACTGGTCAGCTCGCTGACCTTCTTCTCGATGATCGGCTTGTCGAACTTCTCGTAGCGGGCTGTGACGTTCTCGGGCAGAAGCAGCCCGATCTTGATTGCGTCACCCTTCTTGCCCGACTCCGTGTTGGTCGTCTTGTCGCCGGACTCCTTGGCACTCCCGCAAGCAGCGAGCGAGACGGCCATGGTGGTGGCGGCAACGGCAACGGCGGCACGACGCATACGCGTGTTCATTTCGAACCTCCCTGACGAGGCCGCGACGTTGCGGCCGAGGTGGGTTGGAGTCAACTCGGCCGCGCCGTCAGCGTCAAGGAGTAAATACTTAACGAGATGACAACGGTGCCATTCGTTATCTAAGTGAAGGCAGGAGCCCCGACAGGGGCCGTGCTCTCCAAAAGGGTTGAATCACCCATCTCGCTGAGAACGAGGGCCAGCGCCCCCAGCACTTCGGCCCGGCCGCCGAGCGCTCCGGGCAGCACCGAGAGCTGCCGTGCCGCACTGGGGATCGCGTACCGGGAGACCGAGTCGCGAATGGGTCCGAGCACCAACTCGCCTGCCTCGGCGAGTGATCCACCGAGCACCACCCGGCTGGGATTGAGCAGGTTGCAGAGGTTGGCCACACCGCTCCCGATGTGCCGCCCCACGTCCCCGATCACCCTGCGGCACCCCGGATCGCCCTCACGGGCCAGCTGGACCACCCGCTCCATGGTGAGTTCGGGCCCGTGGCTGGGCTGCAGAAGGGGCAGGACGTACCGTGCGGCGGCGAAGGTCTCCAGGCAGCCGCGGTTGCCGCAGCGGCACACAGGGCCCGATTCGTCGAGCGTGATGTGCCCGATCTCGCCGGCCGTGCCGCCGGGCCCGCGGTAGATGGTTCCGTCGATCACCAGACCGGCGCCGACACCGCTCGCGACCTTGATGTACGCGAGGTCCTTGACCCCCCTGCCGCTGCCCCAGACAAGCTCCCCCAGGGCTCCGAGGTTGGCATCGTTGTCTACGTACACGGGCACGCCGAGGCGGCCCGAGAGCTCCTGGCTGGGGTTGATGCCCGTCCAGCCCGGCAGGATCGATGTGGAGCCCAGCGTGCCGGACTCCACATCGATCGGGCCGGGAACGCCGAGGCCCACCCCGATCACCTTGCCCGGGCTGATCCCGGTCGTCTCGATCAGCCGGTTGACCAGCTGTTCCGCCCGGCCGAAGCCCTCCGCCGACGAGGCGTCGACGTCCAGCGGCTCGGATTCCTCCGCCAGTACCTGGTGGGCGAGGTTGCCGATGGCCACGCGAAGGTGAGTATGTCCGAAATCTACCCCGATGACAATGCCCGCGTCCCCGCTGAGGGAGACGCTCCGGGCACGGCGTCCGCCCGCCGAGGTGGGGGTCACCTCGACCGTGCCGCCGTCCTTCAGTTCTCGAACGATGTTGGAGACAGTGGCCGCGGAGAGGCCCGTACTCCTGGCGATCTCCGCCTGGGTGAGCGAACCCGCCATACGCACGGCGCGCACAACCCGCTCAAGGTTGGCGCGATGCAGAGATGTCTGCGACCCCGGAGTCTCCATTGACCCACCCTTATCCGTGGTCCGCGTCACCCTGGGTGACCGAACCTTGTACAAGTTATGAACTCCAAAGCTCCGCTGAGGATACCTATGCCGTCAACCCCTTGACGGAAATCTGCTCCTGCCCCTTACACAAGGATCGGGCCCCGGAGAGTTGTCTCTCCGGGGCCCGATCCTTGTGTAAGGGGTGAAGCAGCGGTTACGTGATGGCGCCGGCCGGCGAAGCGACCCGGCCGTACCGTCAGCGGAAGGTGCCCTGTGACACCGAACCGGCAATCCGGCGCTGGAAGATGACGTACACGACCAGCACAGGCACCACCGTGATCACGATCGCCGCGAACAGCGCACCGTAGTCGACGTCGTAGACCTGCGAGGACGCGTACGCGGCCATCCCCTGGGTCAGGACCCACATGTCCTGGTCGGTGTTGAGCGCCACCGGCAGCAGGAACTGGTTCCACAGCCCCAGGAAGTTGAAGATCGCCACCGCGGCCATGCCCGGACTGGCCATCGGCAGCATGACCTGGAAGAACGCCCGCCAGTCACCGGCACCGTCGATCAACGCGGCCTCGTAGACGTCATGCGGCAGTGACCGAAAGAACGAATAGAGGAAGAACATCGTGAACGGCAGCGCGAACGCGACGTAGGTGAGGATCAGTCCCAGACGCGTGTTCAGCAACCCGAAGTTCTGCAACTGGAAGAACAGCGGCACGATCGCCAGGAAGACCGGGAACGTCAGTCCGGCCAGCATCGTGTAGTAGATCAGCCGGCGCCCGGGGAACTGGAACCTGGCCAGGATGTAGGCGCACATCGCACCCAGCAACATCACCAGGAACAACGCGGAGACAACGACGATCACCGAATTCAGGAAGTACTTCCCGATGTTCGCGTCGGTCCACGCGTTCGCGTAGTTCTCGACCCTCCAGTGGCCCGGGAGCGAGAACGGCGACGACAGGATCTCGCCGGTCGACTTGAACGACGACATCAGGATCCACAGCATGGGCACGATCACGACCACGGACCATATGACCAGCAAGACGTGCGAGATCGCGGCGAACCTGCGGTCGCTGCTTGCGGTGACCCTGACCAGTTTCCGGTCAGCGGCTATGGCGCTCACTGAGCACCTCCCTTGGCTCCAGCACGCCGAGCCTTGAACCCACGCGCATTCTCTTTGCCCTCGCCACCGCCGGTCAGGCGGAAGACGGTGAACACCAGCGCCGCGAACACCAGGGTGACGACGGCGAGGACGACACCCATCGCGGTGGCGTATCCGAACTGCTGCTTCGCGAAGGCGACGTTGAACAGCCGTTGGCTGATCGTCAGGGTCGAGTTGGCCGGCCCGCCGTTCGGCAACAGTGCCTGTACGTAGACGAACGCGTCCAGCGCGGCGATGCCGAGATAGATGTACGCCGTCTGCACACTGTCCCGGATCGCCGGCAGGGTGATCGAGATCGTGGTCCGGAACCGTCCGGCCCCGTCGATCTTGGCCGCCTCGTACAGCTCGGCGGGAACTCCCTTGATCGCGGCGATGAAGAGCACCGCGTAGAACCCGACGAGTCCCCAGACGAAGACGAACATCAGGGACGGCATGGCGGTCGAGACCTCGCCCAGCCAGGCGAACGCCACGAAGCCGTCAAGACCGATCTTGGTGAGGAAGCCGTTGACCAGGCCGGCGTTCGGGTCGAACATCTGCGCCCAGATCAGGCCGACGATGATCGCCGGCACGACGTAGGGGAAGAACGAGATGATCCGGTAGAACGACGCACCCCGGATCCCCCGGACGGGGCCCTTGCTGGGCCCGCCCAGCGTGATGGCCACCGCGACCCCGAGGGCGAGCGTCAACGTCACCAGCGGTACGACGGCCGCCAGCAGCACCACGTTGCGCAACGCCTTCAGGAAGATGTCGTCCTCGAACATCTTGATGAAGTTGTCCAGCCCGACGAAGTTGTAGTCCGGGCTGAAGCCGCGCCAGTCCGTCATCGCCCAGTAGATCGCCTGGACGAACGGCATCAGGACGAAAAGGACGAAGACGGCCAGCGGGATACCGAGGAACGCGAGGAAGAACGTCACCCGGTCGAAGGTGAGTTTGCGGCGCCCGGGACGCCCGCCGCGAGCGGCCGACTTGAGCCGGCCGCTCGTGGGTTCGGTTTTGGTGATCGTGTCACTCATCGCGCTACTAGCTGACCTTGATCTTCTCGATGGAGGCGTCTTCCCGGATCTTGTCGGAGATCTTCTGCAGAGCCGAGGTCAGACCCTTGGCGTCGATGTCGCCGGCGAGGAACGAGTTCCACGGCACCAGCTGGTCGGTGTTCATGCCGTAGGCCTCGACGAACGTGTAGTTGAAGATGTTCTCGCCCGCGGCCTCGAGCATCTGCGTCTGCGAGACGAGGGCCGTGGAGCCGTAACCGTCGGCGGGCACGGTGCCCTTGACGATCGTCGGGGCCAGCTTCGTCTTGGAGAAGTTGGCGGCCGCCTTCTCGGACAGCATGGCCCGCAGGACCTCCTTGCCGCCGGCCGGGTTCTTGCCCTGCTTGGGAACGATGAACGGCTCGCCCGCGGCCGCACGGAGCGCCTCGTAGGGGATCTTCGGCTTGGCCGTGAGCGTCATCGCCGGAACACCGGTCATCTGGAAGTCGGCCTTGGTGGCGTCCTTCATCTCGTTCTCGATCCAGCCACCGGACGGGTAGAGCAGCGCCTTCTGGTCGTTGCTCCAGATCGCCTGCGCCTTCTGGAACTGGGTGCCGGAGCCGCCGGGGACGAACATCTTCTCCTTGACCATGGTCTCCATGACCTTGATGACGCCCTGGACCGCCGGGTGCGACCAACAGCCCTTCTCCAGGTTCCCCAGCGCGAGCCGGACCTCGTCGCCGCCCTCCTTGATCGCCGAGTCGATCAGGAGCGTCCGGTAGTAGGTCGCCGCTTCCTTGCCGTGGACGAAGAGGTACTTGCCCTTCTTCTTCGCCGCCTGGCCGAGGTCGAGCGCCTCGTCCCACGTCTTCGGCGGGGTCCAGCCGTTCGCCTCGAACAGCGTCTTGGAGTACCAGACGCCGTACACCGTCATCACGTAGTTGAGCGCGACGAACTTGTCCTTGAACGTGCCGGGGTCCTTGACGCCGGGGTAGACGATGTCGGCGATCTTCTTGCCCTCGTAGGTGTTGGCCTCGAAGACGTCGTCGAGCTCCTCGAGCTGGTCGAGAATGCCCAGGAAGCCGATCTGGTCCTCACCGGAGTTGTCGATGAGGTCCGGCGGGTTGCCACCGACGAAGCGGGGCTGGAGCTCCGGGCCGATGTCGACGACCGGCTTGACGTCAACCTTGGTGCCGGCGATCTGGGCCCCGACGACCGTGTTGACGAACGCGACGTAGTCGGTGCCGTAGCCGCCGTCGAAGATGGCCGCCTCGACCTTGGAGTTCTTGGCGACGCCGAACGGGTTCTTGGCACCCTTCTTGCCCTTCGGGCCGCCGCCACCGTTGTCCTTGCTGGAGGGAGAGCCACACGCAACCGCGAACGAACCCATGGCTGCCGTCGCGATCGCCCCGCGCAGGAGCGTTCGCCTGTCAAGAGAGCCGACACGAATGGTCATCTCTGCATCCTCACTGATCGATTGGATCTCTACGGTTTGCTGCGTGTTCGGCTGCCGGGCCGGGCTGGCCCCGTGCTTGCCGCACTTCTCTTTGAGCGCGTCCTGATGTGGGTCTCCGTCTGCGATGCCGGCGGAAATGCACATCGGGTCGTTCAGCCGTCGTCTCGGAGCCGCTCAGCGGCACCGATGGTGATCACCTGAGCGATGTCGGAAAAACGGTCGCCGTAGCCGCGGCCCGCGCGACAGTCGCGCTCCGCCTGATCAGATCGCAATGGCCTACGCCGGGAGTGGATCCCATGCTCAAGTCCTCGCCTTCTCCAGGACTCAGGCGGTGTACCGGTCACCCGTCGATATCGCCTCAGGCGAAGGGTCCCGCCACCGCAATCAGTTGCGCTTGGGTCATGCGGAATTGCAGTTCTTCCGTGCAGTGCGGGATTTCGGGAGCCGTACGGCGAAGTCGCTGACAGCGGCCCCGCAGACGTCCCCCGTCCCCCTTGCCCGTGACGCGCGAACGGCCGTCCAGGTGCCGACAGGTATAGTCCACTTGTCGCCAACTGAGCAAGATCGAATGCAGGTTTGAGCGGCAGTCTTTCCCGAGTTGAGACCTCGCGGACACTTCGGCACCGTGCGCCCTCTCACCGGAACCAACATTTCCGGATTGCGGCCGATTCGGCAGGGCGACACCTCGCAACACTCTTGACACATCTGGCCACTTGGCTCCCTACTGGTACCCGAGTCCCGCAATGACAACGTTGTCCAAGTACGCCCCCCGGGAGGATCGGCTCCGTATGCAGCCCCTACGTGGTCTTCAGCAAGGCCCCCGCAAGAGACACAGCACCTCCGCCGCGGTCATCGCGGCCTCTCTCGTCCTTGTGGCGGCAGCCCCTACCGCGGCCTTCGCACAACCGGCCGGACCGTCCCAAAAGCCTTCCGGTGAACGTTCGTTCAGCTCTTCCTTCGAAGAGGACGAAAAGCAGCCGGACTGGCGCAATACCGTTGAAGAAGGCTCTGACGGAAAGAAGAGGGCATCGGGTATCGATGGCGGATTCTCCGCCGGAATACCGGGCAATGTCACCGATCAGGTCAGCGATGTGCGGGCCAGCAGCGAGAACTCCGGGGGCGGCGAGGGGAAGGAGAACCTCGTCGACGTGGAGTCCGCCACCAAGTGGCTGGCCTTCCAGTCGTCGGGCTGGGTGGAGTTCGATCTCGTCGAACCCACCAAGGTGGTGACATACGCACTCACCTCGGCCAACGACCACGACGAGCGCGACCCCAAGGACTGGACCCTGAAGGGTTCCGCCGACGGCAAGACCTGGACGGACCTGGACACCCGGACCGGCCAGACCTTCTCGGAGCGCTTCCAGACCAAGTCGTACGATTTCACGACGGATACGGCTTACAAGCACTTCCGTCTGGACATCACGAAGAACAACGGCGCCGGGGACGCGATCCAGCTCGCCGACGTCCAGTTCTCCAACGGCGACGCCTCCCCGCCGGCGCCCGGCGACATGCGCAGTCAGATCGACCGCGGCCCCTCCGGCTCCCCCACCGCCAAGGCGGGCGCGGGATTCACCGGAAAGAAGGCCCTGCGCTACGCCGGCACGCACAAGCCGGACGGCCACGCCTACTCGTACAACAAGGTCTTCGACGTCGACACGGCCGTCACCAAGGACACCGAGCTCTCGTACCTGGTCTACCCGCAGATGGGCCAGACGGACCTCAACTATCCGGCGACCCACGTCGCGGTGGACCTCGCCTTCACCGACGGCAGCTACCTGAGCGAGCTGAAGGCCACCGACAGCCACGGCGGGCTGCTGACCCCGCAGGGCCAGGCCGACGCCAAGCGGCTGTACGTGAACCAGTGGAACAAGGTCGCCTCGCGCATCGGCACCGTCGCGGCGGGCAAGACCGTCGACCGGATCCTGGTGGCGTACGACTCCCCCAAGGGCCCCGCGAAGTTCCAGGGCTGGCTCGACGACATCAAGATCGCCCCGAAGGCCCCGGAGAAGCGCAAGGCGCACCTCTCGGACTACGCGTCGACGGTGCGCGGCACGAACTCCAGCGGCGGCTTCTCGCGCGGCAACAACTTCCCCGCGACCGCGGTCCCGCATGGCTTCAACTTCTGGACGCCGGTCACCAACGCCGGCTCCACGAGCTGGCTGTACGACTACTCGCGCGGCAACAACGCGGACAACCTGCCGACGCTGCAGGCCTTCAGCGCCAGCCATGAGCCGAGTCCCTGGATGGGCGACCGCCAGACCTTCCAGATGATGCCGTCGGCGGCCTCCGGAACCCCGGACGCCTCCCGTACGGCACGCGGGCTGCCGTTCCGCCACGAGAACGAGACGGCGAACCCCCACTACTACGGGGTGACGTTCGAGAACGGTCTCAAGGCCGAGATGACGCCCACGGACCACGCGGCGCGGATGCGGTTCACCTACCCGTCCGCCGACGCCAGCATGGTCTTCGACAACGTCTCCAACGACGGCGGTCTCACCCTCGACGCGAAGACCGGCTCCTTCACCGGCTACTCCGACGTGAAGAGCGGCGGTTCCACCGGGGCCACCCGGCTCTTCGTGTACGGCTCCTTCGACGCACCGGTCACCGACAGCGGCAAGCTGAAGGGCGGCGGCGGTGACGACGTGACCGGGTTCTTCCGCTTCGACGCGGGCAAGGACCGCACGGTCAACCTGCGCCTGGCCACCTCGCTGATCAGCGTCGACCAGGCGAAGAAGAACCTCGCCATGGAGCTGCCGGAGAAGACCTCCTTCGACACGGTCCGGAGGAACGCGCAGAAGGCCTGGGACAAGATCCTCGGCAAGGTCGAGGTCGAGGGCGCCAACTCCGACCAGCTGACCACGCTCTACTCGAGCCTGTACCGGCTGTACCTCTACCCGAACTCCGGCTTCGAGCAGGTCGACGGGAAGAGCACCTACGCGAGCCCGTTCTCGCCGCCGACCGGCACCAACACCCCGACGCACACCGGCGCGAAGATCGTCAAGGGTGAGGTGTACGTCAACAACGGCTTCTGGGACACCTACCGCACGACCTGGCCCGCCTACTCCTTCCTCACCCCGAAGCAGGCCGGCAAGATGGTCGACGGCTTCGTCCAGCAGTACAAGGACGGCGGGTGGATCTCCCGCTGGTCCTCCCCGGGGTACTCCGACCTGATGACCGGCACGAGCTCGGACGTGGCCTTCGCCGACGCGTACGTCAAGGGCGTGGACTTCGACGCGGAAGCGGCGTACGACGCGGCCGTCAAGAACGCCACGGTGGCCCCGCCGTCCTCCGGTGTCGGCCGCAAGGGCATGGAGACCTCGGTCTTCACCGGGTACGCCAACACCGAGACGCACGAGGGTCTCTCCTGGTCGCTGGAGGGCTACCTCAACGACTACGGCATCGCGCAGATGGGCCAGGCCCTCTACAAGAAGACGAAGAACGAGCGCTACAAGGAGGAGTCCGCGTACTTCCTCAACCGCGCCCAGAACTACGTCAAGCTCTTCGACGACAAGGCCGGCTTCTTCCAGGGCAAGAAGCCGAACGGCGACTGGCGCGTGCCCTCCGACAAGTTCGACCCCCGTGTGTGGGGCTACGACTACACGGAGACCAACGGCTGGGGCTACGCCTTCACCGCCCCGCAGGACAGCCGGGGCCTGGCCAACCTGTACGGCGGCCGCGACGGTCTGGCGAAGAAGCTGGACACCTACTTCTCGACCCCCGAGACCGCCGGACCCGAGTTCGTCGGTTCGTACGGCGGCGTCATCCACGAGATGACCGAGGCGCGTGACGTACGGATGGGCCAGTACGGCCACAGCAACCAGGTCGCGCACCACGCCACGTACATGTACGACGCGGCCTCGCAGCCCTGGAAGACGCAGGAGAAGGTCCGCGAGGTCCTCGGCCGCCTGTACACGGGCAGCGAGATCGGCCAGGGCTACCACGGCGACGAGGACAACGGCGAGCAGTCGGCCTGGTTCCTCTTCTCCTCGCTCGGCTTCTACCCGCTGGTCATGGGCAGTGGTGAGTACGCGATCGGCTCGCCGCTCTTCACGAAGACCACCGTGCACCTGGAGAACGGCCGCGACCTGGTGGTCAAGGCTCCGAAGAACAGCGCGAAGAACATCTACGTCCAGGGTCTGAAGGTCAACGGAAAGAAGTGGACGTCCACTTCGCTGCCGCACGACCTGCTGGCCAAGGGCGGCGTGCTGGAGTTCGACATGGGCTCCAAGCCCTCGGCGTGGGGAACGGGCAAGGGCGCGGCCCCGGTCTCCGTCACCCAGGACGACAAGGTTCCGGCCCCGAAGGGCGACGTGCTCAAGGGCGACGGCGCGCTGTACGACAACTCCTCGGCCACCTCGGCCGCGGTCGAGTCGGTGGACCTGCCGGTCGCCTCCGCCACGAAGGCGATCCAGTACACGCTGACGTCCTCCGCGGCGGCGAAGGCCCCGACGGGCTGGGTGCTGCAGGGCTCCTCGGACGGCACCACCTGGAAGGACCTCGACAAGCGGTCCGGCCAGACGTTCGTCTGGGACAAGCAGACCCGGGTGTTCTCGGTGCACACGCCGGGCTCGTACACCAAGTACCGGCTGGTGAGCACGGCGGCGGCGACGCTGGCGGAGATCGAGCTGATCTCCTGACCACCTGACCGGAGTCGCAGAGCCGGGGGCCGGCCACCCGCACGTGCT
>NZ_JBHYTT010000022.1:0-119010 GCF_042749285.1 Streptomyces sp. NPDC059499
GCTGATGATCGCTGTGCGCGTTACGTTCCCCACCACGCAGCAATGATCGACGATCCAGAGCTCGACGTCTCACCGCTAACCGTGCACGAGCTCGTTACACTCACCAATCCGATCTCATTACCAGAACGCAACGATCGCGACTTTCATCCCGGACCAGCCGGGCAACGCCGCCGCGCGATGGGCCCGATCGGAGAGTGAAAAGGACTGACCGTCCGTCGTGGAGACGAGAGCACGGCGCGAACAGGCTGCCTGCCGGAGCATGTGCCTACAGGTCCGTGCCGAGCACTCGCTCCAGCTCTGCCGCGTGCTCAGCCATGCCCTGTTTCCATTCGTCGCTGTGCTGCTCCGCGATCTCCCGCCACAGCGTCGCTGTCGCGGCGCCGAACGCGGCCAGCGCTTCACGTGCAGCGTTACGCCACGACGGGAAACAGCCGACGAATGCGATGGCCTGCTCGGCTGAGTGGCCTGCGTCCATGAGGCGCAGCGCTAGAGCGCCGGGGTCGATCCACGCGGCTCCCCGGGTGGGCCACGCCCAGTCGACGAGTCGAGCTCGTCCCTGCGTGATCAGGACGTTGTCCGGGGCGAAGTCGGTGTGTAGCAGTGCGTCGCCCGCGAAGTGGCGGAGTGTGCCTGATGGTGCGTAGGGCGCCCACCGGTCAGCGGCGTCTTTGATTTCGATGTTGGCCGGTGCCGTGATCCCTTGCAGCTCGGTCAGGGCCGCTGCGACGAGCGGTAGGTCGGCCGAGCCCGGCAAGTAGTCGGCATGTCTGCCGTCGATTACCTCGTAGCCGAGGAGGCTCCAGCCGTCGGTCTCCAGATGCCAGTAACAGGCGCGGGCAGGACGGTGGCAGGTGCGGTGCCACGGCGTCGGAGCCGTCCTGGATAACCCCGTTCTCAGGGCTGAGCCCTCGCGCCTTCGGGAAGTTGGTGACCGTGCTGCGACGTGAGGTGAGGACGTGGTCCGCAAGGGCCGGCCGTGTGGCTCCCACTGGAGGTCCGAGCCCTGCTGGTTGCCGCGTACTGGCGCACGAACCTGACCATGCGCCAGCTCGCCCCGCTGTTCGGGGTGTCCAAGTCGGCGGCGGACCGGATCAACGACCACCTCGAACCGAAGCTCGCACTTCAGCCCCGTCAGCGTTTCGCCAAGGACACCGATCTCGAGGCGGTCATGCGTGGTACGGGGCCCACGGTTGCCAGCACGATGAGCGACGCGGGGTTGCCGAGGCCGGAGTGCTCCCGGTTTTTGTATCAGCAGGGCCGTTGCCCACTTGACCCAGCCGCCCGCCGGCCTTACTGCTGACCTGGCCCGGCCGGTGGAGGGTCAGTGACCGGCACCATCAAGCTTGACCGCTTTCGTGGCGAAGTAGCCGGAGAGCCAGCCGGCGGTGGCCTGCGAGTGGTGCGGCGCCTCGGCGAAGCCGGTGATGGCGAAGCCCGCCGCGATCTGTCCGCCGAGCTGCTCGGTGAGCGTGTGGCTGTACTCCACCGGCGCGTCGAGGCCCCACAACCGTTGCCGCTCGGCAGGCTCCAGGTGGGTGAGGTCGCTATAGGGCAGGCGGTGGCGCACTATCAGCTCGCCGCGCGTCTCCAGGGACTCGGCGTCGAAGAGGTAGACGTCCGGGTTCAGGAAGCCGGACAGCAGCGTCCCGCCGGGCCGCAGCACGCGGTGGCACTCGTGCCAGACCGGCGCCAGCTCCGGGATGAACAGGTTGGAGACCGGGTGGACGACAAGGTCGAACGAGGCGTCCGGAAACGGGCTCAGGTCGCGCGCGTCGCCGAGCACGGTGCGTAGGTCGAGCCCTTCCCGCACCGCGACCATCTCGTCCTGCACCAGCTGACGGGGCGAGTTGTCGAAGACGGTCACCCGCGCGCCCGCCGCGGCCAGCACCGGAGCCTGCTGCCCGCCGCCGGAGGCGAGGCAGAGCACGTCGCAATCGGCGATCTCCGGCGGGAACCAGGTCGGGTCGACCGGCTCGTGCCCGATCAGGACGATGGACCACTGGCCGGCCCGCGCCTTCGCGATCACCTCGGGGCCGACCGGACGTGACCACTCGTTGCCCTTCTCCACCTCACGGTCCCAGGCGAGGCGGTTGTGCGCGACGGGGTCGACGGGGCTCTGGCTCATACTCCGTACCCTATTTGCTGCACCGCACCAACTGGACACTTCAGGATCCGAACCGAAACAGCCCGGCAGCGCACATAGGAAGGCCTGCGCACGCTACGACATTTACCGCACCCCGGCGCGCACCGCAGGTGCACTGGATCGCTGACCTGTGTTTTTGCGGCAGGGCGCAAAGGCCTCGCTAGTCGTGCTCGCCTCAGCGATGCTCACTCTCAAGCGGCGCACGAGGTGCGCTACGGGGGACTGCTAAGGAGTGTTCATGGGCAAGTTCAAGACGCGTCTGCTCGGCTCGGCCGCCGCCGCGGTGGTGCTCGGCGCGGGGTTGGTCACGTTGACCGCCACGCCGGCCGCCGCGTTGGGCACCTGCACCAGCGCGATTACGATCACCACCTCCAGCGGCGCTGATACGACGGCAATTGTTCCCGGCCTCAGCAGCGGTGTTTCCTGGAACCCGGGCGAGTGCCAACTGGCCAAAGGAAACTCTGGCGCGGGTGTCAAAGCCATGCAGCGTGGACTGAATGCCTGCTACGGGGCCGGCCTCACCGCAGACGGGATCTTCGGGGACAAGACGCGGACCGCGCTGATCGCCGCGCAGAACCGCGTGGGAGTCTCTGCGGACGGGATCTTCGGGCCGAAGACCCGCCAGGCCCTTTACTGGATGGTCTACAACGACGAAGGCCCGCTCAACTGCCGCTACGTCCCTCGCGCGTAGTACCGGGACAGGCACCGTTGGCCCCGTCGAGGACGGGGCCAACGCGACAGAGTGATCACGACCACACATAGGCCCTAGGGCCTGTCTGGCAAAGGATCTTGACGCCCGCGCTGGCTGGGGTCTGCGTCAGGCGGTGGGGCGGGTGCCGGGGGTGTGGCCGAAGGTGCTGCGGAAGACGCTGATGAAGGTGCTGGCGGATGACCAGCCGCAGTGGTGGGCGACGGCAGTGACGGGGGTGTCGTCGGCCAGGAGGATCAGGGCGTGGTGGAGTCTGATCTGGGTGCGCCACTGGGGGTAGGTGAGGCCGAGGCCGTCGCGGAGGCGGCGGGAAAGGGTGCGGGCGCTGGCGCCGATCTGGCGTCCGAGGTCGTCGAGGGAACGGTTGTCGGCCGGGTCGGCGCGCAGGATGTCGTGCAGTTCGCGGAGCAGGGGGTCGGTGGGGGCCGGCAGGTGCAGGGGGCGTTCAGGGGAGAGGGCGAGCTGGTCGAGCATGACGGCGCGCAGGCGGTGGTGGGGCGGGGTGTCGTTGTCGGGGTCGCGGGTGTAGGCGACGATGAGTTCGCGCAAGAGGGGGCTGACGGCGAGGACGGCGGGTTTGTCCAGGCTGAGGGGGTTCTCGGTGGTGGGCAGGCCGACGAGGTGGAGGTCGAGTTCGCCGTGGGCCTGGTGCTGGTGGACGGTGTCGGCGGGGATCCAGAGCGCGCGGGTGGCGGGGGCGATCCAGGATCCGGCGTCGGTGGTCACCGCGATGGTGCCGCGGCTGGCGTAGGCGATCTGGTGGTCGTCGTGGCGGTGCGCGTCGATCTCACCGCCGGAGGCCAGGCGCTGGGTCCGGGTCGGCGCTACGGATTCGTGGCGGATTTTCTGCATCACCTGTCAATCTATCGAAAGCGCGACACGGGGTGGTTCTTCCAGCATAGGAAGGGTGCAAAGAAATACATCGATTGTGCTGCTGGCCGTAGGACATGCCTGCGTCGACATCTACCAGGGCGCCGTCGCGGCGCTGATCCCGTTCTTCGTGGCCGAACGGGACTACACCTACGCGGTCGCCTCTGGCATCGTGCTCGCGGCCTCCTTGCTGTCGTCGGTGGCCCAGCCGCTGTTCGGGCTGCTCACCGACCGGTGGGCGATGCCGTGGCTGCTGCCGGTCAGCACCCTGCTGGGCGGGGTCGGCATCGCGCTCAGCGGTCTGAGCGGCTCCTACGGGCTCACGCTGTTCTTCGTTGCCGTCTCCGGCATCGGCGTGGCCGCCTACCACCCGGAATCCGCCCGCGTCGCCCGGCAGGCCAGCCAGGGCAGTCACAGCGCGATGGGCTGGTTCTCCCTCGGCGGCAACATCGGCTTCGCGCTCGCCCCGCTCATGGTGGCGGCCGCGATCGGACACGGCTCCCTGCACTGGACACCCGTCCTCGTCCTGCCCGCGCTCGCCGGTGCCGCCCTGTGCGTACCTGTCTTGCGGATGCTCGCCCGGAACCAGACCAGCACGGCCAAGACGGTGGTGCCCCGCACCGCGGACGACGTGGCCTCGTTCGTAAAGCTGTCCCTGGCGGTCGTCTTCCGCTCCATCGTCTTCACCGGCCTGAGCACCTTCATCTCCCTTTACGCCCAGCAGCGCATGCGAGGCAGCGCCACCGCAGGCACCACCGCCCTGTTCCTGCTGTTCCTCGGCGGCGCCGTCGGCTCGATCCTGGGCGGATCCCTGGCCGGCCGCTACGACCGCGTCCGCGTCTCGCGCTGGTCCTACCTGCTCTCCCTCGCAGCCGTCACCGGCGTGATCTACACACCCGGGCCGGTCATGTTTCTCTTCGTGGCCCTTACCTCCGCCGGCCTGTACGTCCCCTTCTCCCTCCAGGTCACCCTCGGCCAGGACTACCTGCCCTCCCGCATCGGCACCGCCAGCGGCGTCACTCTCGGCCTCACCGTCAGCATCGGCGGCCTCATCAGCCCCCTGCTGGGACACCTCGCCGACACCACCACCCTCCAGACTGCCCTCACCCCCCTGATCGCCATGCCCGTCCTGAGCTGGCTCCTCTTCCGCACCCTGCCCGAACCCACCGCCCCCGGCACTCGGACAGTCACGCCCGCGCCCGCAACCGCACGACAAGACGCGTAGACCCGCGCTGACCAGTGAGAACGCGTATGTCCCACCGGACGGACGAGGACGTTTCCGAGCATGGATCCTGCCGTCCGCCGGGGCGAACTGACGGAATCGGCGTGGGAGCGGATAGCGCCGCTGCTGCCAAGAGCTGACGGGCGGGGACGGCCGTGGCGGGACCACCGGCAGGTCATCAACGGCGTGCTGTGGCGCCTGCGGACCGGAACGCCCTGGCGGGACGTGCCCGACCGCTACGGCCCTTGGCAGACCGTCTACGAACGTTTCGCCCGCTGGGAGACGGACGGCACCTGGGCGAAGCTGCTCGAACACGTCCAGGTACACCAAGACGCAGCCGGCACGGTGAGCTGGACGATCTCGGTGGACTCCACCATCGCCCGTGCGCACCAGCATGCCTCTGGGGCTCGTGAAAGGAGGACACCAGCAGGGGATGAAGGGGAGGACCCGACACACCCCGTGGGCAACGGCCAGGCACTCGGTCGGTCCCGCGGCGGACTGACCACGAAGATCCACCTCGCCTGTGACGGCCGGGGCCTTCCCCTGACCGTGGTCGTCACACCCGGAAACGTCAACGACTCCACCGTCTTCAACACCATCATGGACACCTTGAGAGTGCCCCGACCAGGCGTCGGACGCCCCCGGTGCCGACCCGACGCGGTCATCGCGGACAAGGCGTACTCGTCCCGCGCCATCCGTCAGGCCCTGC
Source organism: Streptomyces sp. NPDC059499 (assembly GCF_042749285.1). NCBI lineage: Bacteria > Bacillati > Actinomycetota > Actinomycetes > Kitasatosporales > Streptomycetaceae > Streptomyces > Streptomyces sp. NPDC059499. Next base: position 5,654 of record NZ_JBHYTT010000022.1, read on the forward strand.
GCAGGCGGGGTATCCGGCCAGTGATCCCGGAACACACAGACCAGAAGGCCAACCGCGTACGGCGTGGACAGGCCGGCGGCAGGCCCCCGACCTTCGACCGTGAGCTCTACAAGAACCGCAACGTGGTCGAACGCTGCTTCGCTCGCCTCAAACAGTTCCGGAGTTGTCTCAGTGACCCCGAACAGTGCTCGTAGGCCGCCATGCCAGGTAGCAAGCTGATAGGGCCGCTTCCAGCAGCGGTTCGATGTCGTTCATGACCTCGGAGACGCAGGTCAAGGCGTCGACGCAGATCTGATGGACGAGGGTTTCGTCCCGCCGGGCATCTTCGCTGGAGGCGACCATCCTGGTGGTCGACGTCTTAGTGGCTTCGTTGTAGGACCAGATGCCGGAGCGGGGGGATGTGTGGTTGAGCGACTGTGGGCGCTGGCGGTGGTAGCCCATGCCGCGGCGCTCGTCCAGTGCACGGAACCGAGGATCCCGTTGCAGCTGCGAGAGGCGAGCAACCAGGTTCCTGATTCCGATGCCCCACGTGAAGTCCCGGGCGCCATCACCTATGCGGTCCGAGCGTCCATGCCCTCGTCGGAGTAGGCGGCCAGGCGTCGCGGCCGCCACGTCGTCCGCGGGCGAGTATCCATTGTACGAGCGGGAACCGGACCCGGCCGGTGCCGGCAGTTGTCCGCCCCCGCCCCGCCATGGGAGTCCAGTGGTCCGGCCGGTCCGGTCGGTCTGCGGCCCGACTGGCGAGCACTAACGGCCCAGCATCGCACCGCCGTTGACGTGCAGGATCTGACCGGTGGTGTACCCGGCGGCGGGTGACGTCAGGTACTGGATCGCGGCCGCGATCTCGCTGGGCTGCCCCGGCTTGCCGGTGAGGGATTGCGCGACCCGGGCCGCGACGAAGTCCGGTGTGGCGCGGTCCCCGAAGAACTCGGTGTTGCCGACGAAGCCCGGGGCCACCGCGTTCACGGTGATGCCCTCGGCGCCGAGCCGCTGGGCGAGTTCGAAGGTGTACGCGTGCAGGGCCGCTTTGGAGCCGCCGTACGAGCCGGGGCCGCGCAGGGCTGCGATCGACGACAGGTGAACGATCCGGCCGCCGGGGCGTACGACGTGCGGCAGCAGCGCTTCGGTGAGCAGCACCGCGGTCAGTACGTTGGCGGCGAAGTTGCGCAGATAGCCGTCGGCGACGCCCTCAAGGGTGCCGTCACCGCCGGAGGCGACGTTGCCCCCGGCGTTGGTGACGACGACGTCCACCGGGCCGTCCGCGGTGATGAACGCGGCTGCTCGGCGGACCTCTTCGGGCCGGGTGAGGTCCGCGGCGTGGAAGTCGGCGCTGCCCTTGCCGTGGTCACTGGTGATCTCGTCGGCAGCGGCGCGCAGGACGTCCTCGCGCCGGCCGAGGAGGATGACCCGGTCCCCGCCGGAGGCGAAGGCGGCCGCGGTCGCTTTGCCGATGCCGGTGCCGCCGCCGGAGACCACGACGCGACGCTGCTGCTCTGCCACGATGTCCACCTTTGATGTCGTCCGCGTATGTGAATGTTAATCAGGTAGTGGACCGAACGCTAGGGAGTGGACCGTCCACTGTCAACAGGGACCACCGCCCCGAGATCACCGCGGTACTCCCCCGGCGCTGAGCTGGCGCCTCCCCTTAGCCAAGTTTGCTCGCCATGGTCTACAAGTTCGGTCCCAACGAGCAGTGTCTGCGACGCTGTCGGGCGGTAGTGCGGTGATCCTGCGCACGGCGGATCAGGTGACGAGCCAGGGCGTACGCCTGCTCTTCGAGTATCAGAATGCCGTCCGGCCGCTCATGGGTTGATGGCAATTCACCAATCGGACAGCGCAGGTCTTGATGTCGCTGTACGCGCAGGGGTACACCGTGGAGGCGGCGCCCCTGATGCGAAATCTGCTGGGGCATGCTTACGCGATGAACTGGTTGGCCGACAGCGGTGAGCCAGCCGTCGCGGAACTCACCGATTACTGGAACGAGCACCGACGGAAGCTCGCCCAGAAGATGAGTGAGACCTGGAACCCTCCAGAGCCGGCTCCCTCGCCTGCGGCAGACCCGATCCCGTTCGTCAACCCCGAGAGCGAGCAGATACACAAGCGGCTGGTCGGCGAGCTCAAGAACTTCGACACCATGGTCAAGGCGTACGGCACCGCCGACATCTATCCGGTCTACCGGCATCAGTCGGCCTACTCGCACACCACGGGCGCGACCGCCGATGCGATTTCGGTGTCGGGCGACTGCCACCACCAACCGACAAGAACCTGCACGGATCACGCTGGGAACCTCGCCCACACGACTGCACGAGCTCCGGCAAGCGCGAGGCCGGCATGCTGCCGAGGTACGGCAGTGACTGGGCCTGGTACTTACGCCAGCCTGGAGGCATGGCTTGGAACTTCAGACTGCATGCGGGCAAGCGCACCCTCACTCCCGCCCGGAACAATCCAAGAGGGGCAGTTGCACTACGGAGCACGGGGGAGCTGCGAGGCAGTTACAGGGTTCACTTCGGGCTGGCGTTGGTGCTCTGCGGGTTCGCTCTGCTGTGTATGGCCTCAACCTGGCTGCCCGGCGAGTACACCGTGCCGAGGTGGCTCGTTACGGGCTTGTTCGCCGTGTTGTTCCCGGTCTTCACGGTCGCGCTCATCCGTGCCCACACCAGCGGAGCCGGTGCCCAGCTGATGGGCCGGGACAACGGCATCCAGTTCATTCGGTATGTCCTGGTGTTGCCAACCGCCCTGAAGATCGCCTACGCGTCGATCATCTGCCTGGCCGCGCTTGGCTTCGCAACGGGTGCAGGGGCGGCCGAGGATGCACGAGCAGACGCGTCGGGCTACTACTACACCTACTGGGACAAGACCGCGCGCCCTCAGCACAGCGCCAGGGTGAGGCTCACCGAGCCCGAGTACTATGAGGCGCTGAAAAGCCAACTCCGCATCTTCAGCGCCGGCCCAGCCATGTTCTACGCGTTCAGCAGCTTCCTCGTCCTCATCTCCGCATCAGCAGCCGCCGCCCACACCCGATCCACTCCAGACCACTCGACCGATCCGGAAAGCACCCCAGGCCGCACTGAAGGGGGACACGCCCTTACCGGTTCCCTGCATACCGCAGGGGTGTTCTCAACCGGTTGCTTTTGCCCCGCTGGAACGGGCGGAGACGTGCAGTTCCCCTGCGGCAGTTGGGGCTTCCCCACCAAAACGTTCAAGCCCGACGCACTCTCAGCGCGTCGGGCTCTCTGCAATGGCGGTCAGTCCCACCAGCCGTCGCCGGCTTGCCGGCGCTGGACCCACTCCAGGAATCCGAAGGCTTCCGGCCCGGGATATTGGTAGGCGCCCACGTCGCTGACCAGCCAGATCTTGCCCCGTTGTGGCCCATTGACGACGAGTACCCAGTACGAGAGTTCATCGTCGGTGCCAAGCACGACGGAACCGTTGCCGTAGACGTCGGTGACGCGTTCATTGTGGTCGGCGGCGAGAGGCTCGCCTTCCCAGGCCCAGGTCTCCTGGAGCGGGAACGGCGCGGCGGGCTTCCGTTCAGCCTGGTAGGGTCGGCCCGGCGTGAGCCGGCCCAGAGGCCGCAGGCCACCGTCCTCCGGCGGCCCGAGCGAGGACCCGTTGGCGATCTCCGCGACCAAGCTCCGGTACGGCTCCGGGAGCACAGCCCTGTTTTCGGCTTCCCACGCCGAGACCGCCTCGTATGCAGGCCAGGCCGATCTCGTTGAACCGGTGGATCACGTCCCGGACGGTGTCCTCGTCTGCCTGCACCAGCTGGGCGATCACCGGGACACGGTTCCCGCCGGCCGAGGCCAGCAGCATCATCGCGCGCCGGTAGCGCACCGAACTCGCGCTGCCCCAGCGCACGATCCTTTGCAGCCGCTGTCCCTCCTGATCGGTCAGTCTGCGCACACGGACAGGCTCGGCCACCGCACCTCCAGCGGTCGGATTGGACGTCACCGCACATCCAACCGTCACCACCGCCAGCCCGGCGAACGTTCCCCGTCAGAGGCCTACTTGTCGCGTATGGCTTCGATCTCGGCGGACAGCGCGGCCACGTCGCGTATGCGAGAAGTAATCGTCGCTGATTGCCGGAAGAAGTCGTCGTGCTTCGGCACAGCCGCGAAGCCGCGGTGCGCCTTGCGACGCGTCAAGCCAAACGTTCGCACTCGCAGTCCGCAACCCGAGCGCCCTGCTCACCGCTCTGATCACCACTGATGCGGGACCTATGCACCCGCTGTACTGCGGGCCGGCCGACCACGCCGGCTGCCACCGCATGCAAGTGACGGCAGTGCCACGGCTCACCCCCGCTGCCCTGCACCCGGTTTCGTCCTCTGTAGGGCAGCGCGCCGACCGTGCGCGAGGCAGGCGCTCCAACCGCCGGTGGTGCCGTGGAGCAGCTCGCGCAGAATGTCCAGGTGGCCGTTGTGGCGCGCGGCCTCCTCGGTGAGGCGGAACGTTGAGCGCGACAGATCATCCAGCACGAGTCCCCCACGTCCTTCGCGTCGGCCTTGTACTCACGTGGGGCAATGCGGCAACCCACGTGAGGCAGTACGTCGACCCGCCTAAGCTGGACACTGCCTGCCTCGCGCCGGTCAGGGACGTGCGCGACCGGGGCTTCGGGGAACGGCTCGGACGGACGGTGAGGAGGACAGGGGCGGGCCAGGGCGCCGCGCCTCTTAGGACGTATGACGCAATGGCGTGCGTTGAGTGATGCCGAGGTTGTCGAACTTGCGGCACGGTTGCGGTCGTTGGACTGCACGTGGGAGCTGGGGGCTACGCCGAGCTCCAGACGGTCCACACAGTTCACCCGTCAGGCGCTGATGATCCGTCCTCGTTGGGACTTGCTCGTCACCGGGTTCGAGAGGGCCGGCCGTGCCACGTCCCGCCGCAAGCGAGTACAGGACGAGGAGATGGTCGAGCGCGTGCGGCTGCGTCTGACCGACTACGCGGCTGAATGGGCCCCGCCCCTGGATGCGTTCGCGAGGATGGCCGCCGCGCTGCACACGTCGCTGGGCGCGCCGACGGACCGCAGGCCGGGCACCGATGCTGCGCTTCACTGGGCCGGTTCCGACACCACCCTGGTCCTTGAGCACGCGGGAGACTCGGTGTACCTGGAGTTGGTGACCAACAAGCGGTTGTCCCTGGACGAGGAGCTTCTGCGGATGGATGAGGAGGGGCTGCTGTGACGGGGTGGGACGGGTTCGGGGAAGCGCTCGCCGAGCAGCTGACCTTGCTGGGCGCCGGATCGGTACTGATCATCCGCGAGGGCGGGGGGACAGGCCGGTACGCGCAGTTCCTGCAGAGTAGCGAAGGGGTGGAGGCCGAACTGGTCGGTGATCACGGCCTCGACCCGGCGCTGCGTGCGGGAGAGGCGGGCTGCCGGCTGATCGTAGAGGCGGGCTGGAAACCGCCCCAGGACACCGTCTACGGCCACAACTGGTGGACCGAGCTGCCCTGGCCGTCAGCTTCGGACGCCTACCGCAATCTGGCGGGGATGACGGTGACCGGCCTGCGCGACGGTCTGCGGATCACCGGCCCGCAGGCCCTGGTGTACGAAGCGTGGGACGGGCGTAGGGGCAATCGCTCCCTGGTCCTGCCTTTGCTTGGCCTCAGCCCGGAGAGCTGACGAAGGGCGGCGAGCAGCGGCATGTCCGCACAGGACGCGCGCGAACAGCGGCTGGCGCGGCTTGCCGCACAGGTCGACTGGTCGAAGGTGGCTGATCCGTACACCGGCGAGCGGTACGGCCCCGAGGTGCTGGCAGGGCTCTGGGCGAGGGACCGCATCACGGCCGAAGGAACCTGTACGAATCTGCACTACGCGGCCATCGGCGACGGCAGTTCGGTGAGGGCGGCGGCCGCCGAGATGCTGCCGTTCCTCGTCGAGGCGGCCCGGGATCCGGACGTGATGGTGCGCTTCGAGATCCTGCAGACGATCGCAGACATCGCCGACACGGGCAACACAGCCCCCACCGCGAAGGTCGCCCCGATCCTCGAAGGCAAGTGGCGACCCACCGTCGACCCGTCGTGGCCGGCCGCCTGGGAGCGAGCCGCCGAAGGGCTGCTGCCCCTGCTCGACGACGGCGACGACATCATCCGGGCCGGCGCGGTCGGCGCACTCGCCCAGTCCGCCGCCCACGCGAACTCCCTGATCACCCGCTTCCGGACGCTCTTCGACAACGAGCCGGAACTCTGGCTGGCGGGGCGCCTCGTGCTGGGCGTCGGCGATCTCGCCCGCCACGCCACCCAGCGACGCGAGGAAGCACTCGCATGGCTGCGGCACCGCATGACCGTCGGGGGGAAGGAGGAGGAACCCGACATCGACCAGGACATCGACGCCTGGATCGCGTGGGACGAGGAAATCCGCCACGACGTCCGGCTCCAAGCCGTAGAGGCCCTGTGCCGTGCCCTGCCCGACCACACCGATCCCCTCTACGCTTCCGTCACCATCGACGCACTGCTCGCCCCCTCGACCGCAACGGCCTACCCGCCCAGGGAGTACGTGTCCCCGCGGGTGGACGTCATCACCGAAGCCGACCAGCGGCTCGGGGCCGACCTGCCCGGACGGCTCGCCCTCGCGCACGCACTGCTGGGCCACGACGGCACCACAGAGCGCGCGGGTGGCCTCAGGATCGCTGCCGGCCTGATGTCCCACCGGCGCTCCGCCGTACCCGCGCTCCTGCCGGCTGTGGCCGCGCTCGTGAACGACACACATCTGGAGAACCGGCTGTTCGCTCTGCGGGTTCTGGCCATGTACGGGGCCGCCGCGCACCCTTGGGCCGACCTCGTCGCCACGCATCTCACCCCGGCCGGCGAACCTGACGAGCTCACACGGGAGCACGCCCTCTGGGCGCTGAGCCGGATGGGTGACGACCGCTGCGTGCCGTTGCTGATCGAACTGCTCACCGCGCACGGGGATTTCACCTCCGGCCACGCCGGTTCGATGGACCGCAGTTGGAACGTCAGCGACCTCAGCTTCACCGAGGCGCTCGCCCCCTTCGCCACACACACCGACGTCCTCCTCGACCCACTGCTGGCCCACATCAAGACGACGGCGAACCGATGGCATCCGTACTTCTCGATCGTGCGCCAGTGGCACCAGGACGGTGCCCATGTCATCCCACGACTGGTCGAACTCCTCGATGATGACGAGACGTTGATGGTCGCCGCGCACGCCCTGCTCCAGTTGGACGGGGGTGCCGTCGCCGCCGCCCACCGCGAACGGCTGCGCGAACGACTCAGCCCTCCGAACGGCCGGCGCGACAGCGACCTCGCCTGCATCAGCCCCTTCGAGTACCACACCCTCACCGGGGACGACGCCAGTCCGGCGGCATAGCGAGATGGCTGAGGAAGTCCCCCTCCGAATCGCCCAGGAACCGCTTCATCGTGGACGCGGAGGGATGCGTGGATACGGGTGGGGCGGAAGGATCACGATGCTCGGGGGGCTCCGGAGGATGGTGAGGACAGTGCGACCGGCCGCGTCCGCCCCCTCCGCAGGGACCAGAACCGTGCGAGCCTCCGCCGCCGTCGCGCGGTACGCGCGAGCGGCGCACCACTGACGAGCAGCGCACAGCCCAGCACCACGAACACGATCACGATGTCGGCTCGCGACCCCCTCTTCACCTCGCAGAAGCGAAACGAGTTCGACTGTTGCTTACCGAACGGCAATTGTTGGGCAGTCAGGTAACCATCCACGCGCGGCATGTCCGTGCCGTCACCGTGAACCGGTGGCGAACAGTCGAGTGCCGGGAATCCGGAGGGGGACGCTCATGCAGGAGGGTTCGAGGGACGAGCGGGTCGGCGACGGGAGCGGTCGGCTTCGTGAAGCCGCCGAGGCGGGGGACGCCGAGGCGATGTTCCGGTACGGCCTTTACCTCGGCACGCACGACGACCAGGCGGGCGGTGAACGGTGGCTGCGTCTGGCGGCCGAGATGAGGCACCCCGATGCGACCGCCACGCTCGGGGTGCTGCTGCATGAGTGGGGGCGGCACGCCGAGGCCGAGGCGCTGCTGCGTGAGGCCGCCGGTGGCGGGCACGTGCGCGCGATGGAGATGGTCGGGTATCTCCTGAGGCTGCGCGGCGAGCACACCGAGTCCGACCGCTGGTACCGGCGTTCGGCAGAGGGAGGAAACCCGCACGCGATGGCCGTCCTCGGCGAACTGGGTCAGAAGCAGGGCGCCGAGCCCGAGGCCGAGAACTGGTTCCGCCGGGCCGCCGAGGCGGGTCTCGCCGACGCGGCTTACGCCCTCGGGGAGTTGCTGTACCGCCGGGGTGACGTCGACGAGTCTGCACGGTGGGCCCGGCGGGCGGCCGACGGGGGTTCCACCGCCGCGATGAACGCCCTGGCCGCCCTGTCGCTGGAACAGGGCGACCGGGAGGCGGCGAAGTCCTGGTACCGCAAGTCGGCCAGGGCCGGCAACGACGAGGGCGCCCGCCGGCTCGCGGAAATGCTCAGCCGCGCTGAGCTGGCCGCCGAACTCGACGCATGGATGACCGAGCGCGCCCGGAAGGGGGACGTCAACGCGATGCTCGCGCTGGGGCGTTCCAACGAGCGAGAGGGTGATCTGCAAGCGGCGCAGGAGTGGTATGAGAAGGCCGCCGAGACCGGACACCTCGGTGCGATGGCCCAGCTGGCGAACCTCTTGGAGCGGCAGGGACATTCCCGTCAGGCGCAGGCGTGGTACCGAAGGGCCGCAGAGGCTGCGCCGCAGCCGCCGGACGAGGGCCACGGTCGGTAGACGTCCGTGGCCTGATCGCCTGGGTCGCGGCCTGTGCGCGCCGTTGCTGCTTTCCTTGCGGCGGCCGAAGAAGCCCGCGCCGCCGCTCTGCTCGGCGACGACGCCATGGCATCAGCCGCGGCCGGGCGCGCCGTCCGGCAAGGCCCCGAGGGGCCAGCCCCGCCGTAGCCACCGAGGGCTCGCGGCCACCACCGTGGCCCCGCCGCGTATGGCGGCACCCGTGCGGCGCAGCACTCGACCAGCAGACGGCGGAACTGCGCCCAGGCGTTCCCCGGTGCGAGCCGGGGCACCAGGTCCCGCACGTACTGCCGCGGTGTCAGCCCACGGGATCCGGAGGCCGTCAGGCCGCGACGAGTTCGTCCGCGAGGAACTCCTCCACGAACTTCCGTGCCCGACGGTCGAAATCGGCGTACTGCGCCTCCCGCTCGGCGCCGGCGACCGCTTCGCCGACCAGCAGACTGCCCTCGGCGTCGATGCGCTGCGGTCGCTCCTCCGCGCCCAGGAGCAGGCCTACGGTGGAGCGGGAGAAGCCGCAGTAGTAGGCGATGCCGTCGCTCAGGTTGACCTCGAGGACGGACTGCATCGACTCCGCGATGGGGTCGTCGGCGGTGGCGCCGGCCAGGGCCAGCCACAGCATGCGCTTGCCCGCCAGGCGGGGCTTGCTGCGGCCGTAGGCGAACCCGTAGTTCCATACGCGGTCGATCCATCCCTTGAGGACGGCGGGCACGCTCTGCCAGTACACCGGGAAGACGGCGACGACGTCATCGGCGTCGAGGATCCGCCGCATGTGGGCGTGCGTCTCGTCCGAGTACGGCTTCTCCCGGTTGCCCCAGTCCGGCTGGTCCTCCACGTTCATCCGCGGGTCGAAGCCCTCGGCGTGCAGGTCGAGCAGGTCGATGCGGTATCCGGCGGCCTCGAGCTGGGCAGCCACGCGGCGGGCGGTGTGGGCGGTGAGGGAATCGCTGCGGTGGTGCGCGACGACCACGAGGGCTGTCCTGGTGTCACTGCTGTGCTGCGGCACGGTGTCTCCCGACGGCTCGATCTGTGCGGTGAGTCCAGTACAACCGCGGCAGCGTAGATGATCCATGGGAGAAACTCTCCAGGGCATAGGAGATCGTCTACGATTGCGCTGTGGATCCTCTGAGTTCACTGCTGAGCGGCATCCGGGCCGAAGGCTCGGTCGTCAGCCATGCCGTCCTGACAGCGCCCTGGAGTATCACCTTCGCCGACGCCGCTCCGCTCACCATGGTCAGCGTGCTGCGCGGGGGCGGCACGCTGCTGCTGTCCGACGGCACCGAGCGGGCGATCGGGGCGGGCGACACGGCCGTCGTCCGGGGCCCCGCCCGGTTCCGCCTCGCGGACGATCCGGCCACTGTCCACCGCCCCCACACCGCGTACGAGATCAACTGCTTCACCGCGGACGCCGCGTGCACCGGTCAGGAACTCGACGGCATCCACTGGGGCACCGGCGCGGAGGGAGCAACCGCGCTGATCGTGGGCGCCTACCGCGCCTCGGGACACCGCCACGAACGGCTCCTGCGCGCCCTGCCGCCCGTCCTGGTCATCGCCGAGGACGCCGAGGTCTGCGCCTGGCTGGAGAACTCCGCCGCCGACGCCGCCCGGCTCTCCGCCGGTTCGCAGGCGCTGATGGACCGGCTCCTCGACTGGGCTCTGGTCTGCACGCTGCGCACCTGGTTCGACCGGGCGGAGGCCGACGCGCCCGGCTGGTACCGCGGCCTCGCCGACCCGGTCCTCGCCCCCGCCCTGAGCGCCTTCCACGGGCGGCCCGCCGAGAGCTGGACGGTCGCGTCGCTGGCCGCTCAAGCCGGCGTCTCCCGGGCACTGTTCGCCCGGCGCTTCACCGAGCTGATGGGCCGTCCGCCCCTCACCTACCTCACCGAGTGCCGCATGGACGACGCCGAGGCACTCCTGGCCGACACCGACCTCAGCATCGCCCAGATCGCCAAGACCGTCGGGTACGCCGACGCCTTCGGCTTCAGCACCGCTTTCAAACGCCACAAGGGCCTCAGCCCCAGCACGTTCCGCACCAAGGCGGCGTGAGTCACGGAACGCGGCCGCAAAGACGGCCCGTTCGGCGTGGACCCGGAGCAGCTGGTGTCAAGGCACGCATCTACGCGAGCAGGTACCCGACGGACGCACCACATCACCTGAGCACGACGGACTCCACCGCTGCGACGGCCGCCGCCAGCCCGGGCGGATGTGGCGACCCTGGCACGGTCTGCCCGGCCCACCCGGGCCCGAGCGTCAGTACGACGGGCTTCCTACGGGCGCCCCGCACACCCCATTCGATCCCGGCCACATGCTGAGCCAGAGGGCGGCTCGCGGTGGTACGCGATTGCGCCCAGAGCCCGACCACGAGCGGACCCGTCCTGCGCACTGCGGCGACCAATGACTCGACCGGCAGGGCGCCGCCGAACATGTGCACCGGGAGACCCCGTTCGGCCAGGGCAGCGGTCAGCACCTCCAACGGCAGCGTGTGGTTCTCCCCGGGCACACAGGCCAGCACCGTGGTGGCACGGGCCCGGTCGGCCGCCGCGGGCGGGGTGTAGCGCCGAAGCGCGCAGGAGACATGCCAGGACAGAAAATGCTCGACCTCGACATACCTTTCACCCGAGCTCTCCCACTTGCGGCCGACCGCCTGAAGCGTCGGCATGATCACCTCCGTCCAGGCAGCAACCAGGCCGTGCTCCTCGATCGCGGCGCCCAGCATCCCGTCGAGAGCGAAGGTGTCGAGACGCAGGGCCGCACGGGCGACTCCCCTGCACTCCTGACGCACATCGCCCAGGCGAAAACCGGTGCCCGCTCGGCTGCGGCGGGTCCCGGCCTCTGAGCGGGAGGGAGAGGGGCCTGTCCGGGCCGGGGACACGTTCGGTTCAACTCCGTCGAGTGCCAGCCGGGCGGCCTCCGCCGGCGGGTACCCAGTCGCCGTCAGAGCGCACATCCGCTCCAGCCGCGCCACGTCTTCTGCGGTCCAGCGGCGATGCCGACCCCCGGTGTGCGCGGTGGGGCCGAGCCCGTAGCGGCGGTCCCACGAACGGACCGTGGTCGGTGCTACGCCCAGACGCCTCGCCACTTCACCAGTGGTCAGCCCGCCGCCACGCGACGCGCCCTGGTGATCAACATCGTTGTTGTCAACGCTCACACTCCGAGTGTACGACGCATAAACGACGCATGTTGTGTGCGTCGTTTCAGATCGCAAAGCTGGAGAAAGCCCGGTCACCACGAGTGCGCATCCTCTGACCCGGTTCGTCAGGAGGATTCCGTCCCGCACCCAACGCTCGGCAGGAGGATCCAGGCCATGACCAATACGGGATCCATCGGTCTGCGCTTCCCTGCCGCAGAGGGTTCGCGGTACGAAGACGAACTGGCCCGTTGCTTCTGCGTCGCGGACGAGACCGCGTTCGCTGCCGTCTACCGGCGTTGGAGCTCGCTCGTCCACACCATGGCCACACGCTCGCTCGGCGATGCCCACGAGGCCGAGGACGTGACCCAGCAGGTGTTTCTCGGCGCATGGCGTGGACGGGACGGCTACCGTCCGGAACGGGGCCCTCTCGGAGCCTGGCTGGTGGGCATCACACGTCGGAAGATCATCGACGCGCTGGCGGCTAGGACCCGGCGTCTGTCGCTGATCGATTCTTTGGCGTTCGACGCGCAGGCGCACCGCCACGGGGCGGGAGCCCCGGACGACGTCCTGGATCGGGTGCTCTTGGTCGAGGCCTTGTCCCGACTGCCGCACCACCAGCGCGAGGTGCTGTGCATGGCCTTCTACCAGGACCTCACCCAGGCCCAGATATCCAGGCGCACCGGTATGCCCCTGGGCACCGTGAAAAGCCACACCCGACGTGGCCTGCACCGGCTGCGTGAGGCGATCGGACAAGGCCGCGCCGACGAGACCGAGGCGTAGGAGCGCCTGGAAACCGGCTGTCGCGCGCATCCAAAGAGCAGCCTTCATCCGAAAGGTGTACGAGACTCCGCAACCGGTGGAACCACTCCACGAAGGAATGATCCTCATGACCTCCCGGACCCCTCTCGTCCTCGCCGCCTCGGCGGGGGCATGCGCCCTGGCCCTGGGTGTCACCGCCCCTGTCATAGCGGCCCCCGCTTCCGGCACCGACGACAAGGCCATGGTGTCCGTCTTCCACGGCGTTCCCGGGCTGACTGTCGACGTCTACGCCAACGGGAACGAACTGCTCGGCGACTTCAAGCCCGGCACGGTGACCGACCCGCAGTCCCTCAAGGCCGGCACCTACGACATACAGGTTTTCGAAGCCGGTAAGAGCCCAGACGGCACACCGGCCATCCAGAAGGAGATCAAGGTACCGGCCGGAGCGAACGCCACGATCGCGGCCCACCTGTCCGCCGACGGCAAGCCTCAACTGACGGCCTTCGTCAACGACACCTCCAAGGTCGACGCAGGCAAGTCCAGGCTCACCGTGCGCCACGTCGCCGCTGCCCCGGCAGTAGATATCCGAGCGGATGGGCAAACGGTCTTCAAGGGACTTGAGAACCCGAACGAGGACACAGCCGTCGTCAACACCGGCACCATCTCGGCCGATGTGGTGCTAGCCGGCACGGACACCGTGGCGGTCGGTCCTGCCGATCTGAACCTCAAGGAGGGAACCAGCAACATCGTCTACGCCTGGGGCAGCGCGGACGACAAGAACCTGGCGCTTGCGACACAGACCCTCAGCGGCATGGAATCTACGCCGAACGCTGTCCATGCCGGCGGTAGTGGCGCCGCCGCGAGTTCGAACTCCTCCGACCAGTGGCTGGCTTGGGCCGCAGCGGCCGGGGTGGTCACTCTGACGGGCGTCCTGGTCTCTCGCCGAGCCGCAGGCAGGCGTGGGTGACACCACGCGACGGTTCAGCAGCCTCACAGTGGTGACCGCAGCTTTGGCGGCGGTCCTCATTGTGAGTACCGCCCCGTCGGAACACGCTTCGCCTCCAGCCGATTTCGGCGCCACTGCCACGGCTCCGGCCCAGGTTGCTGCACCCGAATCCCTCTCCCCCACCACCGAAGGTCGGCAGAGTCGAGCATCCATGGATCAAGGCCGCCATCCGCCCCAGCAAATCCTGGTGAGCGCTGTAGGACTCGACGCCCGCGTCCGGCCGGTGGGCGTGACGGAAGACGGAGCCCTGGCCGTCCCATCGAATCCGGCCACGGCCGGCTGGTACCGCTTCGGACCGGCTCCCGGGGGTTCACGCGGTTCGTCAGTGCTGGTCGGGCACGTGGACAGCGACACGGGAGACCTGGGCGAGTTCGCAGCGCTCTACGACGTGAAGCCTGGAGACCGGGTAGAAGTGCGACGTGCAGACGCCGAGCCGGTTCGCTACCGCGTTACCGCGCGCGCGACGGTACCGAAGGACGACCTCCCGTCCGCCACCTTCCGCCGAGACGGCTCTCCGGTTCTCACCCTCGTTACGTGTGCGCCCCCCTTCATCCCGGACGAGGGCGGCTACCAGGCCAACCTGGTGGTCACCGCGGAACCACTCGATGCCTGAGACCGGTGAGACCGGGCGGGCGCATACGTAGGGGGTCGTAACCAGGTACGGGCATGGGACGAAGCCCAGAAAACAGGAGGGCAAAGGTGTCACACGTCGAGCCCGCACGCCTGATGGATCTGGCACTCGGAAACGGCACCTCGGGCGATGACGTCAGCGCGCTGCGACACATCGCTGCGTGCAAGCGCTGCTGGGAGGAACTGAGCGTGATGACACGGGTCATGACCGCCGCCCGTAACGTCGAGGAGTCGGATCTACCGACCCCCCCTCCAGAGCGGGTATGGCAGCGCATCACCCAGGAGTTGTCCGAGGCGGAGAAGGCTGCCGCAGCCCGCTCGAAGGGGGTTCGTGGCCTTCCCGCAGCGTCGCCCGAACCACGTCGCACCTGCCGTTGCACGGAAACCTACGGCAGGTCGGTCCGTCTCGCGCTCGGCGTGCTCGCCGGGACCGCCTTGGTCTGGTGGTGGAGACGGGACCGTCTACCACGGCATGTGGGCCGGAGTGGCTGACAGTCGGGCGCTCGATTTGGCGGAGCATGCCCACACGTGTGTCAGCAGACATAGCAGACTTCTCATTTCGGCGGTCTCCCTGCGGTTGTTCAAAGATGACCGACGGGGTCGCACTGGCCGAGCTGCACGGCAGCGACGCGGTCGACCGGGCGTTGGGCACCGCGGCGACCGTCGAGCGGTTCGCCGACGGTGGCCTGATGGCGATCCGGCCCACCAAATTGAGCACGACGACGCCGAGCCGACCCGGGCAGGCGAGGCACACAGCCTGCAACCGGGCACCTCCGCCTGGTCAGGCTTTGGGTCCCCATGACGCGCTGGTCTCAGCCGTCCAACTCGTCGTCGCGAAGCCACCACACCGGCGGGATCTGGGCCTCCGGAGCTGACAGCAAGTCGATGGATCGCGGCGCACGGTTGCTCTGCGAGTCGAAGACCTCGAATCCCGCCGAGACCAGGATGGTTCTGATCGCCGGTGTCATCGCCTCGACCACTGTCCGGTGGTGCTGAATCAGGGGCATGTCGGGCCGCTCGAAGTCGACGGCCTGGTTGGCGCTCCACCACAACCTGGGGCTGCACCACCAGGTCACCTTCACGCCGGAGCAGTCATCGAACGCGCAGACGCTCACCTCCACCCCCGAGGAGACGATCTTGTCCAGTCCAGGAACTACGACCGGCAGACCCGCAGCAGCCAGCTCACTCCTGGCCCTGGTCGCTATCCGATCCCGCTCGGCCAACACCGCGGCGTCCACCTTCTCCAACACCATGCCGGCACCCTAGCCGGATCTTCCTACCTACACAGTAAGAAGACATCTCGATTGGTGAGCCTTCGGTAGCAGATGAGGGTGCAGGCGATGCTCGTGAAGGCGAGGAAGTGGTCGGCTTTGCGCTCGTAGCGGCTGTGGAGTCGGCGGCAGCCGGCGAGCCAGGACATGGTGCGTTCGACGGTCCAGCGGTGTCGGCCCAGTCGCTGTGAGTATCCTTCGGCGGCCCGCGGCTGCTCAGCCGAACTGGTAGCGACCTCACTGCGGTAAGCAAGCCCTCCGCTTACCGACCGGTTCTGAGTACGGGTGGCCACCACACGCGTGGACCGCAAAGGTGGCCGCTCTTTTTCGACAGCGTGGAGCCTGCTCAGCAACGCTTGGAAATATCAGCGGGGCCCATGATCAGAATCAACAGCCAGGAAAGCCAGTCGCGTAGAGCCGCCTCTGCCTGGTCGAGTCCCTCAAGTGGCTCAACCAGGCAGAGAGGGTGACCTCAAGTGGTGCTACTCGCCGTGGCCTTCGGAGTAGCCCTCGCCCTTGCCGTCATCGTGGCCCTTGCCCTCGTCGTGGCCCTTGCCGTCGTAGTCACCGTTGATGCAGGTGTTCCCGAAGGTCGGGTTCAGCAGACCGATGATGTTGACGGAGTTGCCACACGCGTTGATGGGGACGTTGATGGGGATCTGGACGACGTTGCCGGACAGCACGCCCGGGGAGCCGTAGGCGAACCCCTGTGCGCCGGCGTCGGCGCTGGCCACGCCCGCACCCGCGAACACCAGGGCGCCTGCAGCCGCGGTCAGAACTGCCGCGCTTCCGAGCTTGAACATGAAGTCTCCCGCAGAGTGTGAGTGCTGCCGCCTGGATGCGGCAGCTTCGATCACCATGCGGGTTCCTCTCCCTCGGGCTCTACGACGCGCCTGCCCACGGCGGCCAATCCCCTCAATGGCCGCACCCTACGGGGTTGGCCACAGCCACAGACGCGTGCCAATGCCGGCGGCTCCCTCGTGGCGAGAGGACGTCTGTGCTGGGGGCGGGGTCCGTGGCTCATGATGACGGGCCAGATCGCTCTTGTCCGGTTCCGACGCGGCCGAGCCCTGCTCAAGCGCCCGGGCGCCGGTACGGAGTTGCAGATAGGTGTCAGATCGTTGCCGACTGCCGCCGGAGGGCTTGCCCTGTAACGCTCCTCAAGCCGACGCGTGGGAGCCGCTTACGCCCTCGGGGGGCTCGCCTCCACCACATGGTCGAAGTCGGCAGAGTCGTCCTTGGGCTCGCCCTCCAGGGTGTCCACGGCAACGACGACGTCCATGTTGTTGACCGTGCTGAACGCCAGGACGTCCTCCGCGGCGGCGAGGGCATCCAACAGAGCCTGTGCCGTCCATGCGCCACCCACATCACTGTCGGAGTGCTCGTCCATCACATGGATCTGGTGGTAGTCGGCGAAGAGTTCCAGATGCGTCGTCACCAGGACATCGTCACGGAGAGCAACGACAACTGACGAACGAGCGAGGGCGCTGGGAGTCGCTGAGCTTGTGATTCATCCGGTGCTGCGTGGTTTGGTGCCGATCTTGTGGTGGGTTCGGTCTGCGGGCCTTGGCCGCTTTCGACGCTCCGGCCGCTCCGTGGCGTGAGGCCCTCGATGACCTGGACGACGACGTCCTCGCCGAGGCCGCCGCCGAAGCGTGGGCCTTCGGCACCGGCCCGGCGCTCGCCGCCATCGTCGAGCTCGGCGGTGAGCTGGAGCTCGCAGCTACCCGTAACGGGCGCTTCAGGGGCGCGGTCGTCCCAGAAGGCTGCGCGGTCAGCGCCGGCCGCCGCCGATGCGGCGGTCGTCGGCCAGTCCGGTCAGCGGGCCGAACTCGCGGGCAAGCTCGTTCCACGTCAGAACCTCGCCACAGCGAGCCGGGAACTCCTTCGGGTTGAACTCGGGCATGGTCCAGGTGCCAGTGCCCCGGTCCCGCAGCCACAGGTCCCCGTCACCGTCGACCACAGTCGGCGGGACCGGTACGGGCTCGGCCTGATCGGTGGGCTCCCAGGTGACCCGGCCCGGGTGGGAAACGCGGCGCAGCTCGGTGGTGGCCAGCCGCGCGGCCAAGTCACGGGTGGACTCTTCGGCGTCCTTGACCGACGCAAGTCGGAATGCGTCGTCAAGCACGGGAAGGGCTGGATTCTTGCTGCGCTTTGAACTCATACGCTGACTACCTCCGGTGGGGGGCGTCACATCCGTTATGGCACCCCGTAGAGGAACACGGTATCCGAGGCGGGAGCCGGGCCGGCTACGACCACTGTCCAGGTGGAGGCGCTGGCACACCGGGCGGTGGGGCTAGGCCGTATATCGAAAGTGGCTGGTGGCAGCCTGTGGGGCATGCTCGAGAATCCGGTAGCTGCTCGTATCGCGGACCTGCGATGGTGTCCGTCATGGATTCGGAGCCGCAGACTGATCTCGCTCGGCACTATGACCCCGGGGGTTGGTTGGTTCGGTTCGCGGGTCGAATCCTTGTGGTCTGTCCGCGATGCGGGGGCCGTGCTCTCGTGATCCCTCGGCCAGGCATTCCTGATCCCAGATACTTCAGCGAGCTCTTGTTCCAGCCGCGTCGTCTGGCTTGTGGAGGGTGTGGTGCCGTTGCCGACTGGAAACCTGAGGTGCAGGGGGCCGGGCTGGTCGGCGCGGTGCTGGGTAGTAGTGAGGATCCGTTCTTCCGGCGGCCTCTGTGGCTGCAGACCCGTTGCGCCCGTCACATCTTGTGGGCCTTCAACGAGGAGCACGTCGACGAGCTGTCTGCCTACGTCGGAGCGCGATTGCGAGAGCGTGGCGGCGCGCGGCCGACGATGTCGATGTTCGCTCGGCTGCCAGCGTGGATGAAAAGGTCGGACAATCGCTCGGAGGTACTGGCCGGCCTTGAGACCTTGCGGGAGCTAGCGAAACGGACAGCACCTGCTGACCGCTCCGATGCTGCGCACGAGCGCGGTGATCGCCCCCGAGCGCACAGGAGTATGTACTTTCGGGGCGGCCCTTATGAGTCTTGAGGGTCCTGGTCACAGCCATTCGTTGATGGTTGCGATGAGGACGGTTGCCTCGTAGCGGACCGCGAGCTTGTCATATCGCGTGGCGACCGCACGGTGCCTCTTGAGGCGGTTGATCCCGCACTCGACCGCATGGCGCTCGCAGTAGTCGTCCGGGGCGAAATGCGGCGGCCGGCCGCCGCGAGAGCCGAGCTTCTGACGGTTGCGCGCCTGGTCGGCCTTGTTCGGATGGTGCAGCGGATCCCGCGGCGGCGCAGGTAGGCGCGGCTTCTGCGGGAGGCGTACGCCTTGTCAGCACGTACGCGATCGGAGCGGACGCGTGGCCGGCCCGGCCCTGTCCGGGGGACGCGGACCTTCTCCAGCACGGGTTCAAATCGTGGCGAGTCTCCGCGCTGTCCAGCCGTCACCACGATCGACATGGGTTTCTGGCCCTGCTCGACTGCCAGGTGGAGCTTGGTGGTGAACCCGCCGCGCGATCTTCCCAGTCCGTGATCACGGGGCTCGGTGAAAATGCCGCCTGGTGGTTCCTTCTGCAGGTCGCCCTGTTTGCGGGCCCCGGCTGCAGACTGATGGGCGCGGCAGACCGTGGAGTCGACGCTCAGGTCCCATGTGATCGCGCCCTTCGCGTCGGCCAGGGCGCCCTGCTCGACCAGCACCTCCCGGTCACCGTGGCGCCGTCGACCACCCCCCTGAGGCCTCGACGGCGCCTCCGGCACCATCCGCTGGAACAGCCCCCACAACTTCTACGAACACCTGATCGTGACGCAGTCGGCGGATAAGACGACCGCCAAGGCGGACGCGACGTTCTACGCCCAGTAGGAAACTCCGCGGCGGCCGCTCCCGACCGGAAGCGGCCGGCATCGGCCGCGACGTGCAGGCGGTGGCGTCTGTGACCAGTTGTGTCCGGACCCTGCTTTCGGCCGTCCGATTCTCGGCGCTCCCCCGGACATCGTCGCGGTGGCACCGGGTAGGCGAACGGTACACAGTGTGAAGGAGAGGGAATCATGTCCGGATTGGTCATGCGCATCAAGCAGTTCACCCGCAGCCCGCAGGGACGTCGGGCCACCGTGTTGGCCCGACGCGTCGCCGCCGACCCGCGCAAGCGCTCCCAGGCCCGCGGCCTCCTAGGTCGGCTGCGCGGGCGCCGGTGAGGGGGGACCGGGAGGGCAGGCCGATGGCCAAGGGAGGACTGACACGCTGGGAACGAGCCCTGGAGCGCTGGGAAGGTGCTCTGGTCTCCCGGGCTCGCCGCCATGAGCCCGTCGAACTACTCGAAGCGTTGCGACGTGAGTGCGATTCCCGGGCCATCGTGTGCAGCGAGAGCAGAGTGGTCGCGCCGAACGCCTACGACGTGGAACTGGACGCCCGGGTGCACGAGGAGTTGGTGCGGCGGAGCAGTGGCAACGTAGGAGAGGCTCTCACCGATGACCTGGCTCGCCATGGCGAGCGCATGGGTTACGAGTGGGTGGGGCCGCTCACTCTGCGCGTCAGCCCCGCCGATCGCCCGTCGGGCGACCCCTACCGGGTGAGCAGCAGCCCTATGCCCCACGTACGCGCGGACGCCTTTCCGGACGACTGATCGTGCGGTGGGCGGTCTACTTCGGTTCGGTAACACCCGCGCCGGCCTCCTCCTTGGCCGTGTCGATCGCTTTGTCCGGCCTTGTGGTGCGACCGCCACGAGCACCACACCGACTGCGATCAGTTCTTGCGCGCCCCGGCCGCATGCTGGTGCGCGCGCACGATGGTGGAGTCCACCGAGACAGCCCAGTTGAGATCGTCATCGGTATCGGCCTGTGCGACCAGCGCGGTGAGCACCCGCTCCCAGGTGCCGTCGATGGCCCACATCCGCAGCCGGTTGTAGATGCCTCGCCAGTTGCCGTACTTCTCGGGAAGGTGGATCCACTGCGATCCCGTCTGGAACTTCCAGGCGATCGCGTCGATCACCTGGCGGTGATTCCCACCGGCCACCACGCCGCGGTGTCCGGTCCGGGAGCAAGGGTTCGATCCGCGCCCACTCCGCGTCAGTCAACGGCACACCTGGACCAACGATCAGATGATCGGAGAGTGACGGACTAATCGCCCGAGAAGGCAATGCGCAGGTCTCTGTCCGCGCGGCAGCGCAGACCCCAGACCAGTAGCGTCGATACGGCTTGGCTCTCGGCGCCTCTCAGCCGAGCAAGATCCGAACCTTCCAGCTCCCGCACCAAGCGGTCCACTGCCTCACCGCGCAGCACGGTGGCCCCATAGGGATCGACGTCAGCCAGGGTGGGCAGCCGGTGTCGGCCCGGCGTTTCCAGGGCCGCCCAGAGCTCGTCATCGACGACTATCCGCTCAAGTGCCCCTGCTGCGGGACGCGGTCCTGACTTCCGTCCGGTCCGGGCGGTTGAGACCCCGCGCCGCAGCTCTATGACGAGCGTCATCACACCCCCTCGTCTGCCCCACGGACCATCGATCTTATCGACCAACAGCTCACTTTCATGATCCGAAAGAAGCGCCCTGGGTCTGTGCTGAGCCGAACAGCCCACCCAGTCCGCCTCGCGTGCCGGGGCGGGCCCGCCTCGCCACCCGCCACCGTGCGCTCCGCTCGGTGAAGAACAGCTTGCGGCTCCAGCCGGCTGCTAGCAGACGGGCCCAAGTGCCGTCCGCCTCCCAGCGGGCGAACCGTTCATAGGCCGTCTGCCACGTCCCGTAGCGTTCCGGCAGGTCACGCCACGGGGCACCGGTCCGCAACCGCCACAACACCCCGTTGATCACCTGTCGGTGATTTCGCCACGGCCGCCCACGACCGTCAACACCCGGCAACAGGGGCGCTATCCGCTCCCACGCCACATCCGTCAGCTCGCCACGACCCACCACAAGATCAATTATCAGACAGGTCCTAGCCCGTCCGAGCCGCGATTGCCTGCTGACGAGTACACCGCTTTAAGCTCCACCTGGCCGTAGAGAGCCGCCGGGCGGAGCCGGACTGTCCGGGTGCTGTACCCCTTGTGTTTGGAACCGTTCCGGCTGTCCGGGACTCCCCTTCCATGGTGCCCATGGTCGATCACTGTCGTGGTGCCATACCGATCCAGCCTAGGAAGAACGAAGGATGACTGTGCCCCTGTTGTCACACCGACGTCTGACTGTGAGTACCGCTTTGATCGCCGCTCTCGCCGGTGGTCTCGCTCCCGCCACCAGCGCGTCCGCAGCCCCGGCCGCCACCCAAGCCCAGGCGCCCGCGCCCGATATGGTCGGCGTCGTCGCCGCACTTGAGGCCGCGATGGCCAACGGGGCGCCGGGCGCGATGGCCCGCTACTCCGGTCCGGACGGGGTCAAGGAAAGGGCTGTCGGGGTCCGTGACCGGGAGTCCGGCGCGGCGATGGACACAAGGGCGCGGTTCCGGATCGGCAGTGTCAGCAAGACGTTCTCCGGCGTCGTGCTGCTCCAGCTGGTGGAAGAGGGACGACTGAAGCTGGACGCGCCCGTCAACACCTATCTCGAAGGGCTGCTGCCCGACGACCGGATCACGGTCCGTCATCTCCTCACCCATCGCAGCGGCTTGGCCGACTACACCAACGCCATGTTCAACCAGACCGTGCCGGGCTTCGAGGCCGTACGAAACCGGGTGTTCAGCTACCAGGAGCTGGTCGACCTCTCCCTCGCCGAACCCCGGACCACCGAGCCCGGTGCCGCGTACAAGTACTCGAACGCCAACTTCGTCGTCGTCGGCATGCTGATCGAGAAGCTGACCGGGCGCCCCGTGGCCGACGCCTACCAGCGACGCATCATCAAGCCGCTGGGGTTGCGCAAGACCGCGTACGTCCACCCCGACACGCGCATCAAGGGCACCCACGTGCGCGGCTACCTGCACCCCGACGAGGCTGGTGCGCCGCTCGTCGACTCCACCGAGCAGACCGTTTCCTGGGCACAGTCCGCCGGCGCCGTAATCTCCAGCCCCGCCGACCTCAACACCTTCACCAGCGCCCTGATGCGCGGTCGGCTGCTGTCCCCAGCGACGCTGGAGGCGATGACCACGGTGACGCCGACGGACGCCACCAACACCCGGTTCTACGGCCTCGGTCTGCGCCGCTACGACCTGACGTGCGGCACCCAGGTGTACGGCCACACCGGCACCGTCCAAGGCTTTTACACCTACGCCTTCTCCACCCGCGACGGCCGCCGAAGCCTTTCGGCGCTGGCCAACACCTCCAACCACGGCGCAGCGAACACCGCGCTGGGCGGCACCCTGGAAGCCGCCTTCTGCGGCAAGCAGCCGACACCCGCCTCGACCGCCCGCTCCACGGCACCCTCCGCCTCCCCTGACCACGCACCGCAGCCCGCCGAGCGTGACCTGCCCGAGCGCTACTGAGGTCTGGCACGACCGGCCGACCCACCCCGCGGGTCGGCCGGTCCAGTAGGGCACCACTCTGCTTGACGACGGTCGGCACCCCCGCGACCACGGAGAATGCCTAGGCCACTGCCCTTCGTGAACCAACTGGGACGAAGAGCAGCAGTGGGGAAAGAATCGGCTCTGACCGGAGTTCCGTGAAATCCCAGGTCAGGAGCCGAGTGAGGGAACGTTCCGGCAGGGCATATCTCGCTGGTGGGGGTCTACTCGCTGGACGATGTGCTGTTTCCGAACGTCGATGTGCGATTGGAGGCCGTGGAGCTCACGGCCGACGTGTTGGTGGTGGTAGCGGCCGCGTGCGGTCCGCCGCCCAGGTGTCCGGGGTGCCGTGCCCGGGCTCGGCGGGTGCATTCCTGCTACGAGCGACGTCTCGCCGAGCGGCCGTTGTCAGGGCAGAAGTTGCTGGTCAGGCTGCGGGTCCGGAGGTTCTTCTGTGACCGGTCCGGGTGTCGACGCCGGACGTTCGTCGAGCAGGTCCGCGGGCTGACCGAGAGGTATCGCCGCTCCAGCCTCGGTCTGAAGACCTGGCTCCGCCAAGTCGCGGTCGAGCTCGGGGGGCGAGCTGGCGAACGGCTGTGCCGCCGCATGCACCTCGCCGCTGGACGCACGCGACTGCTGGAGCTGCTGGATCCTCCGCCGGTGCCGGAGCGAGCCCCGAGGGTGCTCGGTGTCGACGAGTTCGCCTTCCGCAGGGGCCGCACCTACGGAACCATCCTCGTCGACGTGGAGGCCGGTCGAGTCGTGGATGTTCTGCCGGACCGTACCTCCGAAACCTTCGCAGCCTGGCTGCGCGAGCATCCAGGCGCCGAGATCATCTGCCGGGACCGGGCCTCGGCCTACACCCGCGCGATCAAGGAAGCGGCGCCCGACACCGTGGAAGTCGCCGACCGCTGGCACCTGCTCCAAAACCTCGCCGCCGCAGTGGAGAAGACCTGCCACCAGCACCGCTCCTGCCTGCGCAAACGCGTCGACGAGGTGACCAGCCGCATTCCCGAGGCACCGCCGCTGATGCAGCTCCCTCTCCACGAACTACCGCGGAAGCCGATCATCGACCGGACCCGGCACCGCCACGCTGACGTCCAAAAGCTTGTCGCCGCAAGCTGGACTATCAGCGCCATCGCCCGCCGTCTCCACCTCGACCGCAAGACCGTCCGGCGCTTCCGCGACACCGACCTCGACCAGCTCCTGGCCTCGGCGAACGAACGCCAGCCAGCCGGAGTCCTCGAACCGTTCAAGCCGTACCTGAACACCCGATTCACCGAAAGCCTCGGCCAGGTCAGCGGCAGCCGCCTCTTCCTGGAGATCTACGAACGCGGCTACCGCGGCAGCCGCCAGGTCGTCCGCAGGCACCTCACCGCCCTCCGCGCCGGCCACGCCGAACCCATCCACGCGGACATACCCAGCCCTCGCAAGATCACCAGCTGGATCATGCGACCGCAAGACACCCTTCCACCCGAACTCGAACGCCGCCTGCTCGACGTGCGCATCGCCTGCCCGGACATCGCCCGAGCCTGCGACCTCGCCCGCGCCTTCGCCTTCGCCTTCGCCTTCGCCTTCGCCTTCGCCGAGATCCTCCGCCACCGGCGCGGATTCCTACTGACCGAGTGGATCCGCCAGGCTGAACAAGACGCCCCGAAACCGGTAGGAGGCTTTGCAGGTTTCCTCCGGCAGGACCTCAACGCCGTCACTGCTGGACTCACCCTTCACTGGAGCTCAGGCATCGTCGAAGGCCATGTCAACAGGGTCAAGATACTCAAGAGGACGATGTACGGACGGGCCTCCTTTGACCTCCTTCGGACCCGCATCCTCATCACGCCGTAGTCTTCCGCCGTGCGCTATCTGGCAGAACCATTCATCCTTGGCGTCCTCAACCCGGGCCGTTCCGTTGAGCAATTCCTCGGACCGTCTGGAAGCCCCGAGCAGCTGGGGGTCCACTGGGTCGAGATCCGGCCTGTTCGAGGGACCTACGAGGTCTACCTGCACGCCGCTCTTGACTGCGAGCCGCTAACTCGCGACCTGGGTTCTCTGCCACCGCTGTTTGAGGGCGAGGAAGAAGACTTCGGCCTCCTCCTGGCAACTATGAACGCTCCCCTCGACGCTTTGGGCGCTACCGAGATCCGAACTGGAGCAGTACGCGAACGCTGGGTCAACCAATCCATGGCAGGCGACGAGTACGGCGACTACGTGCTGGCCGGCCGCCCAGCCATCGCACCTGACGGCCAGCCGTGGCCGACCCCAAAGTCGTCCTGACCTGGGGTTCACGGAACTCCGGCCAGAGCCAAAAATCGAGATCGGCATCATCCTCGACCCTGGGGTGTGCACTGATCTGCTGGCGACGTCTTGCGTCCCTGCCCGGACAGGCTGGCCGATAGCGCGAGGGCGTTGTCGTCTCACTCCCAGCTGGTCTCCGGGATGTGGTTGTGCGAGTGCGTGGCCCATCCGTCGCGATCATGCCTGGAGCAGTGATCGGCAACCATGCCTTCCCAGGACCGATCGGGCCACCACAGAGCTCCGTGCTCCTCATGAAGATGATCGTGGAGAGCCTTCAGCGCAACCGGATCCGTGACCCGCGTGAAGACGTAGAAGGGCCACTTCCTCCGACCAGTGAAGATCCGGGTCTGCCTGATCTTCCACATACTCATGAACACCCCCGTGTCGAGGCCGACATCATGCGGCACCGCCAGGATCGCTCTCGGCGGTTGATCATTCTGTTAGGGGTTCTTAGCGCCTTCCAATGGCCCGACGCCGCCTCGGCCGTGGATCCGAGGAGCGCCGCCAGGTGCCGCGGTGTGTCGCAGGCGGCCCTCGGCGTGGAACAGCCCGGACCACTCCATATCGTCCATGTGACCAACCACAACCAGGATGCTGTCACAGCACACCGACAGGCCCCCTCCGACCAGGGCGCCCTCCATGCCGGTCGTACGCAGAGGCCATGCCTGATCAGGCACCCCCAGGCCGCAAGGGCGCACCGCGCATCGAAGGCAGATAAGGACCGCAGCGACACCAACCCGTCAAGATCGTTTGGCACGGGCCAGTTGTTGCCGCAGGAGTTGTCGAAGTGCGCAGCAAGTGGTTGGACCGTGGGGTCCGGACTTCATGAGCACGTTCCTCCATCAGCCGCGCCTCCCCACCGACGAGCTTCTTCGCGCCCTGCGCACACGCTTTCCGTGCGCGCTTCTGCATCGGGCCACTACAGCCGCAGGCGTTGAGGTGATTGGCGTGTCCGTGGACCGGGACAGGGTGCGTAACGTGTGGGACGAGTGGCGCGGGAAGCACGGTGAGACCGGCCTGTGGCCCTACGTCTCGCTGATGTCACCGGACAACGTGGCCAGCGCCATTCTGCACGACGGCGTCGATGCCGCGGCTCTGGAGGACCTGATGGCCGAGGTGACGTGCCAGCACCACGACGCACGCGCGGCATCCGTCGTGGTGTCGAGCTTTCGGTGGTCGATGGACTGTGCCGGTGATGACGAGGAGGGCCAGGAGGGTGGCGCGACAATTACGACCCGGACCGGCTGGCACGGCAGATGACGGGCAAGTCCTCCTGGAGTCCAGAGTTTGCCGAGGCTGTCGGACTTGAGCGAGGCGAAGACCGGGATTGGCCCGAAGGAAAGGCTCCGACGCCGTGTTCACAGCCCCCACAAGTAGATCATCTCAGTGGCTGGCCTGACATCCCTGCCCGCCCAGAGGCATACGGCCCGCGACTCTGCCGTGCCGAGGTCAGTAGAGCCAGCGGTCCAGGAGCCCTGGCCAGAGAAACCCCTCGTAGCCGTTGAAGGCCGCCGGGTCGATCATCTTCAGCTCCTCGGCCAGCCGGTTCAGCTCCTCGAAGGCCCGCTCTTCCTCCTCTTCGGAGAGGTACTCCTCGGGACCGTCCGGCTCACTGAGAAGCTCTGAGGATGTGACCCGACTGCCGTAACAGTGAAGGACGTTGAGCCACACGCCGACACCCGAGTTGGCGAACCACGCCTCCCCGTCCGGCATGACGAAGTAGACCGCCCCGGTCTCCGGCTCGACGCCGAACGATGATCGCTCGGCCTGATCATCGAGGTCCGCCTGCTCGGTGAGACGGTAGAGCGGGCCCCGGGACGTGAGCAGGGCTGGCTGCGCCTCGCTCTGCATCACGATTCGTTCGACGAGGCGCGGAGCTACCGGGATGCCCACCTCGACGAGCTGTGCCTTCATGAAGCCCGGGATCCGCCAGCCGGCCACAGCGTCCCGTCCGGCTCGCGTGACATGCCCCAGACCGGCCCACTCACTCAGCTGGTCGTACGTCACCATCGAAGGATCCTCTTCCGTCGGCTGTGGCCCTGACCCTATGAGGCGCTCTCAGGTCATGGCACGGCCGAACTTGCGGGACAGCCCGTAGCTAGCCTCGCGCTTTCACGAGCTGGGTGTCCGAGGCTTGGTCAAATAAGCGGATAGTGATCCTGACCTGCAACGATGGGACTTGTCGAGGGTCCTGTTGGCTGCATGGGAAGAAGCACTCTCCAGGTGAAGAAGCGTATCGGGTCGTACCCGCGTGTCCGCATCGAGGGCGGCGGCCGGACGGTGGTCTCGTAGGCCGGGGAAGTGCTGCTGGTCGAGACCGTCCGCAAGGTCGGCCTGGACACCGCGATATCAGCAGCGCTCACGCCGTGGCGGAAGGCTCGGGCGGTGCACGATCCGGGCAAGATCCTGTTGGACGTGGCCCTGGCGGTCGCATTGGGCGGGGACTGCCTCGCGGATGTCGGCATGCTGCGGGCCGAGCCGGCCGTGTTCGGGCCGGTGGCCTCCGATCCGACGGTCTCCCGTCTGATCAACACCCTCGCCGCCTCCGGCCAGAAGGCCCTGCAGGCGACTCGTTGCGCACGGGCCCAATCCCGCGAGCAGGTCCGGCAGTTGGCCGAGGGTAGTGCGCCTGAACGTCGCGCCTCTACAGATGGCCGGCCACCGCCACCACGTACGAGCACGTGGACCAGTGGCTCCGCTCGCGCTACTGCACGATCGTCTGGCACCGCACCCGTGCGTCGGGCACGCTCGTCGACCTGGTCGCCGCCGACTCGATGCCGTGCCCGGCCGGCGTCGCGCTCTACCGGACGGGCCCGGGACGCGTCGCGCGCCCGGGCCCGTCCCGTATCGGTGCAGGTCAGCGGACCTGGACGGATGCGACCAGAGTGTTCAGGTCCGGCCAGAGCTTCTTGTTCGTCTCCGGCAGTACGACCCACAGCACCGAGGGGCGGACCCGCCCGGTGTCGACCACGAGGACCGCGTTCAGGTCCATCGTGGACGGCACCCCGCGTTTGTGGAAGTGGATCTCGCTGACCAGCAGCCAGGCGTCATGTCCGTCGACCTTCAGCGGCTGCGAGGCGACGTCGACCAGGATCGCCTGGTCACGGGGGTACTCGTAGCGCCGCCGCTCGTCCATCACCGCGCCCGCCACGCCCCGCAGCTCCCCGGTGCCGCCGGCCGCGGCCATGATGTCCTCGTCGACCTGCGTGGACTTCACGAGTGCGCGCTGGCGCCCCTCCTGCTTGCGGGTAAAGCCGTCGAAGACCGGATCCAGCGTCTTGCTCCGGTCCCACGTGCCGCCCAGCTCCGCGTACTCCAGGGAGGAGTCCGTGACGGTGCCGATGACCGGCGAACCCTCGCCCGGGTAGTCCGGCACCTTGACGGTCCCAGTGAGCCGGCGCTCCTCGGGCAGCGGGGAGGCGCCGGGGGTGAGAGTGGGCACGGGAATGCCCCGCTGCGGGGCGTCCGCGGTGCTGCCCGCGCAGGTGGCGGACGAGGAGCCCGGTGTGCTGTGCGCCTGCTGGACCACCTTGCCGCCGACCAGCACGGTGCACGTGAGAGTGCCCCCTTCCTGGTCCTCGCGGCTTCTGACGTCCAGATAGAAGTCGGCGCCCGCCGCCAGCTCGACGGTCTTGCGGTACGGCAGGATGACGACCCCGTGGGGCTCGTGGTTGCCGTTCGCCTCCCCGACGGTGAGGTTCACCGAGAGGTGGTCGCCCGTCGCGATGTAGGTGACCTCGACCCGCCGGGATTCCTTGTCCGGGGATGCCCCGTCGTCGCTCGGGTCGCCGACGGCCAGGGCCAGGCCCACCGCGCCGAGCATGACCACCTCGAAGAGGATCACCAGGGCGCCGACCAGGTAGAACCCGCCCGGGATCCGGTCGAAGGTCTTCTTGCCGCGGCCGGAGTGGAACTCGCGTCTCGGCTGGGATGTCTGCGTCATGTCCTCCTCCCCCTCACGCCCGGCCGCTGTGGCCGGACCGGCGGTCGGCCGGCTCGTCGGCGAACCGCGTGGCCAGCAGCCCCGCCTCCCGCGCCTCGTCCAGCATCCGGTGCAGGTCCTGGAGCCGGGACCGGTCGGCGAGCCCCTCGATCTCGGCGACGGCCAGCTCGTCCCGCACCGTGTTCACCACCAGCTCGTGCATGTCCTCGCCAAGTTGCTCCAGCTCTCGTACGGCCTCCCACTCGCGGTACGCCGCGTCCGCCGCGCGGGTGTTCTCGGCGTACTGCTCCAGCGCCTCCACCCGCTCCTCCAGCGCACTCGACGACAGCCGCAGCGCCTGCCGCTGAGTCCGCAGCACCTCCTCCACCCGCGAGCCGGAGGCGTCCCCGGCAGCGGTGCGCACCTTCCGAGCCAGCCGGGTCAGCTCGGCCAGGCGCTGGGCGATCTCGTACTGTTGGGCCGGCAGCGTGACGTCGTTGGCGATGTCGTCCAGCAGCCCCTCCCGGTCGACCTGCGACTGGAGTACCGCCGTCACGGCGGCCTGGGCGCGCTCCATCCGGCGCAGCGGCGAGTGACCAAGCAGCTCGCGCAGGGAGTCGTCGCCGAAGTCCTCGGCCAGGTAGTAGCGGCCGTGGCGCAGCCGGGCCACCCGCTGCCGCTCGTCGGTCCCGCAGCCGAGGACGACGATCAGCAGCCAGGCCAGCAGGTGCACGCCCACGACGGTCAGGATGAATGCCTCGAACCCGAACTGGACCCCGACCCAGATCAGCCCCGCCTGCGCCGCGAGCCCGAGGGCCAGGCCGGGCCACACGCCGATCAGCGCCCACAGGATCGTCACCGGCAGTAGCGCGCACACCGCGGAGCCCCCCAGGGCCAGCCAGATGTCCGCCTTGGTACGGCCGCCCAGCCCCGGCTCCTCGGGCAGCGGCAGCGTGGCTGGGAAGAGTCCGTCGGCGGACTTCTCCAGCAGCGCGCGCTCCGCGTCCTCGAGGGCCGGATCCACCACCGGCCGCAGCGCAATGTCCTGCGCCATTCAGCAACACCCCCACAGGTTGGGGGAGATCGTGACACACGCCGGAGGGGCTGCCCACGCCACCCCTGTTCCCGGCCGCCGACTGAGACGGCACGAACCCGAAGACAAACTGTCTTCCACCCTTGGCCTGATGCCGCTGAGGCCGACGGGGTGCGACGCGCAGCCAGAGGCGCGAGAGGTGCCCCTGTCCGGTAGTCGGCGCCCCCAGTCCTGCGCCCGGTGACCCCTGTCCGGGCGCTGGCAATTGCCACTTCACACGCTTCGGTGCATTCCCTTGAATGTAACTGGCGCGTGCACCACGGTAGCTAGTCGATCACAACCCTGCGGAGACGTCCGTCCCAGCCGCCTGGAGTCGCAAGGGTCGGTGACACTTGCTTCACTTCGATCCTCATCTCCATCATCGACTCGTCGGCTTCCACGAGCCGGACAGAGAATTTCCGCTCCGGGAATGTGTAGACGAGTCGCGCGTGCCAGGACTTGACGAGAAGTGACCCGAGTTCGCGGTGCAGTGAGTCGAAATCTTCACTGTGCACGGGCACCGCGCTGAACAGGTGGCCCAGCTCGAAAATGTTGAAACTGTCGACCGCCTCCGCCCAGGAGAGCTCTTCCCTGTCGGGGATCGCACGGCCGGTAGTGGCGGACAGCCTCTCCCGGATCTCCTCTTCGTCATTCCCGCTCAGGCCGAGGAAAACCGCGCCATGAAGCTCGACGAGGCGAGGCCAGTACAGGAACGAGTACATGAGTGCGTTGACCGTGTCGCCCGCCTCGCTCAGATACGAGACGGGGTCATCTGTCTCGACATCCGGAAAGAACTGACGAAGGTAATTGATCAGCATGTGACTACAGTCCTGCCTGCTTGGCCATTTCGAGATCGTAGCCCTGCGTCGGCCGTTCGCTGAACCGCCTGAGGACTGCCGAGGTCCGGCGAATATTCTTCGATTCCTCGAGACTCAGGTACGCACCGTCCAGAAGCAGGATGCTGCCATTTGAGTCCAACAGATCGAAACGTGCCTTGGCCCGCACTACAGCGTCAAGTTCGCGCACTCGGCTGATGACGGGGCGAGGCCGATGACCTGCAAGAAGGTCAAGCCGAGAAAGATCCACTTGAACCAGTCGGGTGTATCCAAGGCGCGCACCGCCGCCGGACGCGCACAGAAGGAGATCATCCGCCTGCTCAAGCGGGCGATCGCCCGAGAAATCCTTCGCTACCTCACCACGCCCGTCGCCGTCCCGGGCATCGCCGACCTCCGGCCCGCACGCCAGGCCAACGACCTCGTGCACGATAGGAGACGTCGCTACATCCGTGCAGGTCAACGACTCGGGCGTTGCGAGGGCGCAAGCCGCTGACCTGCGATGATTCCTATCATGCACGAGGTCGCAAGGGCTGTCCCGTAACTGCTGGTCACGGAGCTGCCCAGGCTGCGGAAACTGCGTAGCTCCTGAGTTCGCGGTGCCGGTATCGTCCGGTCTCTCGACACGCCATACCAGCGTCCTACGTTCAGAGAGCGATGCACATGACCAGCCAGCAAGCAACGACGACCCTGTGGCGCCCCACCGGCCCCAAGGAGCTGGATCTGGTTCGGGAGCTGAACTGGCGTGCGTGGCCGCCCCGGCTGCCCGAGCAGCCGATCTTCTACCCGGTCCTGAACGAGGACTACGCGATCAGGATCGCCCGGGACTGGAACGTGAAGCACGACGGCGCAGGCTTCGTCACTCGTTTTGAGGTCGAGTCGGAGTTCTTGAGCCGGTATCCCGTCCAGCAGGCCGGCGGGCAGACGATCCTCGAGCTCTGGGTTCCGGCCGAGGAGCTGGACGACTTCAACGCCCACATCGTCGGCGAAATCCAGGTGGTCCACGAGTTCCGCTGAGGCGGGGAGGGATGCTGGGGCAACACGCCGGACCGGTGGGATGATCCCGGCGTGGCTGGCGTGATCACGGCGTCGGAGTCGTCCTGGACAGCCCCCTTCACCGGGCTGAGCCCGCGTGCCCTTCGGGGAAGCTGGTGACCGTGCTGCGGCGCGAGGGTGCGGACGCGGTCCGCAAGGGTCGACCGTGGGGCCTGCCCTTGGAGGACCGGGCGCTGCTGGTCACGGCGTACTGGCGAACCAACTTGACGATGCGCCGGCTCTCACCGCTGTTCGGGGTGTCGAAGTCCGCGGCGGACCGTGTGATCAACCATCTCGGTCCCATGCTCGCGCTTCAGCCCCGCAAGCGGTTCGCCAAGGACGCCGTGCTCATCGTGGACGGCACCCTGGTGCCCACTCGCGACCACACCGTCGCCGAGCAGTCGAAGAACTACCGCTACTCCACGAACCACCAGGTCGTCATCGACGCTGACACCCGGCTCGTCGTCGTGGTCGGCCGACCGCTTCCCGGCAACCGCAATGACTGCAAAGCCTGGGAGGAATCCGGGGCCAAGGCCGCCGTCGGCAACACCATGACGATCGCCGACGGCGGCTACCCGGGCACTGGCCTCGTGATGCCTCACCGCCGCCGCAAGGGCGAGGAACTGCCCGACTGGAAGCAAGCACACAACAAGTCCCACAAGCAGGTCCGGGCCCGCGTCGAGCACACATTCGCCCGCATGAAGACCTGGAAGATCCTCCGCGACTGCCGCCTCAAAGGCGACGGAATCCCCCACGCCATGCGCGGCATCGCTCGCCTGCACAACCTCGCTCTCGCCGGATAAACGAGCGGGACACACGGCGGCCGAGCACGTCCAAGGTGATCCAAAGATCATTTACGGGCCAGCCCTCAGGCCAGGAACATCACCCTCACCACCGTCGCCGAACACTTCGCGGTCCGGCCTGCGGTGATCTCGTGCCTCGAACGCGGCACATGCCGCGACGACGCCCTCGCTTGACCTCGGCCACCCAACACTCCTCGTCCCTGAGACGCCACGTCATGGATGATGAGGCGATGTTCGTCCGCACGCAGAGGCTGCCGCAGACCACGCAGCGGCCCATGACAGTTCGGGTTCACACCCCCATCGGGTCCGTCGTGGTGCTCTGGGGCGGTGACCCGCAAGAGGCAGACGGCCAGCACCTTGTCGAATGGACCGTCGACGACGACGTCCGCTGGGGCCAGAACACCCGGCTGGCCTCTTCTGCCGAGGCGGAACTCCGGCAGGAAGGCGGCCGGGTGATCATGCGCGGCCTCCTCCACGTCACGGTGGACGGCGCCGCCTGTCTCAAGTTGGGCCCCTGGTCCGTGCTGTTCGATCTGGCAGCACCGATCCCCGGCGGCCTGGACGATTCCTGGGTTGAGATTACCGTCGGATCTGAGAGCGTCGCCCTCTACCCCTACCAAACCTGACCGGACCGGACCGCTACCAGGTTCTCGGACCCCTTGACTGACAATAGGAGCATCATTCCCTCGAGTTCCGTCTCCTCACCTACGGCGTCTGTGAGGACGCCGGAGGTGAGGACGCCAACGCGAGGGGCGGGGTGTCCGGGCTGTACGTGGGTTCTGTCGGTCGGTGGTTCTGGCGATCTGTCGGCCGACGTGAGTCCACACCGGCTCGGCAGGCGTCTCAGGCGCCCCACAAGACCGCCCCATCCCTGGCCGCCCCCAGTCCGACGGACGCGCGTAACCCCTGAGCCCAGGGCTCGCCGTAAAGACCATCCGCCGGGGAAGGCTCGGCTAGGGCCTCTCGTCTGGATCAGGCTGGGCTCGCTCGCGTGCGGGTCTGATCCGAACGGAGGTCCCAGCGAACGGGCGGGGCCGGTCAGTTGGCGGGTGTCTCGCCGTACGCGCCGAAGCCCGCCACCACCAGGCCGTCCCGGAAGGTCAGCACCTCGCTCACCCTGCCGCCGATCTGGTTGAGGTAGTCGATCACGAGTGCGTCGACGCTCGCCCGTACGTCCATCACCTCGAACTTCAGGTCGGGTATCCGCTTGAGCCCTGCCGCCCAGTACGCACGCAGGGCGGCTTTGCCGTGCACGGTGCCGGCCGGGTCGCCCGTCAGCCGGGCGATCATGGGCGAACTGAAGGTCACGTCGTCGTGGTAATGCGCAAGAATGCGGTCCAGGTCGTGTGAGTTCCAGTCGTCCTGCCACTGAGAGGCGAAGCGACGGGCGAAGTCGAGATCCATACGGATCATGATGCGGCAGAGCGATGATGGACGCGTGCACTTTGAACCCATCACCTGGGAACGGCTGGCCCGCACCCGCGCCGCCCACACGCCGCGGGAATCGGATTCAGCGCCAGCCAGGCTTCACCGGCCGCGCCAGGCAGTGTCGCCGAGGGTCACGCCCACATCAGGAGCGATGCGAGGGTGAGGTCCAAGTCGTCGTATGCCAGGCCCAGGATCTCTCCGCGCACCGCGACCCGCCGGCCGCCGTGGAAGGCAGCCTGTCGCCCGCGGCAGGACACGCGGGGGCCCAAGGGCGAGGGGCAGCGGTCCCTGGCCCGCTTCACGGGTGGTCATGTCCCTCACCACCCCGTCGGCAGGCTGCTGAGGAACGGGGCAAGCCGGTCGGCGATCACCCGGTCGTCGTGAGCCGAGGTGTGCCCGTCACATCCGAGGAAGTCCAGGCCCGACTGATCGAGGAACCAGTAGTGGACCCCGCTGTCGCCGGCGTCGTTGCGCGCAACGACCACCTGCCGCACGTACTCGGCGTTTCTGTCGAAGCCGACGGCCACGAGGGTGGTGCCGGCACCGTAGCGCGTCCGCAGTTCCCGGAGGAACTCGCCGTAGGCGGTGCGGAAGGCGGCCGCGAGACTGTCGGGCGTCCACGGTTCACCGGAGGTGAGGTCGGAGAAGTCGTTGGACCCGAGGTTGACCACCACGATCTGGGGGCGCCACGTTCCCGGGTTCTGCCAGACGTCGCCGTCCACGTTCAGCAGGGCGCGGTCGTAGTAGGTCCGGTACGTGAGGTCCGGGCAGATACCGGCGACATTGCGCACCATGCCGAAGCCGGAGAAGCCGTTGATCTGGTAATCGGCATCCAACTGCTGGGCGGTGAGGGCGCCGTGACTCACGTCGGTGTTGGTGCTCCGCTTGAGCTGCTCCGGATTGCAGTCGCGGGTGCCCGAGGTATTGCCGTAGCCCACCGTGAGGGAGTCCCCGATGAACTCGATCTGGCGGTCCCGGGGCGCCGGCTTGCTCAGTACGGCTCCCCCGGGCGCGGCGACGAAGCCTCCGAACGTGCTGGTGTCCCCCGGGGTGTCGTTGCGTTTGACGACCCGAACCGTGTGCTCGCCGTCCCGTAGGCCGTTGATCCAGTGCGTGGTGTCGCCGGGTGTGACCAGGGTGGCGACGGTGGCCCCGTCCACCTGGACGTCGTAGTCGGCGGCCGCGCAGTCGAGTACCACCCCGAGGCCGGTCCCGCGGAAGCGGCCCTCGAAGTACACCCCGGGCCAGCTGAACTGCACCGTTTCCCCGAGGTCCTTGACCCGCCCTGCGGTGTGCACCTGCTCCGAGACGCTTTTCATGGGCACCAATTGCCACTGCTGGTTGGCGTGCCGCCCCAGGCGGTGAACTGCACAACCTTGGCACCGTCCGTGGTGGCAGCGTTCAGGACCTCGACGGCCCTACCGCTGTTGCCGTTGATCAGAAGGACGTAACCGTCCGCCGAATTCACCAGCCGGAACTGCTGGTTCGAGCCGTTGGTGTCGCCCCACTGCACGATGTCCGCGTGGTCGGCGCCGGACCAGCCGGGAACGTCGGGCACCTTGCCCGAGTGCTGGGCCTTCAAACGGTAGTAGCCGTCGCCCGATTCGACGAACTGGAACCTCTGATGGGCGGCACCACCGTTGCGGGTCCACTGCTGAACGACGGTTCCCTCAGCATTACTTGCGCCGGATATGTCCAGTGTCTCGGCGCTGCCCTGGGCAAGCGCCGCCGGGCGCCTCACGCGCCCCGGCTTCGGGTTCCTGTCTCTGAAAGTCATCTGCGTGCCATCTCTCCGGCCCTGTGGCGCATCGGTGGGTCACGGCTGAACGTCCGACATTCCACCCCTGAATGTCAACCAATTTGAAGGGATGGCATAGACCAACAGGCGCCCGATTTACGCGACTTGTGGGGCAGACCTTGGCCGGCGCGCGCCAGCTCTTCAGATGCGCGAATCCGTGCTCGACCAGGGTCTCCAGGATCTCTGCCGGAGCCGTGCGTGGCGGGCCGCTGGCATTCGCAACATCCGGAGTCCGGACACGGAACGAGAAGACCCGGACCGGCGTGTCGCCGAGCCGGGCCTTCCTCATCCCCCACAGGGGTCCGCGGTTACTTCACCCCCACCGCACGGATGATCTCCTGCTTGACCGCACCACCGCGGTCGTCGGTCGCGCCCGCCCGGAAGGAGATGAACTGCGCGCCGTCCGGCACCCGCACCTCACCTGTCCAGGCTGCTCCGTGCCGCGACTTCTTGAGAGCGACCTTCTGCCAGGTCTTGCCGTCGTCGTACGAGGCCTCCAGCGTGCCTCCACCGATCGTGCCGGTGTCCGGCGCGCCCTTTACGTACTCCGCCGAGATCCCGACGGGCAGGCGGCTCCCGCCGCGCACATCGCCCTTCAGGTCGGTGTCGACGTCGAAGCCGAGGTTGATCAGCGGGAGGAAGGTCCAGCTGCCGACCGGGGTCTCCTTGGAGCGGAAGGTCCACTCGGAGTGTCCCTTGGTCGACAGCCGCCAGCGCGCCGGGTCCAGCGTGGTGTCGGTGACGACCTTGAACTCGGCCTCCTCGGCCGGGACGTTCCGGGCGTAGGCGGCGGAGCTCATCCTGCGGTCGACGCGGGTGCCGTTGACGTACACCTCCGTGTACTGGGTCATCGTGTCGTCGTTCCACACGTTGCCGAAGCCCGTGTGGTCGGGACCCGAGTCGCCCCAGCCGGGGGTGTTGAACTGCAGGTTGTTGCCCGACCGCTCCTGTCCCCAGCCCAGGCCGGTGCCCAGCCACGGGTGCCAGACCGGCTTGAACAACTCGCGGTCCGTGCGGGTGTCACCGCGGTACG
Organism: Streptomyces sp. NPDC059499; assembly: GCF_042749285.1. Lineage (NCBI taxonomy): Bacteria > Bacillati > Actinomycetota > Actinomycetes > Kitasatosporales > Streptomycetaceae > Streptomyces > Streptomyces sp. NPDC059499. The sequence continues at coordinate 42,773 of NZ_JBHYTT010000022.1, forward strand.
AGACGATCCCGCCGCGCTGCTCCAGGGAGTCCTCGAGGTCGACCGACTCGTGCCAGTGCTGACCGCGAGTGGTGGAGACGTACTCGGTGCGCTCGGCCGGGAAGGAGATGTACTCCTTGAAGCCGAAGCCGATCGGGAAGGTGTCGGTGATCGAGTAGCGGAACTCGCCGCCGAGCTCCTGGCGGCCGGTCGGCATGTGGAACGTGGAGCGGACGGTGGCCAGTTCGTCGTCATCCGGCCTGAAGACCAGGTCGGACGGGATCGCGCCCGGGTGTCCCTCGGACAGGTCGTAGGTGTACGGCGTGAAGCGGGTGCCGTTCAGGTCGACGGACTGCTTGTGCGCCGCGGCGGACGCGAGGCGCGCCCCGTCGGCCGCGTTGACGGTGGCGACGGCCAGGGGCCGGTCCTCGTACTGCGCCGTGCCGAACCAGGTGTTCAGCCGGCCGGGCGCGTCGTCGGTGACGAACAGGAAGGCTACGCCCGCGTCCTGGGCGAGCTGCGCGACCTCGACGGGCGTCAGCGCGCCGGCCCGGACCAGGACGGCCTTGCCCTTCACGTTCTTGCCCGTGTACTCCGCGGCCGTGCCCGTGCCGACGTCGACGAGACCGAGCCGCGAGCGGCCTTCGAGCAAGGTCGTGCCCGGCTGGATGGTGGCGCCGGAGAGCCGGTCACCGCCGACGCTCGCCTCCACCATCGGCTTGCCCAGGCGCCAGACGGTCCGGTACTCGAAGGTGCCGGTGGCGGGCTTGCGGGTGGGCGCCGCGAAGAGCGAGTCGTACTTGATCGGGACCTGGACCGCGGCGCCGTAGGAGGTACCGTTCGCCTCTCGGTCGAACTCCATCAGGATCTGGCGGCTCTCGGTCCGCCGGTCGACCTCCGCCTTGATCTCCTTGAGCTTGCGCCCGTCGAGGGTGATCTCGCGGTCGCGGTCGAGGACGATCTCCGGGTCGGTGAGGAGGCCCAGGCCGAGCGAGTCCTTGCCCTTGGAGCCGCGTACGTCGAGGAAGGTGTCCATCGCGTACGTGCCCGGCTTCAGGCGGAGTTCGATCGTGCCCGACTCGCCGACGGTCGCCGGGAAGGGGATGGCGCCCTCCGCGAGACGCTTCACGCCCAGGTTCGCTGCCGTCGGGGCGCCGTCCCGGTCCTTGACGTGGACGGTGAGGGTGTAGCGCTCCTCCTCCTTGACCAGGCCGATCGCCGTGTGGGCGACGGCTGCGCCGCCCGCCGAGGCGACGATCCGGCCGGAGAGGTTGCCGACGGGGGCCTTTGCGCCGTCACCGGTGACGGTGGTCTGCGCGCTGCCGTGGGCCGGGACGGTGAGCGTGGTGTCGGCGAGGGTGACCACATCTGCGGGCGCGCCCTCGACGGCGAGGCTCAGCTCGACCGGCTGGTCACCGGAGTTGGTGTACGTGACGGTCTTGGTGACCGGCTTGTTCTCCTCGTACGGCCAGGAGAAGAAGCCGAGGTCGGCGGAGCCGGTGGCCGTGACGTCAGCGGTGATCGCCGCGGCAACGTCCACGCGGCCGGCGCCGAGCGCGTAAGAGGAGGCGGAGAGGGTCTTCGACGAAGACATCAGGGCGTTCTTGAGCTGCGCGCCGGTCCAGTCCGGGTGCTTCTCGGCGAGCAGCGCGGCGACACCGGCGACGTGCGGGGTCGCCATCGACGTACCGTTCATCGAGGTGTAGAGACCGGTGCCGGCAACCAGCTGGGAGCGGGCGGCGAGGATGGAGACGCCGGGCGCGGAGAGGTCGGGCTTGAGGGCCTGGTCCCCGAAGCGGGGACCCTGGCTGGTGAAGCCGGCGGCCTTGTCGGCGGAGTCGACGGCGCCGATCGTCAGCGCGGAGTCGGCGGCACCGGGCGAGCCGATGGTGCCCGGGGCACCGCGGTTGCCTGCAGCGATGACGAACAGCGCGCCGGTCTCGGCACTGAGCGTGTTCACGGCCTGAGCCATCGGATCGGTACCGTCACTGGCCTCGGAGGAACCGAGGCTCATCGACACGATCTTCGCGTCGATGTCCTTGGCGGCCCACTCCATACCGGCGATGATCTGCGACTCGGTGCCGGAACCCGCGTCGCTGAGCACCTTGCCGACAGCGAGGTCCGCGCCGGGCGCGACCCCCTTCTCCAGCCCGTCCGAACCTGCGCCGCTGCCACCGACCGTGGAGGAGACATGGGTGCCGTGGCCGTTGCGGTCGGCGACCTCCTGGCCCTCGATGAAGGACTTGGACTCGGCAACCCGGCCGGCCAGGTCGGGGTGGGTGAGGTCGGCCCCGGTGTCGAGGACGGCAACCTTCACGCCCTTGCCGGTGAGCCCGGCCTCCCACGCCTTCGGCGAGCCGATCTGGGCATTGGACTGGGCCATGGTGGCTTCGACCCGGCCGTCCAGCCACACCTTCCCGCCCGCGGAGCGGGTGGTGGGCGAGGTGAACGACCGCCAGAATGCCGCCGGATCCGTCGTTTCCACCGCCGCGCCCCCGATGCTGGGCAGGGAGCGGACGGTCTCGATGCCGCGTGTCGTGGCGGCGCGCGCACCCTTGCCGTGCGTGACGATCAGCGGCAACTCGTCCGTGATGCCCTGCTCGATGAGACCACTGACATCGAACAGCCGCGTGTCCAGGGCACCGGATGCCAGGTAGGGACGGGCCTCGTCGGGGATGACCGTGATCCGGCCGTCGGATATCTCGCTGCGTACGCCTCCGGTCGCGCCCTTGGCCCGCTCGACGGTGACGGTCTTCTTGCCGCCCCCCAAGTCGGTGACGGTGACCCGGTCGCCGGTGACGAGCACGACGGTCGTGCTCGAGGCTTGGGACCCCTTGAAGGTGTCCGGCACTGCATCGGCGGCGTTCCCGGCAGCGGCGGTCTGCCCCGACGAGAGCAGCACCAACGAGATGCCCGCAGCGAGCAGCCCTGCTCTCCCGCCGCCTATGGAAAGTCTGATCATCGACGTACTCCTCGGGCACCCGGGGAAGGGTGGTTCCGGGTGCGGCGACGAGTCTGTATTCGAATTCCGCCGACTGACTACCGGACAGCCTGGCGGCTATGCGCCCTGGCGGAGAGCCGCCACAGCACCGCCCTCGGCGGGGTGCCGCGTCATGGCAGGTTGGGTGTCCTGCGCAGCGGCAATCCCTAGGTGTTCCTCATCCGAGGCCAACCGGGCTTCGGTGAAACTCCCGGCGATCCTCGACTTCGACTTCCAGGGCACGTCGTCCACCGCTGCAGCGAAGTGCGCGGACGCAGGTGATCCCCAGGCTGGGGCTCGCAGCGGTCGCCGTCGACAAGGAGGGTGTGAAGGGTTTCTGGCGGTCGGTCAGGCCGAAGCTGGGCAGAGCGGACGGCACGGCGGTCCGCGGATTCGCCGGGGTCGCCAAGCTCTGGTACGACGCCAAGGCAAAGGGGCCACGGGCTTCGACGCCAACACGTGAAGGTCCCCGTGCAGGACACCGGCGCCGACTGAACCACGACGACATCAAGTCGAGGGTCGTCGCCACGGCCGTGGCCACGGCTCGGACCGAGACACCCGGCACTGACGACCCGCGCTGGCAGCAACCATCGCTACTGCTTGGCGTGCACACGGATCACGCCGACGAGTTGGGGAACTACTCCTGGACGATGACGCTCTCCCCCTCGCCATCAGGCTCCTCGAAGTCGGCGAAGTAGCGTTCCAGGAGTTCGTCGGAGACGGTGACGCTGTTTGCGTCGAGCCGCTGGTTGCGGCCGGCCAGCCGGCGTCGCAGGGTTGCAAGATCGGCCTTGAGGCGGATCAGCTCCCATCGGCATCCGTGACTCTCGATCGCGGCCTTGTATCGGTTTCGGGTGGCGCGGTTCCAGAAGCTGTAGTCAATGACGGTAGGCAGCTTCGCCTCCATCAAGCGGACCAACTCTTCCCACAGTTCCCGCTCGACGGCGGACTTGAGTTGCTCGTAGTCCGCCGGGGCGAGGCCGGACGCGTCCTGACCGGTGCGCGCCCACACCACCTCGTCGATCGACAGGCGGGTGTAGCCGCGGCGTTCAAGGGCCTGCGCATACGTGCTCTTGCCCGAGCCGGGCAGGCCGCACATCATCACGACGAGACCGCGCTCCGTCCCGTCCAGATGTGGCAGAAGATCCGCCTCTTCCATGCGGGTGAGGTTAACGTGCAGGAAGGCGGCTGTGCCCGGCGTCTTCTCGGCGCGCACCTGCCTGGTGCTCAGTGGTCGGCCGGCGACAAGAAATGGGCCGCACCGGTTGGGCGAGTTGTGACGCCTACCTGGAGCCCTTCATCCAGTCCCGACGGGCCGCCTCGATCTCCTCCTGGGACCGGCCGATGAAGTTCCACCACACGTCATGCGTTTCGACGTATCCGCAGGTCAGGTGCCATTGATCCCGTGAGGAGTCAGCCAAGGGTCAGCATCGCAACGGGACGGGTCCCCGGTGCCTTGATGGGGCAGCGCCCACCCCGTCTCAGGCGGTCGGGCCCGACGTCCAGGAGCTGGGCAGTGGTCCGTTCACGGTGGGGGACGACGAGTCCCGTGTTGACGTCTGCGCCGTCCCCGAGCACCGTCAAGGCTGGCATTCACCTCGGGTGACAGCAGCCTTCGGGCGGCTCAACAGGGCCGTCGCGAGCCACGTACCCAAGGTCGGACGGCAGTGGTCAGCCCCAGGCAGGAGCCGAGAAGACGCTGGCCGAGTTGTACCCCGCGTGCGCGGGGGCGGGCCAGCCTACGGGTCCGGGCTGGGTTCGGTGGAAGTCTGCGGCCACAAGCGTCGCCAGGTTGAAGTACGCCTCCCGGGTCTGCGCCTTCATCTTGGCCAGGTCGACCTCCGCTCCCGCGGAGAGGTGCTCGTCGAAGGGGATCACCACCACACCGCGGCAACGAGCACGGAAGTGGGCCACCACATCGTTCAGCTTGACGATCTTGCCGGTCTTGCGCGACTCGGACACCACGGTGATGCTCCGCTGCACCAAGTCCGCGTAACCCTGGGCATTGAGCCAGTCCAGCGTGGTGCTCGCGCTGGCGGCGCCGTCCACGCTGGACGTGGCCACGACGATCAGCTGATCTGCGAGATCCAGGACGCCGCCCATGGCGCTGTGGAGGAGGCCGGTACCGGAATCCGTGAGGATGATCGGGTAGTGCTGCCCGAGGCAGTCGACGACCTGGCGATAGTCCTCGTCGTTGAACGCGGTGGAGAGGGCAGGGTCCACATCGTTGGCGAGGACCTCCAGGCCGCTCGGCGACTGGGAGGTGTAGCGGCGTACCGCCATGTAGTTGGGCAGGTTCGGGAGATCGGCCACCAGGTCACGGATCGTCGCGTTGGTCTCCCGGCGCACCCGGCGGCTGAGTGTGCCGGCATCCGGGTTTGCGTCGATGGCGACGACGCGGTCCTGGCGCTCGGTGGCCAGCATCGCGCCCAGTGCGGTGGTGGTGGTGGTCTTGCCGACTCCGCCCTTCAGGCTGATCACGGCGATCTTGTAGCAGTCCATCACCGGGGTGCGGAGTACGGCCAGCTTCTGCTGGCGTACCCGTTCGGCACGCCTTCCACCGATGCGCAGCTTCTTGAGACCGTCTCGGAGGCCGGCCTTGTTGCGAAGGAGACGGTCGGACGAAAGCTCGACCGACGAGCTCTGCCCCAATGCGCTGCCAAGCCCTGAGCGATCGAGCGGCACGGGGGCGTAGCCGGCCGCCGCCCGGCCGTTGACCGGTGGACCATCGGCGAACCGTGACCGCTGCGCCGTCCTGGCGTACGAGCGTGACAGCGGAGCTCCTCCCTGATTGTTGGCTGCGGCCACGTCGGCTGAGGCCCGTGGTCCGAATTCACCGTGTCGTTCGTCGGACGACCGCACAAACGTCTCGGATTCCCTCGAGGCGGAGACCTGGGGCTCCGTTGCGGCACCCCGATCCGGTGCCCCGCCTCCGGAGGCGTCCGGCCTGCCCTCCCTCCCATCAGGAGCAGGGCTGCCGACGCTGATGTCACGGTCATTCGTCATTCTGTTCAGTCCTTTCGATGATCTTGAAGAGCTCTTGGGGACAACTTCGGCGCGTCGGCGACGGGATACTTCCGCCTTCGATCTACGGTGTTCTTCTGACTGACGAGGCGCACCGCCACCGGGGCGGGCCTCGACATCGGACGCATACATCTGCTGCTGGCCGACAGGAGGGCACTTCTGGACGTCGGTGGCAGCGACCTTCGGCCGGTCGGCCCCTGCCGCTGGACCTTCGGGGGGCCGGCCACTCCCCCGCCTGTTCAGGGGGGTCGGCGGTCCGTGCGTGGACGGGAGCAGCTCGGGCGCGTCAGCACCTTTTATCCCTGGGTCCCGCATGCTCCGAAGGTGCGACGGCTTGGCGACCGGGCGGAGACCTCTGCGGACCAGCATCCCGTTGCTGTCCACGGACAGGTCTTGCTCTATGAACTGCTCTACGGTTACGACCTGTTTTCCCGCGCTCAAGGACCGGGGCGGTTGGCACCAGGCCATGGCCTGTCCATGGCCGCCCCACTCACGCGCCGCCGCCGCGCGGCGCTCGGCGATTTCCATGGCTTGCTGGACGGCCGGAGGAATCTCGATCCGGCTCCTCACCCGGTACCGCCCGGTTTCCAAGTCGTCCGCGCACTGCAACTGCACTTTCAGAGGTCCCACGAAGGAGTACAGCTGCGACTCGGCGTACTCGCGCACCTTCTCGACCAACTCGTCGCCGAGCATCACCAGGCACGTGCTGTGCAGTGCGTGATCGTCCTTGTTGAGCTCGACGACGAAGCTGTTGGGGACGACGGTGCGGTCGTGGCTCCAGATTCTGGCTTTGACGTCGCACTCACGCCGGAGCGCGCCAACGAACTCCAAGGGCTGCACCGCAGACTTGAAGGCTTTGGCGAAGGCGCCGTTCACCCAGGCCTCGAAGCGCTGCTCCAACTTGTTCAGCGTTCCCACTGTCAGCCTTCCAATACGGATCGCCCGCCATTTGAGCGAATGTGCGTTCACTGACTGGGTCTTTTTAGCCAAATTTCGCTCATTACTGCGGTGTGTCTCCGTGATTCACTCGATCGTCTCCGCAGTCGCCCGCTTCGGCCTACGCCGGCGCCGACGAGTCGGCGCACAAGCGTCCGAGCGCGGACGGGACGACGCGCCGGCATGCCACATTCACCCCGCCCCCGGTCGCTTCCATCTCCGGCATGAACTTCGGCCACATCGGGAGTGGGTCCGTCCGACGAGCGTGGACATCGCGGCGGCACGAGAGGCTGCGGTGGCGAGCGGCCTGGCGCACAACCGTGCGCGGGAGGTGATCAAGGAACACCTGATCGGCACGGTCACGAGCACGCTGAAGCGTGGCACCGCCGAGGCCCTCGCTCACATCGACGCCCAGATCGCTGGAAGCACGAGCCTCGACCTCGATGCCGAGGCCGAGGCCGACCTGCAAGCTCTCGGCTTCGATGGTGCTCCGGCCGCCGACCCGGCCGAGATGTTTGATGCGGATACGGTGCGCACACTGGCCGCCACCGTGGCCGGGGAGCTCCGGGCCCAGGCGGCAGCACATCCGGGCGACCTGCTCGCCGTGATCTGCGCGAATGCCCGGCTCGGCGACATGACGTCGACCGGCGTCACTCGGTGGGCGCGGCTCGTACCGGCATCCGAGGCCCGCGGCCTAGAGTTCGACGCGAGCATTGTCGTCGGCCCGCAGGAGATCGTCGAGGCTCGCCCCAGCGGCGAACGTGACCTGTATGTCGCTCTCACGTGTGCCACCAAGAGGCTCTGCTCTATCGCAGTCCAGCCCGCGTGAACGTCGATACGTCGCCCCTCCCCCACTGCCTTGGTGAACTCAGCCTTGGATTCGCTGCCGGGAAGGTAAGTCAGTGAGTCCCTGCTGGCTTCGGCGGCTTCGGCTTGCAGCGCGGGAATCGCGTCGATCATGTGCTCTTGGCGTCGACGAAATTGCCACCGCGAAAGCTCCGGCATCACTCCGGATTCAGAAACCGAGCGCCGTACCTGGCCACACGTGCCAACTGGGTTGCTCAGTCGGCTGCCGCGGTAGCCGATGGGAGGTGTTCGGCCGCAGCACAGGCAGGCGGGCTCGGTCTCCCACGGCTTCCGACGACGCTCGGTGCCAGGGACGCGGACCGACCACACGTTCGCGCAGTTCGTTGATCAGCTGTGCTCTAACCTGACGGGGCTTCGACCGTTCGAGCCTGGGGTGGGGATCCGTATGGCAACGCGCACGACCGACGACACCGAGCCGAGACGGGAGCGGCGGCTGTCGGGCCGTCAGGGAACGACGCTGCTCCGCCCTCTCCTCACGGCCGTCGCCGCGCTCCTCGTCGTCGGCCTCGCCACGGGCTGCTCCGCCTTCGGGAGCTCGCTGCGCGTCGTCTGGGAGGCCCCGGTCGACAGCAACGCCCGGGGCTACGGCAACGGTGTGTGGCTGGTCGGGGACACGCTCGTCCACAGCCGCTATGACGCGGTCACCGCCTTCGACGCGGGGACGGGGAAGGGCCGCTGGGAATACGCCCCGCCCGGACTGGAGCACATCTGCGCCGTCAGCCGCCGGGCGGCCGGGTCCGTAGTTCTGATCGCCCGGGGCAACTTGACGGACGCGGGCTGCTCGACCGTCGCCGCGCTCGACCTCACGACAGGCCGCGAACGATGGCACACGCCCCGTGCCCCGGGGGGCCTGACCGAGACGTTCACCGACATGGTCGCCGTCGGTGGCGGGATCGCCGTCCTGCGGGACGCCGACGAGATGTGGGCCCTCGACGACGACATGTTGACCCCCGACATCCGGCCCGCCGTCTCCGGATCGAAGGCCCTGCGCGCTTTCGATCTGCGGACCGGCGCCCCGCGCTGGACAGCGGCCGTCCCGAAGGGCTGCGTGCCCGAGCAGGTGGCCGTCGGGGAGCGACAGGTCGTCGCCGTACTCGCTTGTGCCCGCACCGAACTGCGGCTCGCCGCGTTCGATCCGGCTGACGGCCGGCAGAGGTGGACCGCGCCCCTCGGCGGCCGGACGACGCCCGTACCGGACGGGCAGGTGACCCTGTTGTCCGCCGAACCGGCGGTCGTACAGACCGGCGGGACGACGGAGGGCCAGCGCGGCGCCTTCCTCGTCTTCGGCGCGGGTGGAAAGACCACCGCCCGGATCGAGACCACCGGCGGGTACGGAACGGGCCAGGCACACACGCCGGCCCTCGTGGCCGTCGCGGACGGGCGGCTCTATCTCGGCGCCGAGAGCAGGGAGCGCGAGGCGTACCGGGACCGCGTGGTCGCCTTCGACCTCAAGAGCGGCAGCCAGGTCTGGCTGGAGGACGTGGCCGTCGCTGGCGGTCTGCGCGCCCTCGACGTGACCGGCGGCCGGGTGACCGTCCTCGCCGACCGCGGCTCCCGGCACGACGGCCTCGACGAACTGCGGGTGCTCGACGCCGCCACCGGCGACGAGAAGGAGAGCATCGAGGCCGGTCTCGACGTGGACCGGGCGCAGGGCGAGCTGGCGCAGCTCCTCGTGTACGAGGACCTGATCGTCGCCGTGCGGCAAGATTCGGGGCGCCTCTTCTCGGTGTACGCGCGCGAGTGACGGATCGGGGACTGCCGTCACGATCACGAGGGCGGAGTTCACGGGGTGAGGGCCAGCCAGTCAGCGGCGCCCGCCCGCTCCCCTCCTCCGCAGCGCCCCCGGCCGACCGGCCGGGGGCGCTGTCGCGTGCGTGCGCGGTCGTGGGTGAGGGGGGTCTCCTGAGCGCATGTTCCAACCTGCCCGCCGATCTTCTTGAGCGTTCGCTCAAACTGGGCTAACGTGCGATTTGAGCGAACGCTCAAACCGTGGGAAGGGTGAGGCGGCGGCCATGGGGTTGTATGTGGAAACCGTGATCGACGCCGATATGGAGGTCCTCTGGGAGCGGACCCAGGACCCGGCGCGGCACCAGTCCTGGGACCTGAGGTTCACCTCGATCTCTCATCTGCCCCGCGCCGAGGGGGCGCCGCAGCACTTTCGCTACGCGACCCGGCTGCTGCCCCTCGTGTGGATCGCCGGCACCGGAGTCAGCGCGGGCGAGCGGCAGCGGTCCGACGGCACGCGCGTCTCGGCGCTGCGCTTCGCCTCGGGCCACCCGCTCTCGCTGCTCGCCGAGGGCAGCGGCTACTGGCGCTACATCCCCGGCCCCACCGGGATCCGCTTCCTGACCGGCTATGACTACCGCCCGCGCTGGGGCCGCTGCGGTGCCGTCGCCGACCGGCTGGTCTTCCGGCCGCTCATGGGCTGGGCCACCGCCTGGTCCTTCGACCGGCTGCGGCTGTGGTGCGAACGCGGGACCCATCCGCGCGCCGCCCTCGCCCGCGCCCTCGGGGAGAGCGCCCTGCGCCTGACCCTGGTCATCGTCGCCCTGCTCGCCTCTCCCGTCGCCCCGCTCGCCCTGGCGGCGGGCACCGCCGTCCTCGCCGCCCTGCTGCCCCCGCTGTCCGGCACCCCCGCTGCACGCCGCTGCCGCCGCACGCCTCCCGGGCGCGTCCGCGCCCCCCGGCTGCTCGCCATCCTGGAGTCCTCGTGACCTCGATCTTTCACACCCACATGGGCGCCGACTTCGGCCGCCTGCACCCCGAGATCCGGCGGCGCTTCTCCGTCGGGCTCGACAGCGGCGAAGCCTGCGTCGGGCGCGGGACGATGGAGCGGATCCGCCACGGTGCCCCTTTCGTCAAGCCGTTCCTCCGGCTCGGCGGGACGCGCAACATCCTCGTACCGCGCGAGGGGCGCCATGTGCCTTTCGTCATCGAGAACTTCCCCTACCTGGACTCCTTCGGCCGCGAGACCGTCACCTTCGTGCGGACGTTCCAGCTGCCTGACGGCCCCCACCGCTTCGATGCCACGATGGTCTTCAGCCCCGAGCGCGACTGCGTCCTCGACTACCTCGGCACCCACCAGCACCTCGCCAGCGACCTCCACATGAGCGCCGAACCCGACGGATCGCTCCTCATCCGCTCCGGCGAGCACCGCTTCCGCGAGGGCCCCGTCGACGTTCGCGTCCCGTCCCTGATCGGAGGCGAAGCCGAGGTCCGCGAGTCGTTCGACGAGAGCACCGGCCGCTTCCGGATCCGGGTGCGGGTGACCAACCGGCATTTCGGCTTCCTCTTCGGCTACGAGGGCTCCTTCACCGCCGAGTACGTCGACGCGGGCGGAAGCGGACTCCGCGCCGGCCTGCGGCCCCTCCGCGAGGAGGCCCGCGCGTGAGCGCGTCCGGCGGGGCCACCCGCCTCAAACTCCTCGAAGGGGCCCTGCGCACCCTGGTCGAGCAGGGCATCGCCAAGACCTCGGCCCGCTCGATCGCGACCACCGCCGGAGTCAACCAGGCGCTGATCTTCTACCACTTCGGTTCCGTCGACGAGCTCCTCGCCGCCGCCTGCGTGCACGGCGCCGAGCAGCGCGTCTCCCGCTACCGCGAGCGGCTTGCCGCCCTGGGCTCCCTCACGGAACTCCTGACATTCGCCCGCGCGATGCACGCCGAGGAACGGGCCGCCGGCCAGGTGGCCGTCCTCGGCCAGCTGCTGGCCGCAGGCCAAACCGCGCCCGCCCTCGCGGCCGCGACCTCCGCCGGGCTCGCGCTGTGGATCGAGGAGCTGGAGGCCGTCCTGACCCGGCTGCTCGCCACGACCCCCCTGGCCGCCTTCGCCGACCCCGCCGGGCTGGCCCGCGCTGCGGCCGCCTCCTTCGTCGGCATCGAGCTGTACGAGGGCGTCGACCCCGAGGGCGCCGCCCGCGCCCTGGACTCGCTCGAACAGCTCGCCGTCCTCGCTCAGGCCCTGGAAGGACTCGGCCCCCTGTCCCAACGGGCAGTCACCCACCGGCTGCGCCGCGGCACCCGAAACTGACCCGGCGTCACCTCGCTCGGCCAACACGGATTATGAGCAATTGAGTTGGCGGGCTGTGCGTCGGAGGTGGCGACAGAGCACTCCTGAGCGGGAAAACCACTTTGGGGCGCCGGGTGGGCGTGGCAGGCTTGCGCAGTGATCGTTGAGTTGGTTCCTCGCTTCCTGACCTGGGACGACGTGGACCCCGCCCGCCAAGCCTTCGACGGCGCATCCGTAGCGCATACGGTGCGCTCGCTCGGCCCTGCCCGGTGTGTTCCTACCCGCCCGCCCGTCCCTTTCGCGGACCCCGCGATGAGCGCCTGGAGCCGTGGCGAGGCCCAGTCCTGGGCCGATGCCATGTCGTATGCCCTCGTTCAGCACTACGGCCGGTGGACTGTCGGATGGCGCTGGTCGCACGACGAGGGGGATTTCGACGGCGGACCGGTAGGAAACTGGTGCTGTCCGCGGGACTCGATCACGACGCCGGAAGAGACACTGCCACGTGTCGAGGCTGCCCTACGTGAGTGGCGCGAGTGGCTGGAGTACCTCGCCCGCTGGTTCGAGGCGTACCCCCTGGACCTGACCGACGTCGAAGCCCAGCGGATCTTGTGGGAGCGCGCGGCGAGGAATCTGATCCTGCAGGTCGTCGACCGCACCGGGTGCGGCAGCGGCTGGCACGGCCACTGCCACCAGGTGCTCACCTGGTTCCTCGATCGCTGGGGAGTCGCGCCCGACGTGGCTGGGGACCTGGTCGACGAGGCGATCGGTGGACGGTTCCACAGCTGGACCGGTCCTGACACGGTGGTGGTCGACGACGTCGCGGAGCAGCTTGCACTCTCCCTGCAGCCGACCGACGGCCGTGCCCGCGCAGACGCGCCGGCTCAGGACCACTTGGAGCGCTGGCTCGCGGTACGGGAATCGGTGCCGTGGCACGAGATCCCGGACAGCGCTACGGACGGCCCGGTGGTGCCCCTTCGCGACGGCGCGGCGGAGGACATCCGGGCCTTCGACGGCGCCATCGACCCTTCCCGAGCCGAAGGCCTGCTCAGCGCACTGGAACTGCTCCGATCCGACGCGGCACGCGGAGCGCGGCTCGACTTCGCACTGCTCAGCAGTTGGCAGCAGCACATCCTGGGCACCCCGCAGCCGCCACGGTTCCGCAACTCGCCCGCCTTCGCCAAGGCAGGCCGGGAGCGCTACGGCATCGGGCCGGACACACGTGCCCGCTTCAACACGTGCCTGGCCGAGAGCGCATCCGACGCCGGCCGGCCGCTCAGCCTGACCGCCCGCGCCGCCCGTGCCTGTCTCGACGTCTGCTTCTTCCATCCCTTCGAAGACGGCAACGCCCGCTCCGCGTTCCTCACCCTCGTCTTCGTCCTCGCCTGCGAGGGCGTCGCACTCGACGGAGTCAGCCTCCTGCGCCGCATCACCTTCGAGGCCGACGACCCCCAGGACCCACTCATCCTCGTCCGCTACATCAACCTCCATCTTGCGGAGACCCGGCGCCACACCGCCGAATCGATCGGCTCGGTATCGGCATGAGCGCCTCAGCCGGCGAACGCCACCGGCTCTGGCGCTCAGCCACGATTGTCACTTGGCGCGCTACCTGCCCATAGTCCGGCCAGGTAGCGCGCTCAAGGGTCTGCGCCGGCGCATCCCCGCAGGGAGCGGCCTTCATAGCGACCTTGGGGCCAACGGCGGTGGCGCGTACTCGGAAGAGCGCCGAGCATCCCGGCCGAGCCCGACCTCGCACGTATGCCTACTGCGAGTAGAACGTCTTGATGCTGACGGCCGGCCCGCCGGAACTGCGTGCCACCGCTGCCTTCGCCGCCCCCGTCACCTTGACCGTCTCGGTGCTGCCGGCTGGCACGACGGTCAGGCCACCGACCGGTGCTACTTCGACCGCCTGCTGGGTGTCACCCTCGTCCGGCTGGTCCCACACGATGTAGACGACTCGCACGGTGACCGGGAAGTCGTTGTCGTTGGTCAGTTCGACCCCCGCAAAGCGTTCGAACCGGCTCATGTCCCGCCCGCGGCCGTCCACTGCCTGAGTAGTCACTTCGAACTCCCCTTGCGAGGCCGGGAGACGGGTCATGGCCACGCTCCCGACGGTCACACGGACATCCACGACGTCCTCCTGACCAACACCGGAGAACCTCAGGACGTCGTAGAACTGCCCTTGCGGGACCACCAGGGCGCCCCGATCGCTGCCGTAGACCGTTTCCACCTCGACGTCGTGCAGGACGCGGCGATCCTTGTCGAGCGCCTCGAACATCAGGACCGGGACGAGCGATGACCGCGAAATGTTGTCGATCTCCAGTACCTGGTTGATCGTCTCGTCCTCACCGGAGTCGGCGACGTACCGGAAGGACAACATCTGGGAGAGCCCGCCTAGCGCGGACAGCTCGTCCGGACCCTCGCGGGTGTGGGTCTCGCGCCGCTCTCCGCATCCACCCAGCAGCGCCATGCAGACGCTCACCGCCACACTGACGGCAATCAGTCTTCGCCGACCCATACCCATAGCCCCAGCCTCTCCCCGACGGGTGATGATCATCGGAGAGTATCCGTCGGCGCCGACGTTTGTTCGATATTGCTGGGTGACCGCTGACCGTCGAAATTCGACGCCTTCCCCACAGTTGCTGCCGACCTCGGTACGGACCCGAAGCCACCGAGCGGCTACGCGCCGAGGTCGTGCCGCCGTAGAAGCGATTGTGTGGGTGCGCCGGCCTGGGTGCTCACCCCAACAGGACGTCATCGTCGCCGAGGCGCTTGAGCTCGCGGTACAGGATCGCGAGACCGGTGACGATCTTGGCGGTCGAGATCACGGCGTCGGCCAGGCGGAGGGTGTCGCTCTCCTTCCGAGCGAGTCTGGCCTGCTTGACGACGCTCAGCGCGCCGAAGGCCGTGCTACCGAGCGACAGGTACACGCTGGACTTGGACTTCTTCTTGGCTGCTGCGCTCATCGGCGATGAACCTTCCTGGGCTGCGGATGCCCCTATTCCCTCGTGGACCGGCCTCTGCTCGCTCTGGCGAAAGCTATGCGCTTCAGGCGGCAGCGGTGTAGGCCGTGTCGATCGCGACATCAACTCGAGGATGGACAACGAGCCTCGGCCCACCTGAGCCGGCCTTGTCTTCCATAAGGCGCCGCGTGGGCGCGTCGTGAGTGGCGACCGACAGCAGGGTCTGCAGATTGCCGCACTGACGGTGGGCACGTAGGACGGCGCTGGCAGTGGCAGAGGTGGCTGCGGCGTTGTCGATGACGACAAGCACGGGTGAAGGATGGTGAGCATGGACGAGGTCCGTGATCTCTGTGGCGAGCCCGGCCCGGCCGCTCACCCCCGGGTCCTTCTGAACGGTGATGAGAAGGACATCGTGTTCAAGTCTGTGGGACAGCATCGTGTTCTCCGTTCCGGGCTTCGACGGGTTCGTGTGACTGCGTCTGCCCTGCACGCTTGCTCCCATGCAAGCGGCCCGGCCCGGCCCCCGACCGGCTGGACCGGAACGACCCCACACCTGCGTCGGTGGCCACACCCCAGCCGGCCGCATGGCCCACCTTCCGAACCAGCACACCCTGGCGATGCCGCCGTGTCCTGAGCTGAACTCACGGGCAAGGCCGTGCCCATGGCTCGATCACGACTGCACCGACGGTTCGTTCCGGAAGAGGCCGTCAGCGGGACCGGCGCCGCCCGCAACGACGTGGAGGAGGAAGGTCCGGTACTCCTCAGACAGCTTCACGCCTGGCTGCTCTTCGACGCTCAATAGCTGAGCAGCCACCTATCACGCTCAGCCACACTCGCGACCTGGGACTGTGCAGCTGAGTCGGCCAGGATCACCATCTGAGCGTGCGTGAGAACGCGTCTGCACCTGGACCCCGAGCACCGTGGCGGCACCGCTTCACCGAGCAGGGTTCGGCAGCGGTTCTCCTTTCCCGAGGGTTCGCAATGACACCACGGCTGCGAACTCAGTAGCTCCGGAGCAGCAGTTCAGTGAGTTCAGGAGTACAAGAGGTGTCGCGCGCGCCGGGTGCGGAACGCGGCGAGGTCGTCCTGCCACAGGGCCACGATGTCGTCGACGGGCGCGCCCGCCTCCACCGCGAGCCGCACCTCGCGGTTACCGCTGAGTTTGTCGAGCCAGTAGGCACTGCCGCCGTCCTGGCTGCGCCAGCCGTACTGCGGGAAGAGACGGCGCTGCTCCAGGATCATCACCAGCGCGGTTCGTATCGGGTCGAACCGGTCCACGTCGGTGACCTGGAGTTCCACGCCGCCGCAGCTCTTGCCGGCCTGCTTGGAGAAGGTGGGGTTGAAGTACGCCTCCCGGAAGCGGGCCCCCGGCAGGTCGAGCTCGTTGAGGGCCTCCTGCCAGCGGTGGTCGATGCCGGGCGCGCCGACCATCTGGAACGGCATCGTGGTGCCGCGCCCCTCGGACAGGGCGGTGGCCTCGAAGTAACAGGTCCCCACGTACACCTCGGCCGTGGCGACCGTCGGCATGTTCGGTGACGGTGGCACCCACGGCAGGCCGGTCTCGGAGTACCGCATCCGGCGCTTCCAGCCCGACATCCGCTCCACGTGCAGGTCGGCGCGTTTGCCGCCGGTCGCCTCGGGGACGAACGTGTCGTTGAAAAGACCGGCCAGTTCGCCGACGGTCATGCCGTACTGCTGCGCGATGGGTTTCAGCCCTACGAAGGTGGAGTGCTCAGGGTGCAGGACCGGGCCGTGCGCGTCCTTCGCGGACAGGACGTTCGGGCGGTCGAGTACCACGAAGCGCAGACCCAGTTCAGCCGCCGCTTCCAGGGCCAGATACATCGTCCAGATGTAGGTGTAGAAGCGGGCCCCGATCTCCTGGATGTCGAACACCACGGTGTCCAGATTCAGTTCGGAGAAGAGCCCCGCCATGGTGGTGGAGCTGTTGTAGGCGTTGTAGACGGGCAGCCCGGTCTTGACGTCGGTGTAGAAGTCCTCGCCCTCTCCGGCCTGCGAGATGCCGCGGAAGCCGTGCTCGGGGCCGAACACGGCGACGATGTCCACCTTCCCGTCGGCGGCCATCGCGTCGACGATGTGGCCGAGGTCGGGGGTGACGCCGGTCGGGTTGGAGATGACGCCCACCCGCTGTCCGGCCAGCGAGGCGTAGCCGCTCGCGCGCAGCCGCTCGAAGCCGGTGCGCACACGGGCGTGCCTGCCCCCCTCTGCCGTGCCCGCGGGGGCGGCAGCCGAGGCACGGGTGGCGAGGGCGGGGGTGGCGGCGAGCGCCGCCGACGCCGTCAGGAGGTCTCTGCGTCTCACGGTGGTGGGTCTCCCTCGTAGGGCCAGGTGGGGATCGGACGGGCGCAGCGCTCGTCCGTCAGTTCTTGTACGTCAGGCCGTGGCCGAACGGGAACAGCTGGGTCCCCGGGGCGTCGGCCCGCGGGATGCTCACGGGGAGGCTGCCCCGGGGGGAGATCTCGCCGAAGAGAACGCGGGCGGCGGACTCCAGCGCGATCGCGTTGTTGGAGTACGCGGCCAGGTGGACGCCTGCCTGCGGATAGGAGGCGATGTCGTAGGGGACTCCGACCGAGACCGTGACGACCGGCGTTCCTGTGGCGGTCAGGGCTTGGACGAGGGTGGCCTGGCCGGGGTTGGTGCGGGCCGAGTTGGTGAGCACCACCACGGTGTCCTGGCCGGCGGCGGCGGTGACCGCTGTGGCGATGTCCGCCGTCGTCGGGTTGGCGGCCGTCGCGAGGGCGGTCCCGGTCGCGCCCTGCGCGGTGACCGCACCGGCGAAGGTCTGGGTGACAGCCGCGGTCGAACCGGTGACCAGGACCCGGTTGCCGTCCGCGGTCAGCGGCAGCAGCCTTCCGTCGTTCTTGATCAGGGTCGTGGTGCGGTCGGTGATCGCCCGCGCTTCCTTGAGGTGGCGGGCGTTGCCCACCACGCTGTCGACCGCGGCCCGGTCGGTGTACGGGGCGTCGGCGATGCCCTGCTTCTGCTTGAGGGTGAGGATCCGGCGCACCGAGGTGTCGATGCGGTCCTCCGTCAACTCCCCGGAGGCGACTGCGGCGAGCACCGAGCGGTAGGCCAGGTCGAGGTTCGGGGGCATGAGGAGCATGTCGACGCCCGCTTGGAGGGCACGGACGGGAACCTCGGCGTCGGGGTACGTCTTGCGGACCCCGGCCATCGCCAGGGAGTCGGTGACGACCACGCCGTCGTAGCCCATTTCCTCGCGCAACAGGCCTGTCATGATCGGCTTCGACAGGGTGGCGGGGGTGCCGGACGGATCGAGCGAGGGGAACTGGAGGTGTGCGGTCATGATCGAACCGACGCCGGCGTCGATGGCCGCGCGGAACGGCGGCGCGTCCAGCCGCTCCCACTCCTCCTCGGTGTGGGTGATCACCGGAAGGTCGGTGTGACTGTCGACGTCGGTGTCGCCGTGCCCGGGGAAGTGCTTGGCCGTGGCGACGGTGCCGGCCTTCTGGTAGCCCCGTACCTGGGCGGCCGTCAGGTCGGCGG
The DNA here is from genome assembly GCF_042749285.1 of Streptomyces sp. NPDC059499. Classification (NCBI taxonomy): domain Bacteria; kingdom Bacillati; phylum Actinomycetota; class Actinomycetes; order Kitasatosporales; family Streptomycetaceae; genus Streptomyces; species Streptomyces sp. NPDC059499. Next base: position 61,049 of record NZ_JBHYTT010000022.1, read on the forward strand.
CGAGCTGCGGGTCGCTGCTGAAGGACCGTACGCCGATGACTGGGTTCATCGGGTTGACGTTCACGTCCGCGACGGGGGCGTAGTCCTGGTTGATGCCGACGGCTCGCAGCTCCGTACCGCTGATCCGCCCCGCCTTGTAGGCGTCCTTCGACCTTCCGGAGGCACCGAGCGCCATGCTGCCCGGGAACTGGGTGGCGGGCGGGCCGAACCGGACCACCCGGCCGTGCTCCTGGTCGGTGGAGATCAGTAGCGGCACCTGGGCGCCGCTCCCCAGCGCGGCACGCTGGAGCCCGTCGGACAGGTCGGCGACCTGGCCCGGGTTCTGGAAACTGTCGGTCCAGGCGAAGTAGATGATCCCGCCGAGGTGGTACTTCTGCACCGCCTGCAGGCCGTTGTCCACCCCCAGCCACGTACGGTTGCGGGCCACGTCATCGGCGTCGCTGTCCTCGGCAGTCTCGCCGTAGGCGTAGGTGACGAAGAGTTGGCCGACCTTCTCCTCCAGCGTCATGGCGTCCAGGCGGCCCTCGACCCAGCGGCCCTTGTCCCCGCCGTCCCGGCCGCCCTGGCTGTCCTGGGCGGATCCCGGACCGGCCGCAGCGCCCTGCGGCAGGCCCAGGAGCAACCCGACGGCGGCGGTCGCTGCCACCATCGATCTGCACAGGGCAGAACACCCACGGACGCTCATCCGACACTCCTTCGATCGACGCACCCGGCAGGCGGGCAGAGTGCGGCGCACCCAGTGGATGGCCAGTGCACCTCAAGGGTCAAGAGGGAAGGGGAGATGTCATTGGTGGCACCAATGACAAGGCCCGTGAAGTCGAAGTCCCCACATCACAGCGGCCCATGCCCCGTATTGACGTGGGCATGAAGTGTCGGTTGAAGTGGCTCCCTACACGCACCGGAACGTCGTGCCGCAGTCCTGCCCGGATCGCCGGCCGACACCGTTTGATTCGACGCCGACGAGGGGACACCACCGATGTACCGACGCCCGCGTTCATGGAGACACACCACCTCACTCTTACTCAGTACCGCCGTCGCCGTCCTTTTCACCGGTACGGGCGGGCCTTCCGCCGCCGCGACACCCGCCGCGCACGACACCGTCGGCCAGTCCTTCGCCCGGGCCGGTGCCGAGTTCGACGTCCCCCGCGATCTGCTCGTGGCGATCGGGTACGGCGAGAGCCGGCTCGACCCTCACGACGGCAAGCCCAGTCATGCGAACGGGTACGGCGTGATGCACCTGGTCAGCAACCCCCGCTCGCACACCCTGGAGCGGGCCTCGGAGCTGACGGGCGCGGCACCGGACGCGCTGCGGCACAGCACCGCGGCCAACATCCGCGGCGCCGCCGCCGTCCTGCGCTCGTACGCCGACCGGCTGGGACTGGACGCGGAGGACCGCGACGACGCCGGCGCCTGGTACCCGGCGGTGGCCGAGTACAGCGGCAGCGCGGACGACCGCACGGCCCGGCTCTACGCGGACACCGTCTACGACTTCCTCACAAACGGCGTCCGCGCCACCGCGACCCCGGGCGAGACCGTCGCCGTACGCCCGCAAGCCGTACGTCCCGAGCGGGGTCGCTACACGGATGTGCCCGCCCTGGACGAGGGGGGCTCGGCAGCCGTGGGGCCCCTGAGCACCGACTACCCGCCCGCGCTGTGGGTGGCCGCGAACAGCGGGAACTACACCGTGGGCCGGACCGCCGCGATCTCCGCCGTCGTCATCCACGTCACCCAGGGGTCGTACGCCGGGTCCATCAGCTGGTTCCAGAACCCGAGCTCGAACGTCAGCGCGCACTACGTGATCCGTTCGTCCGACGGGCAGGTCACCCAGACCGTCCGCGACAAGGACACCGCCTACCACGCACGTTCGGGCAACGCCTACAGCGTCGGTATCGAACACGAGGGGTACGTCGACAACCCTGCCTGGTTCACCGACGCCATGTACCGGTCGTCCGCCACCCTCACGCGTCACCTGGCCGACAAGTACGGCATCCCCAAGGACCGGGCGCACATCGTCGGGCACTCCGAGGTCCCGAACAACGACCACACCGACCCGGGGGCGAACTGGAACTGGACCTACTACATGCAGCTCGTCGGGGGCAGCACAGGCGTGCCGGTCAACCTCGACTTCCCGGCCTACGACACGCTCCGCAGCGGGTCCACCGGCCCCCAGGTCGCGGCGGCGCAGACACTGCTCAACGCGCAGGGGTTCGCCGCCGGTACCGCGGACGGCGTCTTCGGCACGAAGACCGAGACCGCCGTCAAGGCGTTCCAGAGTGCGCGCGGCCTGTCGTCCGACGGGGTCATCGGCCGTCAGTCCTGGACCGCGCTGCTCTCGGCCGGGACCAAGCCCGTCCTGCAGGAGGGGGCCTCGGGCGCCGACGTCAAGCGGCTCCAGCGGTCGCTGACGGCCGCACTGGCCCGGACCGTGGGAATCGACGGCAGCTTCGGCCCCAGCACTGCGCAGGCGGTCAGGGACTTCCAGAGCAGCCGGTCGTTGACAGCGGACGGCATCGTGGGCTCGGCGACCTGGACGGCTCTGCAGGCCGGTCGGTGAGGTGAACACGCGAGCCGGGGGGTCGGACGCCGGCCACCCGGCTCGCAGGCGTTCGATCCGCATAGGACTGCAGCAGATCCGCGTCCCGCAGATCGGACCTCTCGGGCTGTGGGACCTCGAGGTGGTGGCGCATTTTAGGGTGTGGGCTCGTTTCCCGCCGAATTCCCGCTCTTTCCGCTCCTGTTGGGCAACGGTGGGTAGCGTCTGCGATCACTACCTGGTTCGGAGGTCTGAAGCGGGCCGGGATTCGTCCGAGGCTGAGGGAGCGAGTACCGATGTTGAGTGTGGAGACGTCTCTGAAGGAGGCGATGACCGCGATCGAGGGGAGCGTGGGGGTTGCGCTGGTCGACTACACGTCCGGCATGGCCCTGGGAACGCTGGGAGGAGGCAAGGACCTCGATCTGACGGTAGCCGCCGCGGGGAACACCGATGTGGTCCGGGCGAAGATCCGGACGATGGAGATGCTGGGCATCAAGGAGGACATCGAGGATGTGCTGATCACCCTCAGCAGTCAGTACCACCTCATCCGGCTGCTCAAGGGGCGCGGGGGCAACGGCCTGTTCCTCTACCTCGTCCTGGACAAGGGAAGGGCGAACCTCGCCATGGCCAGGCACCAGCTCAGACGCATCGAGGCGGAACTGGAACTGTAGACGCTTCTCCTGCTTCCCGGTCCCGCATGCCCACGAGTTGAAGAACTCTTCAACTCGGCACATCTAAAAGTGCTCAGCTGAGGGTGCAGGAGGTTCGGGAAGCAGGAGGATGGACGGACTGGGCGCCGAGGACCAGCAGGAATGGTTGTCGGCTCATGGAACGGTCGACCCGGGTGGGAGTGCAATTCGCATGCAGGTGCCGCTGTACCAGGCCAAGGCGGAGTTCTTCCGCATGCTCGGACACCCCGTCCGAATCCGTGTACTGGAACTCCTCCAGAACGGCCCTGTACCCGTACGCGACTTGCTGAACGCCATCGAGATCGAACCGTCCAACCTCTCCCAGCAGCTGGCCGTACTACGCCGCTCGGGGATCGTCATCTCCATCCGCGAGGGCTCCACCGTCAGCTACGCACTCGCCGGGGGTGACGTGGCGGAACTCCTGCGGGCCGCACGGCGCATTCTCACCGAGCTGCTGGCCGGACAGAACGAACTGCTCGCGGAACTGAGGAACGCCAACTCCCTCGACGCGTGAAAGCCACGCAGCGCGCCACCGGGGGCTGGGCTCAGGGCTGACCATCGGATCGGCCGGCGAGACAAAGGCGAGAGACATTGCCCCGAGAGCCCTGCCCCCCTTCCTCGCAGGAGGGTGGCAGGGCTCCCGTCCGGGTCATCCTCGTGGTCACCTCGGGCTCCACGTGGAGGCAACTTCCGCCGGTGTTCGGCCCGGCCTGGCAGACGGTCTACCGACGGTTCGCTCAGTGAAGCGCGGGACCGGATCTGGGCCCGGCTCCACCGCGTGGTCCTGAACGAACTCGGGGCACGTCGTGGCCCACCCCGGCGCGTGTCCGTACGCTCCCCCGCGAGCTCGTCGGGACGTGGTGCTGACCGTCTCCACCAGGTCCGGGGGACGTGGTGGAGACGGTCCGCTCTGCTCGTCAGTCCCAGGAGGGCGCCTTGATGCGGCCGATGATCGCAGCCGCCTGCCCCGGGTTCTGGTCCAGCCATGTGCCGAGGTACTCCCTGACGGTCTGCTCGACGCATTCCTTCACCGTGGCGCCCCCCAACCTGCCCCGGGTGGCGCCCTCGTACTGGGGGCTGTCCAGTTTCACGGAGACGACCGCTGTCAGTGTCCTGCCGACTCGCTCGGCGGTGAGGTCGGGATCCGTCGCCGTCAGCAGTTGTCGCCGACGCGCGTGCGCGTTGATCGCAGCCGTCACCCCTGCCCGGAACCCGTCCGCGTGCGTGCCCCCCTCTCACGAGTGGGCACGCAGTTGGCGAACGTCCGGATCCGCTCCTCACTCGGGCCGCACCAGGTCAGAGCCACATCCACCCTCCCCGCCATCTTCGCGTCTTCCCGCTCGAAGGCGATGATGTCCGGGGGAACTTGAACTCCGCTTTCCGCGTCGAGGGCGGCCAGGACGTCCGCCGGTCCGTCAGGGAACTGGAACCGTACTGCCCGGGGCCCGCCCTTGGGGCGTTCGTCGGTCAGGGAGATACTCAGCCCGCGGTTCAGCATGGCCACGTCTTCGAAGCGTTTGGCCAGCACGGCGAACGAGCACTCAGTCGTTTCGAAGATGTCGGCGTCGGGCCAGAAGGTGATGGAGGTGCCGCTGCCGTCAGCCGGTCCCGCCACGGCGGGCGGGGAGACAGCCTCGCCACGTACGTACTCCTGGACCCAGCGCACGTGCTGGCGCCGCACCTCGGCCGTGAGGCGGCTCGACAGTGCATTGGTGACACAGGGCCCCATGCCCCAGGTACTCCAGGCCGTGGGGTACCGGTCGCCAGACGCAGCGCCGATATGCGGGCGGGTCAGCAGGGATTCGAGGCCGACACCGCCGCAGTCCCCGGCCGCCTCGACGGGGGCGCCAGGCCCGTTGTCCGTAACGCGGACGCCGCCGTCAAGCATGAGGGTGACGTCGACGCATCCGCCGCCGGCGGCCAGGACCTCGTTCACCGACCGGCCAAGGACCTCGAACAACGCCTGGTGCAGGCCGCGGACGGTAGTCGATCCGACATACATCCCTGGCCGCTTCCGGATGGCCTCGCTCCCTTCCAGCACTTCGATGTGAGTGGCTTCGTATCGGCTGGTTCCCTCGCTCACGGAATCCCCCTCCTATGCTGTCCGGCAGGACTCTCCACTCTACGAATATTCGCGCAAACACCCAGGTCAAAGCCGATTCACCCAGGGCTTGAGCAGGCGCGTGCAGGCCGTCCCCCAAGCAGCCGACCGGAGACATCGAGACGACGGTCAAGCGGTTTCGGGGGCCCCATCCAGGCCGCCGGCGGCGGTGTTCAAGGTCGCGCCCCGGCTCACAATTTCTGTTGCATCCCTCGATCACATCGACCATCCAAACCGGTCGGCGGATCAGAACCCGGGCCGGCCATCGTCCGGCAGCGCCACTACACCGCAGGGACCGGATTCCGAACCTCCTGCGGCTCGGCCGGACTCTCTCCTTGAGCCGGCCGGGAACGAAAACAGCCGTACCGAACGCCACCCCGCCGCCCCCACCTGCGCTGTGCCGTCCTACGATGCGTCGGTCCTCCGGTGGACCCGGATCATCGTGCGGCAAAAGGAACCCATGCACTTGTCCAGCTACGTCAAGAAGGCCGCCGTGGGCGCCTTGTCGATCCCCCTCCTCGCCGGGTGCGCGGGGGAACAGGGCGCCGGCGGGGCCGTGGAGCAAGCCGCGGAAAGGCCTGCCTCCTGGACGGACCTGGCGGTGCGGACCGGCGCACAAGACGTCGTCCACACGGACACCGACCACCGGTCATACAAGGTCAGGATCACGGTCAAGAGCCTGGTCCGGGGCTCGCAGGAGGACATGCGGGGGCGCGTGGACGAGGAGCTGACGGGCATGGTCCCCCACTACCTCACCATCGCGGTCACCAACACCGGCGGGAAGAAGATCCCCGCCGCCTACATGGCGGACACCAACCTCGCACTGAACGGCACCGACTGGACGCGCGGGGAAGAGGTCTACGTCAGCTGCGGCAGACCCGGCGGGGCCGACCTGCCCTGCGCGGACACCGCGCCGAAGACGCTGGCGCCCGGCGACTCGTACGACACGTGCGTGACCTACGTGCTGCCCGAGGGCGTCGGCGTGCTGTCGCTGACGCACAACGCCGACGGCTACCTCGACGAGGGCGGCGCGGTCGCCACCTGGCCCGTGGAGGGCGGCCTCAGGGCAGCGTCCGCCGGACTCGCGGAACCGGGCGACAGCGTCCGCGTCCGGTGGGACGCCCGCGAGGACGGCGTCCTCGAACTGCCCGCCAAGCTGGTTTCCGTAACCCGGGGCAGCGCGGCCGACCTCGCGGGCCTGGACCTCGACCTCAACGAGAACGAGCGGCGCGGCGTCCCCTACTACGTGTCGGTCACCTACACCAACACCGGGCCGAAAGACCTCTACACCGACCAGGCCGACCACGTCTATCTGCTCACCGAGGGCGGTCGGCAGATACGGGGGAAGACACCCTTCGTCCTCGACACGAAGATTCCCGACTGCCCGTCCGACTGGGTCGCCCGGATGATCCCGCCGGACGACAGCGTGACGGAGTGCAGCGTCCACCTGATGACGGACGACGGCGACAAGCCGTTCGCGGTGGGTTTCGCGGAGGCGGACCGGCCGGGACTGGTGGCCTGGCGGGCCCCTCTCCACTGAGGCGACCGGGTCAGCCGGCCGACCTGCCGCCCGTCTCTCCGCGAACCGCACCAGAACGGACGCCGTCCGACCGCAACGGAATCGATCACAAGACCGCCATCGCGCCAACCGTGGTGGGAACAGGCTTGCAACGACTCACACAAATACGTGCTGGGGTCCGTCCCTAGAGGCATCCCGGCACGTCGGTGGCGACGAACCGCGTCAGGGCTTGCTCCAGCAGCTCCCGAAACTGCCGCACCCGGCTCGGGCGGCCCCGGCGGCGGGGAAATCCGAAGCCATCCAGGCAACTGTCCGGCGTGGCTGGCAATCCGGCCCGCGCTCACCCGGCCAAGCCGGCCGCTGCAGCTCGGCCTGCCTCGGGCACGTCCTCATCGAGCAGCGGGCAACCGATGCAGGGCTCATTCGGGCCGGACTCGACCACAACCGACTGCTGCGCGACAAGCTCACGCAACGCGCCGAGTCAACTGCCGCCCTCCACCCGCTCCGGGCCGTGGCAATGGTGCGTGCCGTCTCTGATGCCGTCGCCCTGCCCCTTCACTGTCCACGGCAGAGACGACAGCCGCCGACGCGGGCGGAGCACAGTCCGGCGGAGGCCTCGCCCGAATGTGGGAGGACCACCTGCACGCCCTGTTCCCCAACGGCTTCCGCGGCGTGGAATTCGACGGCGTTGACCTGGTCCTCCTGGACGCCGACGTCGCCGACCTGGTGCAGAGGGAGCTCTGATCTTTGCGGGTCGTCCAGAGACCGCAGTCAGCGGCTTCCGTTCCCGGGGCTGTTCGACCGCTCAAACCGGCCACACACGCCCCGCATCGGCCGGCCTCTGTGAGCAATACACCTAGATCGTGGGGTAGATGTCCCCGCTGGCCATGCCGCTCTCCTGCTCGCTCTGGGACCTGAGCCGAAGAGCCTTGTCCTGGAGGCGCTGTCGCTCGTCGGGGTCTGTGGCACTCTTTGCGGCCTCCTCCATCTCCTGTGCCTTTGCGCGCATCTGTCGGATACGACTGGCGGATTCACCTGCAGCACTCATGATCATTCCTTGGACGACGGGTAATGGGCCACTCCAGCGAAGCAGTGTGTTCTCGCCGCCGCATCTCGAAACGTCACTCACGGTCATCCACTCCACTGCACAGGGCATCGACCGCCGAACGGCCGCTGCACGCCCAGACCATGCAGCAGAGCGGCCATCACGGCATCCGGCCGTCCACCCATGACCCTGGCCAGGTCCTTTTCCTGGTCTCGCAGCCTGTGGGCCGACTCGGTCCAGCAGGAATTCCCGGTTACAGGTGCACCGTAGGCGACGTACGCGCCAAGCAGTTCGGCGAGGGACAGGAGTCACGCCCCACGGTCCCCGCAAGGTCACTCCAGGGCGCTCCTCGCGTCGTCCGGATTCATGCCGAAGCCCCGGCCGTAAGCCTGGGCGCTCCCATCCTGCCGGTGGGAGCCGCCGTTGTAGCGGGCGGCAAGTTCCTGGCGCTGTTCTCGTGTCATTTCATCCGCCTGTGCGTCGGCGAAGCCTCTCTCTTGTTACGCCGGCGCGTCGGCGCCTCACCGGTGGAAAACGCCGAGCACGCCTGCCCGCCCTCACACATACGAGGTAGCCGCGCCCGTCCACCGGTACCCAGCATGTGTTCCGGCACTGCCCGAGGAGGCAGGGTCGGCACCTTCCACAGGGGGGAACATGTTCCACCACACGCACAAGCGGACGCGCCCTGGCCGATTGGGCCGGATGCGAGCCGTCCTGGTCGCCGGATTCGCGGTCCTCGGGCTCGCGGGCACAACCGTGTCCGCCACGGCCGTCGAGAGGGCCGACCGGGCCGTCGACGCGGCGGCGGCCGCGAAGCCGCTGTTCCAGATGCCGTTTCCGTGCGGCACACGCTGGCAGTTGAACACATACGGCACCGATCACAACCCCGCCCTGGACATCGTCGTGGAGAACAACACCGGCTCCGACGGCAAACCGGTACTCGCATCCGCCGCCGGCACCGTGTCCGCCACCTACTGGGACAACGGCTCCGGCAACACCATCCAGATCAGCCACGGCAACGGCTGGTTCACGGCGTACTACCACCTCAAGGACACGCCCACCTCCTACGTCCGCGAGGGCCAGGCGGTCCAGCCTTCCACCCAGATCGGGCGCATCGGCACGACCGGCGCCTCTGACTGGGCGCACCTGCACTACGAGCAGCGATATCTGGCTTCGGGGGACTTCACCGACGAGCGTCACCGTGTGCCGGTGCACTTCGACGGCCTCCCGTACACGGGCACCAATGAGGAATGGCCGGGCGTGGCCAGTCGGAACTGCTCGGGTGGCACGCCGGCCTGGCAGAACTGCCCTGCGGGCTACGTCTGCTTCTACTCGGGTGCCGACGGCACCGGCTCCGTCTGCAGGTCGGACCGTGATGAGCCCAGCAGCTCCTGCGGCTTCCGCAAGTCGTACTACAACAACGGCAATCCGCAACCGGGTTACGACCACATGCAGGTGTATTTCAAGGAAGGCGGCAGCCAGTGCCTTCATTACGGCTGGGACGAGGGACGCGGAAACTTTGCCGGCAGCGGCAGGACGATCGACCGCTTCCATTGGCGCGGCGAATGCTGACAGCATGACTCGTTCGACCGGTACGGCGTCACGCGATCAGGCGTGGCGCCGCACCGGCCTGCGCGTCATGCAGATGTTTATCGCCCTTTCCTACCCTCACGGCACACCTTGGGGGAAGGAACCAGTCCGTGTACACCATTGTCGTGGTACCAGGGCCCGGTATGGCCGCCTGCGAGAAGCTCCGGCTGGCCCCGGGAGAGACCCTCCGCTTCGGTCGGGAAGCATCGACCGGCACACACCTCCTGTTGACCATTCCGCACGACGGTGTCTCGCGTTCTGCAGGCGAGATCACCGCGACGGACACGTACTGGTCGCTCAGCAACTTCAGCCGCACGGCGACCTACGCCGTCGAGAATCCGGAGGGCGCCGGGGAACACATCAAGGTGGCGCCGAGGCGGCTGGGCGCGCCCGTGGCGTTCGAGTTCTCCAGGGTGGTACTGCCCGCGGGCACCGAGTTGCTCAGCTTCGACGTATGGGCACCGCGGCACGACTACGCCGCCTCGGCGGACGGGTCGGACCGGAACGAATCTGCTGAGAGCCGCAGCGGGGAGCCGACCGCACTCGCCTTCCCTCTCGACCGGTCCAAGCGGTACTTCACCGTGCTGGCTGCCCTGTGCGAGCCACGCCTGCGCGGCGAGGTGTACGCACCGCTGCCCACCGTGGAGCAGGTCGTCGAGCGGCTACGCCCGCGGTGGCCGGCAGCCAACCGGGCTGCCGTGCAGTGGAACATCGACTACCTGGCAGTGAAACTGAGGCTCAAGCCCGGCCCTGAGTCCTGCGAGCCCGGCCCCCGCCTCAACGGCAAGAAGGAGATGCTCGTCTCTCTCGCGCTCCGCTTCGACCTGGTGTGTGAGGACGACCTCGCGGCGCCGGCCTTCTCCGCGAGCGGCGCGGCCCGGTGAGAGGACAGCAGCCGTACGCCGTCACGTCCGTTCCACCCGGCTACCGCGTCGGCCCCTGGATCGTCGAGGAGCCGCTCGGCGCGGGAGCTTTCGGTAATGTGTACGCGGCCCGCCACCAGGACGGCGGCGCGGAACCGGCCCGCGCCGCCCTGAAGTTCCTGCCGACCGGCACGCAGACGCCGCGCCAACTGCGCCATCTCCAAGAACTGGCCGAGCGGGAGGTGGCCCTGCTGAGCCGGCTCCGTTCGCCGCGCCTGATCCGGATGTACGACGCGCTGACGGTGGACGCCCCGGCCCATCCGGATCTCGACGGCGCCACCGTCCTCGTACTGGAGGAGGCGCGGGGCTCCCTCGACACGTTACTGGCCGCGGGCCTGCCGCCTCGGCAGGGGCCCGCCCTGCTCGTCCAGATCTGCGAGGGTCTGCACCAGCTGCACGGCGCGGGCTGGGTGCACGGCGACCTCAAGCCGGGCAACGTGCTGCTGATGGAGGACGGCACAGCACGGCTCGGCGACTTCAACATGGCGGCCGAACTGGAGGGCACGCACGCGTACTCCCCCGCGTTCGCGACAGCCGACTACACCCCGCCCGAGCTGCTGTGGTCCGAGGTCGGCGAGCGGGGCATGCAGATCCGGCAGACCGCGGACATCTGGGCGTTCGGGGTGCTGGCGCACCTGACCCTGACCGGCTCGTTCCCGCTGCCGGGCGGCACCCCGACGGCCCGGCGGGACGCGGTGGTGCGATACGCCCGCGGGGAGGAGGACCTGCGCCTCTCGCCCGAACTCCCCGCGCCCTGGCGGCAGATCGTGCGGGACTGCCTCGCCCCTACGCACGAGGGCCGGGCTCCGCACGACGCGACGTCGCTGCTGCGGCGGGCCTCGGAGGCGGCGGCGGGCCGGCTGCCGCGCCGCCGGCGCGTGCGCCGCCCCCTGCTCGCGGCGGCAGCCGGCGTACTGGCCCTGGCGGTGGCGGGCCTCGGGTTGCGGATGCTCCCGGACAAGGACCCGGCCACGAAGCCGGAGACCCGGGCGGACGCCGGGCCCCTCGCGGATTCGCACCCGGGCACCCCCGGGCCGGCGCAGACGGCCACCGGCTACGACCGCTGCACGCCGGGTTCCGTCTGCTTCTTCTCGGATCCGGACGGCAGAGGTGAGATGTGCGCCTGGGAGGGCGACGACCCCGACTGGTTCGACGGCGAGAACGACTGTTCCTGGGCCGCCGCCGACCACCCGGGCTCGATCTTCAACAACGGCATGCCGGACCCCTCCGGCTACATCCACGTCGCGTACTTCGCAGAGCCCGGACTGCAGCAACGCCTCGGATGCGTCGAGAAGGGTATGCGTCACGACCTCGCCCTGACATCGCACGTGCTGTCCCACACCTGGGCCAAGACCTGCTCCCTATGACATACGAGGTGCCGCCCGCCCGGCTCTGACGGGATGGTGTTGCTGCGCGCCACCGCGGGGTGGCGCGGCAACGGGGGGGGCAGTGGCATGAAGCGCAGGTTCATCGCCGCGTGTGCGGTCGCGGCGGCCTTGTCGGCCGCTGCGACCGGGTGCGCACAGGACACCGCCCGGCGGAGCCCGACGACCGCGGCCGCTCCGGACCGGAGCGAGCAGGAGCTGACGCAGGCGGAGCGGCTGCGGATCTCCGACGCCGCGGAGGTACTGACCAAGCGGTGCATGAACCGCGCGGGTTTCTCGTACTGGACCGGTGTCCGGCTGAGCCTGGAGGAGAGCCGGTCACCCGGCTATGTCAACGACGACGTCGGCTGGGCCGCCGAGCACGGATACGGCAGCCGCGTCCAGGAGAAGGTCGACAGGGCCCGGCGGGCGAATCCGAACAGCACCTACCGCGCAGGTCTCTCCCCTCAGCGCCGCAAGGCCTACGACAGGGTGCTCGACGGCGGCCGGGACGCCACGGTCCTCACCACCGAGATCCCGACTCCGGCCGGCACAGGAGAAATCAGTAAACGGCTCGGCGGCTGCTCGGCGGAGGTCGAGAAGAAGCTGTACGGGGACCCTGCCGCCTGGTTCCGCGCGGACAAGGCAGTCACCAACCTCCAACCGCTGTACGTCCCCCGGATCACCCGCGACAAGAAGTTCACCGACGCCCTGGCCCGCTGGTCCCGCTGCATGGCCCGGGCCGGGCACCGGTACCCCGATCCGCCCGCCGCGCAGGACGCGGTGGCGCGGAAGGCCGCCGGTCTCACCCCGGGCGAGGCGTTCGAGGCCGAGAAGCGCGTCGCGGTGGCCGAGTCCCGCTGCTCCCGCAAGAGCTCACTCGGTGCCGTCGCCCGGGAGCGTGAGACGTACTACCGGGGCGTCCTTCCCGACCGGTACGAGGAGCTGATCGATTCCCACCGGCGACTGGAACGCGACGCGTACACGCGTGCGGCCGAGATCACCGGCCCGCGGGCCTGATCCGGCCCGCCTCCACAGACTTCCACGGCGCCGTGCCGTGGATCACCATGCCTCTGACGAGGCTGACACATAGGAGCGAACCATGCGAAAGCTGGGTATGTCGATCGCCGCGCTCGGTCTGGCAGCCGCCGGCCTTGTCGTCCCCGCCACGGCGGCGCACGCGGCCGCCTCCGGCACCTCTGCCAACCACTGCAACGACATCTGGCCGGGCCGCAACGGCAAGGTGTACGCCTACGACTCCACGTACTGCAACGGGTACCTGGGTAGCACCGCGGGCGACGACTCCAGCTGGGACTCCGCGGGCGACGGCTTCGAGAACGACTACGACAAGGCCTCATCCGTCCTCAACGCCGGCTACACCGGCAGCTACGACATCGTGAAGTTCTACTACCTCGCGAACTACACCGGTGGCTACAACTGCCTCGACGCGAACGAGTTCTTCGTCGATGATCTGTCCCGGAACACCTTCAGCACCGGCTCGAACATGAACAACAACATCCGGTCCCACAAGTGGGTGAACAGCTGCGACCGATGGATGCACTGATCCGAACTCCCGGGCGGCCCACCGGTATCACGACCGGTGGGCCGCCCGCCGGGCCCGCACTGGCGGCAGGGAGACCGGTTCGGCGGGAGCAGAGGTGATGAATGTGGGCACTGGGCCCCTGCCGGCTGCTCGGGGCGAGTTCCACAACGGGACGGGAGGACACGCACTCCCAGCTGAGGTGCGCACGCCGCTCGTCGCCGCGATCCTGGACCACACCACCGGACTGTGACGCGCTCCCTGATCCTGGTCAGCGGGTGCCACGTGGTGTCAGGTTCCCGGCACTTCCTCGTTCCCGGCGTCCGCCGTGGCGGTGGCGTCCTTCACGGCAGCGGCATGTACTGCTCGAACCGCCGCACGCACGGCGTCGTCATCCCGAACGGCACCCCAATGGTCATGGCGTACGGGACGTTCGTCCGCGTCGAGAAGGGCGTGCAGAGCCGGCATGGCCGGGGTGACGGACGCGGGGTCGGTGGCAGCGACTTCGGCGAGGAGTTGCAGGGGGTCGAGGATTGTGACGCCGGCGCTGCCGGGTGGCGGGCAGATCCGGACGAGGTCGACCAGGGCAGGTACGACCTGCCGGGGGTCCGAGGTGAGCTGCCACAGGCTCTGGAGGCACTTCATCGCGTCGAAGCGGTTGCTGTGCCTGATCCGTTCCCTGGCGGTGGCAGCCAGCTGACCGGCGACGCGTTCCGCGACGGGAGGACGGGTGGCGGCGACCTCGGCAAGCAGCATCAGGGCCTCGATCTCACCCGGGGTCGTGTAGACGGCGAGCGCGCTGCGCGCGGTCACTTCCAGCAGCCCGGGGAGGACTTCATCTGCGTCCCCGGTAACCCGCCAGAGCGCGCGAGCCCGTTCCACGGCGCCCTTCGGCGCATCGGACCAGCGTTCCGGCTTCCTCCTCAGCGCCTCGCGGAACATCCCGCGCAGCCGGTCCGCCGCCGGCGCCCCGAGCGAGGCACCGAGGGTGACGCAGGCGCGGAGCAGGGTGGGCTCGGAGAGCTGAGGGCCGGGTATCGGGAAGCTGCTGTTGTCGGGCGAGCGCAGCAGGGCGTGTACGGGCGCGTCGTCTCCGGTGAGGGTGTGGTAGTCGAAAGGGTTGAGCTGGGCGAGGTCGTTGTTGCGCGAGCTTGTCGGGGAGCTCAGTCGTTCGCGCAGCCGTTCGTGGTGGGCGGCGGCGACGGGCCCGCTGTCCGTCAGAAGCAGGGCGTGCGCGGCAACCATCAACGTCATGTCGTCATCGAGGAGTTCCATCAGTCTCGGGACGACATGTCCTCCGTCTTGGTGCCATTGGCGCAGGATCGAGTAGTGCGGATGCGGTCGGTACGCCGTCGTCTGGATATGGGCCAGCAGTGGGTCGAGGAGTACGTCGGTGTGTGCGGCGAAGGGGGCGAGCGCCTCGGAGAGGCTGAGGTCGCTGACGTCCCAACCGCGGCCGATCGAACCGGCGTGGCCGGAGGTGAAATGCCCGTGGGTGGTGAGCAGTTCGGTCAGGGGCGGCACGCAGCGGTCGTCGCACATCCGGCTCAGCGCCCAGATGGCGTGCTCCCGCACGGGTTCGGGGGCTTCGCCTGTCGGGGTGAGGTGGGTGGCGACGAGGTCGGCCCAGGGGCGCGAGGCATCACCGCACATGGCAAGAACCCGCAGAGCGAACAGCCGGTTCTCCAGATGTGTATCGTCCACGAGCTCGGCAACGGACGGCAGCAGGTCAGGGACGGTGGAGCGCCAACGGGACATCAGGCCGGCGGCGACCCTGAGGCCGCCCGCGCGCTCTGTGGCGCCGCCGTGGCCCAGCAGCGCGTGGGCGAGGGTGAGCCGTCCGGGCAGGTCGTCCCCGAGCCGCTGGTCGGCTTCGGTGATGACGTCGACCCGCGCGGAGAAGTACTCCACGGGTGGATCGGCCCATGTGGTTGAGGAGGTGAGCAGTGCGTCGGCAGTCACGCGGGCGTAGAGCGGATCTGCGTGGTCGGGCAGGGCGCGGCGCAGCGCCTGCACGGCTTGCAGCCGGACGTCGTGGCGGACTTCTTCGTCCCACGCAATCCAGGCCTCGATGTCCTCGTCGAAGTCGGGTTCCTCCCCCATCCCCTCGACGGCCATGCGGAACCGCAGCCACGCGAGGGCCTCTTCGCGTTGCTGAATGGCGTAGCGGGCGAGCTCACCGACGGCCAGCACGAGGCGCTCCGCCACCCATAGGTCCGGCTCGTTCTCGAAACACGTCCGCAGTCGGGTGATAAGGGTGTCCGCGTGGGCGGCGGCCTGCGAGAGTGCGCCGACCGCGGCGAACCGGATGAGGTCATCCTCGTCGTCGAGCAGCGGCAGCAGAGCGTCGGCAGCCCGCTCCCAGGCGGCCGGCCACGACGGGTCGACGGTGGGCCGCCACTTGCCTTCGAAGATCGGGGCGACCTTCGCGGTGGGGGCTGTGTTGCCCGTGTCGGCGATGTCTGCGATCGTCCGCAGGATCTCGAAGCGCACCGTCACGTCCGGATCCCGGGCCGCCTCGAGCAGGAACGGCAGCATCTCGGCGGCCGCCGCCCGCACCGAACTGCCGTCGCCGTTGGCCGCGTAGTGGAGGTTCGTAAGGTTCTGGTCGGCTGTGACGCGGCTCGCCGACCACAGCCCTTCCAGCACCTCGGGGCCGTACTGCCCGCCGCCGTAGGGATCGACCACCTTCGACCAGTCGACCTGTGCGGCGAGGCGCGCCAGTCGTTGCGCTTTCGCGTCCTGTGCGGACATACCGCCGTTCGCCGCCCTTCGTCAGCTCTGCGCGGTGAGGCCCAGGAGCGGCAAGGTCAGGGGGCGATTGCCCCTGCGCCCGTCCCATGCTTCGTAAACCAGCACCTGCGGACCGGTGATCCGCAGGCCGTCGCGCAGGCCGGTCACCGTCATTCCCGCGAGTGCGCGGTAGGCGACCGAAGACGACGGCCAAGGCAGCTCGCTCCACCAGTTGTGGCCGTAGACGGTGTCCTCGGGCGGCCGCCATCCCGCCTCGGCGATCAGCCGGCAGCCCGCCTCCCCGGCGCGCAGCGCAGGGTCGAGGTGGTGATCGCCGACCAGCTCGGCCTCCACCCTTTCGTCAGTCTGCAGGAACTGCGCGTACCGGCCCGTCTGCCCGCCCTCTCTGATGATCAGCACCGAACCGGCGGCCAGCGAGGCCAGTTGCTCGGCCAGACCCTCGCTGAACGCGTCCCATCCCGTCACAGCAGCCCCTCTTCGTCTTCGTCCATCTGTCGGAGCTCGTCGTCGAGGGCCAGCCGATTGTCGGTCGCCAACTCCAGGTATATCGCGCTTCCTGAGTGCCTGAGGAGCAGGGTGGTGTCCTCGTCGGCCCAGTGGATCGCAGCATCGGTACCCGGCCTGCGGTCCGTCGGTTCGCCCAGCGACGTTCCCAGCGCGACGGCCATCCTCGCGAATGCGTCCAGGGGCTGGGCCCATCGCCTCGCGTAGTCGGTCAGGCGCAGCTGGACGCGCTCAACCATCTGTTCGTCCTGCACTCTTCCGCGGTCGAGGGCAGCGCGGCCGGCCCTCTCGAATCCGGTGTCGAGCAGGTCCCATTGCGCACGAATCATCAGCGTGGGGCGAGGGAACTGCGTCGACCGCCTGGCACCCTGCGTAGTCCCCATTTCCCATGTGCAGTCCAACGACCGCAACCGTGCCGCACGTTCGACAACCCCTACATCGTTCAACGCACGCCATTGCGTCATACGCCTCCAGGGCGCGGCGCCTTCACCGGCCCGCCCCCTACCTCCTCACCCTCCACGCGGCCACCCCCGCACCCGACTGGCACTTGCCGATCATGACAGACCGTCGCCAACCCGAATCGGCACGGTGCGAGACGCCTGTATCGCACGATTCCGCGCCATCCCCCTGAAGACCGGGTCGCACTACAGCCTCACCTGGGCGGCAGGGTCGACACGAAGGACGTGCAGGGATTCACGCCGGATGATCCGCGACACATCGGGACGCACCGGCCGCCCGACTGTCCGGCCCAGGGGCGCGGGGCCGACCTGCGCTGGGACGTCTCGCGGCAGGAGCAGCACCGCACTCAAGGTCATTCAGCGGGCTTCACCGTGCGAAGTCTGTGCCGGAATTCCTCGCACCGGCACGTATCGCCGTACTTTTGCTGGCTGTTGCCGTAGCTGTCGTTGTTCCAGGTGTGGTGCCCGTAGTCGTGATGGCAGCGGGTGTCCTTCCCCTGGGAGTGCTCAGGCTGTGCGTGCCCGCACGTGTCGCACAACGGGTAGAAGACCCTAGGGTGCAGGATGGATCCGCTCCGCAAGATCACCACACCGGCCACTACGCCGGCGATGATCACGACAGTTCCGACTAAGCCCACGACGTGCTCCGCGCTCATGTTCCTGCCCCCGTTGTCAGTGCCTGTCAGCCCTCAGCCCACCGGTTTCCACGCTACGCGGCCGGACTGACAAGCCGAAGGGTTCGGCTACACCCGACTCCCACAGTTCAACTGCCAGCTGCCGTGGGACGAGAACACCCACGCCCAGTTGGCCGTGTGTCGAAAGTAGATCTTGGGCTGTGAGTGATCACGGTTCATGGGTTGGGGAGATCTCACGGACGAGCAGTGGGCGGCGCTGGGGCCGTTGTTGATAAAGCGTGCCGGGGGCCGGGGCGGCCGCCCGTCCGGCCTCGGTGACAGTTGATCGACGGCATACGGTTCCGGGTCCGGACCGGTGTTCCGGGGCGGGACGTTCCCGTGTCACCCGTCTGCCTGCTACTCGTGCCGATGCACCGACGCGAGCAGCAGGGGCGACAAGTTCGCATTACGCGACGGCGGTTCCCTCAAGCTCGACCATCTGGCCGGGGATCGCCAGTCGCGCCACCCCGAGCATCGTGGAGGGCGGCGCCACCCCGGTGGCACCCAACCGCGCCGCCAGCACGCCGTAGTGCGGGAGAAGCAGATCGACATCGGTCGTGTAGACGTTCAGCCGAATAAGGTTCGCGAGAGACATGCCGGCCTCGCTGAGCACGGCCTCCAAGTTGTCGACACTCAGCGTCAACTGGGCCGCCATGTCCCCCTCGTGCTGAGGCTTGCCGTCGCCGCTCATCGCGGTCTGCCCCGAGATGTACAGGGTCCGTGTGTGCCCGGAGACGACCTCACCCTGATTGAATCCCATATCCACCGACCACTTCACCGGGTTGACCGCTGTTCTTTCCACAGCCACATCTCCATTCGATTCATTGGAAGTACGTACGCCCATCGGCTGGGTAGCCGTCAGCTTTGGCGTCGCGTCAACGAGCCTCCCAACAAATCACGACACCCTCAGTCATGTATTTCGCTAGGGTTCTCGTATGCGTGCCGACCGGTTGGTGTCACTGGTGCTGCTGCTGCGCCAACGCGGTCAGCTGACGGCGGACACGCTGGCCCGCGAGCTGGACGTATCCACCCGGACCGTGCTGCGCGACATCGAGGCGCTGTCCGCGGCCGGTGTCCCGGTCTACGCCGAACGCGGCAGGCACGGCGGTTTCGCGTTGTTGCCGGGCTTCCGGACCGAGCTCACCGGACTGAACCACGACGAGGCCCTTGCCTTGCTGACCGCCGGATCCGGGAGCGGCGAGCGGGTATTCGGCCTCAACTCGGCGCTCGCTTCGGCAATGCGAAAGGTGGTCGACGCGCTTCCCGAGAGTCACCGGGTCTCCGCGAGCGACGCGGCTCAACGGTTTCTCTTCGACCCGGAATCCGACCTGCTCGCGCGCCGTCCGGTGGTTGATGAGGTACCCGACACCACAATGATCGTGGTCAGGCGCGCGGTACTCGCCGGACACAAGCTGCGCATCCACTACGCGGCCACGGGCCAGACACCACAGTGGCGCACGGTGGACCCGATAGGCCTGGTCACTGTCCGCGACCGGGGCTACTTACTGGCCACGAGATCTGGCGAGGACCGCACCTACCGGCTGTCACGAGTGTTGGCGGCCGAGGAACTTCCCGAAAGGACACAGCGTGCAGATCGGGTCGACCTGGAGCGGATCTGGCGGGAACGTTCCGCGCAGTTTGTCGCCGGCCGCGACCACATCACCGTGCAGCTACTGGTGAACCCGGCGCGGCGGGAGGACCTGCTGGACACCGCGGTGGCCGTCCGCGCAGAGGAGCCCGACGCCGACGGTCGGCTGCGGCTGGAGGTCACCTTTCAAGATTCACGACACGCCGAGTGGGCAGTGTGGCAGCTCAGCACGGACGCGGAAGTCCTGTCCCCGCAGTCGTTGCGCACCTCCCTGGGCAACCGTGCCGCCGCGATGGCCACTCGCTACAGAGACTCGTCCTGAGAGGGAGAAGCGCAGAAGCCAGCCCGCAATGCTGCCGGCCGGGCTGAGTGCGGCGGCCGCGCGCAGCACGTCACGGACGGGGCGCTGTATTCGTGCTTCTGAGGGCTGCTGGCGAACTCCCGTTGGGGCGACGGCGGCCTCTTTCTCTTCGCCCTCGTCGCCTGAAAGAGCGTTTTGTCCTGGCAAGGATGTTTGGTAACTGCCTGCATCCCGCCGCTTGGGGTGGCCCGTGCCGGCGTGTGAGGATCCGCCTGTGGAGTGTGATGTGTGCGGGCGGTCGATGTGGCGGTGGCCGGTGCCACCGACGGCACGGGAAGAGGAGATCTGGTCCTGTTCCTGGTGTCATGCGGCCACCCATGTGGGCGGCGAGTGGTTCGAGATCTCGCGACCGCCGTATCTGCCCATGGGGATGCGCTGGGAGGAAGCCGTCGCGGATGGCCTTGCCCCTGGTATCTCCCACGCATTCGGCATCTTCGACAAGACGCTGTGCGGCATCCAGGAAGCCGGCATGTTGCCGTCCGACTACTGGTGGCTGCCGGAACGGGGAGACGCATGCGGTGCCTGTCGGAAAGCGGCGGGTGTCATCGATGACCGCTGGCCGCAGGCGATGAGAGGTGAGGACGCGCGGGTCAGCGTGGCTCAGCGGCCATGAGCCCTTCCAGTTCGGAGTCGATTCTCGGGCGAGCCGTCGGACCTGGCGGATGGGCAGTGGGCGTTGGTGGAGCCGTTGCTGCCGCCGGCCCGGGTGGGCCCGAAGGGCGGTCGGCGGGAAAAGCACCCGCGGGGGCGGATCGTGGCCGCGATCTCCTATGTGGTCCGGACCGGGTGTGCCTGGCGGCAGATGCCGAAGGACTTCCCGCCACGGCGGACACGGTGTACTGGTACTTCACCTGGTGGCACGACGACGGCACAGTCGAGCGGATCCATGACGCTCTGCGCGGCAAGGTGCGTGAAGTCGACGGCCGCGACGTGGAGCCGAGGGCGGGCTTGATCGACTCGCAGTCCGTCCGCACCGCCGACACCGTCCCGCGGCGCAGCTACCAGAGGCTTCGACGCGGGCAAGAAGGTGAAAGGCCGCAAGCGGTTCATCGTCACCGACACCCTTGGCCTGCTCCTGGCCGTCCATGTCGTCGCGGCAAGCATTCAGGACCGCGACGGCGCGAAGCGGCCACTGCTGTGGACCAGACTCGGTCGCCCCGGCGTCAAGAAGGTCTGGGCCGACCAGGGCTTCGCCGGCCGCCTGGTCGGGTGGACCGCCCAGATCCTCGACCGCGACTTGGAGATCGTTCGCAAGGATCCTGCCCAGCGTGGCTTCCAGGTCCAGCCCATGCGTGGGCGGGGGAACGCACCTTTTCGTGGCTCAACGCCCACCGGCGCCTCGCGCGGGACTACGGGACCAGCCCCGCCCATTCGGAGACGATGATCCGCTGGGCGATGATCGGCATCATGGTCCGCCGCCTTACCCGAGGCCGGCCGGCAACCCGACCAGGCCCACGATCGCTCTCTCGCGCTGAGTCCTACGGGCTCAACCAAGGTGCGGCCGAAGGCTCTCCGCTCACTTCATGAACGCAATCACCAGCGGGTCCGACTCTGGCGCGATGTAGTCGTATGTCGAAGAGTCGACGTGGCAATGATCGCTTGCATTCGCCTCGGAGGCGAAGCCCTTGATGTTGTCGGCGAGGAAGTCGAGAGCTTCCCGCGCCCCCTGGATCCTCAGGATCTGGTCTTCCGAGACGATCGAAACAGTAGCCCGCTCCGGATCCTCCTGGAACGCGATCTCGGACAGCGACCTCTCGTAGGGAAAGGGCGCCGGTTCTCCGAGAGATCACAGCTTCCGAACTTCCCCCGCAGCAGCTGCCCGAACTTCAGGAGCCCTTGACGCGTCCCGGAGAGCTCGAGCTCTCTGGTTTCCCCGCTGTACAGAACCTGCAACATCACATCCCCTCCAACCTGCCGATCGTACCGATCACCAAGACGGGATCGTCCTTCGGCCTCGGTCGGGTCTACGACTGCTCTACGGCAGATCTCGAACGCGGTCTGTGAGGCGGCAGACCCGTCGGTACGGGCTCCTGGGTGCCTTCGACCACGTGATCACCCGCGAATCGGCACCGAGAGCCAAGCCGGCTCCCGATCTGTACCGGGAGGCGCTGTCCCGCCTCGGGCTGAAAACTCCTAACGAAATGGGGGTGTGACCGAGATACGCGTCAAAGGGGCAATGGGATGATCTTTAACCTCTGGCGGGCCTTCTACGGTGCTGAGACCACGGCAGCCTGTTCATCGTGCTCGCGCAGCATCCGCATCACGGTCGCAGGTGACGGATGCTGGCCCTTCTTCTTGCCGGTGGTGATGACGAGCCGCTTGGCCATGTCGCGCAGGCTCATCTCCTGTTCCCGCAGCTGCAGAGCCATGGACAGCATGGATTCGTCTGCGACGCTGGCGCCGCCGATGGTCTTGCCGCGCTTGCGGGCGGACTCGTGTCCCTCGAGGGTGCGGTCGCGGATGTACTCGCGTTCCATCCCGGACATGGCCGCGAGCACGGTGAACACGATGCCGGAGGGGTTGTGCGAGCCCTTCAGCTCTCCGGTGAGGAACTCCAGGCCGACGTCGCTCGCCTTCAGTTCCTCGGCGAGCATGGCGAGTTCGATGCCGCGGCCGAGCCGCTTGTGCTCGTGGACGACGAGCGTGACGGCGACGCCGGAGGAGCGGATCTCCCCGGCGAGCTTCACGGCGGCCTCCAGCTCGGGGCGCCGGGTGGCGCGGGTGGAGATCTTCTCCGAGAAGACCCGGGTGACCCCGGTCTCGGCGAGGGAGTCGAGCTGTGCATCGAGGGACTGCCGGGCGGTCGAGGCCCGCGCGTAGCCGAGGCGGACGTGCCCGACCGGTTCGGCGCCGGCGCTCACCGGTCGGGGCAGCTCAGTCCACATCGACCCCGGCTTACGTACGGCCGGGGTCGGCACGCTGAGCACCTTGGCGAGTTGGGGCACGAGCCGGAAACGGGCGGTGTGGTACTGGATGGCCACCTTGCCCTTGCCGGTCCGGCACGGAGAGCCCGCCGGGGCGGCACAGGTGGACATCGGGCAGCCGTGCGATTCCACGCGCTTGAAGTCGTCGCTCACGCCCGGGAGCGTTTCATGAGGGTGTTTCAGGAGTCTAGTCGTTTGCTACAACTCATGAAACATGATCGCCGCAGGTGGATCGCCGCACGGCCGGGTGTTTCACGAGCGACCACCTATGAAACGCGCTTGTTCGCTCCGGGGCAGGAGCCAGGAGTGACGCCGATGCCACTGGCCGACTCCTGCCACGCCTCCGTGCAGTGCCATGAGCGGCGACACGGTGTCATGGCCGTACGACTCCCGGCGGCCGTGACACGACTGCATCGGTGTGACGGGCGCACGCCCCGAAGGTATTCGTCAGGCGCCGCCCCAGACCGGGGCATCCGTTCCCCATAGACCCGGCGGACGTGCCCAGTTCACCGGGCCCCCGTCGTACGACACCGGCGGCAGCGCGTGCCGCAATCGGCCCATGGGGCTGTCGGTCTCGGTCAGCCAGTGTTCGGCGTCGAAGCCCTCTTCCTTGCCCGGAGCGGGTGCCAGGTCGTGGACCAGCCAGTGCGCGGTCTGCGTCAGCGCCAGGCGGACCAGCCGTGTGCCGCCCGTGCGGTGCTGCTCGGTGAGCGCGCGCAGGACACCGGCCGCGAGCAGATAGCCGGTGCCGTGGTCGAGCGCCTGAGCGGGCAGAGCACCGGGCGAGTCCGGCGAGCCCTCCAGTTCGGCGATGCCGGTGGCCACCTGGACCAGGCTGTCAAAGCCGCGCCGCTCGCGCCACGGTCCGTAACGGCCCCACGCGGAGAGCTGGGCGATGACGAGACCCGGTCGGCGCTCGGCGAGCGCCTCGGGCGTCAGTCCGAACCGTTCCAGCGCGCCCGGCCGGTAACCGGTGACCACCACGTCTGCCGCATCGAGCAGTTCCTCGAAGAGCCTACGGTCGGTGTCCTCTCCCAGGTCCAGGGTGGTCGAGCGTTTCCCCATCCCTGTGTCGTTGTGGGCCTCCTGGCTTTCCGGCAGCTGTGGGGCGTCGATCCGCAGCACGTCAGCGCCGAGCAACGCAAGCGTTCGGGTGGCGACCGGTCCGGCCAGTACTCGGGTCAGATCCAGGACGCGCAGCCCCGCGCACGGTAGTGCGGCACCATCGATCATTCGATCCGGGGCATCATCGATGCGCGCCGTCGTCAGCAGCGGCTGCCCCGCAACCATGACACCCTGCTCGCTCTTGGCCCAGTCCTCGGGGCCGCGTGCAGCGACGGCCAAACCGCCCGCCGCGTACACGGTCTCCTCCACTTCTAGCGCGGTAAGCCCCGCGATCGCCTGGGCCACCGCGTCCACCGCCTCCTCGTCGGCGTTCCCCGGCACCCCGAGAGCGGCGAGCAATCGGGCCCGGTGGTGCGGGTAGTTGGCGTGCGTACGAACCCATCCGTCGGTTGCCCGCCAGAACCGGGACAGCGGCGCGAAGGTCGACCACGCTCGCCCGTCGGCCCGCACCAACCGGTCGCTGAGGAACGCCGTCGCGACTGCCTCGTCATCGACCCGCACACGGGGCACGGGGCGCCCCGTGCGTACGGAAGCGAGCTCGGCGGCCGCGAGCGAGCACACCGCGACGGTGGCTCGCGCCAGCTCCATGACGGGCAGCCGCGCCGGCAGCCCTCCGGACGGACCGCCGTAGGACACCCGGTCGAGCAGCGAAGAATCGGCACCCAGTGCCGCCCAAGCCTGCGAGGCCCCCGAGATGATTGGAGAATTCATGCCCACACTGTGGCACTGAGTGCCACCTGTGGGAAGGGTTGCGTCATGGACCCAGGCCCTCGCCGACGTACTACTGAGATTCGGCCAGAGACGCCGCCCGCGCCCGCGGAGCCCTCGGCGGACGGCCGCTCGTCGGCGATGACGGAGGAGCAGGTACGCCACGCCCGCCACCTGCTCGCCCGCCCGGAGAACACCGTCACCTCGATTGCGAAGCTCCTCGGCGTCTGCAGGAACACGAAACGCCAGACCCTCCAGGGCGCCCACGACTACGGCGATGCCGACACCTGCCGCAGGACCGTCTTCGCCTGGCTGACCCGCTACAACACCCGCCGTCGGCACTCCGCCAACGGCCACCTCAGCCCCAACGAATACGAACGCCGACACCAAACCGCTAAACCCACGCTCGCCGCGTGATCAATAACCGCGTGCCCACCTTCACGGTGGAAGGCCCGGTGGTTTGGCAATCGCTGGTCGGCTCGTTACTCGTACCGGTACTTCAGCGAGTCCGCTTCCGCCTGCTCGATGTCCGCGATCGTCAGCTCCGGCATCCGCAGCTGGGCCAGCGTCACCTGGGCCGAGGTCGGCTGGGCGTCCGCCGGCAGCCAGTGCTCCGGCTTCCAGGCTCCGCTGCGCAGGAGCGACTTGGGGCAGTGCGGATAGACCTCCTCGATCCCCAGCACCAGCGCACTGGCCGGCGGCTTGCCCACGGCGGTCAGCTGCGACAGCAGCTCCGGGCGGGTGGAGACGCAGGCCCGGCCGTTCACCCTGAGCGTCGTGGTGCGCCCCGGGATGAGGAACAGTAGCCCGGCCCGTCCGGTGGCGATGACGTTCTGCAGGGTGTCCAGACGCTTGTTGCCAGTCGCGTCCGGTATCGCCACCGTCCGTGCGTCCAGGACGGCGACGAACCCGGCGGGGCCGCCGCGCGGGGAGACGTCACAGTTGCCCTCGGCGTCCGCGCTGGCGACCAGGACCAGTGATGAGCAGCCGATCAGCCGCCGGGTCTGTTCGGTGAGTTCGGTCATCTGCTTGCGCACGGCCGCGTCGTTGGGGAGTTCGTAGGTCTGGCGCAGCGTCTCCTGGTCGGGCACGGCGTCGAGGCGGAGCGAGTCGAAGGCGCTGGTGGCAAGGGGTGTCGTCATGCCGCCGACCCTAATGGGCCGACCTGCGGTTGTTCTTGGCCGGTGAGCGTTGGGACACAGAGACGGCCTCGCGAGTTGTCTGGCGTGTGAAGATCAAACAGGCCCGTGCAGCCATGTGGGGTGCCTTCCTGGTTCAGGCGGCCTGGCCGAGGCCGGCGGCGGTCAGGTCCTGCTCGCGCAGTGGGGTGAAGTCGACGTCGAGCTTCGGGTCGTACGCGTCGGGCTGGATGCCGAGTTCGTGTGTGGAGTACTCGCCGAACCGGTTGATGTGCTCGGTCAGGTACGGCGAGATGTGAGCCAGGTCCTCGGGGGCGATCTCCCAGCCCTCTTCCAGGAGCTGGCGGATAATCTCCGCGATGTCCAGGGCGTTGTGGAAGATCACCGCGTTCGTGAGCAAGGCGTTGAACTTCATTGCCTTCTCCTGCTCGACGGGGTCGTTGTCGGCGATGACGCCGCGGTTGCCGAAGCCGATCCACTGGGAGAACCGGTTGAACGACTCCACCTTGTTCGTCGCCGCCGTCACCCGCCGGCGAAGCGGCGCATCCGACAGATACCGAAGGAGCTGGACGGTGCGGATCACGCGGCCGACCTCACGGAAGGCGGCGTAGGTGGCGTTCTTCCGCGACCCGGAGCGCAGACGCTTGAGCAGCGTGGAGGAGGAGATGGCGCCCTCGCGTACGGAGACGGCCACGCGCATCAGGTGCCGGAACTGGGACTCGATCAGGTCGAAGTCGATGACGTGCTTGCCCGGCTCGCCGATCAGGGCGTCGATGTGCACGTACTCCGTGGTCTTGCCGGGCCGGTAGAAGGTCAGTTCCTTCCAGTTCCTGATCCTGGGCATCAGGTCGAAGCCCAGCAGGTGGGCGAGCGCGAAGACAGGGAAACTCTGGCCCTGGGTATCCGCGTGCACCGTGGTCGGCTGCACCTCGGACGTGTTCTTCAGCAGGCCCTCGATGATGTAGACGGCCTCCCACACGCCGCACGGGATGAAGTGCGTGAACAGCGCGATGTAGGTATCCGAGACGTGGTGGTAGGCGATGCCGCCGGGCTTGCCGTACCGGACGCTCGTCTCGGAGAGCAGGTTGTCGAGATAGGTGTCCATGTGGGTGCCGTCCGCCGCCACGGCGGTGCCATCGCCCCAAGCCTGCGAGATGTCCAGGCGGGCGTGCGCGTTGACCAGGTCCGCGACGGCTTCGTTGAGCAGCATGATGGAGAAGTGCTTGTTGGCGACGTACGACAGCTCGTGCCCGGACACACCGGGGATGTGCCGGGCGGCCTCGTACGGGCCCATGTTGGTGCCCTTGACGAACGTGACG
This sequence comes from Streptomyces sp. NPDC059499, assembly GCF_042749285.1. NCBI lineage: Bacteria > Bacillati > Actinomycetota > Actinomycetes > Kitasatosporales > Streptomycetaceae > Streptomyces > Streptomyces sp. NPDC059499. The sequence continues at coordinate 87,907 of NZ_JBHYTT010000022.1, forward strand.
ATCACGTAGCGGCCCAAGGGGTCGGTGAGCTTGGGCTCGTTGCCCGACGGCGGCCCGAAGCGGCGCCACCACTCCACCCAGTACGCGGTCCGGGCCACGATCCCCATCAGGGACCGCTCCGGCATCCTCGCCTTGATCTCCTGCTCCAGCCGCTTCGCCGAGGGCCGCTGACCGTCGGCCCGGTACGCCTTCAACGACGGGATGCCCGTCTCCGGGTCGATGACCAGGCCCTCGTTCTCCGGGTACCCGGCGTCCGCCGCCGCGGCGGCGCCTCGCAGCTTGTCCTCCAGCTGCCTGCGGAAGAACTTCGCGTCGAACTCGGCGCTCTCGCCCGGCTCGGCGAGGCCGACCTCCATCAGGTAGGCCCCCAGCGTCTCCTGGACGACCTCCCAGTCCAGGAGTTGCTCGGACCAGTCGGCATACTCCTACGAGCCGACCACCGCGACATCGCCGGTACGCAGCTCCTCCGCCAGCGCGGTGAAGACCATCGCCTCGAAGTGCTTGCGCACGAACTGCCCGGTCCGGGTCTTGTCCATCACGGCCTTGCGCCAGTTCTGGGTGGCGAAGGAGATGTCGACCTCCTTTCCCTCCTCGTTGAAGGCGGTGATGTACTCGCCGCGGGCCGCCTGGTGCCGCTGGGCGTGTGCGAGCGCGTCCAGCACCCGGCTGTCCTCGCTGGTCGCGGTGAACTTCAAGTTCTCGGCCCCGGCCAGGTCGAACATCACCGCCCGGTCCCGGCCGATCTGCCCGTACAGCAGCACTTCCCAGAAGTTGCCGTGGTGGGCGGAGACCTTCTCGATCTGCTCGTACTGCTTGGCGAACCCACCGAAGCCCTCCACCGCCCGCGTGACCGCACCCAACCCGCCTGCCTGCACCATCTGGGCCTTCACCAGGGCGATCACTGCCGGAGAGACCCGGCCCTCCAGCCGCTTCGCGACCTCGTCCACCGACGCCTCCTCGTCCAGGCCCTCCAGCGCCTGACGGGTCTCGGCGGTCATGGCCGCGGCCTTCGTGAGCGCCTCCTGGGCCGGGCCGCCCTCGTCGATGTGCTTGAGCACGGTGCGGTAGTTCCCGATCAGGGCCTCGACGATCTCCCGTTCTACGAGCCGGATCTCCTCCAGCTCCGCCTTCGCCTTCTTGATCTTCGTCGCCACGCGCTTGCAGAACATCGTGGCCAGGTCGTCCCGCGCCCGCATCCTCGCCTTGTGCGTCAAGGCCGCGACCAGCGCGATGCGTTTGACGGGGACGAAGTCCCGCAGCTCCGAGGCGTCCGTCGCGTCCGCTTCCCCGGCGAAGTCGGTGATCTTCCCGGCGGCGACGCCGTCCACCCACACGTCGGTGTCGCCGAGACCGTCCAGCCATTCCAGACGCTTGGTCAGGTTCTTGAAGTGTGACCAGGTCGGGCCCTTGGCGGACTTCTTCAGCCGGTTGAACAGCGTCGTTCCGTCGCTGTCGCGTTCCTCCAGCAGCCGCATGAGCCCTGCACGCTGAGCGGCGCTCACGCGGTCGTGGATGCCCGTGCAGATCGAGGCGTTCACCTCGGTGCGGATCTTCGAGGCCATCTTGTCGAAGGTGGAGAACCCAGGCAGCTCCAGCCCGGCCTCCACGACCTTCTCCAGCGCGATGCTGATCAGATCCGCCGGGCGGTTCTTCGCCGCGGCCTCCTTGCGGATCGACTGCTCGACGATCCCCCGGGCCTTGGCCTGGTCGTACGTCACACCGACCCGCTTGCGGACCAGACCACGGTGATGCTTGGCCGTCCGCTCCGCCCGATAGACCGGCAGCGTGCCCTCCGGCAGCTCCACCGACCGCCGTACGAAGTCCACCACCATCGCCGGAACGTCCTCCAGCGCCGGGAAACACCCCATGCGCCGGTACGACTTCAGCATCAGGAGCAGGGCCAGCAGATACTCATCGCAGTCCGTGGCATCGGTCGCCCACTGAAGCTCATCGCGAGTCGGCGAGAAGAAGAGATGCAGCTCGTGCGCGGTGATCAGCCGCTTGAACCGCGGATACGCGGTCCGCTCGATCGAAGTCACAACCCACCCCAGGACCCAGACGACGCTCAACATCACCACCAACGACACTGAGCCGAACGGGTGACGGGCCGGGCGCTCAGGGCTTCAAGATCATCCCGTTGCCCCTTTGACGCGTATCTCGGTCACACCCCAAATGGGTCTTGGGGAACGCTAGGCTCGGAGGCCATGAGTCAGAGCGGTTCGCAAGCGGCGGCATTCTTCCGAGAAGTCCGTGAAAACAGAGTGGTCTGGCTTGTCCGGGATGATGACGGAAGCCCGACGCACCTCTCCGCGGACGGCACGCGAAGTTTTCCCTTCTGGTCGACCTCGCCCCGGGCTCAGAGGGCGGCGAAGACCTGGGGGCGTGGGCTCCGCGTCGATTCCATGCCCTTGGACACCTGGTGTGATCTTGTACTGCCCGATGCCGCACGGGACGGACTCGTGATCGGCATCAACTGGAGTGGGCCGCGTCTGGTCGGCTGGAGCTTCACGCCCAGGGAAGTCCTTAACCGGCTTGCGTCAGATAGCTAGCCCACGGCATCGGTCGCCAGAGCGCGCAGTCGCCGCCAGCAGCTGAGTGCGCATCCGAGGGTGAGGATGGCTTCGTGGATGTCGTCGCGGGGATTCCCCTCCGGGCCTCCAGGCTGCCCGTGCCGCGGATATCCGCTGTGTGGCCGTTACCGGAGCGGCCACCCACTCGAAGCCTTGACTACGAGGGTGCAACCTCCGACGCACCACTCCGCAAGGCTTCGAGCCGACCGGCGCCGCGTTTCTGCGACGGCAAGCCTGACCGGTCCGCTCGTTCTTCTACCTCGCAGTCGGGTCAGGTGCGAGCACTGTCCCTGGCCAGGGTCGGTGACGACGGCGGGCGGCCCTGCCGACGGGACCGGAATGTGCCGGGGCGCTCGCTGGTAAACTGTGGGCACGCTTCGAAACCGTTGGGGCCCGTACCGAGGGGTACGGGCCCCAACGCGTTCCCGGCGCCAGACCGAGGAAGGCTCCCCCCATGAACGCGAAGACTCCGGCCCCGAAGGGCGAACCCACAACGCCGCAGACGGCTGCCCCTGGCCTGCCGCCGGTCGAGTCCTTCGACGCACTCGGGCTGCCGTCGGAGCTGACGGCGACGATGACCGGCCTCGGCGTGACGGAACCCTTCCCGATCCAGGCGGCGACCCTGCCCAACGCGCTGGCCGGCCGTGATGTCCTCGGCCGTGCGCGGACCGGCTCCGGCAAGACGCTTGCCTTCGGGCTTGCGCTGCTGGCGCGGACGGCGGGTATGCGAGCGGAGCCGAAGCGGCCGCTCGCACTGGTTCTGGTGCCGACCCGGGAGCTCGCGCAACAGGTGGTCGACGCGCTGGCACCCTACGCGCAGGCGCTGAACGTGCGGCTGGCGACGGTGGTCGGAGGGCTGGCGATCAACCGGCAGGCGGCGCTGCTGCGCGCCGGCGCCGAAGTGGTCGTCGCGACGCCCGGGCGGCTCGCCGACCTCGTGTCGCGTCGGTTCTGTGATCTGCAGCAGGTGCGGATCACGGTGCTGGACGAGGCGGACCAGATGTGCGACCTGGGGTTCCTGCCGCAGGTCTCGGAAATCCTGGACCAGGTCCGCCCCGACGGTCAGCGGCTGCTGTTCTCGGCAACACTCGACCGCAATGTCGACCAGTTGGTGCAGACCTACCTGCACGAGCCGGTACTTGCCTCGCTCGACCGTGTGGCCGGCTCGGTCACCACGATGGAACACCACGTGCTGAACATCCACCCCGCCGACAAGCACGCGACCGCGACCGAAATCGCCGCGCGGGACGGCCGGGTCCTGATGTTCCTGGACACCAAGGCCGGCGTGGACCAGTTCACCCGGCACCTGCGGGCCAGCGGCATTCGGGCTGCCGCCCTGCACAGCGGAAAGTCGCAGCCACAGCGGACGCACACACTCGCGCAGTTCAAGGACGGCGAGATCACCGTGTTGGTGGCCACCAACGTCGCGGCGCGAGGCATTCACATCGAGGCCCTCGACCTCGTCGTCAACGTGGACCCGCCGGCCGACGCGAAGGACTACCTGCACCGTGGCGGGCGTACGGCTCGCGCCGGGGAGTCCGGGAAGGTGGTCACGCTGGTCACCCCGAACCAGCGACGAGACGTCAACCGGATCATGACCGACGCCCGGATCCGGCCGACTGTCACCCAGGTACGCTCCGGCGAGGAGAAGCTGACCACCATCACCGGGGCCAAGCGCCCGCCCATCGAAGGGAAGGGCAGCGGCAACGCCCCCTTCCGTGGCATGGGCACTCGTCCCGGCCGCCCCAAGGAGTCCCGCAAAACGGCCGACGCCCGCAAGACGGCGGAAGCACGCGCGGCGGCACGGGTACGCAAGGGCCGCTGACCCAGGCGGACTTGCCGGGGCGGGGGCCCGCAGACCAGCGGCAGACGGCACGGGCCCTGCTCGTGGAGGTACTGCCGAGTCCTGGAAACGCGGGTTCGAGCACTCGACGGGCCGACACATCCGCTTGAAGCAGTGCACGCGCCGAGGGATGCTGCCTCAGCAGTTACGAGGCCCGTCGCTGAGGACAAGATCCGGAGCATTCCGGACCGGCGGCTCCAACGCTCGGCAGCCGATGCCCAAATTCGGCTTCCCCTGCTCGGTCTGGTCGACCACGGGCGCAATCGCCTCGTACATCCGCCGGGCAAGCTCCTCGATGGACCTGTTCGCGAGCGCGCCGCCACTGATGTCCCGCTCCAAGGTCTTGAGGTGGTCCACGAGCTGAGCGCCGGTGAGGGTGATGTCGACCAGGCCCCCCTCCTTGGCGGGGCCTCTGAGGCTTCGGGCTCGGCGTCCTCGTGCGAGTTGATGACGGTGGTCTGCCGCACGCCCCCGCTTCACGTTCCACGCACGCCGGAGCTCGGTGGCTCATGCCACGTCCCGGGATACGAACAGCAACGCTCAGAGAGCGTCGACCCTCTAGGGTGGTCGGTGCAGCTGGTTCGCCCTGCCCGCCAGGCAGACGCGTCGTAAGAGGGAACCCGGTGGAAATCCGGGACTGCCCCGCAGCGGTGAGTGGGAACGACCGCCGTCATACGCACTGGATCCGGTCGGATCCGGGAAGCGACGGCCAGTAGGAATCTGCCTCGGCAGGGTGCCCACAAGTCCGAAGACCTGCCCGTTGCCCGCACGCGCCCCCCGTGTGCGGATATCCCGGTGACCTCGTGGGCGGGTCGGCGTACATATCGGATGAGACATCGCGCCCTGGGCGTGCACATGTTCCGTCCGGTTCGTCACCCCTTCGCGTCCGTGTCCCGTCTCCGGGATCTCAAGGAGTCATCTCGCGAAGGAGATTTCCGTGACAGCGAAGCCCGCAGCCGCAGCATCACGAGCCACCGTGTACGGCTACCCCCGCCAGGGCCCGAACCGGGAACTGAAGAAGGCCGTCGAAGGCTATTGGAAGAGCCGGATCACCGCCGACGCTCTCCGGAAGACGGCAGCAGATCTGCGCCGGACCAATTGGCAGCATTTGGCAGATGCCGGTATCCACGAAGTGCCCACCGGCGACTTCTCGTACTACGACCAGGTCCTGGACACCAGCGTCATGGTTGGTGCTGTCCCGCAGCGGCATCGTGAGGCGGTCGGTGCCGACGCGCTCGACGGATACTTCGCGATGGCACGCGGCACCCAGGATGTGGCGCCGCTGGAGATGACCAAGTGGTTCGACACCAACTACCACTACCTCGTGCCCGAACTCGGCCCTGACACCACCTTCACCGCTGACTCGGCCAAGCAGGTCACCGAGCTGAAGGAAGCCCTCGCTCTCGGACACACCGCCCGGCCCGTGCTCGTCGGCCCTGTCACCTATCTTCTGCTCGCCAAGCCCGCCCCCGGAGTGGCGGCCGACTTCGAACCGCTCACCCTGCTGGACCGGCTCCTTCCGGTCTATGCGGAGGTTCTCGCCGATCTGCGCGCTGCCGGCGCGGAGTGGGTACAGCTCGACGAGCCCGCCCTCGTCCAGGACCGCACCCCTGCCGAGCTCAACGCCGCCGCCCGCGCCTACCGCGACCTCGGTGGCCTGACCGATCGCCCCAAGCTGCTCGTCGCGTCCTATTTCGACCGGCTCGGAGATGCTCTGCCCGTCCTGGCGAAGGCACCGGTCGACGGGCTGGCCCTCGACTTCACCGGCGCCGCAGCAGCGAACCTCGAAGACCTCGCGGCCGCCGGCGGGCTCACCGGCAAGAGGCTCGTCGCCGGCGTCGTCAACGGACGCAACATCTGGATCAACGACTACGAGAAGTCGCTGACCACGCTTGCCACGCTTCTGGGCCTCGCCGACCGGGTCGACGTCGCTGCCTCCTGCTCGCTGCTGCATGTCCCACTCGACACAGCGCCCGAGAAGGACATCGATCCTGAGATCCTCCGCTGGCTCGCATTCGCCAGGCAGAAGACCAGGGAGATCGTCACTCTCGCCAAGGGACTCGCCGAGGGCACCGAGGCCATCACCGCAGAGATCGCCGCCAACCAGGCCGACCTCGCCTCACGCGCCGACTCCGCCATCACCCGAGACCACGCCGTACGGGCCAGGGCCGCCTCGATCACCGACGCCGACGGCCGACGCTCCCAGCCCTACGCCGAGCGAGCGGCCACCCAGCGGGCCCACCTGAAGCTGCCGCTGTTGCCGACGACGACCATCGGATCGTTCCCGCAGACCGATGAACTGCGCACGGCCCGCGCCGACCTGCGCGCCGGCCGGATCGACACACCCGGATACGAAGAGCGGATCAAGGCCGAGATCGGTGAGGTCATCGCCTTCCAGGAGAAGACCGGCATCGACGTCCTGGTGCACGGTGAGCCCGAGCGCAACGACATGGTCCAGTACTTCGCGGAGCAGCTGACCGGATACCTGGCCACCCAGCACGGCTGGGTCCAGTCCTACGGCACCCGCTACGTCCGGCCCCCGGTCCTGGCCGGTGACATCTCCCGCCCCGAACCGATGACGGTGCCCTGGACGACGTACGCCCAGTCCCTCACCGACCGCCCGGTCAAGGGCATGCTCACCGGGCCGGTCACCATGCTCGCCTGGTCCTTCGTCCGCGACGACCAGTCCCTCGGCGACACCGCCCGCCAGGTCGCCCTTGCCCTGCGCGACGAGGTCAACGACCTGGAGACCAGCGGAACATCGGTCATCCAGGTCGACGAACCCGCTCTGCGCGAGACTCTGCCCCTTCGCGTGGCGGACCACGCCGCGTATCTGGACTGGGCGACCGAGTCGTTCCGGCTCACCACCGGCGGCGTACGACCGGACACCCAGATCCACACCCACATGTGTTACGCCGAGTTCGGTGACATCGTGCAGGCCATCGACGATCTCGACGCCGACGTGATCAGCCTGGAGGCCGCCCGCTCGCACATGCAGGTCGCCCGCGAGCTGGCCGCACACGGGTACCCGCGCGAGGCAGGTCCTGGCGTGTACGACATCCACTCCCCGCGCGTGCCCGACGCGGACGAGGCTGCCGCTCTCCTTCTCAAGGGACTGGAGGCCATTCCCGCCGAGCGGCTGTGGGTCAACCCCGACTGCGGTCTGAAGACCCGTGGCTGGCCCGAGACCAAGGCGTCTCTGGAGAACCTGGTCGCCGCCGCCCGCACGGTCCGGGGCGAACTCCCCGCGTCCTGACCGGAAGAATCCGTGGCCGGGGCGTCCGCGGGCGCCCCGGCCACGCAACCGGCCCATGATCCTGGGTCGCCAGACGAGACACGCCCCAGCTGCGGCCGGTACTTCAAGTTCCGGCGTCTGCAGGCGGACAAAGCGTACGACGTCCCGCACCTGCAGAAATGGCTCCGAGGCAGACACGTCGGCGTCCGCATCGCCCGCAAGGGGTCGAGTCCAGCGAACGGTTGGGACGCCGACGATGGGGCATCGAGCGAGGGCGGCCTTCGTCTGATCATGTGCTCCGATCAAGGTGCACGTGACCACGACGAAGGCCGTGAGGGTGAGGCCGCTGCCAGATGCTGTCCGGAGGAAAGCGTTACACAAGCTCAGTCCCGGCGTGCGTGGGTGGTCGGCCCGCCCGGTGCCCGGTCAGGGCGGGCCGGGAGCGAAGGACAGCATGCGGGCTTCGCGTCGGTCGTCGTCGCCGCTCACGCTCGCCGACGTGAGGACGACTCGTCCGCCTGCATAAGCCAGCCGCCCGCCGGACATCTCGTACTCCTGCGTCGCGGTCGATGCGGGGTGTCGCAGCACCACCTTCTCCGTACCCGCGGCGCCCGGGCCCATCAGGAAGGTCCGGCCGGGGCGGCTCGGCGTGGCCGACTCGTAGACGAGCACTGCCTTGCCCTTCTCCGCGCGCAGGGGGTGCAACGTGCGCAGCTCGTTGTTCTTGACCCCCCAGAGGAACTTCCCGGTGGCCAGGTCGTACAAGCGGATCCTGTCATTGCCGCCCAGAACGATGAGGCCGTTGCCGACCGCGGTGCCGCGACAGGGCTGGATGTCGCCGCCGCTGCCGTATCCGGCGCATCGCTGGATACTCTTGCCCCGCGGGTCGATGGTGGTGCCGGGCTTTCCTCCCGGGCCCAGGGCCACGACCCGCCAGTCGTCGATGCGGTCCACGGCGTTTTCCGTGGTGAAGACGACCGGATCGACGGAGATCATGCTTCCGAACTTCCATCCGGTCTTGGTTCGGTGGCGCCACAGGACCTTGCCGGTGAGCGGGTCGATCTCGCGGAGCTGGCTGTGGTTCTTGCTCTGGTCGATGTCGATCATGCAGTCGGAGCTCACTAGGAGCCGGGAGCCGCCCGCCACGTCGGCGGGGAAGCACTTCCCCGGGTCCTCCCAGGGGATGTCGAACAGCTCGGTCCCGTCATCGACCCGGTAGGCGGTCGCCTTCATACTCCGGGCGATCGCGAAGGTGCCGGCGCTGATGGCGCTGTGCACGATGAACGTGTTGTCCCCGTCACCGGTTTCGGGGAGTTCCTTGTGCCATCCCGGCTTCCCGGTCTTCAGATCGATCATCTGCAGTTGGTTGCACCGATTGTTCCTCCCGGTGTCGGCCCTCTTGTTGTGGACGAGCACGACCTTGCCGTCGGGCGTCGGGTTGGCCGGTGTCTCGCAGACGGGAGCGGGCAACCGCATGCTCCAGACCTCGACGCCGTCCGAGAGACGGTAGGCCGCGACCTTCCTGTACATGGCCTGGACGACGGTGTCGCCGACGATCCACAGGTCGTAGACCTTCTGGTGCCCGCTGGGCAGGTCGGTCTTGTCGTCGACGATCCACGTCGCCGCGTCCCCCGGCTTCCGTGCGGCGTTGATCTCCTCCGTGGTCGGGATGTGCTTCGCCTGCGGGGTGCTGACCGCGGGGGAGGTGGGCGGGGCCGTCGGAGCGGAGGGGCTTGACGAATCCTTCGCCACGGGGGTTGTGGGCCCGTCCTCGCCCCGGTCGACGAGGGCGTACACCCCTCCTCCCGCAGCCACGAGCAGCATCGCGACGACGGCGGCGATGACCGGCGCTCCGCCGAAGCGCCGCCGGCGCGGTGGCGGTCCGGACGGCGGCCCGAAACCTTCCGAGGCATACGGGTTGCCGGGAACGGGCTGCTGCGGCGAGCCCGGTGTGTACCAGGGCTGCGGCGGGTTGGGCATGGGTCTTCCCCCTGAGACGTGCCACTCGGTCAGGAAACTGCTTCTCGGGCTCAGGCTCGGGAGACGCCGGGCGGAGGTGTGCTCCGTCGTCTCACAAGGCCGCCCGCGAAGATCACTGGTAGGGACGCGCCACGCGCCGATGCGGTTCTCCCGCAACGGCAAGGGATCGCACGGTCGCTGAGAAGCCGTCAACCACCCTCGATGAGCTCGAGCTTGCTCTCCATCTGCCAGGACCTGCCAGGTCTGCGGATGGCTTTGAGGGTCTCGGGGCGTCTGACGGTCTTGCCGACGTCGTAACGCGGTGTCCGGCGTTTGTTTCTTGCAGCCAGGTGGGCGTCCGGGGGCGGTGCCTGGGGTCGGCGGCTTCGGCAGACGCTTGACACGGTCGGACCGGACCCTGCCGACCAGTTCGACAGGCAGGTCACGCAGGACCCACGCCAGGCAGGTCACTTCGGTAGCCGGCGTCGCTGACGATCGCGATGTCCGGGTCCCCCGCCTGCCACTGGCCCACGGTGATGAGCCGGCGACACATCGACCGCCAAAACCAAGCTCCCGCCGTCGAAACGCCCACGGTCTACCGGCGCTTCGCCCAGTGGAGCCGGGAACGGGACTGGGCCCGGCTCCGCCGCGTCGTCCTCGACGAGCTCGGCGCGCGGGGCGAGTCGGCAGCAGAAGTCGGCCAACGCCGGTGGTGTCAGTGACGGCTCGTAGGGTGCGCTGATATTCGACGAGGAGGTTCCATGGGCTTTTCCGGTCATCTGGTTTTTGCGCGCAGCGAGAGCCCGCTGCTGGAAGCACCCCTGTTCGGCGGCAGCGATCCAGGGCTGAGGGAGGACATGCACGAGTGGCGGCCTCGACCGGGCGGCTGGCAGACCCTGCAGTTGGAGCAGGACATCTGGGAGGACGACTACCTGTTCGCCTTGGTCGAATGGACTGGAGCACCGGTTTGCGTCGCCGATGTCTCCGACAGCAGCGTCGCCCTCTTGACCGGCCTGGACAGCAGCGGTCGGCGCTGGCAGGCATGGCTCAACCTGGACAACGCCGCGGCCCTCCTCGTCGAGGAACCCGAGGACGTGGACGATGTGAGCCTGTGGGTGACCACCCCGGAGTTCGAAGAGGCCATCAGGCATAAGCGCGCAGAGCTCGATGCGGAGGTGCCGGCCGACGCCGAGGGCGCGCTCGTGTGGGCTTCAATGGCTGGTGTCCAGGCCGCGGCGCAGCAGACTCGGATCGAGGGACTGCTGCGTGCACGGGAGACCTTCGTGGAGGAGCTGTTCGACGCGCTGCTGGATGAACTGGGCTTCCCTGAAGCCGCCCAGCCCTCACCGCAGCCATAAGAAGCGACGTCTGAGCGGCTGTTGTTGTTCCGAACTTGAGGAGTCTGGTCGAACGGGAGTCACCTGAACTCCCGACCCGACCAGTCCTCGCGTCGCCGAGGTGCCCGGCCGCACGGCGAGGCCAGGGCACCCACAGGCACGACGCCTGGCGTACCGCCACCACCAGCGTCCTCGCAGCAGTGCGCAGCTTGTCACCCGAGCAGTGGGAGGCGAGGACGTCCGCAATGGCCAACCGGCGGCGACTGTGAAAATCGCTGTCCGATCACCGGAGCACAGTGATAGACATCCGGCGTGGAAAAGAATCTTGAGTTCCCTGACCTGTTGCGCCTGATCGATGAACGGTCGATCGCCTTCCGCGCCGTGATCGCCGCCGCGCCCGGTCTCGACGCGCAGGTGCCGACCTGCCCCGGGTGGACGCTGTTCGATCTGGTGAAGCACCTGGGTGGGGGAGACCGTTTCTGGGCCGCCATAGTCGGCGCGGGGTCTGCCGACGCTCCCCCGGCCGAGGCCGTCGCCGCGCGCGCCGCGCTGGAAGTGCCGCAGGAGCGTGAGGCCCTGCTGGCCTGGCTGGACGCGTCGACGCAGCTTCTGCTGGACGCCCTGCGCGCGGCGGGACCGGAGAGCGGTTGTTGGACGTGGTGGCCCGCGTCGCAGTCACCGCAGACCGCCGGCGGCACCGCCCGGCACCGGGTCCAGGAGACCGCGGTGCACACCTACGACGCCCAGCTCGCCGGGGGCGCCCCGCAGCCGCTGCCGGTCGAGCTGGCACTCGACGGTGTGGAGGAGTTCCTGTTCACCGTCTGCGCAACGCCGAGTGCCTGGCCGCACAAGCCCACGGCCTTCGACTTCCACGCCGCCGAGGGCCGCTCCTGGCGCCTCACCGTCGACGGCGACGGCGCACGTATCACCCGCATCCCCGCGCCGGCCGCCGCGACCGGCGAAGACTCGGACGCAGCCGGCGCCTCCGTCCACGGCACGGCCAGTGAGCTGGTCCTCTACCTGTACGACCGGATCCAGGCCGAATCCTTGCACGTTGACGGAGACGCAGGGCTGCTCGACCTGCTCCGCGCCTGGGAGCCGGAGGAGAAGTAGGACGTAGCGGGGGGCGGTTGGCCCCGCCTCGAGCCGGTAAGACGCGACTCTGCGCCAGGTTCGTCAGTCGCGGCACCGGGCTCAAACCCGCGAGGCGGCCTCGGGGCGTCACCAAGCCGACCGTCTGCCTGGATGGCAGTGCGAATTTCTCCGTCCCAGCGATCACGAGAAGCGACGCGACTGCCGTCGTCCCGATCTCGTCGAGAAGTCGGTCGATCGGGTGACTGCGGCGGCTGCCGTGCATGAGAGCAGGGCCTCTTGGTAGCTCGAAGGGTGTCGAAGCCAACGTGCTTTCCAGGAGGCTCTGTTGTCGCATTTCCACGGCAACGCGGGAGTGGGGTCCACTTCAGCCACTCTCGCGTGTGACTGTCTGGCTCACAGGCTCGGGAACGCCAGTGACCACGGGGCGCGCGAGCGTCGGTATCCCACCGACATGTCGGACGCCGAGTGGGCGGTGGTCCGGCGCACTGCTGCCGGTGCCGGGCTGGCTGCGGGGCCGGGGCGGGGCGGGCAACCGGAGGCCCATTGCCACCGCGCGATGCTGGACGCGATCCGCTACCTGGTCGACAACGGCACGAAGTGGCGTGCCGTGCTTGCCACTTCCCACCGTGGGACCGGGTCTACGCGTTCTTCCGGCGCTGGCGCAACCACGATCTGGTCCGCGAGTTCCACGACCGGCTCCGCCGCCTGGTCCGCGAGCGGGCCGGGCGGGACTCGGAGCCGGCGCGGGCGTGATCGACTCGCAGTCGAAGCCGCGCTGTCAGAGCCGACGACCGCGTCCGCTTTGACCGGGTCACGGCATACTGGCGCACGAACTTGACGATGCGCCAGCTCGCCCCGCTGCTCGACATATCCACATCCGCTGCCGATTGCATCAAGGGCATCACCTCAGCCGGGGCGCAACTGCAGACACCACGTGATCACATTTCGAACCTCACATGTCATGTCCTGCGAACCGACAGCCCGGAACCCAACGACCCTGGTCAAGCGGCGACTCGTTGAACCGCGCTGACTCACGGCTGAGGAGCAGAACGCTTCTCAGAGACGGACGATGACCAGAGCGATGTCGTCGTGGCCGCCTCCGGCGACGCCGAGCCGCTCGAGCAGGGTGTCCGCCAGCTGGTCAGGAGTAAATTCGGGCATGTCGCCCAGCGCTTCCTTGAGGTGATCCAGGCCGGTGTCGATGTCCTCCCCCCGACGCTCGATCAGCCCGTCGGTGTAGAGGACCAGCGTGTCACCCGGGCGATAGGGGGTGCTGGCCTGCGGGCGCGGCACATGTTCGGGCCGCGCACCCAGAGGCGGATCGGTGGCGTTCTCCAGCAGCTCGCACGTGCCGTCGCTGTGCAGCAGCGCCGGCGGAGGGTGGCCGGCGCTGGAGTAGACCAGCAGTTTCGACCGGGCGTCGACGAGCACCGTGACCGCGGTGGTCGCGAGTGCGCCCTCCACCGAGCGGGCGTACATGCCCAGCACCTCCAGGGCCTGGGCCGGCCCGGTCACCGCCCGGCTTGCGGCGGACAGTGCGCTGCGGAGCATCCCCATCACGGTGGCGGCCTCCAGGCCGTGCCCGACGACATCGCCGACGGCGACGCTGAACCGTCCGTCGGCCAGATCAACGGCGTCGTACCAGTCGCCGCACACGTTCAGGGAGCCGACCGCGGGCCGGTACCGCACCGCCACATTCTCATGGCGAGCCAGATCCGGGGCGTGCAGCATCGCCTCCTGCAACGTGACCGCGATCTTTCGCTCCCGCGCATGCGCCGCCCGCAGATCCTCGTTCAGACGCTGCAGCTCACGGGCCCGGTCATACAGCTCGGCCTCCATCCCCTCCTCCCGCTCGGTCAGCGGCTCCCCCGCCCTCCGGTCGCGGGCGCGGCGGGCCTGCACGAATGCGGTCACGTCCTCCACCCGGTGGATGATCCACGACACATGCGCGCGCCGGTCAAGAACAGGAGTGTTCACCGTCGACCACCAGCGCTCCTCGAATGCCCCCGGCTGCGCGACCACGGGGATGTCGTACCTCTGCACCGCCAGCACATCCGCCCGCCCCGTGGCCAGCACCCGCCCCCATGAGGCCTTCAGATTCCGCACGCCGTCCGCGTCCGGGTCGGCCGGGTTGTCCGGGAACGCATCGAAAACGTACTTGCCGATCAAGTCCTCCTCAGTACGGCCGGTCGCCCGCAGATACGCCTCGTTGACCTCGACGATCACCAGATTCGGTGCCAGCACCAGATACGGGCTCGGCGTCGCTGCGAACAACGACCTGTAGTCCAGCTCGGGCTTCACTCGCTTCCACCCCAGTGAGCATCCTCGGCCTCGGCGACCCTGCACCTCCCACGCTACGCAGCATCACCACACCTCGCGCGCCACGGCACCCACCCGAGAAAGGCTTGTGCGGCCCACCCCAGAGCCGTACAGCCACCCCCTTGCACGCTCCCAGGTTCAGAAGCAGCTACGTAGGCATCCGCGCGCGAACGGCGGCGCGCCACGCCACCACGGACAGGGAGGGCGACAGCGCACCGTACGATGCGCTGTCTACCAGGCGGTGCGCATCAGGTGCGGCAGTGCGCACCGCACCGCGCATCGGTCAGCGCAGGACGACGGCGCGCAGGGCAGTACGGAAAGGGCGAGATCTCCCTTCAATGCGCTGCGCTGAGCGAGCCGGAAGCTGAAGGCTGAGGCCGTATCGGAGGCGGTCGCGTCGCGCCCCGGTCTCGAGTCGATGGCGAGCAGCCCTGCGCGGGCATTCCGCCCCGCCGCTCTGTGGGGCGGAGCCTCCGGTCCAGGACATCACTTCCGCGATCGCCGACGCGGCCTACGAACCCGCCGCGCACGTCTGTGGGGGCACCACAAGTTCCCGGCCCTGTCCCTCCTCGGCGACAACGGTTGCCTGGAGGCGAGCACCCCCAGTTCGAAGCCCCGGTGGACCTCGACTGCGCCATGAGCAGGGAGACCGGAGAGAGACTGCGTCTGCTTCGGTCCGCCCGGCGCTCACCCCATACCCGACTCACACCGAACGCGCGACTTCAGCACACCTCGTTCTCTGGTGCCGTCGCGGTTGGAACTCCAACGGCGACAGACCCTGCGGATGGGGCCTCCCCCAACCCCGATTCCACCTCGAGGCCAGCACGCGGCATCGCTGAGTGACCGCGCGCTCGCTTCCTGTCCCGCCGCACCTCCAAACACGCGATCCGCGCCGGGCGAGCGAAGAGACTCCACTGACCCGATTGCTGACCGGGTTGGAAGACGGCAGGTCATCTCGTTCCAACTGCGCTCCGCGAGATATCCGACACCTGCTCTGCCGAGAGCTCCCGGTAGCGGGCCGCCACCAGTTCAGGACCGGTGAGGACGTCCGGATTAGACAGAGCCACTCCCCGCACCTTCGCCGATCCCCGCCGACTCCAGGGCGCACACTGCGACTGCGTCCCGACAGGTGGCCCGGCGACTTCGCTGCCCGTTCGCAGGACGGTCCGGCAATCGGGCCGGAGAACCGAAGGCGTACGCCGACGCCTACACGAACTCTCCGGTGGTCAGGGCCTTGTCCGGCAAGGAGACCGTCCACGGCATCCGTCGACGCCGCCGCGCTCCGCCGGACGAGCGAGCATCGGCGTGCTCGGGCTGCCGCCCCAGCCGGCGCCCACCGCGCTGCGCGCCGCACTCGACCGCGACGGCGTGCGGGACGCGGATCTCGGACTTCGTCTGGTGGGTGACCGTACTCATTACTCACCGGTGCCCGGCGGACACCGACACCTACACCGTGCGGGACTCGGCCATCGGCTGACATCGGCCCGTAGTGGCCATCGGCCCCCTCGACGCCCCAAGCCTTCCGGGCTCAGGGTGCTCGACTACAGTGGCGCCCCCATGAACACGCGGCAAACCCCCTTCAACACCGGCCATCCCGCCGCCCCTTTGCTGCGTCTGCACCTTTTCAACCGTTTCCGTGTATCGCGCGACGATTGCACCGAACCCACCGGGCGATGGCCGAGGCTGACAGCTCAGGCACTGGTCAAGCTCCTCGCGCTCACGCCGGACCATCGACTGCACCGTGAGCAGATCATGGATCTGTGCTGGCCGGACACCGATCCGCACGCGGCAGCCGGAAACCTCCGCGTCGCGCTGCACGCCGCGAGACGCGCGCTGGAACCCGAGCTCGCCCCGCGCGCCGCGTCGTCGTACCTCGTCTCCGAAGGGGCGATGCTCTCTCTCGACCCCGCCACCGTGTGGGTCGACATAGACGATGCCGAGGAGGCTGCTCGGGCCGCACTGGCGTCCCGAGATCCCGACGCGTTGACGGACGCGCTGGGCCGGTTCACCGGCGAGCTGCTGCCGGAGGACCGTTACCTCTCGTGGACCGAGCCGCGGCGGGCCCGGCTCGCGTCCCTGAAGGACGAGATGCGCATGGTGCTGGCCTCGGCCCACCTGGAGGCGGGCGCCCTGCAGGAGGCGACGGCCTTGGCCGAGCACGTCCTGAGGGCGAGCCCGGCGGAGGAGGCGGCGCACCGGATCCTCATCGACGCCTACATACGCCAGGGGCTGCGGCGGCGCGCGGTCGGGCAGTACCACCTGTGCCGTGAGGCGCTCGCGGCCGAGCTGGGCGTCCAGCCGGGTCCGGAGACGGAGCGACTGCACCGGGCCGCCCTGGCCACCACGCTCAGGCCCGGCCCGGCCCCGGTGGCCCTGCCCGCACCGCTGCAGAGCCTGGACGTGGCGCCGTTGCGCGGCCGGGACGAGCTGCTGCACCGGCTGCTCACCGTCGACGGTCCGCCGGTTCGGATCCTGACCGGTGAGGCCGGCGTGGGCAAGACCCGACTGGTGGCCGAAGCCTCGCGGCTCGCTGCCGCGGCCGGATCCGCCGTGCTGTGGGGCGCCGGTCACGATGCGGAGGGGCACACACCCTACGGAGCCTTCGCCGAGGCGCTCGACGGTTGGCTGGCCGAGCAGGACGTGGCCGAACGGGCCCGGGTGGGCTCGGAGTACCCGGAGCTGGCAGCCTTCCTGCCGTCATTGGGGCAGGTGGGGACCTTCGGTGACCGCAGCCCCGAGGACGAGCGGGACCGGCTGTTCCGCGCCACGGCAGGGCTTCTCGGTGAACTGGCTGCCGTGCAACCGGTGTTGCTGGTGCTGGACGATCTGCACGCCGCGGACTCGGGTTCCTGTCAACTCCTCAGCCACCTCGCGCGGCACGCTTCCCGCCCCGGGTTCGCGTTGCGTGTCCTCGTGACCTACCGCGCCGAGGAGCTCGCCGAGTCCGGCCCACGGCGGGCGGATCTCGCGGCTCTTCTGCGTCAACCGCAGGTCGTGCAGGAGATCGTCCACCGCCTGGACCGGGCAGCGTGCCTTGCGGTCGTGCGCGATGTGACACCTGAGGTGGGCGGCGCGCCACGCTTCGGAGCCGCGCCGGACAGTGCCGGACAGCTCGGCCGTGTGTGGGACCTCTCGCTGGGCAATCCCCTGTTCGCCATCGAACTGGCCCGGAACATGGGCGTCGACGGCCCCGGAGGTCTGGCGCCCGACGGAGTCCGGCAGTTGGTGGCGGAGAAGCTCGCACGTCTCGACGGGAACACGCGGCGCGTGGTGGAGGCGCTGTCCGTCGGCGGCGCCGAGACCGCGCTGTCCGAGCTGCTCGACGTGGCCGCCGACGGCCTGCACCCGCCTCTGTCAGGGGCGGCAGCCATCACTGCGCTGGACGAGGCCATCGGCGCCGCTCTCATCGAGGAGCGGACCGTCGTCGTAGCGGGAAAGCACGAGACGGGCATCGCCTTCCGGCACCCGTTGGTCCGCCTCACCTGCTACGAGCGGCTCTCCGCCGTCCGCCGCAGGCACCTGCACGGCGCCTTCGCGCAGGCGGTGCGCCGTCGCCGCCCCGATGCCGTCGACACGCTCGCCTCGCACTTCGCCCGCGCCGACGACCCCCGCGCGGCCGAGTACCTGCGCCTGGCGGCCGAACGGGCTGCAGCCCTCTACGCCAACGACACGGCCGACCGCTACTACCGGGACCTGATAGCCCGGCTCGATGTGGATGCCGGTCGCGCGCGCCTCGCGCACGCTCAGGTGCTGCGGAACATGGGCCACTTCGAGCAGGCCGTCGGCGCGCTGCGCCCGGCCCTGACGGATTTCGAACGGCTGCACGACCACGACAATCGCGTCCTCGCGGCAGCACTGCTGGCGGAGATGCTGGTCAGGACCGGGTCCCCCGCTTCCGGCCTCGCCATCCTCCGGCGCCATCCCGTGACGGAGGAAACCTCACCCGAGCCGACGGCGGGACACTTCCTGACTCTGTCCGTCATTCTCAGCACACAAGGTCATTACGACAACGGGTGCGCCGCCGCCGAGCGCGCCCTCGCGGCGGCCGACGGGGTGCCGGGGCATGCCGGCCACGGCCTGAAGGCCCGCGCCTTCGTCCTGCAGGCGAGCAACCTGGGACTCTCGGGCCACTTCGACCTGGCCCGTGCCGCGGGCGACCGCGCGTTGGCACCGGCCGAGGCCTTCGGCGATCCGACGCTGCTGGGCTCCGTCCTGTCGATGCTGCGGGAGAACGCGCGCCGCGCCGGCCGGCTGCGCGAGGCCATCGACATCGGGGAGCGCGCCCTCGGCCTCGCCGAACGATCCGGAGGTCCGGCAGCAGCCGCCTTCGAGCGGGCGAACCTCGCGGAACTGTGGCTGCTCCTGGAGAAGCCCGAGCAGGCGCGCGCTCTCGCCGAGGAGGCGGTCGCGGGCGCCGAACCGGCCGAGGCCTGGTGCCTTCCGTACGCACTGACGGCGCTGGCCCGCGCCCGGTGGGCCACCGACGAGACGTCAGCCGCCGAGATCCTCCTGGACCGCGCCGCGTCGGTCGTCACCACGCTCGGGGACCAGCGGGCGAGTCATGAAGTACGCGCCGCACGTGCGGAACTCGCCCTGCGCCTGGGACACCCGGAGACCGTGTTGCGGGTCCTTGACGGTTTCGCCGACGAGGCACCGGTCCTGGCGGCCTGGGGCGAACTCCTCTCCGGCCGGACGGAATCCGCGCGCCGCCGTGTTCTGGCCGAGGTGGCACGGGCGGAACGTACCGGGGAACACCTTGCCGAGGTGGAAGCCCGCGTCGCGCTCGGGGCTTCCCTGGTGATGCTCTCCCGGGACGGCGAGGGTGCGCAGGAGCTGGCACGGGCCGAATCACTGGCCGCGCTTCTCCCCTATCCCGCCGGAACCAGCCTGGCGGCATGGGCACGTACCCGTCTCCGCGCCGAGAAGCGCCGCTGAGAACCGGGCGTCCACAGGTTCCTTCGAGGGCGGTCGGCGCGTCACCGTATCCCTGCACCAGCAGGCCACGCGCACTGTAATGCCCGAGTAACGGCGTCTGTCTAGGGTCCGAACTCCCCCGTTCCGTTCCTGGAGGAGCTCCCCCGATGCACCTGCCCCAACCGCCGTGGCGTGGCCGCGCCGCCTGGGCTGCGGCCGCCTTCACCGCAGCCGCCCTGCTGACCGCGCCGCTGCCCGCGGCCGCGGCCGACGCCGCCACGGCGCCGTCGCCCAAGGTCGACTCCGCGCTGCTGAACGCCGTTGACAGCGGAGGCGAGGCATCCTTCTTCGTCGTCCTCAAGGACCAGGCGGACCTGTCCGCCGCCAGGAAGAAGAAGTCCCACGCCGCGAAAGCGAAGTCCGCCTACAGCGGGCTGCGCGCCCACGCGAAGAGCAGCCAGAAGTCGCTGACCACCTTCCTCGACAAGAAGAAGGTCGGCCACGAGGACTACTGGATCGCCAACACCATCAAGGTCACCGGCGACCAGCAGCTCGTGAACGAGCTCGCGAAGCGCTCGGACGTCGCCTCGATCGTCAAGGAGCGGCACTACGAGCTCGACGACATCGAGACCTCCGACGCCAAGGTCACCAAGGTGCTCCCGGCCTCCGGGAAGACGGACTCCGCCGTCGTCGGCGACGACGCCGCGGAGTGGGGCATCGCCGACATCAACGCGGACGACGTCTGGAACCAGTACGAGACGCGCGGCGAGGGCATCGTCATCGCCAACGTCGACTCGGGTGTGCAGTACGACCACCCAGACCTCGTCGCCCAGTACCGCGGCAACAACAGCGACGGCTCGTTCTCGCACGACTACAACTGGTACGACCCGACCGGCGCCTGCCCCGACAGCGCCGTCCCGTGCGACAACAACGGCCACGGCACCCACACCATGGGCACGATGGTCGGCAAGAAGGGCATCGGCGTCGCGCCGAACGCGAAGTGGATCGCCGCCAAGGGCTGCGAGGCCGAGCAGTGCACGGACGCGTACCTGCTCGAGGCCGGTCAGTGGATTCTGGCACCGACGGACCACAACGGGCAGAACCCGCGCCCGGACCTCGCCCCGAACATCGTCAACAACTCGTGGGGCGGTGACGACAACACCTTCTACAAGGAGATCGTCGAGGCCTGGAACTCCGCAGGCATCTTCGAGGCCTTCGCGGCCGGCAACGACGGCAACGGCGTCACCTGCTCCACCACGCACCCGCCGGGGGCGCAGGTCTCCTCCTACGGTGTGGGCGCGTACGACGCGAGCGGCAAGATCGCCAACTTCTCCGGCTTCGGCCCCTCGCTGGTCGACGGCTCGATGAAGCCGAACATTTCGGCGCCCGGCGTCAACATCGGTTCGACGTGGCCCGGTTCCTCGTACAACACCATCAACGGGACGTCGATGGCGACCCCGCACGTCGCCGGTGCGGTCGCGCTCCTGTGGGCGGCGGCCCCGTCACTGATCGGCAACATCGACGAGACCCGCAGGCTCCTCGACGAGGGCGCCCGTGACGTCGACGACACCCACTGCGGTGGTACGGCCGGCATGAACAACGTCTGGGGCGAGGGCAAGCTCGACGTCCTCGCCTCCATCGACAAGGCCCCGCACACCGCGGTGACGGTCACCGGCACGATCACCGACCAGGCCACCGGCAAGGCGCTGTCCGGCATCCTCGTCAAGGCTACGGACGCCGCTTCCGTCACCCGCTCGGTCACCACCGCCTCCGACGGCTCCTACCGTCTGGCGCTCGCCCCGGGCGCGTACTCCTTCTCGCTCAGCGGCTACGGCTACGCGAACAAGACGGTCTCCGGCATCGAGCTGGCCACCGGAACACCGCTGGCCCAGAACATATCGATGGAAGCCGTCACGACCCACCCGGTCACCGGCACCGTCCTCGACGTCACCGGCAAGCCGCTCGCCAAGGCGACCGTCGAGGTCACCGGCACCCCCGTCCCGTCCGTAACCTCGGGCGCCGACGGCACCTTCACCCTGCCCAGCGTCGCCGAGGGCGGCTACACGCTGACGGTGAAGCCGGCCTCCCCGGTCCTGTGCAACGGGATCTACTCCGCGAGCCTGGCCGTCGACAGCGTCGAGACCCGCACCGTCCAGCTCCCGGCCCGCACCGACAACTCCGGCAACAGCTGCACCCCGGCGACGTACTCCTGGCTCAAGGGCTCCACCGCCGTCTCCCTGACCGGTGACGAGGACGCCAAGACCGTCTCGCTGCCCTTCTGGGTGACCCTGTACGGCGTCGACTACTCCAGCGCCTCCATCACCACCAACGGCCTGGTCAACTTCATGGAGCCGCGCCTCGGCGACTACGCCAACACCGCGCTTCCCTCGGCCGCCCGGCCGAACGGCATCGCCGCCCCGTTCTGGGACGACCTGACCCTCGACAGGAAGTCGAGCGTGCAGACCGCTCTCAAGGGCCAGAACGGCAAGCGCCAGTTCGCCATCGTCTGGAACCAGGCCCTGCTCGTCTCCGACGGCACGACCCGCGTCACCTTCGAGGCCGTCTTCGACGAGGCCACCGGTGACATCACCTTCCAGTACAAGTCTGTGCCCGGCAGCGGCTCCGCCGCCACCGTCGGCATCGAGAACCAGTCGGGCACCGACGCCCTCCAGTACTCCTTCGACCAGGCCGTCCTGACCGACGGTTCGGCGATCCGCATCGCGCAGGGAGCCTGATCATGCGATCCCTTCACTCCAAGCGGGCGCTGACGCTCGCCTCCGCCCTGGTGGCCGCGGGCCTCGCCCTGTCCTCGGCACCGCACGCGCTGGCCGCAGGCACCGACGGCAATGCGGTCATGAAGCTGACCGACGCCCAGGCCGAGAAGCTCACCGACCACATGGGGGTCGACGTCTACGGCGACCTGACGGCCTCCGGCGACGCGGCCGACGACCAGGCATCCGCCGATGACACCTCCGGTGCCTCCAACGGCTCGAGCGGCAGCGGCTCGCACCTCGACGCCGCCGGCTCCGGCACGACCGCGGCCAACACCCCGGTCACCTTCACCGCCAAGTCCACGATGGAAGGTGTGCGCGGCCTCGGCGTCACGGTACCCGCCAAGGGCGACCAGTACTTCACCGTGCACAGCCTCGGCAACATCCAGCTGCACAACGCCGACGGCTCCACCGCATGGGCCCGCACCAACACTTCGCTGTACACGGACTGGCAGGTCAAGCCGCTGCAGGCCTGGCGGGTCGAGCCGTACCCGGCCCGCATCGTGATGGGCTACAACGCCGTCAGCCCGTTCTCGCCCTACTCCGATCAGGGGTACGACACCGGTGACCTGACCGGTGACGGTGTCCCGGACATCGTCTTCTCGGCGGCCGTCGGCTTCTCGCCCGCCCCGCGGGCCTTCACGTCGCCCGGCTCGTCGCTGTCGACCGGTACGTTCGTCACGGTCCTGGACGGCAGGACCGGCAACACGCTGTGGTCGAAGCTGTACTCGTACGTCACCAATGTGAAGATCGTGGACGGCACCCTGCTGCTCGCGAACTCGCCGCGGGTGAACAGAAACGCTCCGGCGACCGAGACCGCCACCCTCACGGGTATCCGGTTCGCGTACGCCGACGGCGCCCTGGCCCCGTCCTCGACGTGGACGTACGACACCAAGGAGACACGCAACGTCAGCTGGGGCTCCCTGGAGGGCGTCGGCGACGGCAAGGTCGCCGCCTCGTGGAACCTGCGCAAGAACGTGGACGTCGACGCGCAGGGAACCACGCTCGTCCTCGACACCACCGACGGCTCCGTGTCCTGGCAGGCGGACGGCGACCTGTACGGCCGCCAGCTCCACCTGGACGCCACCCGCGGGCGCGTGGTCGCCCTGGAGCAGTCGGACGTCAACGACGCCGTCACGTACGAGATCGCTTCGTACGACCTCAGGAGCGGCGACCGCACGACTCTGGACACCCGCGTCAACGCCATGGCCACCGCCATGACGATCGGCGACGCGGCCTCGGGCGGCGGCGCGGAGTACGCGGTCAGCGAGTCGACCTTCGACAGCTCCCTGTTCGTCAATTCCAGCACGGTCCGCGTGCTGGACGGCGAGGACGCGTCCACGGTCAAGTGGACCTACACCTTCAAGCGCGACGCCTCCAACAACCACGACGGTGCCAACTCCTGGCACATGGACGCCGTCGGCGGCAAGCTCGTCGTCTCGAGCCAGGACGACACGGGCATGGGCGGTGCCGAGAACATCGGCGGTCTGCGCTACGGCGCCCTGACCGTGTTCAACGCCAAGGGCAAGATCGCCTGGCGTCAGGACGGTCTCCACGCGTCCCCGATGTTCCAGCAGGTCTACCGGTCCGGCGGCAAGGACTTCGTCCGGGTCATCGACCAGAACCAGAACGTCCGGACGTACAAGCTGGGCAACGGCGTACAGAAGGCCATCACGCCGCTCCAGGGCGCCCTGAACTACGCGCAGGCCATCGACCTCAACGGCGACAAGAAGAAGGACGTCGTCGCCGGTGGCACCTCCAACGGCGTGTGGGCCTGGTCCGGGCCCTCGCTCGTCAAGGGCGAGCCGAAGCAGCTCTGGCGGGCCACCGTCGCCGGCGAGATCCACAACATCACGACCGGCGACGTCAACGGCGACGGCAAGCCGGAGGTCGTCGTCGCGGCGGACAGTGCGACCACATTGCTCGACGGCACCACGGGCAACGTCCTCACCACCATCGACGGCGCCGGCCAGTACGTCCGCTCGGTGACGGTCGCCGACGTCAACGGCGACGGCAAGGACGAGATCCTGGTCCCGACCGACGCCCTGCGCGTCTACAACGCCCGCGGCACGCAGCTGTGGTCGTACGCCGCGCCCGCGAGCGCCGGTGATGTGGTCTTCTCCGACACGGTGGTCGCCGAGGGCCAGGTGTACACGCAGTACTCCAGCCTCGGCGCGATCAACAGCGCATCCGCCGTCCAGAACGGTGTCGCCCTCGACGCCGCGAAGGGCACGGTGAACTGGACCGCCGACCCCAAGGCCCCTCAGCAGGCGTTCGAAGGCAAGCTGTTCGGCGCAGCCCTCGACCATGCGGTCTTCGCCTCGCCGAACATCCCGTACGCGGACGGACACGCGGTCGTCTACACCTGGATCACGCGCAGCGACCCCTCGGTCGCGGGTGAGCTGGACACCGCCACGCCCCGCGTCGTCATGGAGATCCGTGACGGACGTACCGGTGAAGTACTGCACCAGGCCCTGGGCGGCAGCCCTTGGTCGCACGACAACTACTTCATCGACGGTAAGAACGACCCGATGTACCAGCTCAGCTACGGTACGTTCCGGGGCTTCGGCGCGGACGGCGCGGACACCTCCAGCTCGGTGATCTCACCCCTGCGGGGCGTCCAGTTCATCAACGGGCCGGGGGGCCGCAGGCTTCTGGCCGGTGGCGTCGAGGGCGGCCTCGGAGCCTGGGACCCGTCGGTGCTGACCAGCGGCTGGTCCTTCCAGAGCGGTCTGGGCAACGCGTCGCTGATGGGCGGCCGCAACTACCTCGCCGCCGACCTCGACGGTGACGGCGTCGACGACATGATGTCGCTCAACTCCGACGACTTCGGCCGCAACAGGATGGCCGACCAGCTGGGCGGCGGCGTCCTGTCGCTGAACAACGCCATCCAGCAGACCACCACGTACACCCTGTCCTGACCTGTAACCGCTGGCCCCCGGGCCGGACACCGAGAACCCCCTGGGCCATGCTCAGGGGGTTCTCGGTGTGCCCTGTCCCAGTGACGGATGATTTGATTGAGCGTCGCAGCGAAGGTCGTCGGCCCGATCGTGCGGAGTGGAAGGACCCAGGCGAACAGTACGGTTGCGATCTGACGGCCCCCGAAGGTGCTCGCAACGGCCGGGTGCATGAACACATTCAGCGGGACGAATTACCACAGGCCCCAACGGGCGGTCGATCTCCCAGCCCTGTTTCAGGAGCGGGACGACGGCTCGTCCGGCACGTCGAGGAGCGCTACGACCGCACCCGCACCCTCCTGGATCACGCCTCAGCAGCCGCCACAGACACGCCCTTCACCCACGACGGCCACACCTACCGGCGCGTTCTGACCGAAGAAGACCTCACACTCGTCCGCGCCGGCCACCGCGTACCCGTCCGCGTCCGGGACGCCACCGGGCAACTGGTCCACGTCGAAGCGGAGGAAGAGACCGCCTTCCGGGACTGGGCCACAGTCGAAACCCTGCGTCACTCAGGTCCCCACATCGAGGAGATGTGCGAGGTCAGCCACCTCAGCATCCGTCACTACCAACGCAATAACGGCGAGATGGTCGCCCTCCTGGTCATCAGTCCGTCCAAGACCGATCGCGAGCGCGTCATTCCGATGTCCGCCGAACTGTTCCACGTCATTGCGTCCGTCATCCGACGGCACACCCGCGTTGGCAGCCCGGTCCCGATCCTTCGGCGCTTCGATCCGCACGACAAGGTTTGGAGCCCGCCGATGCCGTTCTTGTTCCAGCGCAAGATCGGGTCCACCCGCAGCGTGATCAGTCCGGTGAGCGTCATCAACATGCTCGCACGACGCTGCACGGACTTCGTTGAACTCCATCCCGAGTTCCGCTCGGTCAAGTTCACCCCGCACGACTTCCGCCGCATCTTCGCCACCGAGCTCGTCAACAGCGGGCTGCCCATCCATATCGGCGCCACGCTGCTCGGCCACCTCAACATCCAGACCACCCGCGGTTACGTCGCCGTGTTCAACGAAGACGTCATCGCCATTACCTCGCCCATCGCCGCTCACGACGCGCGACCCGATAGGCGCCTGTCGTGAAAGTCCTGGTCGCGTGGGGACTGGCATCCATGGGTGGCGTCGTTGTCAGTGGCGCTGTGCATGATCGGCGCATTAGCTCTTGGCGGAGATCGAGATAAGGAAGTGCCATGCCCATCACAAACCAGCAGGTAGCAGGACACGCGTTCCTGCAGCCGATGTACGACGACCCGCACTTCCCTGATCACGTGGTCGACCGGGGGAAGGCAATCCTGCTGCAGCTGTGCGGGCTTATTGAGGCCAAGCAGCCGTCAGATCTGGAGACCTTGTATGCCCTCACCCAGGCTGCGACGGAGGAGTTCAACCTGCTGGACAGGGAGTTCATGGCGGCAGGGAGCGGGATCGAGACAGTTGCGCGTGAGTGGATCTGTGACGAGTTTTGTTTCGTTGCGTCGGCATACGGGTTCACGGGCGCAGATGCGGAGGAGCTGACTGCTGGCCGGGACTGGTGAACGAGGACGGGAAGGCAACCTCCTCCGATCGGCGGGAGTTGCTTGGTTCAGAGAAGCCTGCATCCGGTGTCCCATGCTCCAGGTCAGCCCGAGGATGATCAGCCGACTCGACGATCTCCAAGCCGACCTCATCACCCGCCGAGCCCGCGCCCAAGCCGAAGGCTGGGCCGGTGAGATCGAAGGACTCGACCGCACGCTTCAGCTTCTGCGTATCAAGCGCGACGAAACTCATCGCCGGGCTCGACGCCCCACCGTCGACCTCGGTATCCCCACCCCACGAAGGTAAAAGGGCTGTCCCGTAATCGCTGGTGGATCAGCGTGCCGCGTCAGATGCGGTGCAGCGCAAGGCGGAGGGAGGTCCACATACTGGATGCATTCGGGAGTTCCGACAACAGAGGGCCCCGCGCCCTTGAGGCCACGGGGACGAGGTGCCGTAGGGTCTGCACCCGTAACGTGGCCCTAAGTCGCCATCCGCAATGAGAGGCTTGCGATGTTCAACGTTTTTGGGGCAGTTTTCGCGGTTTCGATCTTGGCCTTTTTGGTTTTCGGGCTCCCCTACCTCAGGCAGGCTCCTCTGCGAAAGAGGGGTGTGCGTACGTGGGCCTGGGAGGCGTCTAGGTCAGTTCCCCAAGACGGGAAGATAACTGTGCGGTACGGGTACGACGGCCGCGACGGGGGCCTCCACAGCATCGTTAGAGCTGGCCTCACCACGTTGCCTTCGGGTTCGCAGGAGATCGTGTACGACCCGGAGAATCCGAAACGTGCCGAATTCGTTTCCAACATGCCAGAAAACGCGAGTGGTAGGCGCACCCTCCTTGCCCTCCTCCTGGTGGCGGCAGCAATCTCGTTCTGCCTGGGGTACTTCGACGCAGTTGTATGACCTTCGGGTCGCTGACCAAGGGATTACGGGACAGCCCTTACGACCTCGTGCACGATAGGAGACGTCGCTACATCCGTGCAGGTCAACGACTCGGGCGTTGCGAGGGCGCAAGCCGCTGACCTGCGATGATTCCTATCATGCACGAGGTCGTTACGAGCTCGTGCACGGTTAGCAGTGAGACGTCGAAAGGGTCGGTGGGGTTCGGCGCTCACGTCTGCCAAGCCGGGATCTGGTCTGCGGTCTGCTGCTGGGACAACAGGCTGGCGACGGCTTGGACGGTGTCGTCCATGTGCTCGCGGCGGCCGAGGTGACGGGCCAGTGCCCGCCAGTTCGTCAGGTGGGCGATGCCGTGCTCGACCCGGATGCGGCGTGAGGAGTGGGCCTTGCGCTGGCGCTCGTGCATCGGCTCGTACCAGTCCGGGGCGTTCTTCTTAAATTTGCGGTGCGGGGGTGTCACGATGCGTCCGCCGGTCTGTGCTCCGAGTCCCTGATAGCCGGCGTCGGCGAGGACCTCGACCGCTGGACCGTCGGCCAGGAGCTTGGCCAGCCCTAACTCGCGGGCGTGGGTGATGTCCGCGCAGCTGCCGGGTCTGGTCGGGCTGCAGAACAGCAGCCGCCCGTCCCCGTCGGTGAAGACCGTGGCCTTCACGGCGTTCTGCTTGTTCTTGCCGGAGATGAACTTGTCCCGGTCCTTGTGGCCGACGGCCGGGCGGCGGACGCGGATCTCGGTGCCGTCGATGATGCCGGTCTTCCCGGTCTCGCCGAGATGGTCAACGACCTCGGCCAGGGTTCGCAGTCGCACGTCGGGGCTGATGGTGCATCCTCGCTCCGCGAGCAGGGGCCGCACCTCGCCGATGGCCCGGGTGACGGTCGAGCGGTCCACGCCGAACCAGCAGGCCAGCACGTCATGAGTGACCCCGTGGCGAAGGTGCACGAGCGTGGCCAGGAGCCGGTCGATGAAGACCATGCGGTGCTTCGCACCGGCGCCCACCGCACGCTTCCGCGGCCTGGATGCAAGCCTGGACTGGTGGCGCTCCTGCCACAACGGGCCGACCTCGGCAACGAGTTCAGCGATCACAGCGGCCGAAAGGCCCGTGATCCTCCGGTCGCTGATGATCGCTGTGCGCGTCGCGTTCCCCACCATGCAGCCATGATCGACGATCCAGAGCTCCACGTCCCACCGCTAACCGTGCACGAGCTCGTTAATCGGCCTTCTTGAGTACGGGTGTGGTCGGCATCCCGTGACGGTCAGGGTTGACTGCCTGTAGCCATCACGTTGTAGATCCGGGCGGCGCGCCTCACATAGGAATTTGATGTAGCGAGGCCGCCGTGATGGCCCGACGCAAGCGGCCCTGCCGCGGGGCGGCCTTGCGCATGTAGCAAGATGAGCGAGCCCCGCCGGCCAACGACTCGTCGTTGCGGCGGGCCCCGCACATCCCGGACTCGAGCAGCAGGTGACAACAAGGTGACGGCACATCAGATATCGGGCACACGCCCCCTTCCCGGTGCGACGGCAGGCAGCCGGTGAACCGCGACCTCACGCTTCACGACTGGATCGTCGCGGGCGTCTGGGTGGCTGTCGGGCTCGCGGCGGGCGTCCTGCTGCGCATCCTCCTGCGCTGGCTGAGCAAGCACGCGACCCGTACCCGGTGGAGCGGGGACGACGTCCTCGTCGACGCGCTGCGCGCGCTGGTGCCGATCGCGGCGCTCGCGGGCGGAGTGGCGGCCTCCGCGGCGGCGCTGCCGCTGACCGGCCGGGTCAACAACGCCGTCAACGAGATCCTGACGGTCCTGCTCATCCTCGCCGCAACCATCACCGCGGCACGCGTGATCACCGGCCTGGTGCAAGCGGTCACGATGTCCCGATCCGGTGTCGCCGGATCAGCCACGATCTTCGTCAACATCACCCGCGTCGTCGTCCTGGCCATGGGCTGCCTGGTCGTTCTGCAGACCCTCGGCATCTCCATAGCTCCGCTGCTCACCGCCCTCGGTGTCGGCGGCCTCGCGGTCGCCCTCGCCCTCCAGGACACGCTCGCCAATCTCTTCGCAGGCATCCACATCCTCGCCTCGAAGACGATCCAGCCCGGCGACTACATCCGTCTCACCAGCGGGGAGGAGGGGTACGTCGTCGACATCAACTGGCGCAACACCGTCGTACGCAACCTCTCCAACAACCTCGTCATCATCCCGAACGACCAGCTCTCCAGCACCAACATGACCAACTTCAGTCGCCCGGAACAGGAGATGACCCTCACCGTGCAGGTCGGCGTCGGCTATGACAGCGACCTGGAGCACGTGGAGCGCGTCACCGCCGAAATCGTGACCGCGGTCATGACAGAGGTCGAAGGCGCGGTGCCCAAGCACGAACCCGCCATCCGCTTCCACACGTTCGGGGACTCACGGATCAGCTTCACCGTGATTCTGGGCGTGGGCGAGTTCAGCGACCAATACCGGATCAAGCACGAGTTCATCAAGCGGCTGCACAAGCGCTACCGCGTGGAAGGCATCCGCATTCCCTCCCCGGCGCGTACCGTCGCCCTCCAGCAGAACGGCGTGGCGATTCCCCCGCAACGCGACGGATCCCATTCGATCCCGTAGAACATCGTGGCGGGGCGGTCCTACCAAGGCCGCCCTCTGCCCAGGGTCGTTACGTCATCGGGATCTGTCCGGGTTCATCACGTGAGGCCGAGGGTTCGCAGTGGCCGGAGGTAGTCGCGGCCGGTGTGGCGGAGGGCGGCGGCGATGTTGGTATGGACGTCCTGGCGGAACGCTGCCAACTTCAAGCTGATGCGAAGTGACGACGAGGACTGCCTGGACGAGGCGGCTGATGCGGGAGGCGTTTCCCATTGGCGCCGTTGACGTCCTGCTGGGCGGCGGAGAGTTTGCGGTACCTGCCCTTGAAGGGCACGCGAACGGTCAGGGCCCCGGAGTAGTTGATCTATGTCCTGGTTTGAGGAGCGCCGTCCGGCGACAGGGCGCCCTGAGCGCAGAGCGAGCACGGCGCCGGTTGATCATGGAGTTCAGTAGTAGGGCTTTGTTAGGTGGTGTCGTAGGGCTGCCATGGGGTGGGTTGTCGGCAGGTGGGGCAGGTGCCGGTCCAGGTGGCTAGGAGGTGTTGGAGGAGGTCCAGGGCCTGGTAGAGGGTCAGGCCCTGGCTGGGGCTTTTGGGCAGGTCCGCTGTTCGGTCAGGAAGAGGTGGGCGGCGGTGACGAGGGTGACGTGGCGGTGCCAGCCGGTGAATGAGCGGCCCTCGAAGTGGTCGAGCCCGAGCGTCGTCTTCAGCTCGCGGTAGTCGTGTTCGATGCGTCAGCGCAGTTTCGCAAGGCGGACGAGATCACGGGCGGGGATGTCGGCAGGCAAGTTGGAGATCCAGTACTTGACCGGCTCGTTCTCGCCTTCGGGCCACTGGGCGATCAGCCACCCCCGTGCGATGACACCGTCCGGGGCGGGTTTCGGTCGGCGGCCGGCAAGACTGACACGCA
Source organism: Streptomyces sp. NPDC059499 (assembly GCF_042749285.1). Classification (NCBI taxonomy): domain Bacteria; kingdom Bacillati; phylum Actinomycetota; class Actinomycetes; order Kitasatosporales; family Streptomycetaceae; genus Streptomyces; species Streptomyces sp. NPDC059499. The sequence continues at coordinate 118,809 of NZ_JBHYTT010000022.1, forward strand.
GGAACACGAAGCGGGCGGACATGGCGGCCTTCGAGCCTTTGCGCCAGGTGACCGCGACCGTTCTGTTGCGTCCTGCGGCCAGGACGTGGTCGCGCAGGCTGACTGGCCGGGTGCGGTAGCGGGGCAGCGGGTGCGGCCCGAGCCCGCCGTAGGGCGGCTCGTAGGGTTCGGCTGTCTCGGTGTGGGCGGTCATCTCGCCCTT
>NZ_JBHYTT010000023.1:0-91240 GCF_042749285.1 Streptomyces sp. NPDC059499
TACTGCAGGGGGGACCCTGTGGGAGAGTAGGACGCCGCCGAACAATTATTCCGGGAAAGCCCCGTGCCCTTGTGGCACGGGGCTTTTCTGCGTTCCGTCACGTCCTTGTACCCCCGTGCACCGGTCCTTCGCGGCTGAGGGTAGGGTCAGGGTGCATCATTGGCACGTTCTTCACAGGAGGCCCCCGGGTGGAGGTCCAGGAGACTCGAGTTCAGACGAACCGAGTACTCACCATCCCCAACATCCTCAGCATGGCTCGCCTCGTCGGCGTACCGCTCTTCCTGTGGTTGATCCTTCGTCCTGTCTTCGGCGGGCCCAACAGCGACGGCTGGGCGTTGCTGGTTCTGATGCTGAGCGGCGTCAGCGACTATCTCGACGGCAAGCTCGCACGCCGGTGGAACCAGATCAGCAGTCTCGGGCGACTCCTGGACCCGGCTGCCGACCGCCTGTACATCCTGTCGACCCTCGTCGGGCTCACCTGGCGCGAGATCCTGCCGCTCTGGCTCACCGCGGCTCTTCTCGCACGTGAGCTCATGCTCCTTGTCATGGTGGGAATCCTGCGCCGGCACGGCTATCCGCCGCCGCAGGTGAACTTCCTCGGGAAAGCTGCAACCTTCAACCTGATGTACGCCTTCCCCTTGTTGCTGCTCAGTGACGGAAGTGGTTGGCTGGCCTCGCTGGGCGCCGTTTTCGGATGGGCGTTCGCTGGTTGGGGTACAACGCTCTATTGGTGGGCAGGGATCCTCTACGTGGTCCAGGTCCGCCGACTCGTCAAGGCGGATGAAGTAGCCGAATAGCTCGTTGACGCGGTGCCGCGCAGTGTCGCCGGTCCGCAACGGATGCTGTGGTTGTTGCCCCGACGGGTGATGTCGGCTAGACCGTCGTCTCTTCAAGGAGGACGTTTCCGACATGAAGGCCGTCGTGATGGCCGGCGGCGAAGGCACTCGTCTTCGCCCCATGACCTCAAGCATGCCCAAGCCGCTCCTGCCCGTAGCCAATCGGCCGATCATGGAGCATGTTCTGCGGCTGCTCAAGCGGCATGGGCTCAATGAGACCGTCGTAACCGTTCAGTTTCTCGCTTCGCTCGTGAAGAACTACTTCGGCGACGGCGAAGAACTCGGAATGGAACTCAGCTACGCCAACGAGGAGAAGCCACTCGGTACCGCGGGAAGTGTCAAGAACGCAGAGGAAGCCCTCAAGGACGACACTTTCCTGGTTATTTCCGGTGACGCACTCACCGACTTCGACCTGACGGACCTCATCGCCTTCCACAAGGAGAAGGGCGGCCTGGTCACCGTATGTCTGACCAGGGTCCCGAATCCGCTCGAGTTCGGCATCACGATCGTCGACGAGCAGGGCCAGGTCGAGCGCTTCCTGGAGAAGCCGACCTGGGGCCAGGTCTTCTCGGACACCGTCAACACGGGCATCTATGTCATGGAGCCCGAGGTCTTCGACTACGTCCAGGCCGATACCTCGGTGGACTGGTCCGGCGACGTGTTCCCGCAGCTCATGAAGGAGGGCAAGCCGATCTACGGCTATGTCGCCGAGGGCTACTGGGAGGACGTGGGCACCCACGAGAGCTACGTGAAGGCCCAGGCCGACGTGCTGGAGCGCAAGGTCGACGTCGAGCTCGACGGCTTCGAGATCTCGCCCGGTGTGTGGGTCGCGGAAGGCGCGGAGGTCCATCCCGACGCGGTACTGCGAGGGCCGCTGTACATCGGCGACTACGCCAAGATCGAAGCCGGCGTCGAACTCCGGGAACACACCGTCATCGGGTCGAACGTCGTCGTGAAGACCGGTGCTTTCCTGCACAGAGCCGTCGTGCACGACAACGTGTACATCGGTCAGCACAGCAATCTTCGTGGCTGCGTGATCGGTAAGAACACCGACGTCATGCGGGCGGCCCGCATCGAGGACGGCGCCGTCATCGGTGACGAATGCCTGGTCGGCGAGGAATCGATCATCCAGGGCAATGTGCGGGTGTACCCGTTCAAGACCATCGAGGCCGGAGCCTTCGTCAACACCTCGGTGATCTGGGAGTCGCGGGGGCAGGCGCACCTCTTCGGAGCGCGCGGTGTCTCCGGGATCCTGAACGTCGAGATCACCCCGGAGCTCGCCGTGCGGCTCGCCGGTGCGTACGCGACGACCCTGAAGAAGGGGTCGACCGTCACCACGGCACGTGACCACTCCCGTGGTGCGCGCGCGCTGAAGAGAGCGGTCATCTCCGCCCTGCAGGCGAGCGCCATCGACGTACGGGACCTGGAGAACGTGCCGCTGCCGGTGGCCCGCCAGCAGACCGCGCGGGGCAGCGCCGGCGGCATCATGATCCGGACGTCGCCCGGTGTGCCGGACTCCGTCGACATCATGTTCATCGACGAGCGCGGTGCCGATCTCTCCCAGGCGCGCCAGCGCAAGCTCGACCGCGTCTACGCCCGCCAGGAGTACCGCAGGGCCTTCCCCGGTGAGATCGGAGACCTCCACTTCCCGTCGAGCGTCTTCGACTCCTACACGGGATCCCTGCTCCGCAACGTGGACACGGACGGCATCGCCGATGCGGGCCTCAAGGTCGTGGTCGACGCGTCCAACGGCAGTGCGGGGCTCGTCCTGCCCAGCCTGCTCGGACGCCTCGGTGTGGACGCGCTGACGATCAACCCCGGGCTCGACGAGTCGCGTCCCACCGAGTCCGCCGAGTCCCGGCGGGCCGGACTGGTGCGCCTCGGTGAGATCGTGTCGTCCGCACGGGCGGCCTTCGGGGTGCGGTTCGACCCCGTCGGTGAGCGGCTCTCCCTCGTCGACGAGCGGGGCCGGATCATCGAGGACGACAGGGCCCTGCTGGTCATGCTCGACCTCGTGGCGGCCGAGCGGCGGAGCGGGCGCGTGGCCCTGCCGGTGACCACCACCCGCGTCGCCGAACAGGTGGCCGCCTACCACGGCACGCAGGTGGAGTGGACGACCACGTCCCCGGACGACCTGACCAGGGTGGGACGCGAGGACGCGACCATTTTCGGTGGTGACGGACGCGGCGGCTTCATCATTCCCGAGTTCAGCAGCGTCTTCGACGGCTCGGCGGCCTTCGTCAGGCTCATCGGGCTGGTGGCCCGGACCCAGCTCACGCTCAGCCAGATCGATGCCCGCATCCCGCGTGCCCATGTGCTGCGCCGTGACCTTGCGACGCCTTGGGCGGTCAAGGGGCTCGTCATGCGGCGGGTCGTGGAGGCGGCAGGGGAGCGCAGTGTGGACACCACCGACGGTGTCCGGGTGGTGGAGACCGACGGCCGCTGGGTGATGGTGCTGCCCGACAGGGCGGAGGCCGTCACCCATCTGTGGGCCGAAGGCCCCGATGACGCCTCGGCCCAGGCCCTGCTGGACGAGTGGTCGGCGATTGTGGACAGCGCCGGCGACTGAGCCGGTTGGCCCGGACGCCGTTGTGCTGCGGCTTCCGGGCCACCGGTGGGGCCATTCGGCGGCAGCAGGCATGACGTGCGACGATGTGCGGCATGTCGCAGCCGCCCCCCGATCGGAGTAGCACCCCGCAGCGTCCCCGTCCCGACGCGTCCATGTCGCTGTTGACCAATGTGATGGACCACAGCCTGGACGAGGGATACGCCGAGGCTGCGGCGCGCCGCGAAGCCGACGGAAGCGCGGGCATGCCCCGTACGCTCAAGTCGAAACTCGGCCTCGCGGCAGGTCTCGTCGTCGCGGCTCTCGTCGTGACGCTCGGTGCCGCCGAGGCCCAGGTCGCGGCGCCGGTCGTGGCGAAGGAGCGCGAAGAGCTCATCGACCGCGTCAACGCGGAGACCGACGCGGCGGACGCGCTCCAGGAGGACGTCGACGAACTGCGCAAGGACGTCGACGAACGGCAGCGCAAGGCGCTCGAACAGCACGGCGGGGCCAAGGGCGGGCTGGTGGCGCTCCTCTCCGGAGCGACCGCGGTCGAAGGGCCCGGAGTCAAGCTCGTCATCGATGACGCCAAGGACACCGACCAGGGCGGCGGCGGACCGCGTGAGTCGACCGGCTTCGCCGACACCGGGCGGGTGCGCGACCGAGACATGCAGCGCGTGGTCAACGGCCTCTGGCAGTCCGGGGCGGAAGCGATCGCCATCAACGGCCAGCGGCTGACCGCCCTCTCGGCGATCCGCGCGGCGGGCGACGCCATACTGGTCGACAACAGGCCGCTGGTGCCGCCCTACACGGTGCTGGCGGTGGGGGACGGCAAGAATCTCGCCGACGCCTTCCAGGACAGCGCGGACGGCCTGTATCTGCAGGCGCTGCACGAGAGCTTCGACATCCGCACCAGCATCTCCGAGCAGGAGCGGGTGCGCCTTCCGGCCGCGCCGAGCCTGATCGTACGCACAGCAGAGCCTCAGGCCGCAGACACGCGCAGTGGTGCGGCAGAAACAGGGAAGGGCACATCGTGATCGCCGTACTGGGCCTCGTCGTGGGAGTCGTGGTCGGACTGTTGGTCCGGCCCGAAGTGCCGGCGGTGGTCGAGCCCTACCTGCCGATCGCCGTTGTGGCCGCGCTCGACGCCGTCTTCGGAGGTCTGCGTGCCATGCTCGACGGGATCTTCGTGGACAAGGTCTTCGTCGTGTCGTTCCTCTCGAACGTCGTGGTGGCCGCACTGATCGTGTTCCTCGGCGACAAGCTGGGTGTAGGCGCCCAGCTCTCCACCGGTGTGGTGGTCGTGCTGGGTATCCGCATCTTCTCCAATGCCGCGGCGATCCGCCGGCACGTCTTCCGGGCTTGAGGCCGATGAGCAACGACGAGAATCCGCGCAACGAGGGACCTGCGGGCGAGCTGCCGCCGGAGGTCCCCGCGTCGGCACCCGAGACCGGCACCGACCGGCCCAAGGAGTCCTCCGGGCGCCAGCGCCTGCTGGCGGGCCTCTGGCCGCCCAGGGTGAGCAGGGCCCAACTCATCGTGGCGCTCCTGCTGTTCGTCCTCGGGCTGGGGCTGGCCATCCAGGTCAGGTCCAACAGCGACAACAGCGCGTTGCGCGGTGCCCGCCAGGAGGACCTGGTGCGCATCCTCGACGAGCTCGACAACCGGACCCAGCGGCTCGAGGACGAGAAGCAGAGCCTCGACGATCAGCGCACCGAGCTGGAGAACAGCTCCGACCAGGCGGAGGAGGCCCGCAAGCAGACGCTCGAGAAGGAGCGGCAGCTCGGCATCCTCGCGGGTACGGTCGCGGCCAAGGGACCCGGCATCACCCTCACCATCAACGACCCGAGCGGTGCGGTCGAACCGGACATGCTCCTCGATGCCATCCAGGAGCTGCGGGCGGCCGGTGCCGAGGCGATCGAGATCAACGGCGTGCGGGTGGTGGCCAATACGTACTTCTCCGGCGACGGGGGAGACCTGAGGGTGGACAACCGGAGGATCCGGTCTCCGTACGAGTTCAAGGTGATCGGCAAACCGCAGGACCTCGAGCCGGCGCTCAACATCCCCGGCGGAGTGGTGCAGACGCTCGAGAAGGAGCAGGCCACGGCGGAGGTGGCACGGGCCGAGGAGATCGTCGTCGACGCCTTGCGACCGGCGAAGCTGCCTGACTACGCTCGGTCGTCGTCCCGGTGAGGCCTTGGCACACGCGGCCCGCAGCACACAGGCACGGGGTTGCGGGGGGTCGGCGCATCGGATCGGTGGCGCGTGGTGGAAACTGTCGGGTGGATACGGACGTTGTGAAGATGTCCGGGTCGGCAGGTGTGTTCATTCAGGGTTCGTCCTGCCCCACGGGCGGGTCTATTTCGGTCAAGGGGAAACGCCCGTGAAGTTGTTTGCGAAGTTGTTCGGAAAGAGTGCACGCGAGGACAGCGGCGCTGCTCGCCACCGTGCTCCGCGCCAGGGTCAGGGCGCCGAGGAGCAGGGCTCGGAGCGCCCGCTCTTCCGCGACGAGGTGCCGGGTTCGCCGGGGGACCAGAGGGGCGCCTCCGGCGCGTCGTCTGTTGACCCTGCCGGTGCCGGACGCATAGGTTTCGGGGAACCATCAACCTCAAGTACGGGTGGAGGGTTCACCCCCGCCCCGGAGGGCTCCTCCATGCCGGTCTGTACGAGGTGCGGGCATCGCAATGGCGAGGCCGGCCGTTTCTGTTCCAACTGCGGTGCGCCGCTGCGGGGCGGAGTCCCCGAGCGCGCCTCCGAGACGACCTCGACGATCTCGATCTCCGGCATCGAGGCGTACGAGGCCGAGGTGACGGGACAGACGGCCGTTCCTTCCCTCTCGCCGGAAGCGCAGGCAGCCGTCGACGCGCTGCCCGCGGGATCCGCGCTCCTGGTGGTGCGCCGCGGTCCGAACTCCGGCAGCCGCTTCCTGCTGGACGGCGAGCTGACCACCGCGGGCCGTCACCCGCAGAGCGACATCTTCCTCGACGACGTGACCGTGTCGCGGCGCCATGTGGAGTTCCGCAGGGGCCCGGACGGTAGTTTCACCGTGGGCGACGTCGGCAGCCTCAACGGCACCTACGTCAACCGTGAGCGCATCGATTCCGTCCTGCTGTCCAACGGCGACGAAGTTCAGATCGGCAAGTACCGGCTGGTCTTCTACGCGAGCCAGCGGGGCGTCTGACCCTCCCCCGGACCGCGTCCGGAAGGACCCCCAGGAAGGTTCATGCTGCGAACACCGACAGGCGGTGCCGGTCACGGCACCGCCGCAGCGGACGAGCGCGCCATGAGCATCGGCACGGTGCTTCTGGAGCTGCGCGACGAGTTTCCCGAAGTAACGATCTCCAAGATCCGCTTCCTGGAGGCGGAGGGGCTCATCGAGCCGCAGCGGACGCCCTCCGGCTATCGCAAGTTCAGCCCGGCCGACATGGAGCGGCTGGCTCAGGTGCTGCGCATGCAGCGGGACCACTACCTGCCGCTCAAGGTCATCCGTGAGCACCTGGACGCCCTCGCCCGTGGCGAACAGGCCGCGCTGCCGTCCGGCGGCGGTCAGGGCGAGCTCGTGGACGGTCGCTGGGAACCGGACCCCGGCCGGGCCACAGCCGCCCGCATCGGGCGCTCCGAGCTTCTCGCGGCCGCTGACGTCAGCGAGGACCAGCTCGTCGAGTGGGAGTCCTACGGGCTGATCGCTCCCTCGCCCGAGGGAAGCTACGAAGCCGAGGCGGTGACCGTCGCGAGACTTGTGGCGGATCTGGGGCGATTCGGTCTGGAACCTCGGCATCTGCGGGCTGTCAAGGCCGCCGCCGATCGTGAGGCGGGACTGGTCGAACAGGTGGTCGCGCCCCTGCGCCGGCACCGGAATCCGCAGACCAGGGCCCATGCGGAGGCCACCGCGAGAGAGCTCGCGGAGCTGTCCGTCCGGCTCCACGCGGCCTTCGTGCAGACCGCCCTCAAGGTCCGGTTCCACTGACCGCGGCGGAGCCCGACTATCCAAACATGGCGGGCACGTCCTAGGGTTGCTGTGTGAACGAGCTCGACGTTGTGGGTGTCCGGGTGGAAATGCCCTCCAACCAACCGATCGTGCTCCTGCGTGAAGTGGGAGGCGACCGGTACCTCCCCATTTGGATCGGCCCTGGGGAAGCGACCGCGATCGCCTTCGCCCAGCAGGGCATGGCACCGGCCAGGCCGCTGACCCATGATCTCTTCAAGGATGTGCTCGAGGCCGTCGGCCAGGAGCTCACGGAGGTCCGGATCACGGACCTCAGAGAAGGGGTTTTCTACGCGGAGCTGGTCTTCGCCAGCGGAGTCGAGGTGAGCGCGCGGCCGTCCGACGCCATAGCGCTCGCCCTGCGCACCGGAACGCCGATCTACGGCAGTGACGGTGTGCTGGACGACGCCGGGATCGCCATCCCGGACGAGCAGGAGGACGAGGTCGAGAAGTTCCGTGAGTTCCTCGACCAGATCTCACCGGAGGACTTCGGTACGAACAGTCAGTGACCGTCCCGCGGGGTGCCGTCAGCGCATCCGACAAGCCGTTCCCGGAAACGAGACACGGGAAACCACCCTCAGGGTGATTATCACTCGGCGTGCCGAGTGTGGCGATCGTTGACGCACCCCTGGTGACTGCCTACCTTCGAGATGGCAGGTCAAGGACGGAGGTCGGCGTGAGAAGCAGCGGCGACGGTACGGCTGCGGGTGGGCCGTACCGGCAGCACAGCAGTGCGGCCGACCACACCATCAGACAGCCGGTTCAGCCGGCGGCGATGGCAGCGGACGGTGCGGTAGGGGCAGGTGACATCGGTTACCGGGGGCCGACGGCGTGCGCGGCGGCGGGGATCACCTACCGACAGCTCGACTACTGGGCCCGTACGGGTCTGGTGGAGCCGAGCGTGCGTCCGGCGTACGGGTCGGGGACACAGCGCCTCTACAGTTTCCGGGACGTGGTCCTCCTCAAGATCGTGAAGCGGTTCCTCGACACAGGTGTCGCACTGCAGAACATCCGCACCACGGTCCAGCACCTGAGGGCCCGCGGATTCACGGATCTGGAACGGATGACCCTGATGAGCGACGGGGCGACGGTCTACGAGTGCTCCTCGCCCGACGAGGTCGTGGATCTGCTCCAGGGGGGTCAGGGAGTCTTCGGTATCGCCGTGGGCGTCGTCTGGCGCGATGTGGACGCGACCCTGTCCCAGCTCCACGGCGAGCGGGTCGACACGGGGGAGACACTGATCGGCAACAACCCGGCGGACGAGCTGGCCCGGCGGCGCAACCGCGCGGGCTGAGCCACCGGGCCTGCCCCGCGCCGCACGGGCGCGGAGCAGGCCCGTTGTCAGTGGCATAGGGCAGCATCGGTTGATGTGAGATCCGCTCCCACCATCCTGCATCTGGACATGGATGCCTTCTACGCCTCTGCCGAGCAGGCGGCGAAACCCAGCCTGCGCGGCAAACCGGTGGTGGTGGGCGGGCTGGGGATGCGCGGGGTGGTGGCCACCGCGTCGTACGAGGCCCGGCGCTTCGGCGTGCATTCGGCGATGCCCATGGCGCAGGCGAGACGGCTGGCACCCAACGCCGCCTATCTCGTGCCGCGGTTCGCGCTCTACCGGACGGTGAGCGACCAGGTGATGGAGCTGCTCGGGCGGCTGTCGCCGCTCGTCGAGCCGCTCAGCCTGGACGAGGCCTTCGTCGACCTGGAGGCCGGCGGGGTCGCCGATGACGCGGCATCGGCCCGTGCGATCGGTGAGCAGCTGCGCACGGTCATCAGAGGCGTCACCGGACTCAGCGGTTCGGTCGGTCTGGCCGGTTCCAAGATGCTGGCCAAGATCGCCTCCGAGGAGGCGAAACCGGACGGATTGCTGCTCATCAAGCCGGGTACGGAGCGCGGACTGCTCGCTCCCATGTCCGTGCGGATCCTGCCGGGCGTCGGGCCCGCCACCGGGGACCATCTGCGGCGCGCGGGGATGACGGTGGTCCAGGACCTGGCCGAGGCCGGGGAGGCGGAGCTCGTCCGCCTGCTGGGCAAGGCGCACGGCGTCGCGCTGTACCGCATGGCCCTCGGGCACGACGACCGGCCCGTCGTCGCGGAGCGGGACGCGAAGTCCGTATCGGTCGAGGACACCTTCGACGTGGACCTGCACGACCGGGTCCGGGTCAGGGCGGAGGTGGAGAGGCTGGCCGGACGGTGTGTGGAGCGCCTGCGGGGTGCGGGGAGGTCGGGGCGGACCGTCGTGCTCAAGGTGCGCCGCTACGACTTCTCCACGCTGACGCGCTCCGAGACCCTGCGAGGCCCCACCGACGACCCCACGGTCGTCAGAGAGGCCGCCGCGCGGTTGCTGGAGGCCGTTGACACCACCGGTGGCGTACGGCTCCTCGGAGTGGGCGTCACGGGGCTCGCGGACTTCACCCAGGAGGATCTCTTCGCGCAGGCCGCCGACGCACGGCAGGCGGTGGCGGGCGAGGCGGAGGACGGGGCCGACGGTGCCCCCGACGAGCCGGTCACGGCGGAGGAAGCGGCCGAGGAGAGGGCGGACCTCCTCGCGGGCCGACGGTGGCCCGCAGGCCATGACGTACGCCACGAGGTCCACGGCCACGGCTGGGTGCAGGGCAGCGGTGTCGGCCGTGTCACGGTCCGGTTCGAGGAGCCGGGGGAGCGGCCGGGCCGGGTGCGCACGTTCCGTGTCGACGATCCGCAGCTCCAGCCGGCTGATCCGCTCCCCCTGGTGCGGGACCCCGAGGACTACTCCTCGTGGCCGGCCAGCCTGCCGAAGTCCCTGTCGGGCCCGGTACCGCCCGGCGCGGCGGAGTCCAGCCCGTAATGGCGGTAGAGCTGCAGCTCCTGTTCCGGGGAGAGATGACGGCCGACCCCGAAGTCGGGGGCGTCCTTGATCAGGGCGCGGTCGAAGGGGATCACCAGGGTGCCGTCGACGAATTCGCTCGGTTCCAGCGGTACGAAGGCGTCCCGGGTGAAGAGTCCGGTGCGCACGGCCGCCCACTCGGGTACACCGGTGGCGTCGTCGAGATAGACCTCGTCCACCGTTCCGATCTTGGAGCCTTGGCGGTCGTAGGCCTTGCGGCCGATCAGGCTGCGCGGATCGATGTCGGTCTGCACGGTGCCTCCCACTGGTCGCACTGCGGTCAGGGTGGTCGCAACTGCTCCACAGGCACTACGAAAGGCCAGATCCGGGGCTTCGGCCACTCGAGACGGCCGGCGCCGCCCCGCTGGTAGTCTGGAACACGGCTGCTGACCCTGTGCGGGAGAGTCCTCCGGAGAATTCCGGAGGCGCCGAAGGAGCAACTCCTCCCCGGAATCTCTCAGGCCCCTGTACCGCACGGACGAGGTCACTCTGGAAAGCAGGACGGGATCCGTACGGCACGTGCCGTGGCGGGCCCCATCCTCACCGACGGTGAAAGCCGGTATGCCTCCGGGCGTGCCGGTGAAGCTCTCAGGTCGAGATGACAGATGGGGAGGCCGTTCGGGCAGCCACGCCGTGGTGCCCCTCGCAGGTCGTGAGACCAGGAGGCCTCCATCATGACCCCCCGTCGCACTCCGCTCTCCCAGCTGGAGCAGGGCATTCCCTTCGAGCAGCGCCACATCGGGCCCGATGCCGAGGCCCAGGCGAAGATGCTCGCCCAGGTCGGATACGGCTCCCTCGACGAGCTCACCGCCGCTGCCGTGCCGGACGTGATCAAGAGCGCCGAGGCGCTGGATCTTCCCGCTGCGCGTACCGAGGCCGAGGTCCTGGCCGAGCTGCGACGCCTCGCCGACCGCAATCAGGTGCTCGCGCCGATGATCGGGCTCGGCTACTACGGCACGTTCACCCCGCCGGTGATCCTGCGCAACGTCATGGAGAACCCCGCCTGGTACACGGCGTACACGCCCTACCAGCCGGAGATCTCCCAGGGGCGGCTCGAGGCCCTGCTGAACTTCCAGACGATGGTGGCCGACCTGACCGGTCTGCCCACCTCCGGTGCCTCCCTCCTCGACGAGGGCACGGCCGCCGCCGAGGCCATGGCGCTCGCACGGCGCGTCGGCAAGGTCAGGAACGGCGTCTTCCTGGTCGACGCGGACACCCTGCCGCAGACCGTCGCCGTGATCCGGACCCGCGCCGAACCGACCGGCGTCGAGGTGGTCGTCGCCGACCTCACCGACGGAATTCCGGCCGATGTCGCCGAGCGCGGCGTCTTCGGCGTCCTGCTGCAGTACCCGGGCGCCTCCGGAGCGGTGCGTGACATCAAGCCCGTCATCGACCGCGCCCACGAGCTCGGCGCGATCGTCACCGTCGCGGCCGATCTGCTGGCCCTGACCCTGCTCACCTCGCCCGGAGAGCTGGGCGCGGACGTGGCCGTCGGGACCACGCAGCGCTTCGGTGTCCCGATGGGCTTCGGCGGACCGCACGCCGGCTTCATGGCCGTCCGCGAGAAGTTCGCGCGCAGCCTGCCCGGCCGTCTCGTGGGCGTCTCCGTCGACGCCGACGGCAACAAGGCGTACCGTCTCGCCCTCCAGACCCGCGAGCAGCACATCCGCCGGGAGAAGGCCACCAGCAACATCTGCACCGCGCAGGTGCTGCTCGCCGTCATGGCGGGGATGTACGCCGTCTACCACGGCCCCGACGGTCTGCGCACGATCGCGCGGCGCACCCACAGGTACGCCACGATCCTGGCCGACGGTCTGCGGGCCGCCGGTATCGACGTGGTGCACGGCGCCTACTTCGACACCCTCACCGTGAGTGTTCCCGGTGCCGCTGCCGATGTGGTCGCCGGTGCACGCGAGCGCGGCGTGAACCTGCGGCACATCGACGCCGACCACGTCTCCATCGCCTGCGACGAGACCACCACCCGCGCACAGATCGCGGCCGTCTGGGCCGCCTTCGGAGCCGGCGGCGACATCGAGGCCCTCGACGCCGACGCCGAGGACGCGCTGCCCGGCAACCTGCTGCGCACCGACACCGTCCTCGCCCACCCGGTCTTCCACCAGCACCGTTCCGAGACCGCGATGCTGCGCTACCTGCGCAAGCTCGCCGACCGCGACTACGCGCTGGACCGCGGCATGATCCCGCTCGGCTCCTGCACCATGAAGCTCAACGCGACCGCCGAGATGGAGTCGATCACCTGGCCCGAATTCGGTGCGCTGCACCCCTTCGCGCCGGCCGAGCAGGCTCAGGGCTTCCTCACCCTGATCCGTGAGCTGGAGGAGCGCCTGGCCGAGGTCACCGGCTACGACGCCGTCTCCCTCCAGCCCAACGCCGGCTCCCAGGGTGAGTTCGCCGGTCTGCTGGCCGTGCGCGCCTACCACCGGGCCAACGGCGACGAGGGGCGTACCGTCTGCCTCATCCCGTCCTCCGCGCACGGCACCAACGCCGCGAGCGCCGTGATGGCGGGCATGAAGGTCGTCGTCGTGAAGACCGCCGACGACGGCGAGGTCGACATCGACGACCTCCGTGCCAAGATCGAGAAGCACCGCGACGAACTCGCCGTCCTCATGATCACCTACCCGTCCACGCACGGCGTCTTCGAGGAGCACGTCGCCGCGGTCTGCGGCGAGGTGCACGACGCGGGCGGTCAGGTGTACGTCGACGGCGCGAACCTCAACGCGCTGGTGGGCCTTGCCAAGCCGGGCAAGTTCGGCGGCGACGTCTCGCACCTGAACCTGCACAAGACCTTCTGCATCCCGCACGGCGGCGGTGGCCCGGGCGTCGGCCCGGTCGGTGTCCGCGCGCACCTGGCGCCGTACCTTCCCAACCACCCGCTGCAGCCCGCCGCCGGCCCCGAGACCGGCGTCGGCCCGATCTCGGCGGCACCGTGGGGCTCGGCCGGAATTCTTCCCATCTCCTGGGCGTACGTGCGCCTGATGGGCGGCGAGGGACTGAAGCGTGCGACGCAGGTCGCCGTACTCGCGGCCAACTACATCGCCAAGCGTCTGGAGCCGCACTTCCCGATCCTGTACAACGGTCCGGCCGGCCTGGTCGCGCACGAGTGCATCGTGGACCTGCGCCCGATCTCCAAGGCGACCGGCGTCAGCATCGACGACGTCGCGAAGCGGCTGATCGACTACGGCTTCCACTCGCCGACGATGTCGTTCCCGGTGGCCGGGACGCTGATGATCGAGCCCACCGAGAGCGAGGACCTCGCGGAGCTCGACCGGTTCTGCGACACCATGATCGCCATTCGCGGTGAGATCGAGAAGGTCGCGTCCGGCGCGTGGAGCGCGGAGGACAACCCGCTGAGCAACGCCCCGCACACGGCGGGCGCGCTCGGTGGCGAGTGGACGCACGCCTACAGCCGTGAAGAGGCCGTCTTCCCGGCCGGCGTCACGCCTTCGGACAAGTACTGGCCGCCGGTGCGCCGGATCGACGGCGCCTTCGGCGACCGCAACCTGGTCTGCTCCTGCCCGCCGCTGGACGAGTACGACCAGTAGGAACGCGGACACACCCGTCGGGGCCGGTGCGGAGACTTCTCCGGGCCGGCCCCCGTGTTTCTCCGGCCGCGGTCAGGCGGCCTTCATCACCTGGCCGGTCTTCAGCGGCCGGTGCGGGGCGATGATCTGCCCGTCCGGCAGCAGCTCACCGGTGTCCTCGAAGAGCAGGACGCCGTTGCACAGCAGGCTCCAGCCCTGTTCCGGGTGATGAGCCGTCAGGCGCGCGGCTTCCCGGTCGTTGGAGTCTGCGGTCGGGCAGGGTGGCTGGTGCTGGCACATGGATGGGTTCTTTCGCTGCGTTGAGTCGAGTGTCCTGCGGCTTGACGATGTGTTCATGGCCGCCCCCGTATCAGTCGGTCCGGTCCCAGTGTTGCCCTACGGGCGTCGTTCCGCAGGGATTTCGCGGCAGCTGCTCTTCTCCTCTCATGACGCATCACCCGGCCGGACGGTTCAACGCAACTGCACTGTCCCTTCGGGTGGTTCGGGGTGGCCTGAAGGGGCTAGTCCGGACGGGTACGGATGCGCCCCCGCCGTGGTGCTCGGCGGGGGCGCATGGCGTTCGAGGATCAGGCGGGCGAACCGAGGAGGCCGGGCAGGCCTGGCAGCGGAGCCGGGGAGACACGCATGGTCATGACCGGAAGCAGATCGGAGACGCGATGCGGCCGGTGGGCCGTGATGCCGGGAGGCGCGGGCGCGAGGGGCACCAGCACATCCGTCGGGGCGAGGGTGCCTCCCCCCGCATCGGCTTCGGTGTCCGCGTGCAGCCACAGCGTGAGCATGTAGAGCTCCGGCACGGACAGCAGGCGCGGCTGGTAGTGCGCTGCCGCCGAATCCGCCTGTCGTACGGCGAGTTCGGTCGAGACGATGTAGGGCCCCTCGAAGAAGTGGGAGAAGGTCCAGCCGTCGGCGGTGAGCATGGTGTCCGCGGCGGCCACGGCGCGCTCGCCGCTGCGGATCAGGAAGCGCCAGCCGGCCAGGCGGGTGCGGGGCGTGGAATCGTCCGGGACGATCCGGTCCAGTACGTGGACCGGGAGGGGCAGTTCGGGGCTCAGCGATCCCTGGACGGACCGGAGAGCGGGCGTGTGGGCCTCGCGGACTGCGGTGGGAGAACCGAGTGCCGCGAGAACGCTGCGCAGTGCGGGCGCTGGGGCCGGAGAAACATGCAGCGGCATAGTGGGTCGCCTCTCACTTGGAGACACGGTGATGCGTGGGCGGGTGTGCAGACGGCGCTGTCGGCGTGCGGGGCCAGAGGAAGGCCGGTGACGGGCGGACGGGCCGGTGCGTCAACTCTCTGCCTCGTTCGCAGAGTTTATACGACAAGTGTTCACACGGTGTTTCGTCTAGCTGTCCCACATATTGCACGCAAGGCGGGATCGAGCCTTTGAAATGCGGAGATCGTGTTGGTTCGGCAGGCCCCGGATGCCCCCTGCCAGGTTTTCTTCCGACGCAGCGGTAGGCTGAAACCCATCGGTGTTTCTACCACGCATCCGGCAGTGACTGTGCATTGGCCGCATGCCGAAGGAATGTGCCTCCGGCTTCTGTCGTCAGACTAGCGGGTACCCGTGGACATCGGGGCGTTATAGATCACCCCGTCTGGGCATTATCGATCGTGATGCGAGCGGCCTGGGCCGCGGGCCGCCCACTCGAGGAGGGACCCTTCGATGGGCGAGAAGGTCGTGGCGGGCGCCTTTGACCTGTCCGATCGGCAGGCGTACCGGAAAAAGCTCTCCCAGTGCCTGGAGGGACTGGAGAGGCTCCTGTCGGAGGAGAGGTTCGATCGTCCCAGAAATCTCATGGGTCTGGAGATCGAGCTCAATCTGGCGGGCTCCGACGGTATGCCGAGGATGCGGAATGCCGAGGTGCTCCAGCGGATCGCCAGCCGGGATTTCCAGACCGAACTCGGGATGTTCAACCTGGAAGTAAATATCCTTCCGCACCGGCTGAGCGGACGGGTTTTCGATCAGCTCGCCGAGGAGCTCCGTACCGGACTCGCCTATGCCCACAGGAAGGCCGTCGAGGTCGATGCCGGGATCATGATGATCGGAATCCTGCCGACTCTGGGCCGCCACGACGTGGTCTCGGCCAATCTTTCGGACGTGGACCGTTACACGCTTCTCAACGATCAAATGGCCGCGGCGCGCGGTGAGGATTTCGCCCTCGATATCGAGGGCGTCGAACGCCTGGTGGCCACTTCCGCCTCCATTGCGCCCGAGTCGGCGTGCACGTCGGTCCAGCTCCATCTGCAGGTGACGCCGGCCCGCTTCGCGGACGTGTGGAACGCCGCCCAGGCCATCGCGTCGGTCCAGATCGCACTCGGGGCCAATGCCCCGTTCCTGTTCGGCAAGGAGCTGTGGCGGGAGTCCAGGCCGCCCTTGTTCCTGCAGGCCACAGACGTGCGGCCGCCCGAGCTGACGAATCAGGGTGTCCGCCCGAGGACCTGGTTCGGGGAGCGCTGGATCAGCTCCGCCCACGAGCTCTTCGAGGAGAATCTGCGCTACTTCCCGCCGCTGCTGCCGATCTGCGACGACGAGGAACCCCTGCGCGTGCTCGACGAGGGCGGCGTTCCCACGCTTGCCGAGCTCGTGCTGCACAACGGCACCGTCTACCGGTGGAACCGGCCGGTGTACGGCCTCGTCGACGGCATTCCCCACCTCAGGGTGGAGAACAGGGTCCTGCCCGCCGGCCCGACGGTCACCGATGTGATCGCCAACGCCGCCTTCTACTACGGCCTGGTGCGCGCGCTGGCCGACGAGTCCCGGCCGGTGTGGACCCGGCTGCCCTTCGAGGCGGCCGCCGAGAACTTCGACGCCGCCTGCCGCCACGGAATCGACGCGGAGCTGCTCTGGCCCCGACCGGGCCGCTCGGGCGGGGTCGCGAAGGTGCCCGCAGTCCAGCTGGTGCGGGACGAACTGCTGCCCCTTGCCGCCGCCGGGCTCGACGCCTGGAACATCGAGCCCGTGGACCGCGACCGCTATCTCGGCGTCATCGAGGAACGCTGCAGGCTCCGGGTGAACGGGGCCTCCTGGCAGGTCGACACGTACCACCGGGCGCTGGAGGCAGGTCTCGAACGTGAGGCCGCACTGGCTGCCACCACCCGGCGCTACGGGGAGCTGATGCAGGCGGGCGAACCGGTGCACACCTGGCCGGTCGGCTTCCCCGCACCTTGAGAGTGCGGGACGGCGGCGCCCCGGCCGGGAGGAGGCTGCTCCTGGGTGCCGGAGAGGCGCCTCCCCGGGTGCCGGACGCCCGGGTCAAGGCGCCCGGTCCAGGGCGTCGGTCTCGGGCGCCGGGCGCTCGGGTGCCGGGTGCCCGGCGGAGGCTACTCCTGGTCTCGGCGACCGCTCTGCCCGGCCGTCATGACTGCCTGCAGGATGACAGCCTGGATCTCGGAGGGGTCGCTGATCTTGTAGGCGCCTCCGCGGGTGACCGCAGCCATCTCCGTCACCTCTGAGCGGTCGGCGTCCGGGCCCACCGCGATCGCGATGATCGGAACCGGCCTCTCCGGGTCCGCGACCTCCTTCAGCCGGGCGATCAGGGCGCTCCTGGAGATGCCGTGGTCATCCTGGTTCGAACCGTCGGTGAGGAGCACCAGGGCATTGAACTTGCCCTTCACGTACGACGACTGCGCCTCCTTGTAGGAGGCCAGAGTGGTGTCGTACAGGCCGGTGGCGCCGTTCGGTACGGGCTTCAGCGCGCTGAAGGCCGCCGAGAGCCTCTCCCGGTGCGTTCCGCCGCCCTTCGCCGGTTCGCCGAGCCTCCGGGTGGGCACCACCTGGCGGTAGTCCTTGTCCCCGTCGAGAGTCGCCGCGAACACCCAGAGGCCGATCTCGTCGTCGGTCGTGAACTGTCCCAGTGCCTGGATCAACGAGGCCTTGGTGACCTCCATCCGTGACCGGTCGCGACCCGGCACCGTGACGGCCATGGAACCGGAGGCGTCGACGACCGTGGTCAGCCGGGCGCTCCGTACCGTGATGGTCCACATGCCGAGGGCCTCCTGGAGCACATCGGCGGAGGGCGGAACGGCGGCAGGGGTGGCGAACGGCTGAGGAGTTCTGCCGCCCGCGGACTCGACCAGCGCGGCCTCGGTGGTGCCGTCGGTGGTGCGGAAGCCGTTCTTCTCCAGGACGGCGTGGGCTTTGTCGTCGTCCAGCAGTCTCATGAACCGGAGGGCGGCTCTGCTCTCGTCGCTGGTCAGCTCGGCGCTGTTGACCAGCGCGTACGGATAGTTGAGGAGCGGGGTGCCGTCCGCGGGGTAGAAGAGCTCGATCCTGCCCGCACTCGGCGAGCTCGCGTTGTGGGTGAACGCCGCCTGCTCGGAGACCAGAACCGCCTGGTTGTGCTCCGGATTTCCGCCCTCGACTCCTGAGAAGTCCAGTGCCAGCGTCTCGAGCACCTGCCGGTCGCTGTCGGACATCCGCTGCGCCAGGGCCTTGGCCGTGGCGGCTACCTCGGTGCCGTGGTCCCCGCCCGACCCACCGGGCGACGCTGCGATGCTGCTGAGAGCCAGCAGGCCGGTGGCGCTGCGTACCGGATCGGCAACTCCCAGACGTACCTCGTCCGATCCCGTGGCCGAAGCAGCCAACTCGGCCCAGGAGTAGGTCTTCTCGGGCCAGCCCAGTGCCTGGGCCGCGGACGGCACCATGCCGACGGTCACCGGGGAGGTGGCCACGGAGTCGCCCGGGGCGACCGGGATGCCGGTGCCCGTGCCCTTCGCGCGGTCCAGCCAGAGGTCGGAGTCCGGCAGCCAGACCTGGTAGCCGGGATCCCCCGAACCCGTGGCGAGCGCGTTGGCGACCTCGTAGGAATCGCGGGAAACAACGGTGACATGGAGGCAGCGGCCGTCGGATCGCGCCGACTCCTCGCGCGCCCTGGCCGCGACGGTCCGGACGGCAGGGGCGATGTCCGGGGAGGCGACCACGGTCAGGCGTACCGCCGAGTCCTCGCAGGAGTCCGATAACGACAGGAGGCCGTCCTCCGTCGCGACCGCTGTTCCCGCCGCCGCAGCAAGCACGAGCACCGTGGCGATGGCGACGGAGCGACGGTGGAGCGAGGGAGGGGTGGCCCGGTGACCCTCCGCCGGGCAGCCGTCGGGCAAGCTATGACGTCCCATGTCGGTGGTGCCTCCTCGAGGATGAACAAGGAAAAAGGGGGACCGCACCATCGGCAATGGCGATGGTGCCCCGGTCTGTCACGCATGCTCTTCGTATTTGCATTCGAGACCTTAGCGGGACGGTGGGCGGCATGAGTTGCGATTGCAGAACTGAAGGCAGGTGTACTGGTGGAGGCGGGGCGCGTGGCTGAATTCACTCCTCATGAGGCCGTTTCGCGGCGGATCCTGCGGCAGGAGACGGTGCTGGTGCTGGCCCTCTCACTGGGGGCCAGCGGGGTGTCTGCCCTGATCAGCTTTGTCGGATCGTTGACGAAACCAGGAGGCTTGAAGGATCAGGCCGCGACGCTGAACGGCTCGTACGCGCCCGGGCGGCCGTGGTTGGACCTGGCCTGGCAACTGTTCGGAATTGCAACGGCCCTGGTGCCCGTCGTGCTGGTCGCTCATCTGCTGACCCGTGAGGGCGCCGGCCTGCGCGTCCTCGGATTCGACCGGACCAGGCCCTGGTCGGACCTCGGACGCGGCACCCTGGTCGCGGCGGGGATCGGCAGTGCGGGGCTGGTGTTCTATCTGGTGGCGCGGGCGGGCGGATTCAACCTGACGGTGGTCCCCGAATCGCTGCCCGAGGTGTGGTGGAAGTTCCCCGTCCTGATTCTCTCCGCGGTGCAGAACTCCGTCGTGGAGGAAGTCATCGTCGTCGGCTACCTGCTGCGCCGGCTGGGGCAGTTGGGCTGGACTCCCATGGCCGCCCTGATGGCGAGTTCCGTGCTGCGCGGCTCCTACCACCTGTACCAGGGCATCGGCGGCTTCATCGGGAACATGGTCATGGGCGTCGTCTTCGTGCTGCTGTACCGGCGCTGGGGACGCGTCGGTCCGCTGGTGGTCGCGCATGCCCTGCTCGACATCGGGGCGTTCGTGGGATATGCGCTGCTCGCCGGGAAGGTGGGCTGGCTGCCGACGCCGTGAACGAAGGGGCCGGGGTGCGCGGACCCGCGCACCCCGGCCTGCGTCAGAGCGTGGCCAGCAGTTCCCCGTCGATGACGGTGACGGCGCTGCCGGTCAGCAGGGTGCGGTCGCCGCGCAGTGAGGTGCGGACGATGCCGGAACGGGCGGAGGCCTGCAGGCCGATGAGGTCCTCGCGCCCGAGGCGTGCCGACCAGAACGGGGCCAGGGCGGTGTGGGCGCTGCCGGTCACCGGATCCTCGTCGATGCCGACTCCGGGGAAGAAGCCGCGCGACACGAAGTCGTAGCTGCCCGAAGGGTCCGCTGCCGCGGCCGTGGCGATGACGCCGCGCCGGGAGTGGGCGACGAGTCCGGCGAAGTCCGGCGAGAGGGCGCGTACGGCAGCCTCGTCGGCGAGTTCGATCAGCAGGTCGCCGACGTGCGATCCCGTGTCGTGGACGGAGACGGGATCGGCGCCCAACGCCTTCGCCAGGCCGGGCGGGGCGGTGACGGGTGTCAGCGGAGCTGTCGGGAAGTCCAGCGTGAGAGTGCCGTCCGGGGTGGCGGTGGCGCGCAGGATTCCGCAGCGGGTCGAGAAACGGACCGTGCCGCTTGCCGTTCCCGTCGTGTGCAGGACGTGTGCGGTGGCCAGTGTGGCGTGCCCGCACATGTCGACCTCGGTGGCCGGGGTGAACCAGCGCAGCGCCCAGTCGGCATCGCCGCCGGGCGGCAGCGGGTGGGCGAACGCAGTCTCGGAGAGGTTGACCTCGGCGGCGATCTGCTGAAGCCGTCCGGGATCGGGGAAGGGGCCGGATTCCAGGATCAGGACCCCGGCGGGGTTGCCGGCGAAGGGGCGGTCGGTGAACGCGTCGACGATGCGGATCCTCATGACGGTGACCGTAGGCGGACCGCTGGGCGCGGTCCAAGGCCAATTCCAGGTTGGCGGCCCTGCTGTCCTGTGACGGTGAACCTTGACCGTTGTCAGCGACGTCCGAACAGGACTGGGCCGTGTGACGAGGCGATGAGGAAGGGTGCGACCATCCTCGGATGCGAGAGATCGACGAGTTGACCAACGTGGACGATCCGGCGTGGCCGGAGCTTCGGGAGATGCTGTCGGCGAGCTCCGCACCGGTTGAGGTGCTGTCTGCCGACGTTTCCGAGGGGCGCCGATGCCTTCTGCAGATGCAGGTCACGGCGCGATCGGTTCTGGGTGCTCTGGCGTTGCACACCGGCGGGCTGCTCGTGGACAACGGGTGGGTGCGGGTGTACGGCGGGGGTTCGGTCACGGGCGGGGGGCTCCCGAGTCTGGCGCAGGTCAACCGTTTTCCCGCGGACGTCGATCCGGTCTGGCATCCCGCGACAGGTCTGATCGTCGGCCACGATGTCGTCGGTGGGGTCTTCGCGCTGAACGGTGGCGATCCGGCGGCTGTGGGCCGGCCCGGGGCACCTGGGCAGATGACGTACTTCGCTCCCGACACTCTTCAGTGGGAAGCGATGGAGATGGGCCACTCCGGATGGGTCTCCTGGATGCTCTCGGGCCGGTTGGAGACGTTCTACGACGGGCTGCGATGGCCCGACTGGCGTGAGGAAGCTGCGGCCCTGGCCTTCTCGCAGGGCATTTCTGTGTTTCCGTTCCTCTGGTCCGAGGAGGCCCACGCCGATCTCGCGGCGACAAGTCGGCGGCCTGTGCCGATGCGCGAGGTCATCGGGGTCGCCGCGGACTTCGCCCAGCAGATGGGGCCGTCCGATCCTGGGTTCCTCGGCGACGTGTGACCGGGTTCCTTGCCGCTCGTCACCGTGCGGGGGAGTCCGGCCTCCCCGGCGAGTGCCTGACCGCGGTGGTCCTGCGGCCGACCACCAAGTCGGTCGACGCCGGTGTGCTGCCGGCTCGCACGGAGGTGACCGGGCCCCTCCGCCGGGACCAGAGCGGTCGACGGTTGGCGCGCCGGGCCGCCCGACGCAAGACGGCTTCTGCACAGGGGCGTTCACAGGCAGGGCTCGGCCCCGTCCGAGGTTCAGCATCGCCGCATCCACCATGGCTGATAAGGATCGCCATAGGAGTCCACGATCGTGCGGGACCGGTAGACCTCGTCAAGCGGGTGTACCAGCTGCCGGAGCTCCCGCGACGCACTTGTCGGCAGCCCGCACAGGGCCTGCTCCAGCATCTGTCGTGGATGAGCGTCGGAGGGACAGCACGCTTCAACTCCGCAGCCATGGACCAGTGGAACCGTGAGCCTACGGGCCGGGCCGTGAACGGTGCCGACCCACCGAGCCATCGCGTCGGCGACGGCTCCTGGCCACACGTGTGAATCCTCGAACGCGGCAATCGCCCTCTGCGAGCGCGCCGAGACCCCAGAAACGATCTTCCTGCCATGCTCCGGGCGGCGCCTGCGCGACAACGTGGCGCGCACCTGGCCTGGCCGTCTACGCGCCATGGGCCTTTCGTCGGTTCGTCATGGACGACATCCTCCCAGAGTGAGGCCGTTCCGATCAATGCTGCCGCCGATCGTCCGGCCTTTCCTCTGCCCGGGAGGCAGATCGACATCAGCGCTCTGCCCAGCACCGGCAGGGCTCAGCGCCACCACCGCAACCTCACCCCCCGTCATGGCCGGCGCTGGGTCAGGGATGCATTCCACCGCCTCCGCCTCCGCCGCCGCGCCCTCGCCAAGCCCTGACCTGCGGTGAATCAGGCCGGATGCAGCACAGCCATGGCAATCTCACGCACGCGGTCCTGCGTGATCCCGGTGCGCTGTTCGACGGCGAGCGGGTGGTCGGTGGGCTCCAGCTCGATGAAGGGCCGCTTGCCGACCGGTCGGGTGTGGGCGTTGGTCTTCAAGTCGGTGGTGCTCTCGGGATAGAGCGTGAGCTCGGTGCTGAGCCAGCCGAAGTACGGCTTCTCGGCCTCGCGGCCCTCCGTGTCCCACACGTCGAGAGCACGGGCGAAATTGTCCTTGCTCAGAGAGACCCAGACTCCCCAGGAGAAGGCGTCCTGGCTGCCGATCACAGGTATCTCGATCAGACCCCTGATGAAGAAGTGCTGGCCCTTGATCACGCACTGGTCGGACGACAGCAGGCAGCCCGGATCACTCTCGAAGCTTGGATCCCATACGTCAGGGGCCATGGTCGAGTAGCTCATGGGGAGCTCTGCGTGGTGCTCGCCGCAGCATGAACACGTGAAACCGAGATCGTTGGACATGGCGTGAGCCTAGCTACCACCTGCACAAGGGCTACCCCGGGTTCTCCCAGAGCCGCTCTCGGCGCTGCGGCCATCCTCCAGGCCCGGCTCGCCTGCCCCGTTCGGTGAGTCTTCGCTGAGACAGGACACCTCCTCGGTTCGGCGGTTGTCAGGCGATCGGTTCCGATATATCGTTGAAGCATCGCGACAGATCAACGATGGAAGGAGCGTAGCGATGCGTTCACATGGACACGAGCATGAGCACGGACATGGGCACTGCGGGCCCGGTCATCAGGGTCGTGGCGACTACGAAGGAAGGCGGGCAGCCTTCGGGTCGTTCGGCCCGCCCTTCGGTGGCGGACCGTTCGGTGGAGGGCCCTTCGGCGGCGGACGCGGTCGCGGCGGTGGCAGGGGAAGGGCGCGGCGCGGCGACGTGCGAGCGTCGATCCTGGCGCTGCTCAAGGACCGTTCGATGCACGGTTACGAGATGATCCAGGAGATCGGCGAGCGCAGCGGAGGGGCCTGGCGCCCCAGCCCCGGATCCGTCTACCCCACCCTTCAACTGCTGGAGGACGAGGGTCTGATCGTCAGCGCGAGCGAGGGCGGCAAGAAGCTGTTCACCCTCACCGAGGCGGGCCGCACCGAGGCCGAGACCGGTCCCGAGGCGCCGTGGGAGGAAGTCGGGCGTGGAGTCGACTGGGAGGGTGTGAACGAGATCCGCCAGGCCGGGTTCGGCCTGATGGAGGCGTTCGGGCAGGTCTGGAAGACCGGCTCCGCCGATCAGCGTCAGAAGGCGCTCACGGTGATCAACGATGCCCGTAAGAAGCTCTACTTGATCCTTGCCGACGACGACCACTGATCCGTGGGGAGTGCGACCGTACGCCGCAAGGGCCCTGTTCCGCGGGGCGCTTGCGGTGTTCGTCGTGTGCGGGGTGCCCGCTTCACGGGCGGGTGATGAGGTCCGCAGGCCCCGTCCGCCAGATCGCCGCCGCGTCGAACCGGTCCGAAGCGCGGGGGTGCGGGCCGTCGTCGTGGCAGTGGAACGCAGCCCAGAAGAGGTCGGCGGGCAGTGCGTCGGCAGGGGCGTGGACGCGGTAGACGTACTGCCGTCCGTCGACGGCCGGCAGAGCGACCAGCCAGGCCACGAAAGAACCCCCCCTCCCACCGGTGTCGTCGGCCTGAGGGACGTGTCCGGCGCGTCGCCGGTTGCGCCGGGAGCGCGGCGCAAGGCGGCGCGCGCTCTTTTCGCGGATTGGGGCCCGTGCGAGCCGGATCTCATCCGCAAGGATGAGGAACTCCTCAGGTGCCCGCCCTCGGTGGGATGCGCAGATGGGCCGTGCCGGGGATGCCACCGTGTTCCGGGACTGATGGGGTGGGTTGTGTGCACAACCGGACACCCTGGATACCCGAACAGCCCGCACCGAACGACGCCGGATTCACCGCTGAACTGGCCTCGGTGGTGACAGGTGCGCGCAGGCGGGCCCTGCGTGACGGCGACCGCCACATCGACACGGCTCATCTGCTGCACTCGCTCATCGAATCGGACCCCGAGGTCCGCGCCGTTTTCGACGGTGGACCCCAGCTGGCCAGGGTCCTCGGCTACCTCGTGCAGCGCAGCATCGGCTACGGGCTCCGGTGGCAGGGGACGCTGGAGCACTCGGGCGACCTGACGGCGGTGGCCGTGCCGGGGGCCGACGGGTGGTCGCCCTCGGCCGTCGCGGCAATGGACCGGGCGGAGCGGGGTGCGGTTCTGCGCGGGGAGTCCCATGCCGGTGGGCTCGACATTCTCGCCGCACTGGTGGGGGACCCGGGGTGCCGTGCCGTCGAGGTGCTGGAGCGGGCGGGCGTGGAGACCGAGTGGCTTGCCGGTCGTACGGCGGACCGGCTGGCCGAGGTTTCCCGGCAGGGGTGATCATGGACACCCCTCCGACAGGCGTGACGAGGGTGACGCTGCTGACGCGGGCTGTCATGATGTGCCGATGCACGCGTCTCAGGGGAGAAGCGCCGGTCTGGGCCTGGCCTTGGTCTCGGCGCTCGCATTCGGTGGTTCAGGGGTGGCGGCCAAGCCGCTGATCGAGGCGGGGCTCGACCCGTTGCACGTGGTGTGGCTACGCGTGGCGGGCGCCGCGCTCGTCATGCTGCCCGTCGCCTGGCGGCATCGGCACCTGGTGCGTGAACGGCCTGCCCTGCTGGCCGGTTTCGGGCTCTTCGCCGTCGCGGGCGTGCAGGCCTTCTACTTCGCCGCGATCTCCCGTATCCCCGTCGGTGTTGCCCTGCTCGTCGAGTACCTGGCGCCCGCGCTGGTCCTCGGCTGGGTGCGATTCGTGCAGCGCAGGCCCGTCACCCGGGCCGCCGCGGCCGGGGTGGTCCTCGCGGTCGGCGGACTCGCCTGTGTCGTCGAGGTGTGGGCCGGACTGAGCTTCGACGCCGTCGGCCTGCTGCTCGCGCTCGGAGCGGCGTGCTGTCAGGTGGGCTACTTCGTCCTGTCCGATCAGGGCAGTCGTGACCGAGGAAGCCACGGCGACGCCGAAGCCGGGCCGCCGCATCCGTTCGGCGTGATCGCCTACGGGCTGCTGGTCGGGGCTGCGGTACTCACCGTGGTGGCCAGGCCGTGGGGTATGGACTGGGCGGCTCTGGGCGGGAGCGCCGAGATGAACGGGAACGCCGTTCCCGCGTGGGTGCTGCTGGGCTGGATCGTGCTGCTCGCGACCGTGCTCGCCTACGTCACCGGTGTGGTGTCGGTACGGCTGCTCTCACCACAGGTTGCCGGTGTTGTCGCCTGCCTCGAGGCGGTCATCGCGACCGTGCTGGCCTGGGTGCTCCTCGGCGAACACCTCTCCGCGCCCCAGCTCGTCGGTGGCGGTGTGGTGCTGATCGGTGCCTTCATCGCGCAGTCCGCCGCGCCCAGGCCGCCGTCCGGTCCGGTGGCGTCCGGCGCCGGAGTGCAGGAAGCGGACGGTGAGGACGGCGGCGGCTCCGCCGTCGCGGAGGGTGAGTTGTCCGGGAACCGGACCGCGCCGTAGGGTGGCGATCATGCACCTGACCGTACTTCCGCCGCCTGTCGCCTAGCGCGCGCGGCCACTCCTGACGAAGACCGGGCTCGGGCAGTCCCCGAGCGGTTCGTCGCTGCCCGCGTGCGGAGCCGAGCGACCACCACCCCCTCTTCCTCCGGAGAAAACACGTGTCCCACCCTGTTTCCGGCCTGCCCGTCGGGCGGAGCCTCCTCTATCTCGTTGTCGCCGGTATCGCCTGGGGAACCGCGGGCGCGGCCGCTTCCCTGCTCTTCCGGGTCAGCGATCTCGGCCCGCTCGCCCTGTCGTTCTGGCGGTGCGCCGGCGGTCTCGTACTCCTGGCGGGCGTGCTGGTGCTGCGACCCCGTCGCCCGCGCGCCGCGCATGAGTCCCGCCGTCTCCGGCGGCTGCGCATCCTGGGGACCGGCATCGGTCTCACCGTGTTCCAGAGTGCCTACTTCGCGGCGGTCGAAGCGACGGGTCTCGCGGTCGGGACCGTCGTCACCCTGGGGGCCGGACCTGTCCTCATCGCGGTCGGCGCGCGGCTGTTGATGGGGGAGCGGCTGGGCCGGGGCGGATTCGTCGCCGTCGCCGGTGCCCTCGCCGGGCTCGCCGTGCTCGTGCTCGGCGGCGAGGCCGCCGAAGTACGGCCCGTCGGGGTGCTGCTGGCCCTGCTGTCCGCCACCGGCTATGCGGCGATCACGCTGCTGACCCGATGGCTGGGACGCCAGGGCGCGTCCGGCGACTCACTCTCCACCAGCGCGTGGGCGTTCGGTATCGGCGCGGTCGGTCTGCTGCCCGCGGCGCTGGCCGAGGGGCTCGTGCCGCACACCGCCGCCACGGGGCAGGTGCTCTGGCTGATGGTCTATGTGGCGGCTGTGCCGACCGCGCTCGCCTATGCGCTCTACTTCGCCGGAGCCGCCGCTGTCCGGTCGGCGACCGTGTCCGTGATCATGCTCCTGGAGCCGGTGAGCGCGGCCTTCATCGCGGTCACCGTCCTGCGGGAGCAGCTGACCGCGGCCACGGTCATCGGCACGCTGCTTCTGCTCGGTGCGGTGGCCGGGCTGGCACTCGACGAGGCGCGCGGCGCGGCCGCCGCCGTCCGCAGGCGCCGGGAAGCCCTGCCCGTCTGATCCCGGGTGCCGGGCCCGTCCACGTGACGGGCCCGGCACACGGAGAGGCGTGTCAGAGAGCGGCCAGGTAGTCCGGTACGGGCACGGCGGGGTCGAGGTCGTCGGACGGAACCGGTGCGGCGTAGCCGTGGGCCAGCGGCACCACACCCGCCCAGTACGGCAGCGCGAGGTCCGCCTCCTCGTCGTTCGGCCCTCCGGTGCGGACCTTGGCGGAGACCTCGTCGAGGTCCAGCCGGATGACCGCGGTGGCGGCGAGCTCCTTCGCGTCGGCCGGCCGGGAGTCCTGCGACCTGCCGGGAACGACCTGGTCGACGATGGCGTCGAGTGCCACGCGCCGTTCCTCGGGGTCGGTCACCGTACGGGCGACTCCGTGCACCACCACGGAGCGGTAGTTCATCGAGTGGTGGAACGCGGACCGGGCCAGCACCAGGCCGTCGACGAGCGTGACCGTCAGGCAGACCGCCAGGCCCGGATCCGACGCGCCCGCCGTGCGGAGCGGCCGGGATCCGGTCGAGCCGTGCACGTACAGCCGCTCGCCGACCCTGCCGAAGAGGGTCGGGAGTACGACCGGTGCCCCGTCGCGGACGAACCCGAGATGGCAGAGGTAGCCCTCGTCGAGTATCGAGTGGACGACCTCCCGGTCGTACGAAGCGCGTTCCCTGGCCCGGCTCGGGACCGTGCGCCCGGTCGGCTCGTACGGGGCGGTGGCTGCCTGGCCGGTGGTGTCGGGCGTTACGGTGTCCGGCATTGCGCTCTCCATTGCACTAGTGCATAATCATGTTTGTGCTAGGAGAGTATCGGATCAGTGGGCGGCGCGCATCGGACATTGCCGCGAGCGTGGAGCGCGGGGTCGGTTCGGGCGAGCTCGCCCCCGGTCATGTGCTGCCGCCCATGCGGGAGTTGGCGTCGGTGCTGGGGGTCAATCCGAATACGGTGGCCGCCGCCTACCGGACACTCCGAGAGCGCGGAGTGATCGAGACCGCGGGGCGCAGGGGCAGCAGGGTGAGGCAACGCCCTGCGAGTACCTCCCGCGGCTCGCTCCGGATCGACGCGCCACCGGGTGTACGGGACCTGGGGTCCGGCAACCCCGATCCGACCCTGCTGCCC
The DNA here is from genome assembly GCF_042749285.1 of Streptomyces sp. NPDC059499. Lineage (NCBI taxonomy): Bacteria > Bacillati > Actinomycetota > Actinomycetes > Kitasatosporales > Streptomycetaceae > Streptomyces > Streptomyces sp. NPDC059499. The sequence continues at coordinate 28,265 of NZ_JBHYTT010000023.1, forward strand.
GACCTCGGTGAAGCGCTGGCCGTGGCCGCGCGGGCGAACGCGCTGAAGCCCTGGCTGTACGGGGACGCTCCCGTGATCCCCGAACTCGCGACGTACGTCCGGGCGGAACTGGATGCCGACGGTGTTCCCGCGGGGCCCGTGGCGGTCACCTCGGGGTCCCTCGACGCAATCGAACGTGTGCTGTCGGCGCACCTCAAACCCGGTGACGCGGTCGCCGTCGAAGACCCCGGGTGGGGGAGCCTGCTGGATCTTGTCCCGGCCCTCGGCCTGCGTGCCGCGCCCGTCGCCGTGGACGACGAGGGTCCGCTGCCCGGCGATGTGGAGCGTGCGCTGAGGGCGGGGGTCAAGGCGCTGATCGTGACCGGCCGGGCGCAGAACCCGACCGGGGCGGCGGTGGGGGCGGACCGGGCGAAGGAGCTGCGGTCCGTTCTCGCGCGACACCCCGGGGTGCTCCTGATCGAGGACGATCATGGTCACGCCATCGTCGACCTGCCGCTGCACCCGCTGGTGGGATCCACGGACCGCTGGGCCTTCGTGCGGTCCGTCGCCAAGGCGTACGGACCGGATCTGCGGGTCGCCGTACTGACCGGGGACGCGGTGACCGTCGACCGTGTGACCGGCAGGCAGAGTCTGGGGCCGGGCTGGGTCAGCGCCCTGCTCCAGCGTGCGGTGGTGCACCTGTGGACCTCCGGCGCCGTCGACGTCGTCGCGGTCGCGAGGTCCTACGGTGAGCGCCGTGACGCGCTCGTCCTGGCGCTGGAGGACCGTGGCGTGCCGGCGCACGGGCGGAGCGGGATGAACGTCTGGGTCCCCGTCGGCGACGAGACCGGCGCCGTGGCCAGACTGCTGCACGCGGGCTGGGCGGTTGCTCCGGGTGCGCGCTTCCGGAATGTCGCACCGCAGGGGGTGCGACTGACCGTGTCATCGCTGACCGGGGCGGACATCGCACCCCTGGCGGACGCGGTGGCGGCCGCGGCGCGGCCGGCCGCGCCCATCAGCTACGGCTGAACGGGCGGCGCCCCGGCACCCGTGCGGGCTTGGTGGACGGACGGGGTCTGCTCTGGGTGAGTGCGGCACCCGCGAGGACCACCAGGGCGCCGACCGGGGTGTTCCAGCTCAGCTGTTCGCCGAGCACGGCCACGCCGGCCGCGGTGGCGATGACCGGGATGAAGTAGGTGACCATCTGGGCCGTCGTCGGGCCGACCTCTTGGACGAGGCCGTACTGCATGAGCAGCGCGAGCCCTGTTCCGAGCGCTCCCAGAGCGATGACGGAGAGCGTCGGGAACAGCGGGAAGCGCTCGGGGAGTGAAGTGAACATCGGCGTGACGAAGGCCAGTTGCAGAGTCCCGAGGAAGAGCTGGCTACCGGTCATCGCCAGCGCCGAGGATCCGGTGCCCGCCAGCGTGCGGCGTACGTAGATCCAGCCGATCGGATAGCTGAGCGAGGCGAGCAGGGCCATGGCCGTACCGCCGAAGTCCAGTCCGGAGAAGCCCTGCCAGGCGCCCAGGACGGTCAGCACGCCGATGAAGCCGAGGCCGAGGCCCGCGACGCGGCGACGGGTCGGCCGGTCCTCGGAGAGCGCGACCAGCGAGAGGGCCATGCCCCACAGGGGTGAGGTGGCGTTGCAGATCCCGGCGAGCGTGGACGGGATGGTCAGCTCGGCGTAGGCGAAGAGCGAGAAGGGCAGGGCGTTGAGGAGGAACGCGGCGACGAAGAGATGGCCCCAGGTCCGGCCTGAGCGCGGCAGCCGCTCGCGGCGCACCGCGATGGCGACGGCGAGCACCGCCGTACCGAACAGCAGCCGGCCGAAGGTGACCTGGAAGGGGGCGTACCCGTGGGTGCCGACCTTGATGAGCAGGAAGCTGAAGCCCCAGATGAGGGAGAGCACCACGAACCGGATGCGCCAGTCCACGGCCCGCCGCCGGCCGGGGGAGGGTGTGACCGGCCGGGGGATGCTGGTGGACGGCACCGTCGCCGGTGCGGAGGGAGCGCTCATGGGGTCAACGATGACAACAAGAACCGCGTAGGACAAGTGAGATCTGGTGGCCCCATTCGCGTAGCATTGCTTACATGTTGAATCTGGAGCGCTTGCGCACCCTGGATGCCCTCGCCCGGCACGGCTCGGTGAGCGGCGCTGCCGAGGGCCTCCACGTCACCACGTCGGCGGTGTCGCAGCAGATGGCCAAGCTGGAACGCGAGGTGGGCCAGCAGCTCCTCGCCAAGAACGGCCGGGGCGTCCGGCTGACCGATGCCGGTCAGCTGCTCGCCGACCATGCCGCACGGATCCTCTCGCAGGTGGAGCTGGCCCAGTCCGACATCGAGGCCCAGCGCGGCGAGGTGGTGGGTGAGGTGAGACTGGCGGCTTTTCCGACCGCCGCGCGAGGGCTGTTCCCCGCCGCCCTCACCACGCTGCGCCGGGACCATCCCGAACTGAAGGTACGCACAGTGGAGCTGGAGCCGGAGCGAGCCATTCGCGCCGTGCTCCGGGGCGACATGGACCTGGCCGTGGTGCTCGACTGGAGCAACAAGCGACTGCCGGTGCCCGGTGGTCTGGCCAAGGCCGAACTCCTCGAGGACGTACCGGACATCGCCATGCCGGCCGGGCATCCGCTCGCGGACCGGACGGAGGTGGACCTCGAGGACTTCGCCGACGACGAGTGGGTCTCCTGGCCGGAGGGCGAATTCTGCTACGACTGGCTGATGTTCACCCTGCGGTCCGTGGGTGTCGAGCCGCGCATCTCGCACCTCGCCGGCGAGCACCACACCCAACTCGCTCTGATCGCGGCCGGATTCGGCGTCTGTGTGACGCCCCGGCTCGGCCGCGGACCGGTCCCGGAGGGGGTGTGCATGGTGCCCGTGCGCCAGAAGATGCGACGCCACATCCACGCGGTGTGGCGGACGGACGCGGACCGGAGACCGTCGATCCGGGCAGCCGTCGCGGCCCTGCGTGACGCGGGACGGGCACTGTGATCCGGTACCGGTTCCCGTAACGGCGGGCCGGGTCTCAGGAGAGGCCGGCCAGCTTGCGGAAGTCCCAGGAGGTGACAGCCTCGGGCGTGAGCCGCAGCCAGGCGTGCCGTCCGTCGTGCGGCAGCGCGTCCAGGCCGAAGTACTTCGAAGCGAAGAGCCGCTCCGGCAGATCGAGTTCGGCACACACCTCGCCCGTACGGGGTGCTTCGCCGACGACCTCCACCTCGCCGGACAGCTCCACGCCGCGCAGGTCTCCGTACTCCACCCCGTCGTCCACCACCACCGCGGTCTTCGGGTTCTGCCGCAGCTGCGCCCAGCGCCGGCTCCGGGTGAGCGAGTACAGCCAGAGGGACGTGCCGTCCCACACGAACCAGAGCGCCCCGACGTGGGGCATCCCCCCGGCGGAGACCGTGGCCACCCGGCAGGTGCGCTGCTCGCCGAGGTAGGTGTCCCGTTCCGGGTCCGTCATCATGATCCGACGGCCGCGACGCTGGGTGACGGTCATGAGGGTGCCTCTCCTGCTGTCCGACCCGGTGTCCGGAATCATGGAGGCTCCACCGACGGAAGTCCACCCGGGTGGAGCAGGCCGAGGCCATCGCGGGGGTGCCTTCCGACTCCCCCGCGATGATCCGTACAGGCTCGCCCCTACGGCTACACCAGCGTGATCGAGTCGCCCTCGACCTTGATCTCCTTGGCCGGCAGTGCCTGGGTCGCCGGACCGTTCGTGACGCTGCCGGTCGCCGCGTCGAAAGTGCTGCCGTGACAGGGGCAGTTGATGGTTCCGTTCGAGATGTCCTTCACCGCGCAGCCCTGGTGGGTGCACTTCGAGGAGAAGGCCTTGAACTCACCGGCCGTGGGCTGCGTCACCACGACACCCCGGTCGGCGAACACCATTCCGCCGCCCTCGGGAATGTCGGCGGTGCTCGCGAGGACCGTGCCGCCCCCGTTCGCACCGTCCCCCTCCCCGGCCGGCTGCACCGTGTCCGAACCGCCCGAGTCCTTCGAGCCGCCGCACGCGGTGAGTGCGGCGGCCACTCCGGCTGCGCCGACCGCCGCGACGACGGTGCGGCGCCCGAGGTGGACCTTGCGCTCCTGCGATGCGCTCATGCCGGCTTTCCCTTCATCGGAATACATGACGTCGTCAGTGGTACGGACCGAAGGGCTCCGTCGTTCAGACGCCGGCGAAGTTCCACGCGCCCGCCCCACCTGCTCACAGCCGTGTGGCTCTCCCGCACCCCGCTTCGCCGCTCTCACGGATGCGCGCCTCCAACGACGTGCTCCGGTCGTACGGGTCGACCTCGGGGCCGTCCCCCGAACCTGCGACCGCGCGTTCGGCCCTGAACTCCGGGGTGAGGTAACCGGTGTAGGTGTCACAGCCGCCGTTGGTGGTGTCCGACCTGTAGGAGACGAGGGAGAACGTCCCGGGCCTGATCTTCACCTTCGACGGGTCGTCCCAGCTCATGACGACCTCGCGGCGCACAACGGTGCGGGTGACCTCGTCACTTCCCGCCGCAGCGCTTACGACCGGATAGACGTACGTGACATCGGTGGCTACCTCGACCGCGCCGCGCTCACCCTCCTGGTACGTGATCCGTCCGCGTGTCCTGACCACGTTTCCCACAAGCCGCGTCTCCGTCTTCGCGAAACGGCTGAAGAGCTTGAGAGGATTGTTCTCCCGGCTCGGGGCGCGGAACGCGGTCGCCAGATAGTCGTTGACGTCCTGCTGGTACGGATTGATCAACGCGATCGCCTTCCCCGGCCGCTCTCCGCGCAGCACACCAGGATCCAGGCTGGACTCCGCGAGGAAGTCCCGGGTCCGGTCGAGCGCCTGCGCGACCTGTTCCTTGCTCATCCAGCCGGTCGCCCGCGCCGCAGGCAGGACGAGGGATGCCGTCCCGTCGCCCCACCGCTCCGCCGGCGATCCCCTGAACGGCTCCTCCAACGTCGGCTGTCGGGCCGCCGGTTCGTCGGCCGGCGGCTGGTCCGGACGTTCCGACTCGGCGGCGAGCGGCGCATTCCCACCGCCTTCGATTCCGAACCACCCGGCCACCCGCCCCGGAACCATCACCACGACGAGCAGGACGACCACGACCAGCAGACCGACCGCGTACCAGCCCTTTCCCGTTCGCGACCGCGGCGGTTGGTGAGTTCGCCACCCCTCCGGCCGTCCGGGCTCCTCGCGCAGGCGCCGCGCCACCATCCGGGCACGCGCCGACGGCTCCTCGGGCGCGCCCGGAGTCCCCGCCTCGGCCTCCCGCAGAAAGCGCTCCCACTCCTCGTCCGGTATGGATGCCCCACCCTTGCGCACGCTGTGTTCGCCCCTTCGCACCTGCCCGGTCTCTCCCCTGAGCCGGTCGACATCGGTGCATCATCACACAGCTCACCGGCACTCCCGCGGACCCAAGTCCCCACTCGGTCAACCCTGGAGACCCGTTGACGCATCAGGGAAGGCGGCTGTGCCGAAGAAGTCCCGCACAGCCGCCGCCTCGTTCTCCGGACTACTTGTTGACGTTGAAGCCCTGGTCGTTGCCGTACTTGATACTGGACTGCTCCCAGGCTTCCAGCCCCTGCGACAGAGGGGTCGAGGAGACGTACGACGCGCCCACGGTGTCGTTGAAGACGGAGTTCGCGTACACCTGGTACGGCAGGTACGACCAGTCGCCGCCCACGTTGCGGGCCGAGTCGGCGAAGACCTTGTTGGCCTGCTGGCCGCCGAAGTAGGGGAACGCGGTCTCCAGGAAGGTCTTCGATTCCAGGTCCGCCCGAGTGGCGGGGAAGGCGCCTTCGCTGACGCGGGCCGTGGCACCGGCGCCCGTGGTCGCGAACTCGGCGAAGGCGTAGGCCAGTTCCTTGTTCTTGGCAGCCTTCGGTACGGCCAGGGAACTGCCCCCGTTCTCGGCACTGTCCGTCCTGCCCTTGGTCCACTGGGGGAGCGGGGCCACGCGCCAGTCACCGGACGCGGAGGCGACGCCCGAGGTGAAGTTGGCGGGCATCCAGGCGCCGATGGACAGGGTGGCGATGCTGCCGTCGGCCAGGCCCTTGTACCACTCGTCGCTCCAGGAGGTGATCGGCGCGACGAGGTCCTCGTCCAGCAGCTTCTGCCAAGTGCTGGTGTACGTCCTGGTGCCCGCGTCCGTGAAGTCGACCGTGACGTCCGCACCCTCGGCCTTGTACGGGCGCCCGCCCGCCTGCCAGATGAGGCTGGTGGTGGCGCCCGCGTCGCCGGTGTCGTTGGTGATGAAGATCTTGGGGTCGGCCTTGTGCAGGGTGCGCGCTGCCTCGACGTACTCGTCCCACGTGGTGGGGACCTCGATGCGGTGCTTGTCGAAGACCTTCTTGTTGTAGAACAACGCCATCGGGCCGGAGTCCATGGGCAGGGCGTAGACGGCCTTGTCGTACTTCACCGCGTTCCACGGGCCGGTGGTGAACTTCTTGTCCTGGCCGGCCGCGCCGTAGCCGGCGAGGTCCTCCACCGACTTGCCGATCGCGAACTGGCCGAGGGCGTAGTACTCGATCTGTGCCACGTCCGGGGCGCCGGAGCCGGCCGCGATGGCGTTCTGCAGAGCGGTGTACTGCTTGTCGCCGGTGCCCGCGTTGACGAGTTCGACGTCGACCTTCGGGTACTTCTTCTCGAAGTCGGCAACCACCGTCTTGAGCGTGGGTTCCCAGGCCCACACCGTTATCTTCCCTCCCTTCGCCAGCGCGGACGCGACGTCCTTCGCGCCGCCGCCGTCCTCGGCCGGATCGGAGGAGCCGCAGGCGGTCGCGGCGAGGGTGATGGCGCAGACCGCGGCGACGGCGGCGAGAAGCCGGCGAGTGCTGTGTGTCCTCATGCGTGGTGCTCCTGGTTCGGTGCTCGGGGAAGGGGGAGGGAAGGGCGCGCGTGGGGGCGGATTCACTCCTTGACGCTGCCTGCGGCCAGACCGGACTGCCAGTACCGCTGGAGCAGGAGGAAGATCACGACGATCGGCACGATCGTGAGCAGGGATCCCGTGATGATGAGGTCGAATACGGCCTCGCCGCCCGCCGTCTGGGCCTGGGCGTTCCAGGCGTTGAGTCCGAGGGTGAGCGGGTACCAGTCCGGGTCCTTGATCATGATCAGCGGCAGGAAGTAGTTGTTCCAGGTCGCGACCATGGAGAAGAGCAGCACGGTGACCGCCCCTGGCATCAGCAGCGGCAGCGCGATGCGGAAGAAGGTGCGCAGTTCGCCGGAGCCGTCGACGCGGGCCGCCTCGAGGAGTTCGGCGGGTACGGCCTCGGCGGCGAACACCCACATCAGGTAGAGCCCGAACGGGGAGATCAGGGAGGGGATGATGACGGCCCACGGGGTGTTCGTCAGGTCCATGCTGCTGAACATCAGGAACGTGGGCACCGCGAGCGCCGTGCCCGGCACGGCCACGGCCCCGATGACGACGGCGAACACGGCGCGGCGGCCGGGGAATCGGTACGTGGCCAGGGCGTATCCGCCCAGGACGGCGAGGATCGTGGCGCCGCCCGCTCCCGCGGAGACGTACAGCAGGGTGTTGAGCAGCCACCGGACGAAGACACCGTCGTCGTAGGCCAGCGTCCGGGAGATGTTGTCCCAGAGGGTGAAGTCCTCGCCGAACCACAGGCCCGAGGAGTCGAGCAGACCCTTCTGGTCCTTGGTCGCGTTGATGACCAGCCAGGCCAGCGGAAGCAGTGTGTAGAGGAGGACCAGTCCGGTCACGAGGGTCAGCGGGATGCTGGGGCGGGGGTTGAGCGGGGTGTGGGGGCGACGGCGGGGCCGCAGGGGTGGCCGGCCGGCCTTCCGGGAGCTGCGCGCGGGGCCGGCGGGGTCCGCGGCGTTCGCGTCGACTCCGGCGAGGTTCGTGGTCATGGCTCAGCCCTTCCGCATTCCGCGCAGCTGGACGCTGTACGCGATGATCGCGGTGATGACGCCCATCACGATCGCCACCGTGGCCGCGTAGTTGTGCTGCCGGCCGGAGAAGGACAGCGAGTAGGTGTAGAGGTTGGGGGTGAAGTCGCTCGTGATCGCGTTCGGGGCGAGCTTCTGCAGGATGCTCGGCTCGTTGAAGAGCTGGAAGCTGCCGATGACCGAGAAGATCGTCGCGATGACCAGGGCGCCGCGGATCGCCGGCAGCTTGACCGCGGTGATGACCCGCCACTCGCCGGCGCCGTCGATCGCGGCGGCTTCGTGGAGCGAGCGGGGAACGACCTTGAGCGCCGAGTAGAAGATCAGCATGTTGTACCCGACGAATTCCCAGGTCACGATGTTGCCGATGGAGGCCAGCACCAGTGCGGGGGAGAGCGGGTCGGGAAGGGTGACACCGAAGGCGTCGTTGATGTTGCCGACCAGCCCGAACCGGGTTCCGTAGATGAAGCCCCACATCAGGCTCGCGACGACCGCGGGTACGGCGTAGGGCAGGAAGACCGATATGCGGAAGAAGGCCTTGCCGTACAGACGCCCGCTGTCGATGGCCAGCGCGACCAGCAGTGCGATGCCCAGCATGACGGGCACCTGTACGGCCAGGAACAGCCCGACCCTGGCCAGTCCTTCCCAGAACTGCGGGTCCGTCAGCGCCTGCCGGTAGTTGTCCATGCCGACGAAGGAGTTCCCGCCGATGAGCCGGTCGCGGAAGAGGCTGAGGTACAGCGCGTATCCGATCGGCGCAAGGAAGACGAGGCCGAAGACCGCGACGAACGGACCTGCGAACCCCCACCCGACGAGGGCCTGCCTGCGGAGGCGGGAGCGCGCTCGCAGGCGGGGTGGTGGTAGTGCCTTCGCCGGAGTCGGCAGGAGCGTCATGACTGGTTCCTTGTGTCGGTGACCGACCGGTCCGTTGTGAGGAGGGACGAGGGCCTTCGGGCCGGAAGCGGCCGGATCAGGCGGTGCCCGATGAGAAATGTTTACGTAATCATCGGTAGCGTGATGGTGACACTCCCGTTGGGGGTCGTCAAGCATGGGGTGGGAGTCGATGGAAGGAAGACCGGTGACGGAGAAAGACGCGGCCGCTCGTGCGGAGACGGCGGACAAGGGCGGCCGGCGCGCCGCGAAAGGCAGGCAGCCCCGGGTGTCGATGGCTGACGTCGCCCGGGTCGCCGGCGTCTCGTCGCAGACGGTCTCCCGGGTGTCCAACGGGGACCCGGCCGTCATCGACCGGACCCGGCAGAAGGTGCTGGACGCCATGAAGGAGCTCGGCTACCGGCCCAACAGCGCCGCCCGCGCTCTCAAGCGCGGCGACTTCCGGACCATCGGCGTCATCACCATGAGCCTGTCCAGCACCGGCAACGTGCGGACCCTGGAAGCCATCGCGAAGTTCGCCTCGCACGCGGGGTACGCGGTCACGCTGATCCCGATCGACGCCCCGACCCAGGACAACGTCAGGGGAGCCTTCACGCGGCTCGACGAACTCGCGGTCGACGCGGTCGTCCTGATCATGGAAGTGCACCTGCTCGACACGGCGTTGCTGACCCTGCCGCCGCATGTGACCGTCGTCGTCGTGGACTCGGACGCCGGCGACCGGTTCCATGTGGTGGACACCGACCAGCACCAGGGTGCCCGTACGGCGGTGCGCCACCTCCTCGAACTCGGGCACCGTACGGTCTGGCACCTGGCAGGCCCGGAGGAGTCGTTCGCGGCGGGCCGCCGCGCGGTCGCCTGGGAGGCGGCACTGCGCGAGGAGGGGCGGGAGGTGCCACCCCTGCTGCGGGGCGACTGGGCTCCCGCATCCGGCTACGAGGCGGGCCTCCGGCTGGCCGACGAGCCCGACTGCACCGCGGTGTTCGTGGCGAACGACCAGATGGCACTCGGCGTGCTGAGGGCACTCCACGAGCGCGGAAAGCGCGTGCCCGAGGACATGAGCGTCGTGGGCTTCGACGACATCACCGAGAGCGCCTCCTTCATCCCGCCCCTGACCACCGTCCACCAGGACTTCGCACGGGTGGGGGAGCTGTGCGTCGACGCCATCCTGGCGGAGCTGGGCGGGAAGGCCGTGGAGGGCGGCACGACGCTGGTGCCGACCCGGCTGGTCGTGCGCGCAAGCACGGCTCCGTATACGGAGGCCTGATCCTCTTCGGATCACCGGCTGCGGCCTCACGGCTTCGTCGGACATCTCGCGGGGCGGACGGGCTGATCCACGGGCCCGCCTCACCCGGCAGGCGGACGGCGACGGCGCATGCCGGCGGGGTGGACCGCACCCCCGCCGCGACCGATCGGGTGCCGGCCGTCCGTGCCAGGTGGCGGCGACCGGGCTAGGGTTTGATCAGGGGGACCGGAATCCTCAGGAATGTCATGTACCGACACCGCAGAGCGCCGGACAGCACCCAGGAACTCCTCCTCACCCTTGGGCGCCTTGTCGATCAGGCATTGGAGAACGTCAGGGTCCAGCGTGCCCGGGCGGAGCTCGGCATGGCGCTGCAGCGGCACATGCTCCCTGCCGAACTGCCCGATTTTCCGGGCGTCCGGCTGGCGGCCCGGTACGCGCCCTCGCAGGACGGTCTCGCTGTCGGCGGTGACTTCTACGACGCCTTCCCGATGAGGGACGGGGTGGCGGGGGTGGTCATCGGCGATGTGCAGGGTCACGGAGTGGAGGCCGCCGCCTTCATGGGGGAGGCTCGAGCCAGTCTGCGGGCCCTCGCCAGTGTCACGGCCGACCCCGGGGAGGTGCTGAGCAGCGCCAACGACTTGCTGATCTCGCTCGGCGGCGACCTCTTCACCACCTGCTGCCTGCTGAGCCTCGTACCGCAGACTGGCGATCTCCGTATCGCCCGGGCCGGCCACGTCCCGATGGTGTGGGGCACCGACGCGGGCGATTCGGGTGTGTCCCTGGACGCCGGCGGGGTCCCTCTGGGGATTCTGCCCGGTCAGAGCTATCCCGTGGTGCAGCGACGTCTGACGCAGCCCGGCTACCTCGTCCTGCTCACCGACGGGGTGGTGGAAGGGCCCGCCTACCCGATCGAGGAGGGGCTGGCGGAGGTGGCGGGGCTGGCGGGCGCCGGACGCGGTATCGCGCCCGACGTCCTGGCCTCGCGGGTGATCCGGGTCGCGGACCGCACCGGACACGATGACGACGCCGCCGTCCTCGTCGTCCGCTACGAGGGTCGGCCGGGCACCCGGTAGTACGGACGCAGACGTACCGCCCGCCTGCATGACCGTGGTGTCGGCGCGTCCGTCCTGCGCTGACCGCCGGGGGTGGTGTCTGATGCTGATGTGGTGGACTTCTCGCAACTCAGGCGGCACAGGGCCACTGCTCTGACGATCCTGGCGGTCGCCGCCCTGTACTACGCGACCGCCCGCCTGGGACTGCTCCAGCAGCTGGTGCGCGGCCAGGTCACGCCCCTGTGGCCTCCGACCGGTATCGCGGTCGCCGCCCTGCTCCTGTTCGGAGTGAGGGTCTGGCCCGGCATCGCCGTCGGCGCCCTCGCGGTCAACATCTTCATCGGCCCCTCGGTCCCGTCCGTGGTGGCGATCGTCGTCGGCAACACCCTCGCCCCGATCTGTTCCTACCTGCTGCTGACCCGCGCCGGTTTCCGCAACGACCTCGACCGCTTGCAGGATGCCCTCGCCCTGGTCTTCCTCGGCGCCCTGGCCCCCATGCTGATCAGTGCGACGATAGGCAGCAGCACTCTCGTCCTGTCAGGGGCCCTCCCGGCCAGAGGGTTCTGGCCGACCTGGTCCGTGTGGTGGACGGGTGATGCCATGGGCGTGCTGATCGTGACCCCCTTCCTGCTCGTGGTCCGTTGGGCCCGGTGGCCACCCGCCGTCGGTCCCCTGATCTGGGCCGAGGCGGCGGCACTGGCGGCGTGCACCCTGTCCGTGACCTACCTGGCGACCAATGCCAGCAGCTCTTCCTTGCTCTTCCTCGTCTTCCCGTTCCTGATCTGGGCCTCGTTCCGCTTCGAACGTGCGGGAGCCGCACCGTGCGCCCTGGGGATCTCCACGCTTGCGATCATCGCCTCCGGCCGGATGACCGGCCCCTTCGCCCACCACGACCTCCTCACCAACATGGTGACCCTCCAGGCGTTCAACGGCACGGTCTCCCTCACCGCCCTGCTCCTCACCGCGATCGTCACCGAACGGAACCGCACGCACGAAGAGATCGAGCGCCTGTGCGCGCAGCTCTCCGACGCGGTCGCGCACCAGAACGACGGGCGCCGGCGCGGCGCTCCCCCCGACGTCTGAGACCGCACCTCGTGTTTCTACTCGTCGGTGGGGCCGAGGTCGTGGGTCTCCCGGAAGTCGACGGTACGGGCGCGACGGGCCGCGTGCAGTTCGAGAACGACGATCTCGTTGGTGCCCTCGCGGAGCACCGGCGCGGGTACGTACAAGGACCGCTGGGGCCCGCGGGACCAGTAGCGGCCCAGTGCGAAACCGTTGATCCACGCACTGCCCTTGGTCCAGCCGTCGAGGTGGAGGAAGGTGTCCGCCGTACCGGCGAGTTCGAAGGTCCCGCGGTGGAAGGACGGACCGGTCGGCGCTGTGGTGGTGGCGGCGAAGCCCAGCCCGTCGAGCGAGGTCAGAGGCAGCGGCCGGTTGGTCCAGCCGACGAGTTCCCTGCCGTCCAGCAGGACCCCGCCGGGCAGCCCCTTGCGGTCATGGATGCCCGGCCCGTAGTTGACGCGGCCCTGGTTCTCGACGAGCAGGCTGAGGACGCAGCCCGCGCGAGGCACGGTGAAGGAGAGGGCGTGCTCGTGGTTCTCCCGCTCCAGGACCCCGACGCTCCGGCGGTCGAGGAAGACCTGGGCGCGGTCGCGGACGTGCTCCAGTTCGAGCAGGGCGGGTCCGGCGGCCGCCAGGACCGTCTCGTAGAGGACGAATCCGAAGTCCTGGCGGAGCTGCTCCATCGTCAGCGGATTCAGGGACTCGACGGCGTCACCGAGGCTCGGAGCCCAGTCGAGCAGGCCGGCGCTCTCGTCCAACGCCACTGCCGCCAGGGCGAGTTTGTCGGCAGGTGCGGGAACGGGCTCAGCGGGGACCGGTGCGTACTTGGCGATGACCTCGCGGAATGCGGTGAATTTCTCGGTGGGGTCCCCGGCTTCGTCGAGGGGTGCGTCGTAGTCGTAGGAGGTGACGGTCGGCCGGTAGGTGTGCTTGTCGTTGGCGCCGTTGGTGAAGCCGAAGTTCGTACCGCCGTGGAACATGTAGAGGTTCACCGAGGCACCGGCCGCCAGGGCCTCGTCCAACTCCTGTGCGGCCCGGTCCGGGTCACGGACCACGTGGTGGCCGCCCCAGCGGTCGAACCAGCCGATCCAGAACTCCGTGGACAGCAGCGGTCCGGTCGGCCGGTGTGCGCGCAGAGCCGCGAGGTTCTGGGTGGAGCGGCTGCCGAAGTTGGCCGTGGCGAGGACCCCCGGCAACCCGCCGCGCTCCAGGTCCGCGGGCTGGTCGCAGGTGAACAGCGGCACGTCGACACCGCAGCGGCGCAGCGAGCCGGCGAGGTGCTCCAGGTAGGCGGAGTCGTCGCCGTACGCCCCGTACTCGTTCTCCACCTGCACGGCGAGTACCGGCCCGCCCCGGGTGGCGAAGTAGGGCTGAAGCGGGGTGAGGAGCCGGGTGAAGTAGTCGTCGACCGCGGCGAGATAGCGGGGGTCGCGGGTGCGCAGGCGGATGCCGGGCTGCTCCAGGAGCCAGGAGGGCAGGCCGCCGCCCTCCCACTCGGCGCAGATGTAGGGCCCGGGGCGGAGCAGGACGTGGAGGCCCTCCGCGGCGGCGAGGCCGAGGAAGGCGGGCAGGTCGAGTCCGCCGTCCATGTGGAACCGGTCCGGACGCGGCTGGTGGAGGTTCCAGGGGACATACGTCTCGACCGTGTTGAGGCCCATGAGGCGGGCCTTGCGGAGCCGGTCTGCCCACTGCGCCGGATGGACCCGGAAGTAGTGCAGCCCGCCGGACAGGACCCGGAAGGGTTCACCGTCGAGCCGGAATCCGCCGTCGTCGATCTGGAGAACGGACATGTGCTGCTGCTCCTGTGCTCAAGGGGGTGCGCGAGCGATCCGGCGCACGGTGGCCGGAATCCCCGCCATGGATATGTTTGCGTAAACATGAGGGTGATGGCAAGCCTTACGGACAGGGCTGGACGCCCTGCCGCCACAAGCAGACGCGCGGACGTGCCGCATCCGGTCCGGCCCCGTGCCTACCATCCGGTCCAGAACACGTGGTTGACCGTCAGAGCCACGACCGCCTGTGCGGCCAGCCAGCCTCGTCGGCGCGGAACGGGCAGGAGGGCGGTGGCGGGCAGCAGCCACAGGATGAAGGGCTGCCAGATCCGTTCCGTCTCCGCCTTGCTCATCCCGGACAGGTCGGCGGCCAGCAGCGCGAGGAACGCCGCCGAGACGAACAGGACCAGGCGCTGCGGCGAAGCCGTCGTCCCGGTCCGCAGGGCGCGTACGGCTCCGGGGACACCCTCCGCCGTCCGGCGCAGGCCCGCGAGCGTCGCAGGTCCGACGGCGATCGCGGTGCAGGCGAGGTTCGCCCAGACCCAGTAGGAGTACGGCCGGAGTCCCCCCGCCCCCTGGTGGTAGCGATCGACGAGCAGGTGGTACGCCTCCCACCAGTTGAAGCCCGCGAGCGTGAAGGCGGCCGGTACCGCCAGTGCTCCCAGCACGAAAGGAACGAGTGGCCGTGCGGTGCGAGTCAGCACGAGGACGGCGAGGAGCGGGAGCGCGATCAGCGTCAGACCGTAACTGAGGTAGCAGACCAGGCCGTACAGCAGGCCCGCCCCCAGCGCAGTGGCTGCCGGGCTGCGGACCGTGCGGGTCGCGGCCAGGGCGAACAGGGCGATGGACCAGGCGGCCACCGCGGTGAAGTAGCCGTCGGCCGAGGTGCCGGCCCAGACCGCGACGGGCGCGAGGACGATGAACGGCGCGGCGCGGCGGGCGGTGTGCTCGTCCGTCAGGGCGCGGACGGCGATCAGGGCAGCCACCGCCGCGGAGGCGCCGGTCACGATGCACCAGACCCCGGCCCAGGCGCCGCCGCCGAGCCCGACGCGGTCCAGCAGGACGAAGGTGAGGGTGGCGCCAGGCGGGTGTCCGGCGACATGGGCGGGCCAGTTGCCCGGCGGTCCGATCAGGATGTGGTCGTCGAAGCCCTGCAGAGCGGCACCGATGTCGTCGAAGCGGCCGATGACTCCCAGGTACTCGTGCTTCGTGGTGAGACGTCGGGCGATGCCACGCTCCCAGCCGTCGATCAGCGCGAGCGAGAAGACCCAGGCGAGAGAGGCGGCGTAGCAAGTGAGGAGCAGGGTCCGCAGGCGCAGCCGGCCGGCGAGGACGGGGCCGTACACGACGACGGCCACGGCGACGGCGGGGGCGGCCACCGTCCCGGGGCCGACGTGCGGGTACCACGTCGCCAGCAGGGGCGCCCAGCGGACGTAGAGGGTGTGGTCGGCGTTCTCGATGGCGTGGCCGACGAGCACGGCGGCGGTGACCAGCACGATGCCGGCGCCGACGGCCACGAGGTCACGGCGGTGCCCGGAGCGCTGTGCGGTCGGCTCGGGGATGTGCGCGGTGCGGTCCTCGGTCTTCACGCAGGCACCGTACGCACGGCGGGGCGGCGGTGGCGGGTGCCGGCGGGGCGCGTCACCGAACCGTCAGATTCCGGACTGCTTCGGTGGGCCTCCGGGCAGGAGGGGGCGGGTGCCGGGCCCGTACGCTCCGAGGGGTGACGTCATCGTTTCGTCAGGAGTCGCACCCGCCCCGCCCAGGTCCCGCGGGCATAGCGTCGGGACATGGGCGACCGCCGTCGGAACAGTCCGACACCTCCCGATTCCCCTTTCCGGCTCCCGTCCGGACGGGCCGCGACGCTCCCCGAACGCCTTCCCTCGGCGCCCGGGTTCTGGCGCAGTCCCGTACGGGGAGTCCCGTTCACCGCGGTGCTCGGCCTCGTCCTGCTCGTCGGGATCACGCTGCTCTTCGTCACGGGCCTGCTGTCGTACGCCGCCTACAACCCGGACCTGGATCCGGTCAACGACAAGACGCCCGGCAAGGGTCTGCTCGGCTTCTACCTCTTCGCCTGGCCGACCGGGCCGCACTGGCTGTACCGGCTGACGCAGGGCCTCCACGTCACCGTGGGGGTCGTGCTCGTCCCGGTCCTGCTGGCAAAGCTGTGGTCGGTGGTTCCCAGACTCTTCGCACTGCCGCCGGTCCGCTCCCTCGGGCACGCGCTGGAAAGGATCTCGCTGCTGCTGCTCGTGGGCGGTGCGCTGTTCCAGTTCCTCACCGGGCTGCTCAACATCCAGCTGGAGTACCTGTTTCCGGGCTCCTTCTACCCGTTGCACTTCTACGGGGCGTGGGTGTTCTTCGCCGCGTTCCTCGCCCATGCGGGCCTGCGGGTGCCGCAGGCCGTTCGGGTGCTGCGGTCGGGGGGACTGAGCGGGACGGTTCGGGGTGACCGGCTGGAGGCCCCCGCTCCTGCCGCGCCGACCCTGTCCCGGCGCGGCGCGCTGGCCATGGTGGGTGCCGGCTCATCGGTCCTCCTGGTCACCTCGGCCGGGCGGAGCTTCGACGGACCGCTGAGGCGTCTCGCGGTGCTCACCCCGCACGGTGCCGCCGAGCCGGGCTCCGGACCCAACGGCTTCCAGATCAACAAGACGGCCGCCGCCGTCGGTGTCACCGCGGCCGATACGGGGGAGGGCTGGTGGCTCACCGTCAGTGGGCCGGCCGGGGACCTCCGGTTCACCCGGGAGCAGTTGCTGGCCATGGGCCAGCACAGCGCGGCGCTTCCGATCGCGTGCGTGGAGGGCTGGTCCACCTCCGACCAGTGGTGGCGCGGCGTACGGCTGCGGGACCTGGCGGCGCTCGCCGGGTACCCGGACCAGCCACCCGGGGTGCTGGTGGAATCGGTGCAGCGCAGAGGGGCGTTCCGCGTGGCGGCGCTCCGCGACAACCAGGTACGGGACCCGCGTTCGCTGCTGGCGATGCAGGTCAACGGCGAGAAACTGTCACCCGATCACGGATACCCGGCGCGGATCATCGTCCCGGCCGCACCCGGCGTACTCAACACCAAATGGGTGACCCGGCTGACGTTCGGAGAGCTGTGAAGAGAACGGACCTCCGCACCCTCCTGCGGCGTCGGTACGGGGAGGGCGCCCTGCACCTCGTCCTGATGGCCGCTTCCTTCGCCCTGGCCGGATACGCCGGCGTACGGCTGCTGGCGGGGGACACGCTCGGCGTCATCGTGTGGTTCGTCGGCGCGGCCCTCGTGCACGACCTGGTGCTGGTTCCGGTGTACACGTCCGCGGACCTGCTGCTGCGCAGGTCCTTCCGCCCGCGTTCCGTCCCGGTGAACTTCGTCCGCGTGCCGGCGTTCATCTCCGGACTGCTGCTGCTCGTGTGGTTCCCGTTGATCACCCGGCAGGCGGAGCGCTACGAGCCGGCGAGCGGGCTGTCCCCCGATGTGTTCCTGGGGAACTGGCTGCTGATCACGGCAGCGCTGTTCCTCGTCTCGGGGCTCTGCCTGGTGGTCCGGACGGTCCGGCCGCGCCGCAGGGAGACGAAGGAGCGGCCGGACAGGTCCCACTGATCGACGGAGTGCAGCCCATGGGGGAGGGCGTACCTCGTCAGCGCGGGTGTGCCGAGCCGGGCCCACGGGAACGGGGCGGTCTGCGCCGGTCCGGGGCCGGAGGAGCGTCCGTCGTCGAGCCGAACCCGGACCCGTTCGTCGATGTCCTGCGGCGCGGTCTCGGCGATGAGGAGCCCACCCGGGGCGAGCAGGTCCGCCGTGCGGTGCAGAAGGTGCCGCGGATCGCCTCCGATGCCGATGTTGCCGTCGACGAGGAGAACCGTGCCCCAACGCCCCTCGCCCGGCAGCGGCTCGAAGACGGACCGGTGCAGGGCGGAAGCTCCGAGCCGCAGGGTGCGGTCGACGGCGGCCTCGCTGACGTCGATGCCGAGGGCGCGGTGGCCGCGGGCCGCCAGTGCGGCGACCAGCCGTCCGGGCCCGCACCCGATGTCCAGGACGGGGCCTTCGCACCGCCGCAGCGCCGACAGGTCCGCGGCGTCCGCGTCGGCGCACCAGCGTTCGACGTCGAGGGGCAGCAGCCAGCCGTCCGTACGGCGGAGGAAGAGCGGCCCGTGCCCGTTGCGCAGGGCGTCGGCGTACGGGTCGGTGCTCCACGGGGTGACGTCCGGGCGCGACGGGATCACCACGCCGCGGTCCGGTCCCGTGCGGCTCATCGGACCGCCGTCCCGGTCAGCCGGGCGAGCTCGGCGGCGAACCGCCCGTGCGGCGCGAGGGCCGCGACGGCCACGGCATCTGCCGCCGTGTCCACGTCCCGCAGCAGGGGAAGATCGCGAACGGCCAGCCCGGCATCGACCAGCCTGCGCCGCTGCACGGCACCGGTCTCGGGTACGGACATCGGCACACCGCGCAGGAGTTCGGGATCGGGTTCGGCCAGTCCCAGTGCCCAGAAGCCGCCGTCCTCGGCAGGGCCGAACCAGGCGTCGCAGCCGTCCCAGGCGCCGGGGCCCAGTACGGGGGCCAGATCGGCCGCGGTGACCTGTGGGGTGTCCATGCCGATCAGGAGTGTCGGCCCCGCGCAGGCGGCGAACGCGGCGGCGAGCCGCTCGTCGAGACCTCCCGCGCTCTGCCCCACCACCTCGATGCCGGGCGGCAGCCACGGTCCGGGCGCCCCGTCCAGGACGACCGCCCGCCGCGTGGCGGGCAGTGCGCCGACGGTGCGCAGGGTGTCGCCCAGGGCGGCCTCGGCGAGCAGCGCGGCTTCGACGGGCGAGAAGGGCGGAGTGAGCCGGGTCTTGACCCGGCCGGGCAGCGGCTCCTTGGCGATGACCAGCAGGGTCGTCGAACCGGCCGGCCCCGAACGGGCGGCGCCGGGATCGGACGCCCTCATCGAGAGGCCCCCGCCCGGACCGGCGGCTCGCTCAGCACGGCGCGCATGTCGCGCACCGCGTGCCAGGTGCCCAGCCAGGTGCCGGTGACCTTCGACTTTCCCGTCCGCGCGGCGTACGGGACATCCGTCTCGGTGACCCGCAATCCCGCGTCGGCCGCGCGCACGACCATCTGCAGCGGGTAGCCGCTGCGCCGGTCGGTGAGATCGAGCGCCAGCAGATCGGCCCGGCGCGCGGCCCGCATCGGTCCCAGGTCGCGCAGCCGCAGTCCTGTGCGGCGGCGCAGCATGCGGGCCAGCGCCGCATTGCCGGCCCGCGCGTGCAGCGGCCAGGCGCCGCGCTCCGCGGGGCGTCGGCGGCCGAGCAGGAGGTCGCTCTCACCGTCGGCGACCCGGCGGACGAAGCCGGGCAGCAGCCCGGGATCCAGCGAACCGTCGCAGTCGCAGAAGCAGACGAACTCCGCCTCGGAGGCGAGGAGCCCGGCCTGACAGGCCGCGCCGAACCCGCGCCGGGGTTCGTGTACCACGGTCGCACCGAGGGACCGGGCCAGCTCCGCCGAGCCGTCGGTGGAGCCGTTGTCCACGACGATTGCCCGCCAGCCACGAGGGACCGCGGCCAGCACCGCGGGCAGCGCGGCAGCCTCGTCCAGACACGGCAGGACGACGTCGGCATGGAGGGCAAAAGTATCGGGAGGAAGGGTCACCCGGATCACCCTACGGAGAGAAAACGGACAATTCGGGTTCCAGATTCTTACGAAACGTGGACGTCGCCGGGCAGCGGCACACGGGCGTCCCCGACTCCGCGCCTCGGATGCCAAGGTGGGGGACATGCAGACGACTCCGGACACCCCGCCGCCCCTCCCCGCCGGCTGGATGCCCCCGGCGGAGGAGGAGCCCGGGCAGGCGACCGGTACGGAACCGGGAGGGCGCGGCCACGTACTCGTCGTGGACGACGACCCCACCGTCGCGGAAGTGGTCGCCGGATACCTGAGCAGCGCCGGATACGAGGTGGCCCGGGCGGCGAACGGCCCCGCCGCGCTCGAGCAGTACGCCACCCGTCGACCGGACCTGGCCGTCCTGGACCTGATGCTGCCCGGGATGGACGGCTTCGAGGTATGCCGCCGCATGCGGGCGCACGGACCGGTGCCCGTCATCATGCTGACCGCACGGGGCGACGAGGACGACCGCATCCTCGGTCTGGAGACGGGCGCGGACGACTACGTGACCAAGCCCTTCAGCCCGCGCGAACTCGTCCTGCGCGTCGACTCCGTGCTCCGCCGCGTCAGGGCCGCCGCGACATCCGGAGGCCGTTCCGCGCTGCTCGCAGGCGCGGGTCTCGTCCTCGACCCCGCGGCCAGAAGTGCGACCTGGGAGGGCCGTGCGCTGGCCCTCACACTGCGGGAGTTCGACCTGCTCGCCTTCCTCCTGCGCCACCCGGGGCAGGTGTTCACCCGGGAGGAGCTGATGCGCGGGGTCTGGGGCTGGGACTTCGGGGACCTGTCGACCGTGACCGTCCACGTCCGCCGCCTGCGCGGGAAGGTCGAGGCCGATCCGGCCCGCCCGGAACTGATCCGCACCGTCTGGGGTGTCGGCTACCGCCTGGACCTCCCCCCGGGCAGGGCCGCCACCGACGCCTCCCTCGATTCCGCCTCCGGAACACCGTCATGACCGACATCCTCCTCATCGCGCTCCTCGCCTTCCTGGGCGCCGCCGCGGCCGGACTGCTCGGGGCACTGGTGCTGCGGCTGTCCCGGCGCCGTTCGCTCGTCGTCTCGCTGACTGTCGTGGCCGCCGTGGCGGTCACCGCCATGCTCGCCGGGACACTGGCCGTCGCCTGGGCGATGTTCCTGTCGCCGCACGACCTGACGGTGGTCACGACCGTCCTCGCCATGGCCGCCGTCGTCTCGCTCGTCACGGCGATGCTGCTGGGCCGCTGGGTGGCGGCGAGGAGCCGCGATCTGACCCTCGCCGCCCGCTCCTTCGGCGACGGCGGCACCTTCGCGCCCCCCGAGGCCCCGGCCACTGCCGAACTCGCGGCTCTCACGAGTGAACTGGCCGCCACCAGTGCCAAGCTCGACAGTTCACGCGAGCGGGAGCGCGCCCTGGAGACCTCGCGGCGTGAGCTCGTCGCCTGGATCTCGCACGACCTTCGCACCCCGCTCGCCGGGCTGCGCGCCATGTCCGAGGCGCTGGAGGACGGCGTGGCCGTCGATTCGGGGCGCTACCTGCGGCAGATACGCACCGAGGTGGAGCGGATGAACGGCATGGTCGGCGACCTCTTCGAACTCTCCCGCATCCATGCCGGCTCGCTCACCCTGAGCCCCACGCGGATCTCCGTCCACGACCTGGTGGGCGACGCGCTCGCCGGCGCGGACCCGTTGGCCCGCGAGCACGGCGTGCGGCTGGTCGGCGACCGGATCGAGGCGGTGCCCGTCGAGGTCGACGGCAAGGAGATGAACCGGGTCCTGGGCAACCTCCTGATCAACGCGATCCGCCGCACCCCCGCCGACGGCACCGTCGCCGTGTCCGCGCAGCGCACGGGCGGCGGGGTGATCCTCTCGGTGACCGACGGCTGCGGCGGCATCCCGGAGGAGGACCTGCCCAGGGTCTTCGACACCGGCTGGCGCGGCAGCCATGCCCGTACGCCGCCGGCCGGCGCGGGACTCGGGCTCGCCATCGTGCGGGGGATCGTCGAGGCCCACGCCGGCCGGGCGGAGGTCCGCAACGTGACCGGCGGCTGCTGCTTCGAGGTGACCCTGCCCGTGGCGTGAGCCTCAGACGGACAGACCCGCGGCCGCCTCCCGCAGCGGTGCCCCGGCGAACTGCGCCATGCCCTCGGCGAACCCGACCTCCGGCTTCCAGCCCAGTTCGTCCCGCAGCCGTCGCGAGTCCGCCGTGACATGACGTACGTCCCCGAGCCGGTACTCACCGGTGGTCACCGGCTCCGCGCCTCCGTGGGCCGAGGCCAGCACGGCAGCCATCTCACCGATGGTGTGCGGCTCACCGCTCCCGGTGTTGTACGCGGCGAAACTGCCCGGTCCGCGTCCCGCGACCGCCTCCAGCGCCACCGCGTTGGCGGCGGCCACGTCCCGCACGTGGATGAAGTCCCGCCGCTGACCGCCGTCCTCGAAGACGCGGGGCGCCTCCCCCCGGGCCAGAGCCGAACGGAAGAAGGAGGCGACACCCGCGTACGGGGTGTCGCGCGGCATCCCCGGTCCGTACACGTTGTGGTAGCGCAACGACAGCGCGCGCCCGCCCGTCGCGCGCGCCCAGGCCGCGGCGAGGTGCTCCTGGGCGAGCTTGGTCGCCGCGTACACGTTGCGAGGGTCGGCGGGAGCGTCCTCCGTGACCAGCCCGGACTCCAACTCGGCACCGCAGTCGGGGCAGTGCGGTTCGAACCGGCCCGCCACCAGGTCGGCCTCCGCCCGTGGGCCCGGCCGGACCCCGCCATGACGGGGACAGGTGTAGCGGCCCTCCCCGTAGACCACCATCGACCCGGCGAGCACCAGACTCCGGACCTCCGCCGCGGCCATCGCGGCCAGCAGCACGGCTGTTCCGAGGTCGTTGCAACCGACATACTCCGGGGCGTCGGCGAAGTCCTTCCCCAGGCCGACCATCGCCGCCTGGTGGCACACCACGTCGATTCCCCGCAGTGCACGACCCACGGCCTCGCGGTCCCGTACGTCCGCCACGATCAGCTCGCCGTCGCCGCCGGGCGGCGCAGGGGTGCCGCCGTGCGCCGAGGGGAGCAGGACGTCGAGCACCACCGCCTCGTGCCCGGCGGACGCGAGCGTCCGCACGATCTCCGAACCGATGAACCCGGCACCGCCGGTGACCAGTACACGCATACGGCCACGTTAGGACGCAAGGAGCGGAATCGTCCGCCGACGGACCGGCACGTCACGGGACCGTAAGCGGTTGGCCCGGACGAGCACCCGGCTTCCTCCGAACGCTGGGATCCGTGTCCGGCGGCCGACGAACGCGGTCGATGTCATATGGGCGGGTTGCCGTGCTTGCGCTGGGGAAGGTCGGCATGTTTCCTGCTGAGCATGCGCAGGGAGCCGATGAGCACCGAGCGGGTCTCGCGGGGGTCGATCACGTCGTCCACCAGGCCCCGCTCCGCGGCGTAGTACGGGTGCATCAGCTCGTCCCGGTACTCGCGGATCTTCCTGGCCCGGGTCGTCTCCGGATGCGGGGCGGCGGCGATCTCGCGGCGGGAGACGACGTCCACCGCGCCTTCCGCGCCCATGACGGCGATCTCGTTGGTCGGCCAGGCGTACGCCAGGTCGGAACCGATCGAACGGGAGTCCATCACGATGTACGCGCCGCCGTACGCCTTGCGCAGGACCACGGATATGCGCGGCACGGTGGCGTTGCAGTACGCGTACAGCAGTTTCGCCCCGTGCCGGATGATCCCGCCGTGCTCCTGGTCGACCCCCGGAAGGAACCCGGGCACGTCGAGCAACGTGACCAGCGGGATGTTGAACGAGTCGCACAACTGCACGAAACCGGCCGCCTTCTCGGAGGCCGGGATGTCCAGGACGCCGGCCAGCCACTGGGGCTGGCTGGCGACGAAGCCGACGACCTGGCCGTCCAGCCGGGCCAGGACGCACAGCACGTTGTTCGCCCAGTGCTCGTGCACCTCCAGGTACTCGCCCTCGTCGACGAGTTCCTCGATCACCGCGCGCA
Organism: Streptomyces sp. NPDC059499; assembly: GCF_042749285.1. Classification (NCBI taxonomy): domain Bacteria; kingdom Bacillati; phylum Actinomycetota; class Actinomycetes; order Kitasatosporales; family Streptomycetaceae; genus Streptomyces; species Streptomyces sp. NPDC059499. The sequence goes on from NZ_JBHYTT010000023.1 coordinate 51,745, forward strand.
TGTCGTACGGGCGGTTGCTGTCGGACGGCACCAGGTCCAGGAGGGACTCGCAGACGCGGTCCGGGGAGTCGGAGGTGTGCGCGGCGGGCGGCAGTTCGCGGTTGTTCAGCGGCAGCATCGACAGCAGGTAGCGGACCTCGTCGAGGCACGTCCGCTCGTCGTCGTACACGAAGTGCGCGACACCGGAGACGCTCGCGTGCACGTCGGCGCCGCCCAGACCGTTCTGGGTGACCCGTTCACCGGTCACCGTGTGGATCACGTCGGGGCCGGTGATGAACATCTGCGAGGTGCCGCGGACCATGAAGACGAAGTCGGTGAGCGCCGGGGAGTAGGCCGCACCGCCCGCGCACGGGCCGAGCATCACCGAGATCTGCGGGATGACGCCCGAGGCCCAGGTGTTGCGGCGGAAGATGCCGCCGTAGCCGGCCAGGGCGCTGACGCCCTCCTGGATACGGGCGCCCGCGCCGTCGTTGAGGGAGACGAGGGGCGCGCCCGCCTGGATGGCCATGTCCATGATCTTGTGGATCTTCTGCGCGTGGGCCTCCCCGAGCGCGCCCCCGAAGATGCGGAAGTCGTGGGCGTAGACGAAGACGAGCCGGCCGTACACCTCGCCCCACCCGGTGACCACACCGTCGGTGTACGGCCGTCTGTCCTCCAGCCCGAAGCCGGTCGCCCGGTGCCGGCGTAACTGCTCCACCTCGTGGAACGTGCCTTCGTCCAGGAGCAGTTCGATGCGCTCGCGCGCGGTCAGTTTGCCCTTGGCGTGCTGGGCCGCGGTGGCACGGTCGCCGGTACCGCCGCGTGCCAGCTCCCGCGTGTCGAGGAGTTCGGCGACCTGCTCGCGCGGATGCTTGCGGTTCACCGGGGCTTCGGCGGGATCCGGGGCGGTCCACATCACATCGGTCATAGTCACCCACCACGTTGACGGCTTGCGGTTCGCCGTAGGCTCGCACGGTCGCACGGTGCCGTGGGCGCGTTGCACCCGTTCCGCACCCCTATATCGGCGGCGCGTTCCGAGGGGCCCGCCCCGCCCGTTCCCGGGCCGGCCGCGCGTAGGGGGCCGGGCTCCCCGATAGGGGTGTGCCGGTCGCCCGGCGGTCTGTAGCGTCGGTCGCCCGGCCGTGTGCCGGTGACGCGGATCAGGACGTGCCGCGGGTCGGTTGTCGTGGGAGCACGGGAGGTTCGGTGGCCGGGTCCGACGTCCGACGGCTGCTGGCGATCAGCGACCTGCACGTGGTGTACGCCGAGAACCGCGCCCTCGTCGAGGAGCTCCGCCCGGAGAACGAAGGCGACTGGCTCATTGTCGCGGGCGATGTCGGCGAGTACGCCGCAGACGTCGAATGGGCCCTCGACCTGCTGAGGCGCCGCTTCGCCAAGGTGATCTGGGCCCCCGGCAACCACGAGCTCTGGACGCCGCGCGACGACGAGGTGCAGCTCCGCGGCGAGGCACGCTACCGGTATCTGGTGGCGCTGTGCCGCCGCCTCGGCGTGGTGACGCCCGAGGACCCGTACCCGATCTGGGACGCCGGGGACGATCCGGTCCTGATCGCCCCCCTGTTCGTCGGCTACGACTACAGCTGGCGTCCGGCGGGCACCCGCACCAGGGAGCAGGCACTGGCCCTGGCGGAGGAGACCGGCGTCGTCTGCACCGACGAGTTCCTCCTGCACCCCGACCCGTACCCGCGACGCGACGACTGGTGCCGGGCCCGCGCCGCGCTGACGAGACGGCGGCTCGACGAGGAGTGTGCCGGGCTGCCCACCGTGCTGGTCAACCACTACCCGCTGGTGCGGGAGCCGACCAGGATCCTCCGGTACCCCGAATTCGCCCTGTGGTGCGGCACCGACCTGACCGCCGACTGGCACCTGCGCTACAACGCCCGCACCGTCGTCTACGGCCACCTCCACATCCCCCGTACCACCTGGCACGACGGTGTGCGGTTCGAGGAGGTGTCGGTCGGCTACCCACGTGAATGGCGACGCCGCTCCGGCCCGCCCGCCCGGCTGCGCCCGGTCCTGCCCGCACCGGTCGCCCAGTCCCTCTGACGTAACGCCGCACCGGCCGGGCCCCGTTGCCGTCCGGCGGGGACCCGTCCGGCTCCGTCAACTGCCCGCAACTGTGACGTTCGGGCACCCCGCCGTCCCACCGCCCCGAGAGATCGCGTGGGCCCGCGGACCCACCGCCAGGCCCAGCCCGTTGGGCCCTCGGGCCGTTGTCCCGCGACTCAACCGGATGAAAGACTTCCGACGCGGACCAGGAAGAACGGCAGAGGGCTGACGCAGGAGGAGGCGTCACACGGCTGCCGTACGCCGGCCGGTAAGTCGGCTGAATGGCGGGGAACGGGCACCGAACGACGATGCCTGGAGCCTCGGCGTCACGGGGTGAGAGAGGCTGACGCGCACAGTGCTGGTGCAACGCGAGGAACAACTGGCCCGGCTGCGGCGGACGTACCGTGCCTGCCAGGAGCAGGGACGCGGGCAGGTGGCGCTCCTGAGCGGGACGGTGGGATGCGGCAAGACCGAGTTGCTGGAGGTCTTCGGGGAGTGGATGGCCTCCGTGGGCGGGCGGGTCCTGCGCGCCGCCGGATCCAGGACGGAACGCAGCCTTCCGCTCGGGGTGATCTGGCAACTCCTGCACAGCGCGCCGCTGGAACCGGAGGCGGTTGCCCAGACCGACGAGCTCCTGGCAGTCGCCTTCGAGCGGCTCACCCGCGCCGGGGCCGTCGAGGAGCTGCCCTCGGACGACACCTCCTGGGTGCGGGTCCTGCACGGAGTGTTCACCTCGTTGACCGGCCTGGGTGACGAGCACCCGGTGGCCATCGTCGTGGACGACCTCCACCACGTGGACGCGGCCTCGCTCCACTGCCTGCTGTACGTGATCCGGCGGTTCCGGCGGGCACCCGTCATGATCGTGCTGGCCGAGACCAGCACGCTGCGTCCGGCCCATCCCCTGTTACGAGCCGAGCTGTTCAGCCAGCCCTCCTTCCGGCGTTACACCCTGCCGCTGCTGACCGTCGACGCCGTCGCCCGGCTCGTCGAACGTGATGCCTACGGCCGGGCCGGGAGTGTGGCGCGCGATGCGGCCGCCGGTCTCCTCGGCGTCACCGGCGGCAACCCGCTCCTCGTCCGCGCTCTCCTCGACGAGAAGGCCGGAGGCCCGACGGAGGCGGGCACTCACGGGCCGGTTCCCAGCGACGCCTTCGACCAGGCGGTGCTCCGCTGCCTCTACCGGCACGAGCCCGGAGTCCGGCAGGTGGCGCGTGCCCTGGCCGTGCTCGACCGGGCGGCGTCCGCCGAACTGCTCGGCCGACTCCTCGGCGTTCCGCCGGACTCCACCGCGCCGGCGATGCGGCTGCTGCGCGGTGCCGGCCTCACCGATTCGGGTCGGCTCCGCCATCCGCGCATCCAGGGCCTCGTCGTCTCCGACATGCCGGCCGAGGAGCGCAGGAGGCTGCACCGGCGGGCCGCCGAGATGCTGTACGAGCGGGGCGCCGAGGCGGGCGAGGTCGCCCGGCACCTGGCAGCCTCCGCCGCGACGGACATCCCGTGGGCGGCGCCCGTGCCGTCGCAAGCCGCAGAGAAGACGTTGTCCAACACCCGGCCAGGCGCGGCGGCCCAGGAGCCGCACCGCCACGCCGGGGAGTCACGGGACATGGACGGCGACGTGCTCAGCGAAGCACAGCGGCGGGTGGCTGCGCTCGCCGCGCGGGGGCACACCAACCAGCAGATCTCCCGCAGGCTGTTCATCACCGTGAGTACCGTCGAGCAGCATCTGACCAGGGTCTACCGGAAGTTGGACGTCAAGCGGCGCACCGACCTGCCCGAGCTGCTGGACGCCGCCTGCTGGGAGCCGCTGGACGAGGAGAACGCACACAGCACCGAGGCCTGCTGAAGGCGGCCGGGGCGCGGGGGGAGTGACTCAGCCGGCCGCACCGCGCGTCGTGGGAAGGGCGACGCCGGTGCACACCAGCCGCGGGTCCACCAGGAACCGGCCGGTCAGTACGGCCACCGGTGGACGCGGGGCGAGGATGCGGGCCGTGAACGTTCCGGCGCGGCGGTCGAAGACGATGTCCGCCTCCTCGAAACCCAGGGGGCGGCCGGTGAGCGGGAACCACGCCTTGTACACCGACTCCTTGGCGCTGAAGAGCAGCCGGTCCCAGCAGACCGCCGGAGCCTCCGCGGACAGTTGCCCGGTACGGGCCCGCTCGCCCGGCAGCCCGATGGCCTCCAGTACCCCTTCCGGCAGCGGGCCGTGCGGTTCGGCGTCCACCCCGAGAGCGGAGAACTCCGAGGAACGCGCCAGGACGGACGCGCAGTAGCCCTCGCAGTGCGTCATGCTGCCGACCACGCCCGCCGGCCAGACCGGGGCGCCGCGCGGACCGCTGAGGATCGGCCCGGGCGGCATCCCCAGCGCGCCCAGCGCCTGCCGGGCACAGTGCCGCACGGCGGTGAACTCACGCCGGCGCTTCTCCACCGCCGCCGCGACGAGCGGTTCCTCCTCGGGCAGGAGCGACATACCGGCCGGCTCCCCGAAGGACTCGGCCACGACGACGGACGGTGGCAGTATCCGCTCGATCACAGCTGCCGAAACCCGCCCGCGCGGTGGGACGACGGCGGCCCGCCAGGCGTGGTCCAGGAGTGCGGCCCGGGCCCGCCGTCCGCCCCGCCCGGGGTCAACGTGCCGCCACCGGGAACTCGGCCATGCCGCGGATGATGAATGAACCACCGCGCCGGATCCGGCCCGCCCGGCGCAGCTGCGGGATCCGCGTGGCCAGGGCCTGGAACGCGACCTCCGCCTCGACCTTCGCCAGCGACGCGCCCATGCAGTAATGGATGCCCGCGGAGAACGCCAGGGTGTCGGCGCCGACGCTGCGCGTGATGTCGAAGGTGTTCGGGTCGGAGAAGACCTTCGGATCGCGGTTGGCCCCGCCGACCATGACCGCCAGCTCCGCGTCGACGGGCAGCGTGCAGCCGGCCAGCTCGAGCCGCTCGTGGACGATGCGCCGGTACTGCTGGACGGGCGGGTCGAAGCGCAGGGTCTCCTCGGCCACGCCGGCCGCGAGCTCGGGCCGCTCGACGAGCAACTGCCACTGCTCGGGGTGGGTCAGCAGCGCCAGGACCCCGTTGCCGATCAGGTTGACGGTGGTCTCGCTGCCGGCCAGTGGAACGAAGGTCGCCATCGGCACCAGCTCGGCCATGCTCATGCTGCCCTCGTCGACCAGTGCCAGCAGCCGCGTGATCATGTCGTCCTGCGGATCGGCCTTGCGCTGCGCGATGACGTCGACGAGGAGTTCCGTGATCTCCCGGATCGCCGCCTCGGTGCTCTGCGTCTGCTCGTAGGTGACCACGCCCTCCAGCAGCGGCGTCATCCGGCGGCTGATGCGGTGGAAGTCGTCACGACAGCGGTCCGGGATCCCGACGAGGTCGGCGATCAGGGCGACGGGCAGCCGCTGCGCGAAAGCGGTCATCAGGTCGAACGGCCCGTCCTCGGCCAGGAGATCGTCGATCAGCTGGTCGCAGATCTCCTGGATACGGGACCGCCAGCCCTCGGCCATGCGGGGGTTGAGGGTGGGGGCCGCGATGCGGCGCAGCCTGGTGTGGTCCGGCGGATCGGCACCGAGCAGCGAGTTGTCGAAGCCGATGAACTCCGGGAGTTTCTCCCCGCCGGCCTTCCGGACCCCGAAGCGCCGGTCCCGCAGGATCTGGTTGGCGAGTCCGTGGTCCGCGGTCACCCAGGCGCCGATGGAGCTCTGATGGAGAAGCCCCCGGGCCCGGATCTCCTCGAAATGGGGGTACGGGCTCTCCGGAACGCTCAGCACCTTGGCGTACGGGTCGCCAAGGTCGGCCTGCACCCGGATGAAGTCGTGGAAAAAGGCCAGCTGCGCCCGCAACTGTCGTTCGCTCGGCCGCATCGGTGCCAGCTCCTAACCGCGCCTCGCCATGGCGTCCCGGATTCGAGAACGTAATGACGACCGCCCCCTACCGGACACCCCTAACCTCCGCACCTCCGCCCTCCTCCGCGCCTCCGTCCCCCTCCGTGCTTCCGTCCCCCTCCGTCAGCCGCCCTCCTCCGCGCTTCCTCCGTCCGCAGCTCTCCGCCCGGTCATTCGGGCAAGCCCGGCGGACGGGAGGCCGGGGACGGCGTCAGGTCGGGTCTCCTGCCCAGGAGAGCAAGCTGGCCGGCAGGTCCGAGCGGCTGTTGATCCGCAGTTTGCGGTAGACCCGGGTCAGATGCTGTTCGACGGTGCTGACCGTGACGAACAGCTTCCGGGCGATCTGCCGGTTGGTGCAGCCCTGAGCCGCGAGCGAGGCGACCCGGCGTTCGGCGTCGCTGAGTTCGAAGGTGGCCGGATCGTCCGCCAGGGAGGCGATCGCCGGGCTCGTCTCCGCGGGCGGGCGTTGCCGCTGCTCCGGCACGGTCACCATGATCTGGCTGGCGAACTGCTGCGCCCGGCGGCCGATGACCCGGGCGTGCGTGTACTCGCCGAGGGCGTGCTGGGCGTTGCTCAGCACGGCCAGGGTCTCGGCCAGTTCCAGCTGGTCCCCGCCGGACTGCAGCAGCTCGACCGCCTCGCGCAGGATCGGTGGCCGGCTGCGCGGTTCGCTGGAGGCGGCGAGGACCCGCAGCGTGATACCCCGGGTACGGACGTTCTGGGTGCCGAGCAGCGCGATCTGGTCGGCGGCCAGGGTGCCGGCGGAGAGCCCTCCCGCCAGCCGGGCCGCGGCGAGGTCGGTGCGCCACGGCACCAGGCCCGGAAGGTCCGAGCCCCAGCGGCGCATCAGGTCTCCGCACGCCTCGAAGTCCTCGATCGCGGCCTCATGGCGGCCGCACGCGAGGTAGTAGTGGCCGCGGGCGCGCCGGTAGTGCAGTCCGATCGTGGTCTGGAACATGGCGTCCGGCACCGCCATGTTCAGATGGCTGAGAGCCTGTTCGTTCTCGCCCGCCCGGGTGGCCGTCATGATCAGGACGGACAGCGGGATGCCGATCAGTATGCCCAGCCCTCTGGGCGGGATCTGCCGGAGGCTCGTGAGGGCATGCTCCTCGGCCTCGGCCAGGTCGCCCTGGCGGTGGCTCACCATCGCCCGCAGTCCGGAGAACACGGCCAGCCAGGTGGGTGCCGACCGGCGTCGCGCCTCGTCGAGCAGGCGGTCGCACCAGGACGCCGCCGTGTCCAGGCAGTCCGCGAAGATCAGCGTCTCGAGGGCGATCAGGATGGGATAGAGGGTGTGGTCCTCCAGGCGGCAGCTCTGCAGCAGCGCCTTGGCGTCGGCCACGACCTCGTCGGTGTATCCGGAGGTGTGGACGGTGTGGACGAGGCCCGCAGCCAGCGTTTTCGGTCCGGCCGCGGTGACGGACCGCGCTGACGAGGCGGCCGGCGGCTCCTTCACCGGTTCGACCACTCCGGGATACCAGTACGCCAGCGCCATGCGGGCGTTGTAGAGCGGAACCGAGGAGCTGTCGGGTCTTTCGGGCCCGGCCGACGCCTCGACCTGGGCCAGCACCGCCTCTGCCTCGGCCGGCCGGCCGTACCACTCCAGCGGCGCGACGAGCGCCAGGGAGTCCTCGCCGGAGAGCTGCCCGGACCGGAAGGCGTCCAGGAGCCTGTCCACATGGTGTTCCGCGAAGACGGGGTCGAGCCGCCATTTCGCGCGCGTCAGCAAGGCGTCGATGCCCACGCGTGCGTCCGGGTGGGCCTCCTCGCGGTCGGTCAGCCGCAGACAGTCGAGGGCGAGGCCGCTGTCGTCCTCCGCCAGCGCCTGCTCGGCCGCTTTCAGCAGGACCGGCACCGACCCGGGCGGCGTGGGCTGACGCGCGGCCACCCAGTGCCGCGCCACGCGCACCGGCGAGGCGCCCGCCCGGTCCAGCAGCCCGGCGACCCGGGCGTGCAGCGCGACACGTTCCTGCGGGCCCATCAGGTCCAGCACCACCTCGCGGGAACGCCGGTGGCGCAGACGGCCGTTGGAGATCAGACCGGCCTCGGTGGCGGCATCGAGGGCCCACTCGGTGGCGGAGGTCGTCCAGTCCAGCAGTTCGGCCAGGAAAGCGGCGGGCACCGCCTCGTCCAGCGCGGCGACGGCGCGCACCACCGGCAGGAGGCCCGGATCGCTGCGCATCAGGCAGTTCAGCACGGCCTGCCCGAAGATGTGCCCGGAGGCCGGTATCGACGTCTCGGGATGGCCGGCCTGGCGGCGCGCCTGTGCCGCCCGGAGCTCCTCGACGAATGCCATGAGCAGCAGCGGGCTGCCGCCGGTCGCCTCGTAGAGGGTCCCCGGGGTGTTGTCCCCGAGGTCGATCGCCTCGGCCCGCAGGACGGCGGCGACGCCCACCGGCGAAAGCATGTTGAGGCGGATCAGCTGGCGGTGCGGCTGGCTGAGCAGCTGGGCCCAGATCATCGGCCGCGCCGGCCGGACGGTGGTGTTGTCGTTGAGCACGACGAGGACGGGCGCGTGGTCGATACGGCGTACCAGGTACCGCAGACACTCCAGGGAGTCCGTGTCCACGAAGTGGGCGTCGTCGACGCCGATCAGCAGGGGCGCCCGTTCGGCCGCGGCCAGGATGATGCCGGTCAGCCCGTGCAGGACCGGCACGACGACCTGGGCCGTCGACTCGTCGTAGCTGCCGTTCAGCATGGAGGTGAGCGCGCCGGCCTCCAGCAGCCGCTGGGCCCGGGCGGCCTCCTCCTCCTGCAGGTCCAGCCCGGCGAAGATCTGCGTCATCGCCCCCATCGGGTTGGTCTGCTCGGCCTGCGACCCGGTGGCGCCGACGTAGGCGACCCCGGTCGCGGCCGCCTCACGCGCCAGACTGCGCAGCAGTTCGGTCTTGCCGACCCCTACCGGGCCGCGGATGACCACCGAGCCTCCGGCGCCGACGACACATGCGGCGAGAGACGCGCGCAGCACCGCCAGTTCGGCATCCCATTCGACACGGACCATAGTCTTACTCTCCCCGTGAGCTCACCTGTGGCCACCGGTCCCCCTTCGCACCCACGCATGGTGGTGGTGGCCCGCACAATCACTGCGGCTTGATGCCGCGTTTCGCAGGGTGCGAGGTATTCAGCGCAAAGACATGAGCCTGTTTCGATACATCCGGGAGGTATCGGAAATCTTCCGTTTCAGTGTGATTCCTTAAAGTAAACGTAAAGTGACGCAGAGATTTCCTGTGCGCCCGAACGTTTCCTCCCGGGTGATTCCGGGCAGATCCTTTGCCCGTTACGGGCCGGTTCGGGGTGGGTTTGCAGGGGACGACAGGGATTGCAACTGACTCCGCATGATTTTCAGCAGTCGGGTCTGATGCGTCGTGAGAAAGAAATGCCCACCGTCGAAGACGTGGAAGTCGAAATCGGCGCCGGTGTGGTTCTGCCAGGCCCGTGCTTCCTCGATCGTGGCCTTCGGGTCGTCGTCGCCCACGAAGGCGGTGACCGGACAGTTCAGCGGGGGACCGGGCACGTAGTCGTAGGTCTCCGCCGCCCGGTAGTCGGAACGGGTGGCCGGCAGGATCATGCGCAGCATCTCCTCGTCGCCGAGGATGTTGCCGTCGGTGCCCTGCAGGCGCTGCAGTTCCTTGATGAACCCCGCGTCGGACTGCAGGTGGATCCGTTCGTCCCGCGGCATCGACGGAGCCCGACGCCCTGAGGTGAACAACCAGGCCGGAGTCACGCCCCGTTCCTGCTCGAGCATGCGCGCCAGCTCGAAGCCGACCGTCGCGCCCATGCTGTGCCCGAACAGCGCGAGCGGCTTGTCGAGCCAGCCGTCCAGGGTGCCGAGGATCGCCCGCGCCAGGGAGGGCAGATCTTCGATGTTCGGCTCCGAACGCCGGTCCTGGCGGCCCGGATACTGCACGGCCAGGACTTCGACGTCCGGCGAAAGAGCCCGGGAGACCGGGAAATAGAAGCTGGCGGAGCCGCCGGCGTGCGGCAGGCACAACAGCCTGACGTCACTGTTCGGTGCCGGATGATACCGGCGGATCCACAAACCGGTGTCGTCCTGCGCAGTCGTCATTTCCCGACCCCTTTGTGTGGCATTTGTATCCCGCGCCGCAGGCGTTTGTGCCCGACACCGCACCCGTGTGTGGGTTATTTGAAGGATCGGAAGTGATTTTCCGGGGGTGGGATCAGGCCAGCAACCCCTACCGCGAGGGAGTGCCCCCTACGGAGGGGTTACGGGTTGACTCGGGCGGTACCGGTGTCGTAATTCGGCTCCTGGTCCGGTTGCCCGCCAAGTGGACGCCGGGAAACCCGGAACTGCGGAGTTCCGGAACCCCGGAACCCGGAGTTCCGGAACTCCGGTCTCAGCCCCCGAGTTCCTCGTCGATCAGCGCGAAGATGGTGTCGGCCGTGGCGGTCTCCAGATCCCGGCCGTCGGCCCCGTCCGGCCGCCGGTCCCCGCCCTGGATCCGCTCGAGCATGACCTCCAGCCGCGAGCGGACCGTCGTCCGCTCCCCGGCCGTCAGCCCGGTCTCCCGGGCCGTCAGTTCGGCGAGCCCTGCCTCGATCCGCGCCAACTCGTCCAGCAGCGTCTCGGCCGGTGTCCTGTCCTGCGGCACGAGCTCGTCCAACAGACGCTTGGCCAACGCGGCCGGAGTCGGGTGGTCGAAGACGAGCGTGGCCGGCAGCCGCAGCCCTGCCGCGCCGTTGAGCAGGTTGCGCAGTTCGACCGCGGTGAGTGAGTCGAACCCAAGATCCTTGAACGGCCGGTCCGCCCCGATCGCTTCGGGCGAGGCGTGCCCGAGCACTACGGCCGAGGAGGCGACCACCAGGTCGAGCAGCACCGAGTCCCGCTGGGAGGCGGGCATCCCGGCGAGCCGCTCCCCGAGCGACGGCCCCGCCTGAGCCGCCGTGCCGACGGCGCGCCGCACCGGACGGCGCAGGAGCCCGCGCACCATTGGAGGAATCTCGGCATCGGAGGAATGCGGGGAGGCGAGATCGAGATTGATCGGTACCAGGTGTGCGGTGGGGTGGGTGAGGGCTGTGTCGAAGAGGGTGAGGCCTTGGGTGGTGGACAGGGTGGTGCCGGCGGTGGTGGCGCGGGCTCGGTCGGTGTGGGCGAGTCCGCCGGTCATGGTGCTGGTCTGTTCCCACATGCCCCAGGCGAGGGAGAGGCCGGGCAGGCCCTCCGCGCGACGACGGACAGCGAGGGCGTCGAGGTAGGCGTTGGCAGCGGAGTAGTTGGCCTGACCCGGAGTACCGAAAGTCGCCGACGCCGAGGAGTAGAGGACGAACATCGCGAGGTCCGTGTTGCGGGTCAGCTCGTCCAAGTTTGCGGCGGCGGTGGCCTTCGCCCGCAGGACGGTTTCGAGGCGTTCCTGGGTGAGGGCAGTGAAGACGCCGTCGTCGAGGACACCGGCTGCGTGAACGACGCCGGTGAGTGGAACCTCGGCAGGGATGTCCGCGAGGACGGTTGCGAGGGCGTCGCGGTCGGCGGCATCGCAGGCCACGATCCGTGCCTGGGCGCCGAGTTCGGAGAGCTCGGTGACCAGTTGCGCGGCGCCGGGGGCGTTGGGGCCCTGGCGGGAGAGCAGGAGGAGGTGGCGGATGCCGTGTTCGGTGGCGAGGTGGCGGGCGAGGAGTCCGCCGAGGGTGCCGGTGCCGCCGGTGATCAGTACGGTGCCGTCGGGGTTCGGACGGGCAGGGAAGGACAGGACGTTCTTGCCGGTGTGCTTGGCCTGCGCCATGTGACGCCAGGCGGTGACGGCTTCGCGTACGTCCCACACCGTCAGCGGCAAGGGTTCAAGGATGCCTTGTTCGAAGAGGGCGACAACTTCGGCGAGGATCTGGCCCATGCGTTCTGTGCCTGCATCCGACAGGTCGAACGGGTAGTACGGGACGTCGAGACCGGTGCGGACGTCGGCTTTGCCCATCTCGATGAACCGGCCGCCCGGCGTCAGCAGCCTCAGTGAGGCGTCTACGAACTCGCCTGCCAGGGAGTTGAGGATGACGTCGACTCCACGGTCGCCGGTTGCGGTGCGGATGTGTTCCTCGAAGGCGAGGTCGCGGGAGGACGCGATCCGTGTGGGGTCGACTCCGTTGGCGATGAGCGTGGGCCATTTGCCGGGGCTGGCGGTGGCGTAGACCTCCAGTCCCCAGTGCTGGGCCAGTTGGACGGCGGCCATGCCGACGCCGCCGGCGGCTGCGTGGATCAGTACCGACTCACCGGACTTGACCCCGGCCAGGTCCCGCAGTCCGTACCAGGCCGTCGCGAACACCAACGGTATTGCTGCCGCCTGCGCCCACGACCAGCCCTTGGGCACCCGGACCAGTAGACGGCGGTCGGTGACGGCCTCGGCGGCGAACCCGCCGTCGAAGAACCCGAACACCCGGTCCCCGACAACGAGGTCGTCGACACCGGGGCCGGTTTCCACGACCACACCGGCTGCTTCCGAGCCCATGGTTCCCGGTTCCGGGTACATTCCCAGCCCGATGAGTACGTCACGGAAGTTCACGCCCGCCGCGCGAACTTCGATCCGTACCCGGCCGGAGTCCAGCGGCGGCGTGCCGGTCGTCTCGATGTGGAGGGACTCCAGCGTTCCGTCCGCTCCCGGCAGCAGGTGCCAGGTGTGGTCCGGCAGCACCAGTCCACCGCTCACGGCCCGGGTCAGGCGAGGCACCAACAGTGCACCGTCACGGATGGCGACCTGGGGCTCGTCGACACCGGTCAACAGGGCCAGGTCAAGTTGTTCTTCGGTGGTCGGGTCGGTGTCGACCAGGACGATCCGGTCCGGGTGCTCCGTCTGCGCCGAGCGCACCAAGCCCCACACTGCCGCACCCACCACATCGCCCGCATCGGAATCGGCAGGCATGGCGCCGCACGTCACCACTGCCAGGCGTGCGTGGTCGGGTCGCTCCTCGCTCAGCCACTCCTGCACGCCGTGCAGGACCTCACCCAGCACCTGCTCCACGGGACCGTCACCGGTCGGTAGCACCGTCCACGCCGGAACCTCCGCCGCGTCGCCGGAAGCGGCAGCATCCGGCGGCAACGTCACCCACTCCACCGCGAACAGTGCGTCATCCACTTGCCCGGCCGACGACAGTTGCTCCGCCGACACCGCCCGCGACACCAGAGAGTGGACGACGGCGACCGGCGCACCGGTCCCGTCGGCCGCCTGCACGGTGATGCCCTCGCCCTCAGGGCGGATCGCCACCCGCAGGGTGGTCGCTCCGACCGCGAACAGCTCCACACCCGTCCATGCGAACGGCAACCGTGGCCCGGGGGTCTCGGTGTCGTCGCCGGGGATCAGGCCGGAGGGGTGGAGTGCGGCGTCGAGCAGGGCGGGATGGATACCGAACCCGTCCACCGACTCCTCGATCGTCACCTCGGCGTAGACACCGGATGCGTCGCGCCAGGCCGCCTGCACACCCTGGAACGCCGGACCGTAACCGAAGCCCACCCCGGCCAACGCCCCGTAGAAACCATCGACGTCCACCGTGTCCGCGCCCTGCGGCGGCCACACACTCAGGTCGAAGTCAGCGTGTGGGCCCGTCTGTTCTGCCAGCGAGCCGGTCGCGTGCAGTGTCCACTCGTCCGTGCCTTCGGCGCGGGCGTGGATGTGGACCGGTCGGTCGCCCGAGGGGTCGGGATCATCGACCCGTATCTGGATCTGGACGCCGCCGCTGTCCGGCAGCACCAGGGGCGCACGCAGTACCAGTTCGCGGAGCAGGCCGCAGTCCGCTTCCTGGCCGGCGCGCAGTGCCATTTCCACCAGTGCGGTGCCGGGGACCACGATGCGGTCCAGCACGAGGTGGTCGGCCAGCCATGGCTGGGCTTCCACCGACAGGCGGCCGGTGAGGAGCACGCCGTCTCCGTCGGCCAGGGCCACCACGGAGCCCAGCAGCGCGTGCCCGGCGTCCTCGATCCCGAGCGCACCCGCGTCCCCGCCGGTCACACCCGGCTGTGGCCAGTACCGCTCACGCTGGAACGCATACGTCGGCAGGCCGACCACGCGGCCGCCCCAACTGGAGAACACCGCCGTCCAGTCGACTTCGATGCCGGAGGCCCACAAGCGGCTGATCGCGGTGAGCGCGGTTTCTGTCTCATCGCGGTCCTTGCGCAGGACGGGGACGAACTCGGCATCGGCGGCAGTGTCCTGGGCCATACCCGAGAGAACGCCGTCGGGGCCGAGTTCCAGGTAGCGGGTCACGCCCATCGCTTCCAGGGCTGTGACACCGTCGGCGAAACGCACCGCCTGCCGCACCTGGTTCAGCCAGTACTCGGGGTCCTGCATCAGCCCGGGTTCGGCGATCGTACCCGTCAGGTTCGAGACGACCGGGATCTCCGCCGGATGGAGCGTCAGCCCGCCCAGGACGTCGGCGAACTCCTTCAACATCGGTTCCATGAGGGCGGAGTGGAACGCGTGCGACACCGACAGGACGTTGAATCGCAGGCCGCGGGCGGCACATTGGGCCGCGTAGTGCTCGATGGCTTCCGTGGTGCCGGACAGGACAACAGAGTTCGGGCCGTTGACGGCGGCGATGTCCAGGCCGGAGTCCGCGACGTCGGTTTCGGCGGCCTGGACGGCGAGCATGCCGCCGCCCTCGGGCAGGGCCTGCATGAGGCGGCCGCGTTCGGCGACCAGGGTGCAGGCGTCGTCGAGGTCGAGGATTCCCGCGACATGGGCGGCGGTGATCTCGCCCAGGGAGTGGCCCAGGAGCACGTCCGGGACCACACCCCAGGACTCCACCAGTCGGAACAGGGCAACCTCAAGGGCGAAGAGGCCCGCCTGGGCCCACACGGTGTGGTCCAGGTCGACGCCATCGGTCAGGACCTCGCGCAGCGGGCGCTCCAGCCGGACGTCGAGCCGTGCGCAGACCGCGTCGAAGGCCTCGGCGAAGACCGGGAACTGCTCGTACAGGCCCAGTCCCATTCCCGCACGCTGCGAGCCCTGCCCGGTGAACAGGAACGCGGTCCGTCCCTCTCGGGCGATACCGGTGGCGAGGGTCGTGTCCCTGGTCAGCACCGCGCGGTGCTCCAACGTGGCGCGAGTGGTCGCGAGCGACAAAGCCACGTCGCCGGTGCCAAGTTGAGGGCTATCGGTGACGAAGGATCGCAGGCGTTCGATCTGGGCTTGCAGTGCTGGCTCGGACTTCGCCGAGATCACCCAGGGCACCAGCCCTGGTGCCTGTCGTGTTGCGGGGGTCGGCTGGGGTTGTGGGTCGGGGGCTTGTTCGAGGATGACGTGGGCGTTGGTGCCGCTGATGCCGAAGGAGGAGACGGCGGCGCGGCGGGGCCGGTTGTCGGTGTCGGGCCAAGCACGCGCTTCGGTGAGGAGTTCCACCGCTCCGGCTGTCCAGTCGACTTGGGGGGTGGGTTGGTCGACGTGGAGGGTGGCGGGCATGAGGCCGTGCCGCATGGCCATGATCATTTTGATGATGCCTGCGACACCGGCGGCGGCCTGGGTGTGGCCGATGTTCGACTTGATGGAGCCGAGCCAGAGGGGTCCGTTGCCCTCGTCACGGTTCTGGCCGTAGGTGGCCAGAAGTGCCTGGGCCTCGATGGGGTCGCCGAGGCGGGTGCCGGTGCCGTGGGCTTCGACGAGGTCGATGTCGGCGCCGGTGAGTTGGGCGTTGGTGAGGGCTTGGTGGATGACGCGTTGTTGGGAGGGTCCGTTGGGTGCGGTGAGTCCGTTGGAGGCGCCGTCCTGGTTGACGGCGCTGCCGCGTAGGACGGCGAGGATGTGGTGGTTGTTGCGGCGGGCGTCGGAGAGTCGTTCGACGAGGAGGAGGCCGACGCCTTCGGCCCAGCCTGTTCCGTCGGCCGACGAGGCGAAGGATTTGCAGCGGCCGTCGGAGGCGAGGCCGTCCTGGCGGTCGAATTCGGCGAATGCTCCCGGGGAGACCATCACGGTCACGCCGCCGGCGAGTGCCAGGTCGCATTCACCGATCCGTAGTGCCTGGGCGGCCAGGTGCAGGGCGACCAGGGAGGAGGAGCACGCGGTGTCGACTGTCATGGCCGGGCCTTCCAGCCCGAAGACGTAGGCGAGGCGGCCGGAGATCACACTGCTTGCGGTGCCGGTCAGCAGGTGTCCCTCCGCGCCTGTGACTCCGGTGCCGTATCCGGAGGGGGAGGCGCCGGCGAAGACTCCGACGTTGTGGCCCTTGAGGGACCGGGGGTTCATGCCGGCTGATTCGAGGGTCTCCCACGCTGTTTCCAGCAGCAGGCGCTGTTGGGGGTCCATCGCGAGGGCTTCTCGGGGGCTGATGCCGAACAGGGCGGCGTCGAACTCGTCCGCGTCGTGAACGAATCCGCCGACCGCGGCGGTTGCGTCGACCAGACCGGTGGGCCAGCCACGGTCGTCCGGGAACGGAGTGATCCCGTCCGCCCCGGCGGCGACGAGGTCCCACAATTGCTCCGGCGATGTCACACCGCCGGGGTAGCGGCAGGCCATGCCCACGATCGCCACCGGCTCGTCGTTCCTGGTGGCGAGGACGGGCAGGGACATGTCCGGCTGTGTCGTGGACCCGTCGAAGAACTGTGACAGCAGGTAGTCGGTGAGGGTGGTGGGGCTGGGATGGTCGAAGACCAGGGTCGCGGGCAGCGACAGTCCGGTGTCGGTGGTCAGCAGGTTGCGCAGTTCGACCGCCATGAGCGAGTCGAAGCCCAGGTCCCGGAACGCCCTGCCGGGCTCGACCGCTTCCGCGCCCGCGTGTCCCAGTACGGTGGCGGCCCGGTCCCGCACCATGTCCAGCACGATCCGGACCCGCTCCGTGGCGGGTGCGTCCAACAGCCGCTGTCGCAGGCCCGGTTCGGCGCCGTCGCTCGGTGTGGTCTTGAGTACTTCGGTTGCTTCGGGGAGGTCGGTGAGCAGGGCGCTGGGGCGGGAGGAGGTGAAGGCCGGGGTGAACACCGACCAGTCCATGTCGGCGACGGTCACGCAGGATTCCCGGCCGTCCACCGCTGCCGCCAGGGCCCGGACCGCCAAGGCCGGATCCATCGGCAGCAACCCACGTCGACGCAGCGCTTGTTCAGCCTCACCCTGGACCGCCATGCCGGCCCCGGCCCACGGGCCCCACGCGATCGACGTCCCCGGAAGGCCGCGGTCGTGCCGGTGCTGTGTCCAGGCGTCGAGGAAGGCGTTGCCTGCCGCGTACGCCGACTGGCCGCCGCTGCCCCACGTCGCGGCGATGGAGGAGAAGACCACGAACAGGTCCAGCGACAGATCCGTAGTCAGCTCGTCCAGATGCTTGGTTCCGTCGACCTTTGCCTGCAGAACGGAGGCGAATGCCTCGGGGGTGGCCTCCTCGATCCGTTGCGGGAGGTCGAGTCCGGCCGCATGCACGATGCCGGTCAGCTCCGGAACACCGTCGATCACCGCGGCCAGGGCATCCCGGTCGGCCACGTCGCAGGCGGCGACCGTGACCTGTGTGCCCAGCCCGGACAGCTCCTCCACCAGACCGTCCGGGGCCACGCCGCCGCGGCTGGTCAGCACCAGGTGCTGCACACCCCGGCCGGCCAGCCAGCGGGCCACCTCCGCGCCCAGCGCGCCGGTGCCACCAGTGACCAGGACGGTGCCCGAGGGCTGCCATCCCTCGCCGACCACAGCCGTCGGCACCGCACGCGCCAGACGGCGGCCGTACACCCCGGACCCACGCACGGCGGCTTGATCCTCACCACCATCGGCCAGGACACTCACCAGCCGGGCACCGGCCCGGGTGTCCAGGACCTCGGGAAGGTCGATGAGACCACCCCAGCGGGCCGGCAGTTCCAGTGCCGCGACCCGGCCTAGAGCCCACACCGTCGCCAGGTCCGGATCGCCGATCCGGTCGGAACCACCCACCGACACCGCGCTACGCGTCAGCACCCACAACGGGGCCGGCGCTGTATCCAGCTCCTGCACCACGGCCAGCGTCTCCGCCCAACCGGACGCGGACAGGACCACACCGGCCACATCAGGCAGCCCTGACACTTCCTTGGCGGGGACTCCGACCACGGTCGCGCCCGCGGCTTCCAACGCGGCGGACACCTCCGGGTCCTCCGTGCCGACGACCGCCCACACCCCGGTCAGCACCGCCGACGACGAGAGACCGTCCAGCGGCTTCCACGTGACCCGGTAACGCCAGGAATCCAGGGTCGAGCGTTCCTGGTGACGCTGTCGCCAGGCGGACAGGGCCGGCAGCGCCGACTCCAGACCCGCGAGCTCCTCCAGGTCCTCCCGCTCCACCGCATCCCAGAACGCCGCGTCGACCAGATCACCGCCACCGCCCGCAGCGCCCGTCAGCGAGAACTCCGGCCAGAACCGCTCACGCTGGAACGCATACGTCGGCAGATCGACCACCCTGCCGCCCCAACCGGCGTACAGCTGAGTCCAGTCGACGCCGGCACCGGACGCCCACAGGCGGCTGACCGCCGTGAGGGCGGTAGCGGTCTCTTCGTGGTCCTTGCGCAGGACGGGGATGAACTGGGCTTCGGCGGTGGTGTCCTGGGCCATGGCCGACAGGACACCGTCGGGGCCGAGTTCCAGGTAGCGGGTCACGCCCATCGCTTCCAAGGCTGTGACACCGTCGGCGAAACGCACCGGCTGCCGCACCTGCCGCAGCCAGTACTCCCGCTGTTGCATGGCGCCGGGCTCGGCGATGGCACCGGTGAGGTTCGAGACGACCGGGATGCGGGCGGGGTGGAAGGTCAAGCCGGACAGGACGCTCGCGAACTCGTCCAGCATTGGTTCCATCAACGCGGAGTGGAACGCGTGCGACACCGACAGCACGTTGAACCGGAGGCCCCGCTCGGCGCATTGGGCCGCGTACCGCTCAATGGCTTCGGAGGTGCCGGACAGGACTATGGAGTTCGGGCCGTTGACGGCGGCGACGTCCAGACCGGAGTCCGCGACGTCGGCTTCGGCGGTCTGGACGGCGAGCATGCCTCCACCGGCGGGCAGCGCCTGCATCAGCCGTCCCCGCTCAGCGACCAGCACGCACGCATCGTCCAGGGACAGGATCCCGGCCACGTGCGCGGCGGTGATCTCACCCAGGGAGTGCCCCAGTAGCACGTCCGGGGTCACGCCCCACGACTCCACCAGCCGGAACAGGGCGACCTCAAGGGCGAACAGACCCGCCTGCGCCCACGCCGTCCGGTCCAGGTCGGTCCCGTCGGTCAGCACTTCGCGCAGCGGACGTTCCAGCCGAACGTCCAACCGGGCACACACCGCGTCGAAGGCATCGGCAAACACCTGGAACGCCTCGTACAGCCCCAGGCCCATGCCCGCACGCTGCGAACCCTGACCGGTGAACAGGAACGCGGTGCGGCCCTCTCGGGCGACCCCGGTGGCCAGTGTCGTGTCCCCGGCCAGCACCGCACGATGCTCGAGCCCGGCTCGCGTCGTCGCGAGCGACCAGGCCACGTCGACTTCATCCACCTCCGGCCGCTCCGCGGCGAACGACCGCAGCCGCTCCACCTGCGCCCGCAATGCCGCCTCGGACTTCGCCGACACCACCCACGGCACCCGCCCGGGACGTACCACCGGCGGCTCGGCCACCGGCTCCCGCTCGAGGGACTCCGGAGCCTGTTCGAGGATGACGTGCGCGTTGGTACCGCTGATACCGAACGACGACACCGCAGCACGGCGCGGACGGCCGGACTGCGGCCAGGAACGCGCCTCGGTCAGCAGCTCCACCGCACCCGCCGACCAGTCCACCTGAGGAGAGGGTTCGTCCACGTGCAGCGTCGCCGGCAGCACTCCGTGCCGTATCGCCATGACCATCTTGATCAGGCCCGCGACGCCCGCCGCGGACTGGGTGTGCCCGATGTTCGACTTGATGGAGCCCAGCCACAGGGGCTCGTCGGCATCGCCCCGCTCCTGGCCGTAGGTGGCCAGCAGCGCTTCTGCCTCGATCGGGTCGCCGAGCCGCGTACCCGTCCCGTGGGCCTCGACCACGTCCACGTCGGCGCCGGTCAGCCGGGCGTTCGCCAGCGCCTGGCGGATCACCCGCTGCTGCGACGGGCCGTTCGGCGCCGTCAGACCGTTCGACGCACCGTCCTGGTTGATCGCGCTGCCCCGCACCACAGCCAGCACCTGATGTCCGTTGCGTTGCGCGTCCGACAGCCGCTCCACCAGCAGCACACCGACGCCCTCGGACCACCCGGTGCCGTCCGCAGCCGCCGCGAACGACTTGCACCGGCCGTCGTCGGCCAGACCCAGTTGCCGTGAGAACTCCGCGAACGCGGTGGGGGTCGACATCACGGTCGCCCCTCCGACCAGGGCCAGGTCGCACTCGCCTCTCTGCAGGGTCTGGGCAGCCAGGTGCAGGGCCACCAGCGACGAGGAACACGCCGTGTCCACCGTGACCGCCGGGCCCTCCAGCCCGAAGGTGTACGCGATGCGGCCGGACAGGACCGAGGCCGAGTTCCCGGTGCCGCGATGGCCTTCGGTGTCCTGCTCTCCGCTTGCCAGGATGCCGACGTAGTCCTGGCCGCTGGTGCCGACGAACACGCCGGTCCGGGTGCCGTGCACGGCGCGGGGCGACATTCCGGCGCGCTCGAACACCTCCCAGGACACTTCGAGGAGCAGCCGTTGCTGCGGGTCCATCGCGAAGGCCTCGCGTGGGGAGACGGCGAACAGGCCGTTGTCGAAGTCCGTCGCGCCGGTCACGAAGCCGCCTGCCCACGATGCCGCTGCGGACGGGTCGGCCTGCGGCCAGCCCCGGTCGCCGGGGAGGCCCGTCACCGCGTCCACGCCGTCGGCGACAAGTCGCCACAGGTCCTCGGGCGAGGCGACCTGGCCCGGGTACCGGCAGCTCATCGCCACGATGGCGACGGGCTCGTCCCCGGTGACGCTCGCCGGGGCGGCCGGCTCGTCACCGGCATGCCGCGTGCCCAGGAGCGTGATGCGCAGCCGGGCGGCCAGGGACTGTGGCGTGGGGTGGTCGAAGACCAGGCCTGCGGGCAGGGAGAGCCCCGTTTCCGCGGTGAGACGGTTGCGGAGTTCGACCGCGGTGAGAGAGTCGAAGCCGAGATTCTTGAACGAGGCGTCCGCAGCGATATCGGTCCCGACCCGGTAGCCCAGGACGGCCGCGACGTGGCGCCGGACGACGTCCAGCAGGAACCGGAGTTGCTCGTTCTCCGGCTGGGCGGCCAGCGTCCGCGCGAGCGGGGACGCATCGCCCGGCTCGGCCGCCGAGGCCGCTTCGAGGACCGGCCGGGCTTCGGGGATGTCGTCGATGAGCGGGCGCGCGCGACCGACGGTGAAGGCCGGTGCGAACGCCGCCCACTCCACGTCGGCCACCGTCACGCAGGTGTCGTCGGCCTGGAGCGCCTGCCCCAGCGCCGCCACGGCCAGCTCCGGGGCCATCACACGAAGCCCGCGACGACGGAGCAGTGCCGCCATCTCGGGCCCGCCGGCCATCCCGGCGCCGGCCCAGGCGCCCCACGACACCGCCGTGGCCGCCACGCCCCGGGCCCGCCGGGTGACCGCCAGCGCATCCAGGAAGGCGTTCGCCGCGGCGTACGCCGACTGGCCACCGCTGCCCCACACCCCGGCGATCGAGGAGAAGAGCACGAAGAAGTCCAGCGGCGTGTCGTCCAGCACCTCGTCCAGGCACATCGCGCCGCCGACCTTGGCGGCCACGACTCGCGCGAAGTCGTCGACACCAGCTGTGTCGAGGGGAGTCACATCGCCGGCGCCCGCCGCGTGCACGACCCCGGTCAGCGCCGATCCGGCCGGAACCCGCTCCAGGGCCTGCTGTACGAACTCCCGGTCGGCGACGTCACCGGCCAGTACCGATGCCGTCGCACCCAGGAGCGCCAGCTCGGCGACCAGTTCGTCGGCCCCGGGCGCCTCGCGGCCGCGCCGTGACAGGAGGATCAGATGCTCGACCCCGGACCTCGCCAGCCAGCGTGCCACCTCGGTGCCGAGCGCACCTGTTCCGCCCGTGACGAGAACGGTTCCCCGGCCGCGCCACTCGCCGTCCGGCCCGCCCGGAGCGAAACCGTCGACGGCACCTGCCCGCACCAGCCGCCGGGCGTACACACCCGGGCCCCGGACCGCGATCTGGTCCTCGGCGCCCGACGCCAGGGCCGCGACAAGCCGCGAGCCCGCGGCGTCGTCGAGTGTGCCGGGCATGTCGATGAGACCGCCCCACAGCGCGGGCAGCTCCAGCCCGACCACCCTGCCCAGACCCCACACCTGCGCCTGCCCAGGGTGCTCCAGCCGGTCCGACCGGCCGACACTGACCGCGCCGGAGGTAACCGTCCACAGCGGCGCCGTGATACCGAGGGCACTCATCGCCTTGACCAGCGCGACCGTCAGCGCGGCCCCCACGGGCAGTACTGTGCCGGGAACGGGCCGGTCGTCGAGGCCGGTCAGCGAGAGCACGCCGGACGGCCGCGCACCGTCGAGGACCTCACGGACGCGGACGGCGAGCCGTTCGTGGTCGGTGTCCTCCTCGCCGACGGCAAGCTCGACGACCTGTGCGCCGGCGGCGCGCAGCCGGGCGCCGAAGTCATCGGCCGGTCCGGACGTGACGACGAGCCAGGTTCCTTCGAGGGACTCGCCGGAGGGCAGGTCGAGGGGCTTCCAGACGATCCGGTAGCGCCATGAGTCGAGAGTCGACCGTTCCCGGCGTTGCCGCCACCATGCCGACAGCGCGGGCAGCGCCGACTCCAGACCCGCGAGTTCTTCCAGGTCCTCACGTTCGACCGCGTCCCAGAAGGCGGCGTCCGCCGTCTGCCCACCAACCGCGTGCGTCACGTCCTTCGGCCAGTACCGCTCGCGCTGGAAGGCATACGTCGGCAGCTCGACCGCCCGGCCGCCCCGGCCGGCGAACACCGCCGTCCAGTCGACGTCGGCGCCGGAGGTCCACAGGCGGCCGATCGCGGTCAGGGCGGTAGCGGTCTCTTCGTGGTCCTTGCGCAGGATGGGGATGAACTCGGCGGCGGTGGCGCTGTCCTGGGCCATGGCCGACAGCACGCCGTCCGGCCCGAACTCCACATGGCGTGTCACGCCCATGGCTTCGAGTGCCGCGAGGCCGTCGGCGAAGCGGACCGGCTGCCGCACCTGCCGCAGCCAGTACCCGGGCTCCTGCATCAGCCCGGGATCGGGGACGGCTCCGGTGAGGTTCGAGACGACCGGGATCCGGGCAGGGTGGAAGTCCAGGCCGGCCAGGACGGTCGCGAATTCGTCCAGCATCGGTTCCATCAGGGCCGAGTGGAACGCGTGCGACACGGACAGGACGGTGAACCGGCGTTCCTGCTCGGTGCATTGGGCCGCGTAGCGCTCTATGGCTTCGGTGGGGCCGGACAGGACCACGGAGTGGGGTCCGTTGACGGCGGCGATGTCCAGGCCGGAGTCCGTGACGTCGGCTTCGGTCGCCTGGACGGCGAGCATGCCGCCACCGGCGGGTAGCGCCTGCATGAGCCTGCCGCGCTCCGCGACCAGTACGCACGCGTCGTCCAGGTCGAGGATTCCGGCGACATGGGCGGCGGTGATCTCGCCCAGGGAGTGTCCCAGGAGTACGTCCGGGACCACACCCCAGGACTCCACCAGTCGGAACAGGGCGACTTCGAGGGCGAAGAGGCCGGCCTGGGCCCACACGGTGTGGTCGAGGTCGGTGCCGTCGGTGAGGACGTCACGCAGCGGGCGTTCCAGCCGGGCATCGAGGCGTGTGCAGACCGCGTCGAAGGCTTCCGCGAACACCGGGAACGCCTGGTACAACTCCATGCCCATGCCGGTGCGTTGTGATCCCTGCCCGGTGAACAGGAACGCGGTCCGGCCCTCGTCTGCGACACCCGTGGCGAGCGTCATGTCCCCGGCAAGCACCGCGCGGTGTTCCAGTGCGGCCCGGGTGGTGGCCAGCGACCAGCCGACGTCCACCGGATCCAGTTCGGGACGCTCCGCCACGAACTCCCGCAGCCGCTCCACCTGCGCACGCAACGCGTCCGCCGACTTCGCCGACACCAGCCACGGCACCGGCCCGGGACGTATCGCCGACGGTGCGGGGACCGGCTTCGACTCGGCGGACTCCGGAGCCTGTTCGAGGATGACGTGGGCGTTGGTGCCGCTGATGCCGAACGACGAGACCCCCGCACGCCGCGGACGGTCCGACGCAGGCCACGGGCGCGACTCGGTGAGCAGTTCGACCTCACCCGCCGACCAGTCCACATGCTGCGACGGCTCGTCCACGTGCAACGTCGCGGGCAGCACCTCGTTCCGCATCGCCATGACCATCTTGATCACGCCCGCGACGCCCGCCGCGGACTGCGTGTGCCCGATGTTCGACTTCACCGAACCCAGCCACAGCGGCTCGCCGCCGTCGCGCCGCTCCCGGCCGTAGGTGGCCAGCAGCGCCTGCGCCTCGATCGGGTCGCCGAGCCGCGTACCCGTCCCGTGGGCCTCGACCACGTCGACGTCTGCGCCGGTCAGCCGGGCGTTCGCCAGCGCCTGGCGGATCACGCGCTGCTGCGACGGGCCGTTCGGCGCCGTCAGACCGTTCGACGCACCGTCCTGGTTGATCGCGCTGCCCCGCACCACAGCCAGCACCTGATGTCCGTTGCGCCGGGCGTCGGAGAGCCGCTCCAGCAGCACCAGGCCGACGCCTTCGGCCCAGCCGGTCCCGTCGGCGGCGGCGGCGAACGACTTGCAGCGGCCGTCGGCGGCCAGGCCCTGCTCGACGCTGAAGGCCCCGAAGACGTCCGGGGTGGCGATGACGGTGACGCCGCCGGCCAGGGCCAGCGAGCACTCGCCGGCGCGCAGGGCCTGACAAGCCAGGTGCATGGCAACCAGGGACGAGGAGCATGCCGTGTCGATGGTGACGGCCGGGCCGACCAGGCCGAAGGCGTAAGCGACACGGCCGGACAGGACGCTCGTGGCGCCGCCGGCCAGGGTGTACGCCTGCCCGGCGTCGGTCGCCTGCAGGCCCATGCCGTAGCCCGACGGCGCCGCGCCGACGAAGACGCCCGTGCGGCTGTCCTTCAGCCGGGGCGGCAGGATCCCGGCGTGCTCGAACGCCTCCCAGGAGGTCTCCAGCAGGAGACGCTGCTGGGGGTCCATGGCCAGGGCCTCGCGCGGGGAGATGCCGAAGAAGCCGGAGTCGAACTGGGCGACGCCGTCGAGGAATCCACCGGACGCGGCCTCGTCGGCCGTGTCCACACGCCACCCGCGGTCGGCGGGAAACGCGGTGACTGCGTCCGCTCCTGCGTCGATCAGGTCCCAGAGCTCTCCTGGTGACCGGACCCCACCGGGGTAGCGGCACGCCATGGACACGATCGCGATGGGCTCGCGTGACGCCGCGGTGAGTTCGCGGTTCTCCGCCCGGAGCCGCTCCGTCTCCTTCAGAGAGGTACGCAGCGCCTTGACGTAGTCCTCCATGGAGGCGGCGGCCATTTCAAGCTCCTCGATCTGTCTGTCCGTCCGACTCCGGATCACCGAGAGCGAGCCTGAGCAGGCTCTCGCCGTCCATCGAGTCGATCGAATCCTGAATGTCCGGGTCCGGGTCCGGGTCCGTCCCGTCGTCCGGACTTTCGTCCGCGGCGAGCCGCAGCAGCGGCGCGATGAGGCCGGCGTCGGCCAGGCGGGCCAACGGGATTCCCCGCAGGGCCCGGCGGATCGCCGCGGCGCGTTCCTCGTCGATCTCCTCGCCGCTGTCCGGGAACAACTCGGCGCGCAGCAGGCCGGCGACGGCGCGCGCGCTGGGGTGGTCGAACAGCAGCGTCGTGGGCAGGCGCAGGCCCGTCTCCGCGGCCAGTCGGTCGCGCAGTTCGACGGCACTGAGGGAGTCGAAGCCGAGATCGCGGAAGGCCTTGTCGGCTGTCACGGCCTCGGGGGACGGGTAGTGCAGCACGTCCGCGGCGTGCCGCTGCACGACACCGACGAGAGCCGCTTCCCGCTCGTCGCCGTCCAGGGGCGCGAGCCGGTCGCGGAGGCGGGCGGCGAGAGCGCCGTCCGGTTCCGCGGAGGCGGCCGTCAGCTGTGTGACCTCGGGGATGTCGTGGATCAGCGGGCGTTCGCGGCTGGCGCTGAACGCCGGGAGGAAAGCCGCCCAGTCGACATCGGCGACCGTCACGCATCCGTCGTCGGCGAGCAGTGCCGGGCCCAGCCTGCGCACCGCCGACCCGGGCGCCATGGCCCGCAGGCCGCGGCGGCGCAGATACTCCGAGGCGTCGGCCCCGCCGGCCATTCCCTCGCCCGCCCACGGCCCCCAGGAGACCGACGTCGCGACGGCGCCGCGGGCGCGCCGGTTGGTCGCCAGCGCATCCAGGTAGGCGTTCGCGGCCGCGTAGGCACCCTGGCCGCCGCTGCCCCAGACCCCGGCGATCGAGGAGAACAGCACGAAGAAGTCCAGGGGTGTGTCACCCAGCTCCTCGTCGAGCAGGCGCGCGCCCTCGGCCTTGGCCGCCATCACCCGCGCGAAGTCCTCCGGGCCCGAAGACGCCAGCGGGGTCGGGTCGCCCGACCCGGCTGCATGGATCACCCCCGAGGGCCGGTACCGGTCGACGACCGACCGCACGAACGCGCGGTCCGCGATGTCGCCCGCGACGACCGACACCGTCGCCCCGGCGCTCTCCAGCTCGGCCACGAGCCGGTCGGCGCCCGGCGCCGCCGGGCCCCGCCGCGAGACCAGGACCAGATGCGCGGCTCCGGACCGAGCCAGCCACCGTGCGACCTCGCGGCCCAGCCCCCCGGTGCCGCCGGAGATCAGCACGGTGCCGCGGCCCCGCCACTCTCCCGCAGGTACGCCGCCGGAGCGCGCCAGCCGCCGGACGAACGCGCCCGCGGGACGCAGCGTCACCTGGTCCTCGACGCCTGAGGCCAGGACCTCGGCGAGACGCTCTGCCGAGGCGGCGTCGCCGACATCGACCAGACCGCCCCACACGTCCGGAAGCTCAAGACCCACCACCCGTCCGAGGCCCCATACCTGTGCCTGGTCGGTGTCGACCGTCGCGCCGTCGTCGACGGCGGTTCCGCCGGAGGTGATCCACCAGACCGGCGCTCGGACACTGTTGTGCCGCAGTGCTTCCACGGTGGCCAGCATGCTGGTGACCGACGCGGGCGGGACGGGACCGTCGGTTCCTTCGCCGGTGGCCAGCCCGGCGAAGGACAGCACGCCGGCGGGCTCGCCGCCCTCCGCACACGCCTCGGCCACGCGCTCCCGGAGGCCTGCCGCGTCCGCCCGTACCGTGACGACGCGCGCGCCGGCTTCGGTGAGCGCTCGTACGCACCGTTCGGCCACTTCGGGGTGTTTCGTCGAGGCCGGCAGCAGTGCCAGCCAGGTGCCGCCCAGAACCGGCGCGGACATGGCGGGCTCCGCGAGCTTCCACTCCACGGAGTACCGCCATGGATCCGCCGCGATGTTCACGGACGGCTGCGGCCAGTACTGCTGGTGCTGGAACGCGTACGTCGGCAGGTCGACGACCCGGCCGCCCCGGTCGGCGAACACGGCGGGCCAGTCGACGTCGGCGCCTGCCGTCCACAGCCGGCCGACCGCCGCCAGAAAGGTCTCGACCTCGTCCCGCCCCTTGCGGAGCACCGGCGCGAACACGCCGTCACCGACGGTCTCCCGGACCATGGCCGACAGGACCCCGTCAGGGCCGAGTTCCAGGTACCGCGTCACGCCGAGCTCCACCAGGGCCGTGACACCGTCGGCGAAACGCACCGGCCGGCGGACCTGGTCCAGCCAGTACTCCGGCTGATGCATGGCGCCGGGGTCGGCGATCGCGCCGGTGAGGTTCGAGACGACCGGGATCCGTGCCGGGTGGTACGTCAGTCCGTCCAGTACGTCGGCGAAGTCCTTCAGCATCGGTTCCATCAGGGCCGAGTGGAACGCGTGCGACACGGACAGGACGGTGAACCGGCGTTCCTGTTCGGTGCATTGGGCCGCGTAGTGCTCGATGGCTTCGGTGGTGCCGGACAGGACTACGGAGTTGGGTCCGTTGACGGCGGCGATGTCCAGGCCGGAGTCCGCGACGTCGGTTTCGGTGGCCTGGACGGCGAGCATGCCGCCGCCGGCGGGCAGTGCCTGCATGAGGCGGCCGCGCTCGGCGACCAGTACGCACGCGTCGTCGAGGTCGAGGATCCCGGCGACATGGGCGGCGGTGATCTCGCCCAGGGAGTGTCCCAGGAGTACGTCCGGGGTGATGCCCCAGGACTCCACCAGTCGGAACAGGGCGACTTCGAGGGCGAAGAGGCCTGCCTGTGCCCACACGGTGTGGTCGAGGTCGGTGCCGTCGGTGAGGACGTCACGCAGCGGGCGTTCAAGCCGGGCATCGAGGCGTGTGCACACCGCGTCGAAGGCTTCCGCGAACACCGGGAACGCCTCGTACAACTCCATTCCCATGCCGGTGCGTTGTGATCCCTGTCCGGTGAACAGGAACGCGGTCCGGCCCTCGTCAGCGACACCCGTGGCGAGCGTCATGTCCCCGGCAAGCACCGCGCGGTGCTCCAGCGCGGCCCGGGTGGTGGCCAGCGACCAGCCGACGTCCACCGGATCCAGTTCGGGACGCTCCGCCACGAACTCCCGCAGCCGCTCCACCTGCACGTGCAACGCTGCCTCGGACTTCGCCGACACCAGCCACGGCACCGGCCCGGGCGCCTGCCGCGTCACAGCGATCGGTTCCGGCTCCGGAGCCTGTTCGAGGATGACGTGGGCATTGGTGCCGCTGATGCCGAACGACGAGACCCCCGCACGCCGTGGCCGGTCCGACGCAGGCCACGGGCGCGACTCGGTGAGCAGTTCGACCTCACCCGCCGACCAGTCCACCTGGGGAGAGGGTGCGTCCACGTGCAAGGTGGACGGCAGCACACCGTGCCGCATGGCCATGACCATCTTGATCACGCCCGCGACGCCCGCCGCGGCCTGGGTGTGGCCGATGTTCGACTTGACCGACCCCAACCGCAACGGCTCGTCGCCCTCACCTCGCTCCTGGCCGTAGACCGCCAACAGCGCCTGCGCCTCGATCGGGTCGCCGAGCCGTGTACCGGTGCCGTGCGCCTCCACGACGTCCACGTCCGCGGGGGCCAGGCGTGCGTTCGCCAGGGCGTCACGGATCACACGCTGCTGCGACGGTCCGTTCGGTGCTGTCAGGCCGCTCGACGCACCGTCCTGGTTCACCGCACTGCCCCGCACCACCGCGAGAATCCGGTGGCCGTTGCGCCGCGCGTCCGACAGCCGTTCCACGAGCAGCATGCCGACGCCTTCGGACCAGCCCATCCCGTCGGCGGCGGCGGCGAACGACTTGCAGCGGCCGTCGGGGGCGAGGCCCTGGTCGACGCCGAACGCCCCGAACACCTCGGGGGTGGCCATGACGGTGACGCCGCCGGCGATCGCCAGGTCGCACTCACCGGCCCGCAGCGCCTGGCACGCCAGGTGCAGCGTGACCAGTGACGAGGAGCAGGCGGTGTCGACGGTGACCGCGGGGCCCTCCAGGCCGAAGGAGTAGGCCACGCGGCCGGACGCGGCGCTCCCCGCGGTGCCGGTGGCCAGGTAGGCCTCGCTGCCGGCAGGCATCTCGCCCGCGCCGACCATGTAGTCGTGGTACATCTGGCCGACGTAGACACCGGTACGGCTGCCGCGCAGCGTCGTCGGGTCGACGCCGGCGGACTCCATCACCTCCCAGGAGGTCTCCAGCAGGAGGCGCTGCTGGGGATCGGTGGCCAGGGCCTCACGGGGGGACATGGCGAAGAACGCCGCGTCGAACCGGCCGGCATCGTGCAGGAACCCCGCCTCGCGAGGGCCGTCGGCCGACAGCCGGCCGAGGTCCCAGCCGCGGTCGGCCGGGAAGCCGGACAGGCCGTCGCCGCACCTGTCGACGAGGTGCCACAGGCCGTCGGGCGAGGTGACTCCGCCGGGGTACCGGCAGGCCATGCCCACGATCGCGACGGGCTCGCGCGTGCGTTCGTCCAGGTCGCGGAGGTCCCGTCGGGCCTCACGCAGGTCGGTGGTCGCCTGCCGCAGGTAGCGCAGCAGCTCTTCGGTGGTGGCCATTTCGCGCTCCCGGCGGCTCAGTCGGACTCGTCGAGGATCTGGAACAGCTCCTCGGCGGTCGCCGTTTCGAGACTGACGGCGTCCTCGGCCCGTTGCCGTCCGTCGTTCCACCGGGCGAGCAGCTCCCGCAGCCGGCTGCCGACCGTGGCCCGGTCGGCGTCGTCGGCGTCCACGGCGGCCAGGACCTCCTCCAGACGGCCCAGTTCCTCCAGGGCGCGCACCGACGGGGCCACCGGCTCCGGCAGCAGTTCACCGCGGAGGTGCCGGGCGAGGACGATCGGGTTGGGGTGGTCGAACACCATGGTGGCCGGCAGGCGCAGCCCGGTCAGGGCGGCGAGCCGGTTGCGCAGTTCGACGCCGGTGAGGGAGTCGACGCCGGTCTCGAGGAAACCCCGGTCCGTGCGGACCGCCTCGGGACCGGAGTGGCCGAGCACAACGGCCAGTTGGGTGCGGACGAGGTCCAGGACCACCTCGTGGCGCTCGGCGTCGGTGAGGTCGGCAAGGCGGCGGCGCAGGCCGGCCCCGTCGTCGCCGGCGGCGACGGGGGAGGGGCGGCCGGGCCCGACGAGGTCGCGCAGCAGCGGGGGCACCGTCTCGGAACGGGTGCGCAGCGCGCCGGTGTCGAGGATCATCGGGA
The DNA here is from genome assembly GCF_042749285.1 of Streptomyces sp. NPDC059499. NCBI lineage: Bacteria > Bacillati > Actinomycetota > Actinomycetes > Kitasatosporales > Streptomycetaceae > Streptomyces > Streptomyces sp. NPDC059499. Next base: position 82,279 of record NZ_JBHYTT010000023.1, read on the forward strand.
CGGCGACCGCTGTGGCGGCGCCGAGCACCGCGTCGAACAGCGCCATGCCGTCCGGCGTGGACATCGGCGTCACTCCGAGCCGCTCGACGCGCCGGACGTCGGTCTCGGTGAGCCCGCTGGTCATGCCGCTCGTCTCGGCCCACGGTCCCCATGCCATGGAGACCGCCGCGAGGCCGCGGGCCCTGCGATGGTGGGCGAGGGCGTCCAGGAACGCGTTCGCGGCGGCATAGTTGGCCTGCCCGGCGGCGCCGAACGTCGCCGAGGCCGAGGAGAAGAGCACGAATGCGGACAATTCCATGTCCTGGGTCAGCTCGTGCAGGTGCCTCGCGCCGTTCGCCTTGGCGTGCAGCACCCGGTCGAGCCGGGCATCGTCGAGACCGGTGACCAGGCCGTCGTCGAGTTCGCCCGCCGCGTGGACGACGGCACGCAGGGGCCGGTCCGCCGGGAGGGCCCGCAACAGGCGTGCGACCTCGTCCCGTTTGCCGACGTCGCAGGCCACGACGGTGGCCTCGCAGCCGAGCGCGGCGAGGTCGTCGACGAGGCCCGCCGCGCCCGGGGACCGTGGGCCGCGCCTGCTGGTCAGTACGAGCCGGCGGACACCGTGGGCGGCGGCCAGGTGCCGGGCGAGCGCCGAGCCGAGGGAGCCGGTGCCGCCGGTGATCAGGGTCGTGCCCTCGGCGTCGACGGAGGCTTCCGCCGGCCGCTCGGCCCGCGCCAGGCGGGGCGCGTACAACCGGCCTGCGCGCACCGCCACTTGCGGTTCCGGGCAGCTTAGCGCCTCGGCGAGAACGTCCGGGGAGGCGGGGCCGTCGAGGTCGACCAGGACGAACCGGCCGGGGTGTTCGGCCTGCGCGGAGCGGACCAGCCCCCAGGCCGCGGCCGCCGCGAGGTCGCTGACGTCCTCGTCCTCGCCGATCGCCACGGCGCCCCGGGTGACGATCGCGAGGCGGTCGTCCACGCGGCGCTCGTCGGCGAGCCACCGCCGCACGAGCCGGAGCGCGTCGTGCGTCACGCCGGCCGGTTCCGTGGACCCGCCCGCCGCGGCAAGGGACGCGAGGGCGACGGCGGCCGTGTCGGCGTCGTCGGCCTGCGTGGGCCGGCAGACCGGGGCACCGGCAGCCCGGAGCTGTGCGTCGAGGTCCAGCGGGTCGGGGCCGAACACGGCCCAGTACGGTACGGCGGGTGCGGGGACGCCCCGGACCTCCGCCCAGCCGACCTGGAACAGCGCGTTGCGGGACAGGTGCCGTGCCGAGCCGAAGCCGTCGGGCACGGGCCGGGAGACGATCGAGTCCGCGGTGGCGACCGGTGCCCCGTCGGAGTCGGCGACGGTCACGCCGACGCCGCCCTGCCCGTCCATGGCCAGCCTGACCCGCAGGGCCCGGACTCCGTGCCGAAGAAGCCGCACACCGCGCCAGGCGAACGGCAGTTCCGCCCGGGTCGGCGCGGATCCCCCGCCCAGGGACCGCAGCATGCCGATGCCGTGCAGTGCCGCGTCCAGAAGGGCCGGGTGCACGGCGAAGCCGTCCGCCTCCGGGCCGTCCGGGGCGAGGGCGACCTCCGCGTACACCTCTCCTTCGCGGTGCCAGGCGGCGCGCATGCCCTGGAACGCGGGCCCGTAGCTGTAGCCGAGGGCGGCAAGGTCGTCGTAGAAGCCGCCGAGGTCGATCGCGGCGGCACCGGCCGGGGGCCACTGCGTGAGGCCGTCCGGCTCCGCCGCCGCCGGTCCGGGGGCGACGGTGGCGGTGGCGTGCAGCACCCAGTCGTCCGCGGCGTCGCCGGAGGCCGAGCCGTCCTCGGGCCGGGAGTAGACACCCACGGACCGCCGCCCGGCGCCGTCCGGTTGACGGACGACGGCCTGGACGCGAACGGCCTCCGCGTCCGCGAGGACCAGCGGCGTCTGGAGGGTGAGTTCCTCGACGAACGGGCAGCCGGCCCGGCCGCCCGCCGAGAGCGCGAACTCGACGAAGGCGGTGCCGGGCACCAGGACCGTGCCGAGGACGGCGTGGTCGGCGAGCCACGGGTGGGTCCGCGTCGACATCCGGCCGGTCAGCAGGACGGTTTCGGTGCCGGCCACCGGGGCGGCGGCGGTGAGGACCGGATGCGCGGTGGCGTCCAGGCCGGCGCCGGACGGGTCCGTACCGGGCGCCGCCCCGAGCGAGTTCATCCAGTACCGCTCGGACTGGAACGGGTAGGTGGGCAGGTCGACGGGGCGCCGGCCGGGGCCGCCCAGCACCTTGCTCCAGTCGACGCCGACACCGGACACGTGCGCCTGGGCGGCGGAGGCGAGCATGCGGGCCGCGCCGGTCTGCCCGGAGCGCAGCGACGGCACGGGCGGCGGCCACGCGATGCCGTCGTCACCGACGTCCTCGAGGGTCTCCTGGATACCCATGGCCAGCATGGGGTGCGGGCCGACCTCGATGAAGTGCCGATAGCCCTGGTCGGCGAGACCGCGCACGGCGGGCTCGAACCCGACGCACCGGCGCAGGTTGGCGAACCAGTACGCGCCGTCCAGCGTCGTGGTGTCGGCCCAGCCGCCGGTCACGCTGGAGAAGAACGGGACCGAGCCCGCCCGCGGCCGGATGTCCGCCAGGGCTTCGCGCAGCGGCCCGGCCAGTTCGTCCACGTGGTGCGAGTGCGACGCGTAGCCGATGCGGACCGGTTTGACGCGGATCTCCTCGACGGCGCAGGAAGCGGCGAACTCCGCGAGCGCGTCCCGGTCGCCGCTGACGACGTTGGCGCCGGGCGCGTTGCGTGCGCCGAGGCAGATCCTGCCGTTCCACGGGGCGAGGCGCTTCTCGATCTCCACGGCCGGCAGCGCCACCGACAGCATGCCGCCGCGGCCGACCACGGTCCCGAGGAGTTCGGCGCGCAGGGCGACCACCCGGGCCGCGTCCTCGAGGGACAGCGCCCCGGCGACGTACGCGGCGGCGATCTCGCCCTGCGAATGGCCGAGCACGGCGTCCGGCTCGACGCCCCAGGAGCGCCACATCGCGGCCAGCGAGACCATCACGGTGAACAGCGAGATCTGGACGACGTCGTCGCGCTCCAGCGAGGCCGCGCCGTCGGCGCCGCGCAGGACGTCGAGCACGGACCAGTCGGTGTGGCGGGCGAATGCCTCGTCGCAGGCGGCGGCCGTCTCGGCGAACACGGCGTTCGAGTCCAGCAGTTCGCCTCCCATACCGGACCACTGCGACCCCTGGCCGGGGAACACGAAGGCGGTGCGGCCCTCGACGGCCCGGCCGCGGACGGCCCCGGCGGGCAGATCCCCCGCCGCCAGAGCGGCCAGGGAGTCGAGGTCGCCCGGGAGCAGCACCGCGCGGTGCTCGAAGGCGGTACGGGTGGTGGCCAGCGACCAGGCGACGTCGGCCGGCTCCGGCCCGGGCCGACCCCGGAGGTGGTCGTCCAGGCGTCCCGCCTGTTCCCGCAGGGCACGCTCGGTGCGCCCGGACAGCAGCCACGGCACCGCGGTCGGAGCCTCGCCCGTGGTGGCGCGGGGCGGCAGGGGAGGCGCCTGTTCGAGGACGGCGTGGGCGTTGGTGCCGCTGCCGCCGAAGGAGGAGACCCCCGCCCGGCGGATCCGGCCGGTGTCCGGCCAGGACCGTGCCTCGGTGAGCAGCGCAACGGTGCCCTTCGACCAGTCCACGTGCGGGGTGGGCTCGTCGACGTGCAGGGTGGGCGGGAGGACGCCGTGCCGCAGCGCCATCACGGTCTTGATCACCCCGGCGATCCCGGCGGCGCTCTGCGAGTGGCCGATGTTGGACTTGACCGAGCCGAGCCACAGCGGGTTCTCGGCGGAGTGCGCCGGCCCGTACACGGCCAGCAGGGCCTGCGCCTCGATGGGATCGCCGAGCGGGGTGCCGGTGCCGTGCGCCTCCACGAGGTCGACGTCGCCGGCGTCCACCCGTGCGCCGGCCAGGGCGGCGGCGATGACGCGGCGCTGGGAGGGGCCGTTGGGCGCGGTCATGCCGTTGCTGGCGCCGTCCTGGTTGACGGCGGAACCGGCGACCACGGCCAGGATCTGGCTGCCCTCGGCCAGGGCCGTACTGAGCCGCTGCAGTGCGACGACACCGACGCCCTCGCTCCAGCCGGTGCCGTCGGCCGCGGCGGCGAACGGCTTGCAACGGCCGTCGGGCGCCAGGCCGCGCTGGCGGCTGAACTCGGTGAAGGACACCGGTGTGGGCAGGACCGTGACACCGCCGGCCAGGGCAAGGTCGCACTCCCCCTGACGGAGCGACTGGCAGGCGAGGTGCAGGGCGACCAGCGACGACGAGCAGGCGGTGTCGACGGTGACGGCCGGGCCCTCCAGGCCGAGGCTGTAGGACAGCCGCCCCGACACGGCGGCCGTCCCGGTTCCGGCGAGGAAGAATCCCTCGGCGGCGCCGAGCGCGTCGGCGTCGCCCAGCCCGTATCCCTGGAACGAGGTGCCGACGAACACGCCGGTGCGGCTGCCGGCCAGCCCCGAAGGGTCGACGCGGGTGCGCTCCAGCGCCTCCCAGGCGGTTTCCAGCAGCACCCGCTGCTGCGGGTCCATCGCCATAGCCTCGCGGGGGCTGATGCCGAAGAACTCGGCGTCGAAGTCGCCGGCGCCGTCCAGGAAGCCGCCCTCACGGACGTACGAACTGCCGGGCCGCGACAGGTCGGGGTCGTAAAGGGCGTCGAGGTCCCAGCCCCGGTCGGAGGGGAACGGGGTGATCGCGTCCCGGCCGTTCAGGACGAGGTCCCACAACTCCTCCGGCGAGCGCACCCCGCCGGGGAACCGGCAGCCCATGCCGACGATCGCGACAGGTTCGTCGACGGGCCCGGCCGCGGTCGGTGCCGCGGCGACGGGTGCGGACGTAACGGCGGGATCCGGCGTGCCGAGCAGCTCGTCCGCGAGGAAGGCGGCCAGCGCGTTCGGCGTCGGGTGGTCGAACGCGACGGTGGTGGGCAGACGCAGGCCCGTCGCGGCGCGCAGCCGGTTGCGGATGTCGACTGCGGTGAGCGAGTCGAATCCGAGCTCCCGGAACGCGCGGCCGGGTTCGATGTCGGCCGGTCCGGTGTGGCCCAGCGCGGCTGCGGCCTCGCCACGCACCAGCGTGAGCAGGAACGGCCGGCGCTCGCCCGCGGGAAGGGCGGCCAGCTGCCGGCCGAGCCCGGAGCCCGCGTCGTCGTCGGAGCCGGAGCTCTCGTCGGCGTCGGACAGGGCCCGCGCCGCTTCCGGGATCTCACCGATGAGCGGACGGGAGCGGGCAGCGGTGTAGCCGCGGGTGAAGCGGGCCCAGTCCATGTCGGTGACGGTGAGCAGCGTCTCGTCCTGGGTGAGGGCCTGGCCGAGCGCGACGAGGGCGAGCTGAGGCGGCATCAGGCGCAGGCCGCGCCGGCCGAGGAGCTCGATCGCGCCGGCGTCCGCCATGCCGCCGCCGGCCCAGCCGCCCCAGGACACCGACGTGGCCGTCTGCCCCCGGCGGCGCCGCCGCAGGGCCAGCGCGTCGAGGTGGGCGTTGGCGGCCGCGTAGGCCCCCTGGCCCGCGCCGCCCCAGACGGCGGCGCCCGACGAGAAGAGGACGAAGGCGTCGAGGCCGTCGCCGAGGAGCTCGTCGAGGTGGCGCGCGCCGTCGGCCTTCGCGGCGATGACCTGGGCGACTTCCTCGGCCGTGGTGTCCAGGACCGGGGCGGACCGGGTCACGCCGGCGGCGTGGACGACGGTGGTGACGGGCGGCCCGTCGGGAAGCGCGGCGAGCAGGGCCCGCAGCTCCTCACGGTCGCTCACGTCGCAGGCCACGACCAGCACCTGGGTCCCGGCCGCCTCCAGCTCCGCGGCCAGCTCGGCGGCGCCCGGCGCCTGCGGTCCGCGGCGACTGGTCAGGACGACGCGGGGTGCGCCCAGCCCGGCCAGCCAGCGGGCGACATGCGCACCGAGAGCGCCGGTCCCGCCGGTGACCAGGGCGGTACCGGTCGGCTGCCACGGATCGGTGCGGGGCGCGTTGCCCAGGGGCGCGCGCACCAGGCGGCGGGCGAAGACCCCGGCGGGGCGCACCGCGACCTGGTCCTCGTCGTCCAGGCCGGCCAGAACGCCGGCCAGGCGGTCGGCCGCCCGCTCGTCGATCTCGGCCGGAAGGTCCACCAGGCCGCCCCAGCGGGCGGGCAGTTCCAGTCCGGCGGCCAGACCGAGGCCCCACAGCCCCGACTGGGCAGGGTCCGGCGACGGGTCGGCCGCGCCGACGCACACCGCACCGCGGGTCGCCGTCCACAGGGGCGCGGCCACGTCGAGGTCCGCAGCCGCCCGGACCAGCGCGAGCGTGGTGGCCACACCGGTCGCGACGCCGACGGGACCGGGGCGGGTGTCGAGGCCGAGCAGGTTCAGCAGCCCGTCGACGCGGCCGCCCGCGGGGCCGGGTCCGGCGCCGGCGGCGGCCTGGGCCAGAGCGTCCGCGAGCCGGTCGGCCAGGCCTTCGCCGTGCGGGTCGTCGGCGGCCGGGGTCACCGTCAGGACCTGGGAGACACCCCGCTCGGCGAGCGCCCGGGCGCACCGGCGGACGACGTCGTCGGGGTCGTGGGACGGGGCGACGAGCACCCAGATGCCCGACAGCACCGGTCGCGGAAGACGGGCCTTGCGCCGCCATTCGATCCGGTAGCGCCAGCCGTCCACGGTGGACCGGTCACCGCGATCGGTCCGCCACGCCGACAGGACGGGCAGCGCGGCCGCGGCGCCGTCCAGCAGCTCGCGCTGCCGCGGGTCGGACACGTCCAGCGCGTCGGCGAGCACCTGAGGATCGCCGCCCGCGACCGCGTCCCAGAACGCCTCGTCGGCCGGGTCGGCGACGCCGGGGGCGGCCGTCGTCGGCGCGGCGGCCGGCGCGGCCGCCTCCAGCCAGTACCGCCGACGCTGGAACGGGTATCCGGGCAGTTCGGGGCGGACGGCGGAGGCGGACGGCGGAGCCAGGACGGCGTCCCAGTCGGGTGTGAGACCCCGGGCGAACGCGGTCGCCACCGCTTCCCGGAAACGGTCCGGGCCACCGTTGTCGCGGCGCAGCGTCGTGACGACGACCGTGTCGTCGGCGCCCTCGGCGTCGGCGACGTCCTCGACGTTCGCGGTCAGGGACGGATACGGGCTGGGCTCGACGAACGCGCGGAAGCCGTCGCGCAGCATCGCGGCGATCGCCGGGGCGAACTGCACCGGCAGGCGCATGTTGCGGTACCAGTGCTCGGGGCCCAGGGCGGCGCCGTCGACCGGGCCGCCGTCGACGGCCGAGTAGAGCGGGACGGCTGCGGTACGGGGAACGATCCCGTCGAACGCGGCGAGAGCCTCGTCGCGGAGCCGGTCGACCTCCGGCGAGTGGGCGGTGCCGGTGATGGCCATCCGCCGGGCGGCGATCCGGTCGGCAGCGAGCGCGGCGGCGAGTTCCTCGACCGCCTCGGGGTCGCCGGACACCACGGTCGCCCGGGGGCCGTTGACGGCCGCGAGATGCAGTCGGCCGGGCCACCGCGCCATCCGTTCGGTGAGTTCCTCGACGGGCAGGGTCACCGCCAGCATCGCGCCGCCGCTGTCGAGGGAGGCGAGCAGCCGGCTGCGGGCCACGACGATCCTGGCGGCGTCCGGCAGCGTCAGGGCCCCGGCCACGCAGGCCGCCGCGATCTCACCCTGCGAATGCCCCACCACGGCCTCCGGCACGATGCCGTGCGCACGCCACAGGGCGGTGAGGGACACCATCATCGCGAACAGGGCCGGCTGGACGACGTCGAGCCGGTCGAGCGACGGTGCGCCCTCGGCGCCCCGCAGGACGTCCTCGGCCGACCAGTCCACGTACTCCGAGATCGCCGCCGAGCACTCGCAGAGCGTGTCGCGGAAGACCGGGGCGGTTCCCAGGAGTTCCGTGGCCATCCCCGGCCACTGCGAGCCCTGTCCGGGGAAGACGAACGCGACCGGGCCGCCCGGTCCGGCGTCGTCCCGGATCAGGCCCCTGACACCGCGGCCGTCGGCGAGGGCGTCCAACTGGTCGAGGTAGCGCTCCGGATCGGGACCGAGCAGTACCGCGCGGTGGCGGAACGCTGTCCGGCCGGTCGCCAGGGCGCGGGCCACCTCCGGTACGGACTCCGGGGCGGCGAGGCCGGGCCGCTCGTCGAGCCGCGCGCGCAGCCGTGCCGCCTGGGCGCGCAGCGCCGGTACGGTCCGGCCGGACAGGGCCCACGGCACCGGCGAGCCGGCGACCGCCGGGGTGAACGGCGGTTCGGCGACCGCCGAGGGCCGCGGTTCGGCCGGTGCCTCCTCGAGGACGACGTGGGCGTTGGTACCGCTCATGCCGAACGACGACACACCGGCCCGCCGCACGACGCCGTCGCGCGGCCACGGCACCGGCTCGGTCAGCAGCCGCATCGCCCCCGACGACCAGTCCACGTGCGGCGTCGCCTCGGAGGCGTGCAGCGTCGCCGGGAGCACCTCGTGGCGCAGGGCCTGGACCATCTTGATGACGCCGGCGACCCCGGCGGCGCACTGGGAGTGGCCGATGTTGGACTTGACCGAGCCGACCCACAGCGGGCGCCCGGCGGGCCGCTCCCGGCCGTAGACGTCCAGCAGCGCCTGGCCCTCGATCGGGTCGCCGAGCGCGGTGCCGGTGCCGTGGGCCTCGACGGCGTCGACCTCGTGGGCGTCCAGACCGGCGCTGCGCAGCGCCTGGCGGATGACGCGCTGCTGGGCCCGGCCGCTCGGGGCGGTCAGGCCGTTGCTGGCGCCGTCGTGGTTGACGGCGGAGCCGCGCAGCACGGCCAGCACCCGGTGGCCGTTGCGCCGGGCGTCGGAGAGCCGCTCGGTCAGGAGCATCCCGGCCCCTTCGCTCCAGCCGGTGCCGTCGGCGTCGGCGGAGAACACCTCGAGGAGATCGAGGTGTCCCGGGCAGGCCGCCGCCGGGTGCTGCGGGTCATCGTGGATTCCGAGGACGGCGTCGAGCTCGACACGTGCGCAGCACACGCGGCCGAGGAGTCACCC
>NZ_JBHYTT010000023.1:91250-110289 GCF_042749285.1 Streptomyces sp. NPDC059499
CTCCTGCGGGTGCGGTCGGGGTGGGCGTATAACCCCTTCCACCGGCCGTCGGCCCCCTGGGCGCCGCCCTGGCTGCCGTCCGTGAACATGCTCGGCGTGGTCATGACGGTCACGCCGCCGACCAGGGCCAGCGAGCACTCGCCGCGGCGCAGCGCCTCGGCGGCCATGTGCATGGCCACCAGCGAGGACGAGCAGGCGGTGTCGACCGTGAGAGTGGGGCCCTCCAGACCGAGCACGTACGAGACCCGGCCGGAGGCGACGCTCGTGGAGGTGCCCAGCAGCAGGTGCGGGCCCGTCCCCTCGGGGATGTCGAGCGGGCCGGCACCGTAACCGGTCGACGCCGCTCCCACGAAGACACCGGTGGGGCTGCCCGCGAGTGAGCCGGGGGCGATCCCGGCGTGCTCGACCGCCTCCCAGGCGGTCTCCAGCAGGAGTCGCTGCTGCGGGTCCATGGCGAGGGCCTCACGCGGGCCGATGCCGAAGAACTCGGCGTCGAAGTCCGCCATCCCGTCGACGAACCCGCCCTCGAAGGTGCGGCTGAGTCCGGCCTCGGCGCTGTCGGCGGCGTAGACGGAGTCGAGCCGCCAGCCCCGGTCGTCGGGGAACGGTGCGATGGCGTCGACACCCTCGCTGACGATCCGCCACAGCTCGTCGGGGGTGTCGGCGGAGCCGGGCAGCCGGCAGCTCATCCCGATGATCGCGATCGGGTCGTCGGCCGGCGCCTGCCCGCCCGCCGTCTCCGGGGCGACGGCGGTCTCCTCACGGTCGCCCACGACGGCCCGGCCGAGCATCTCGGCCAGCAGGCGGGGGGTCGGGTGGTCGAAGACCAGGGTGGCCGGCAGCCGCAGTCCGGTGGCGGCGGCCAGCCGGTTGCGCAGTTCGACGGCGGTCAGCGAGTCGAAGCCGAGTTCCTTGAACGCCAGCCCGGCCTCGACCGCCCGCGGACCGGGGAAGCCGAGGACCGCGGCGGCGGCCGAGCGGACCAGGTCGAGGAGGAACCGCGAACGGTCCTGGGGAGCGAGCGCGGCGAGCCGGTCCGCCGACGCGGCACCCTCGGCCGGGGCGGCGCCGCGGGCCGGGCGCCGGGCGCCGGGGCGGATCAGGCCGGTCAGCAAGGGGGGCAGCGAACCCGCCGCGGTCAGGGCCGCGGTGTCCAGCCCCGTCGCCACCAGGGCCCCGTGCGGCGAGGCCAGGGCGGCGTCGAGGAGAGCGAGTCCGTGGTCGGCGGCAAGCAAGGGGAAGCCGGAGCGGGCGACGCGCTCGCGGTCCACCCGGGTGAGTCGGGCGGCCATGCCGGCGGTGCCGTCCCAGGCGCCCCAGGCCAGCGACAGCGCGGGCAGGCCGACGGCGTGCCGGTGCTGGGCCAGGGCGTCGAGGAAGGCGTTGGCCGCGGCGTAGTTCCCCTGCCCGGGGGCGCCGAGGGTCCCGGCGACCGAGGAGAACAGCACGAAGGCCGCGAGGTCGTGATGGCGGGTCAGCTCGTGCAGATGAAAGGCGGCGTCGGCCTTGGGCCCCAGGACGGTGTCCAGCCGCTGCGGCGTCAGCGCCGCGACGGTGCTGTCGTCGAGCACCCCGGCGGTGTGGAAGACACCGGTCAGCGGACGGTCGCCGGGTATCGCGTCGAGTACGGCGGCGAGGGCGCCGCGGTCGGCGGCGTCGCAGGCCACGATCTCGGCGTCGGCTCCCAGCACGGCCAGCTCGGCGGCCAGTTCCCGGGCACCCGCGGCGTCCGGTCCGCTCCGGCTGAGCAGGACGAGGCTGCGGATGCCGTGGGCGGTGACCAGATGCCGGGCGAGGAGCGCGCCCAGACCACCGGTACCGCCCGTCACCAGGACCGTGCCGTCGGGGTCGAGCTGCCGCGGGACGGTGAGGACGACCTTGCCGATGTGGCGCGCCTGGCTGACATGGCGGAACGCGTCCGGTGCCTGCGGGAGGGCGAACGCCCGGACCGGCGGCAGCCGCAGCGCGCCGGTCCGCAGCAGTTCCAGCAGCTCGGCCAGGATCTCCCCGATGCGCTGCGGCCCCGCCTCCACCAGGTCGAACGCCCGGTAGCGGACGCCGGGGTGGGCGGCGGCGACCTCGCCGGCGTCCCGGAGGTCGCTCTTGCCCATCTCGACGAACCTGCCGCCACGCGGCAGGAGCCGCAGCGAGGCGTCGACGAACTCGCCGGCGAGCGCGTCGAGGACGACGTCCACGCCGCGCCCGGAGGTGACGGCCGAGAAGCCGTCCTCGAAACCGAGGTCCCTGGATGAGGCGATGTGGTCGTCGGGAACGCCCATGGCCCGCACCGCGTCCCACTTGCCGGGGGAGGCGGTGGCGAAGACCTCGGCACCGAGGTGCCGGGCGAGCTGGACGGCGGCGGTGCCCACACCGCCGGCGGCGGCGTGCACGAGGACCGCCTCGCCGGCCTGGAGACCGCCCAGGTCCACCAGGCCGTAGTACGCGGTGGCGTAGGCGATCGGCACCGCGGCCGCCTCCGCGAACGTCATGTCCGCCGGCATCCGGGCGAGCAGCCGGTGATCGGTCACCGCGACCGGCCCGAACCCGCCGGTGCACACACCCATGACCCGGTCGCCGGGCGACAGGCCGGTGACCTCCGGCCCGGTCTCCAGAACGACGCCGGCCGCCTCGCCGCCCAGTTCCACCTCGCCCGGGTACATGCCCAGCGCGTACAGGACGTCGCGGAAGTTCAGCCCGGCGGCCCGCACAGCGACCCGGACCTGCCCGGGACCGAGCGGCCCCGCCGGGTCCACGGGGGCGAACCAGAGGTTCTCCAGCGTGCCGGGCTCCCGGGTGTCGAGCCGCCAGGACGCCGCCTGCGCCGGTACGGGCAGGCCGGACGGATGAGCCGCCCGCACCAGCCGGGCGGCGAATGCCGCCCCGGCGCGCACCGCGATCTGCGGCTCGCCCGCGTCGACCGCGGCAGCGACCGCCTCCCAGGGCACGCCGTCGCTGTCGGTGTCCGCCAGCACGAAGCGGCCTGGCTCCTCGGACTGCGCGGCCCGGACCAGTCCCCACACCGCCGCGGCGGCCGGATCGGGGGCACGGTCCCCGGGGACGGCGAGCACCGCGTCGCGGGTGAGCACCACCAGACGGGAATCGGCGCACCGCTCGTCGGCCAGCCACTGCTGGAGCGCGCCCAGCACCCGACCGGTGAGGACCCGTGCCCGGGCCGGCCCGTCGGCCGCTGTCGCACTGTCGTGGACACGCAGCACCACGGTCCGGGGGAGTGGGCCTTCAGGGAGTACAGAGGCCGGATCGAAGGCGTCCACGACCACGCCGGGCCGCGTGGTGACGGAATCCGGGTCGGTCGCGAGCGGGCTCCATTCGAGCCGGCAGAGACCGTCGGCCCGGTCGGCGGACTCGGGCGGCGCCGCCACGGGGCGGACGACCAGCCGGTCGACCGAGAGGACAGGCTCGCCGGTGTGGTCCGCGGCCGCGACGGCGACGCCGCCGCCGTCGAGCGGTGTGAGCCGGACGCGGAGCGCCGCCGCGCCGGACGCCCGCAACGTCACGCCGGTGAAGGAGAACGGGACCCCCGCCCTGCCCGGCTCGCCCGGCCCGGCCCCGGCCTGGGCCTGGAGAGCGGCGTCCAGCAGCGCCGGATGGATGCCGTAGGCGCGCGCCTGGGCTTCCTCGGACTCCGCCAGGCCCACCTCGGCGAAGATCTCGTCGCCGCGCCGCCACAGGATCCGGATGCCGCGGAACGCCGGGCCGTACTCCAGGCCGGCGCCCTCCAGCAGTTCGTAGGCGCCGTCCACCGGCACGTCCACCGCGCCGGCCGGCGGCCACTGCCGAGACCAGCCGTTGTCCGGGTCCCGGCCCGAGGGCGGCTCGGGGGCGAGAACACCGCTCGCGTGCCGGGTCCAGGGGCGTTCGGGCCAGCCCTCGTCCGCGGGCGCATCGGGCCGCGCGTACACGCTCACGTCCCGCCGCCCGGTCGCGTCGGCGGCGCCGACAGCGACCTGCATCTGGACTCCGCCGAGCTCGGGCAGCGCCAGCGGCGTCTCGAGCACCAACTCCTCGACGTGGCCGCAGCCGGCCTGGTCGCCGGCGCGGACCGCGAGTTCCACGAACGCGGTGCCGGGCAGCACGGTGCGGCCCAGGACCACGTGGTCGGCCGACCACTGCGGCCGGCCGGCCGAGAGCCACCCGAAGAACAGCAGCGCGTCGCCGTCGGCGATGCTGACGCCCGCGCCCAGCAGCGGGTGCCGGGTGGCGCCGAGCCCGGCCGCCGTCACGTCGCCGGGCGACCACGTCAGCCGCGGCCAGTAGTGCTCCGCCTCGAAGGCGTAGGTGGGCAGCGCCACCGGCCGGCCGGTGGCGCCGGGGAACACGGCCGTCCAGTCGGGGGCCACACCGTTCGCGTGCAGCTCGGCCAGTGCCGCCGTCACGGCGGCCGGCTCGCCGAGGGAGCGCCGCAACGCCGGTACCACGACGGCGGGTTCGTCGCGGTGAGCGAGCGACTCCCCGGCCATGGCGGACAGGACGCCGTCCGGTCCGAGTTCGAGGTACCGGCCCACACCGTGCCCGTCGAGCCAGGCGACACCGTCCCCGAAGCGGACCGCCTCGCGGACCTGGCGGACCCAGTAGGCAGGGTCGGCGAGCTCGTCGGCCCCGGCCACCGCGCCGGTGAGGTTCGAGACGACGGGCACGGACGGGATCCCGTACGTCAGCCCGGCGGCGATCGCCCGGAACTCCTCGAGCATCGGATCCATATGGGCGGAGTGGAACGCGTGGGACACCCGCAGGAGCCGGGTCCCCACCCCTCGCTCCTGCCAGTGGGCGGCCAGCGCGCCGACGGCGTCGCGGTCGCCGGAGACGACCACGTCGGCCGGCCCGTTGACGGCGGCGACGACGACGGCCCCGGAGGCCTCCCCGGCGAGCGTCGCGCGGACCTCGTCCTCGGTGGCCCGGACCGCGAGCATCGCGCCGTCCCCGGCCATCCGCTGCATCAGCCGGCCCCGGGCGGCGACGAGGGCGCAGGCATCCGGCAGCGACCACACCCCGGCCACATGAGCGGCGACGAGTTCGCCGACGGAATGGCCCAGCACGTAATCCGGGGCGACGCCCCAGTGCGTGAACAGCCGGTGGAGCGCGACCTCGATCGCGAACAGCCCCGGCTGGGCGTACTCGGTACGGTCCAGCAGCTCGCCCTCGGGCGATCCAGGTTCGGCGAACAGCACCTCGCGCAGCGGGCGCCCCAGGTGCGGGTCCAGGGCCTCGCACACCTCGTCCAGTGCTTGGGCGAACACCGGCTCCGCGGCGTACAGCTCGCGTCCCATGCCGGCCCGCTGGGCGCCCTGCCCGGTGAACAGCATCGCGAGTTTCCCCGCCGGCCGTGTCCCGCGGGCCACCCCGTACCGCACCCGGGCGCTATCCGCGCCCTGTTCGACGGCGGCGAGGGCGTCGAGCAGCTCGTCGCGGTCGCCCGCGGTCACGACGGCGCGGTGCGGCAATGCCGCGCGGGTCGTCGCCAGCGCGTGGCCGAGGTCTGTGAGGTCGAGTCCGGGCTCGGACGCCACCCGTGCCCGCAACCGGGCGGCCTGGCCGGGCAGAGCGGACGCCGTCCTGGCACTGACCGGGAACGGCAGCGGCGTGCCGGCCGGCCTACGGGTGCCGGTCGGTGCCGCCTCCGGCTCCGGCGTGGGCGCCTGCTCGAGGATCAGGTGGGCGTTGGTACCGCTCAGCCCGAACGAGGAGACGCCCGCCCGGCGGGGTTCGCCGGTCAGGGGCCAGTCGCGGGCCTCGGCGAGCAGCCTGGCGGAGCCGGCGGTCCAGTCGACGTGCCCGGTGGGCTCGTCGACGTGCAGGGTCCGCGGCAGGACGCCGTGCCGCAGCGCCTGCACCATCTTGATCACCGACGCGACGCCGGCGGCGGCCTGCGCGTGGCCGATGTTGGACTTGACCGAGCCGATCCACAGCGGTCGGTCGGCCGACCGGTCCTGCCCGTAGGCCGCGATCAGGGACTGGGCCTCGATCGGGTCGCCGAGGCTCGTGCCGGTGCCGTGCGCCTCGACGGCGTCGACCTGACCGGGCGCCAGACGAGCGTCGGCCAGGGCCTGGAGGGTCACCCGCTGCTGCGAGGGCCCGTTGGGGGCGGTCAGCCCGTTGGACGCGCCGTCCTGGTTCACCGCCGAACCGCGCACGACGGCGAGCACCGGGTGGTTCAGCCGGAGCGCGTCGGACAGCCGCTCCACCACCAGGACGCCGACGCCCTCGGACCAGCCGGTGCCGTCGGCCGCCGCCGCGAAGGACTTGCACCGGCCGTCGGCGGCCAGTCCGCCCTGCCGGCTGAACTCGGCGAACACACCGGGCGTGGCCATCACCGTCACACCGCCGGCGAGCGCGAGGGTGCTCTCGCCGCGCCGCAGCGACTGGCACGCCAGGTGCAGGGCGACGAGCGACGACGAACAAGCCGTGTCCACGGTGACCGCGGGCCCCTCCAGGCCCAGCGTGTAGGACACCCGGCCGGAGATCACGGCGGTCGCGCCACCGGTCAGCAGATATCCCTGGTTGTCCTGCTCCGCGCCGGCCAGCAGCGAGGTGTAGTGCTGGTCGTTGGCGCCGACGAACACACCGGTGCGGCTGCCGCGCAGCGACGACGGGTCGATACCCGCGGCTTCCACGGCCTCCCAGGACGTCTGCAGCAGCAGCCGCTGCTGCGGGTCCATGGCGAGGGCCTCGCGCGGCGATATGTCGAAGAACCCCGGGTCGAAACGGGTGGCGTCGTCGACGAAACCGCCTTCCCGGACGTAGCCGCCGGACTCCCCGGAGTCGGGACCGGCGGAGCCGGCGTCCGCGCCGAGCAGTCCGGAGAGCTGCCAGCCGCGGTCCTCGGGGAACGGACCGACGGCATCGCCGTCCGCGAGCACGAGCCGCCACAGGTCCTCGGGCGTGCGCACCCCGCCGGGGAAACGGCAGCCCATTCCGACGACGGCGATCGGCTCCCGGTTTTCTTTCTCGGCCTCGCGCAACCGCTGCCTGGTCCGGTGCAGATCCGTGGTGACAAGTTTCAGGTATTCACGCAGCGTTCCGTCGTCCACCATCTGAAGGAAACCCCATTTCCGAGGACGACGCAGCGGTCGGCTGTCGCTTGCCCGGGACCTCATGAACAGACCCCGGTCGGGGGGAAGGCTAGTCACCGCAGAGGGCGGGAACCAACCCCTGCCAGGCTGGTCAGAACCCTGAGAACTCTAGGGGGACAAATAGGGGTTGACGTCGTCCGTCTTTCTCATACGCTTTTTCCGCTGCTTCCGATCGGATTGGCTGGGCGACAAGTGGACAATGCCCGAATGCTTTTCGACCTGACCGACCCGGCCCTGATGAACGACCGGTACAACTATTATCGACGGCTGCGCGAAACAGAGCCGATCCATCATTCACCGCACGGCTTCTGGACACTCGCCCGCTACGCCGACGTCGATGCCTTCCTGCGCGCGCCGCAGACATCGGCGGCCGCCCCCGAGGACCCCCTGTTCACCGCCCTGCGCGGCGGCCGGGACGCCCCCGCCATGCGCAGCATGCGGCGGTGGATGGTGGTGAAGGACGGTGCCGAGCACCGGCGGCTGCGCCGACTGGTGGCCCGGGCACTCACCCCGAACGCCGTCGAGGGGCTGCGGCCGGAGATCCACCGGATCGTCAGCAGCCTGATCGACGAGCTGGGCGAGGGCGAGGTCGACCTGATCGGCCAGTTCGCCACGCCGGTGCCGATCGCCATCGTCTGCGGGCTGCTCGGCATCCCGGTCGAGGACGCCGGGCGCTGCCTGGAGTGGACGAACGCCATCGCGAACATCGTCGACCCCCTCATCACCCCCCGGATGCGCATCGCGATGAATCAGGCGGAACCCCAGTTCAACGCCTACATCCGGGAGCAGATGGAGCTCCGGCGCAGCCACCCCCGCGACGACGTCCTCTCCATGCTGATGCGGAAGGACCCCAACGGCGACGGGCTCAGCGACGAGGACGTCATCGCCCAGGTGCTGCTGCTGTTCAACGCCGGCCACGAGACCACGGTCAACGTCATCGGGAACGCGGTCCACTCGCTGCTCACGCACCCGGACCAGTTGCGGATCCTGCGGGAGCACCCCGAACTCATCGAACCCGCCTTCGAGGAACTCGCCCGGTACAACGCCACGGTGCAGATCATCGCCCGGCAGCTGAGCGGCGACCTGGTCCTCGACGGCACCGTCATCCCGGCAGGCTCCTCGGTGCTCGGCATCACCGGGTCGGCACACCGCGACCCGGCCAGGTTCGAGGACCCGGACCGGCTGGACGTGCGCCGCACCGGGGTGAGGTCGCTCGCCTTCGGCTCGGGCCCGCACGCCTGCATCGCCGCGATGCTGGGCAAGGCGGAGGTCACCATGGCCCTGACCGAACTCCTCCGGCGGTACGAGACCATCGAGTTCGCCACGGACGACCTGCGGTGGCACACCCGCTTCAGCTTCGTCCTCGGACTCAAGAGCCTCCCGCTGCGGGTCGCGTACCGCCGGTAGTCGGCTGAGGGCCCGTCCTGGAACCACCCGGCGCCCGCCCTCCGGGCGCCTTGCCGTGACCGCGACCGCCCGGCCGTTCACGGCCGGTGCCCGGCTGTTTCCGTGGCTGCCTCGCCGCTACCGCGACCGGCCGGCGGCGGGCCGTAGCCCACCGCCGACACGCTCAGCCGAGTTCCTTCTCAGCCGAGTTCCTCCAGCCACTTGCCGACCGCCATGGCGGTCGTCGTGCCGTGCTCGCGCATGACCGTGAAGTGGTTGCCGGGCACGTCGACGGTCGTGTGCGGCAGGCTCCACGAGGCCCGCCAGTCCTCATCGCGGTTCCACTCCCCGATCGGCTCCGAAGCCCTGACCACGAGCGTCGGAGCCTGGATCTCCCGGGGCTGGAACAGCGCGAACATCCTGCCGTACCAGGCCTGTGCGGTGAGGCGGATGTCGTTCATGGGCACGTACAGGTCCTCACGCTGGAACATGCCGTCGTTGAGTTCGTTCTTCCACTCCTCGTACACCGGCTGGTTCAGCAGATAGGCGTCGACGAGGACGACACCGGCCGGCACGACGCCCATCTGTTCCAGCCGGTAGGCGAGCGCGTGGGCGAACAGACCGCCGCCGGAGTGTCCGACGATCACGAACGGATCGTCGCCCACGGCCTTCAGCAGGGTCTCCGCCTGCCAGGTCAGTACGGCGTCGGGACCGGACGGCAACAGCTCGCCGTCCCGGTAGCCGGGCACCGGGAGCGCGATGACGTCGCGCTGCCCGCGGAACGGTGTGGCGAACCGGGCGAACTCATGGGGTCCCGCCACGGCGGAGGTGCCGCACTGGCCGACGATCCTCAGCCGCCCGTCACCCCGGGCGAGGAAGACAGGATCGGGCGACGTCTGGAGTTCGTCGGGGTGCTCGAACTTCGGGCGGAAGCTCGCCGCTTCCATGAGGAACTCCATGAACCTGCCCAACGCGTCCTCACGCGCGGCCTCCTGCAGCAGCGACCGCAGGATTCCACCGCCGCGGGGCCCGGCGTCGGCGCCGGCCTCGGCGTCGTCGGTGTCGGGGCCGAGCAGCAGCTGCTGCACGTGTGCGGCCAGTGCGGCCGGTGTCCCGTGCTCGAACACGATCGCGCTGCTCAGCGGCACACCGATGACGAGCTGCAGGGCATTGCGCAGCTCGACGGCCGTCAGGGAGCTCATACCCAGCTCGAGGAACTCGCGTTCCGCCTCGACGGCCTCCACGTCCGTGTAGGCGAGCACGTCGGCCGTGTGCGCCCGGACCAGGTCCAGGATCACGCGGCGCCGCTCCGCGCGTGGCAGCTGCTCCAGCCGCTCGCGGAGATCCTCGGGACCGTCGCCACCACCGGCCGTCGTGCCGATGTCGCGCAGGCGGCGCACCTCGGGCAGGTCGTCGAGCAGGTGCCGGGCACGGTCCTGCGTGTACGCGGCAGCGAACCGGGGCCAGTCGGCGTCGGCCACGACGACGAGGCCGTCGGACCGGACCGGCAGCCGCCCGAGGACATCTGTCGCTGCCTCCGGCGGCATCGCCCGCAGATTGCTCTGCCGCAGCCGGTCCAGCTCTTCCGGATCACCGGCGGCGGAGTCCGTCCACGGCCCCCAGGCCACCGAGACCGCGGCAGTTCCCCCCGCGCGCCGGTGTGCGGCGAGGGCGCCGAGGTAGGCACCGGTCGTCGACCGGGTCACCTGCCGGGCGTCCCCCCAGACCCCGCCGACCGAGGCCAGCAGTACGAACGCGGTCAGGTCGAGACCGATGGTGAGCTCGTGCAGGTGCCTGGCCCCGGCCACGACGTGGTCGATCACCTCGATACCGGCGGATGTCAGGGCCGACGGCTCGGTGTCCGAGTTGATCTCGGGCGCGTACACGACAGCGGCCAGCGGCTGCTCGCCGGGGATCTCCGCGATGACCCCGGCCAGAGCGGCACGGTCCGCCGGTTCGCAGCCCACGACCGTCACCTGCGCTCCACGCCCGGTCAGGTCGGCGACCAGCTCGGTCACGCCGGGGCCCTCCGCCCCCTCCCGTCCGGTGAGCAGCAGGTGCCTCACCCCGTGGTCGGCGAGCCAACGGGCCGTTCCCGCCCCGATCACGCCGGTGCCTCCGGCCACCAGTACGGTGCCGGCCTCGGGCCAGTGGACCGGCTCGCCGTCGGTCACGGGGTTCGGCAGGTCCGGCACCAGCCGGGGTACCCGCAGTCGGCCGTCACGGATCGCCATCTGCTCGGGTCCGGCGAGCAGCGCGGCGGTGAACAGCGGCCAGTGGCGGGCGGCCGGCTCCTCGGGCAGATCGATCAGGCCGCCCCAACGGGTCGATCCGGCACGGTCGATCGCACGGCCGAGGCCCCAGACGAGCGCCTGCGCGGGGTTGCGGACCGGGTCCGACGCGCCGGTCGACACCGCGCCCGAGGTGACGCACCACAGCGGAGCGTCGACACCGGCGTCGCGGAGCGCATGGGTCAGCTCCAGAGTGCCCTCGATTCCCGCCTTCTCGTCCTGCGTACCGAGCGCCGTCAGCGACACCACTCCGGCGAGCGCGTCGGATTCGACGAGCGCGTGCTTCAGCTGCCCCGCCAGGCCCTGCCGGGTCATGTGGGCAGCGTCGACAGGCAGGCGCACGACGGTGGCACCGGCGTCGGTCAGGGCAGCGGCGATCTCGGACCGCGGATCATCGGTCGACGTGACGAGCAGCCAGGTACCGGGGGAGCCCGTGGCGACGGGCAGATCAGCGACCGGCTTCCAGAGAACCCGGTAACGCCACGAGTCGAGCAGCGAACGCTGCTGGTGGCGCTGTCGCCACTCGGACAGGGCCGGAAGAGCCGATTCGAGTCCGGGCAGTTCCTCCAGGTCCCCGCGCTCCACCGCGTCCCAGAACGTGGCGTCCACCAGGTCGGCGGTGCCCGTCTCCACCGGCTGCGGCCAGTACCGTTCCCGCTGGAAGGCGTACGTCGGGAGCTGGGTGCGCCGACCGGTGAGTACGGCGGGCCAGTCGACGTCGACACCGGCTTTCCACGCGTCGCCCAGGGAGGTCAGTACCCGGCGCAGCCCGCCTTCGTCGCGCCGCAACGTGCCCAGTACCGCAGCCTGGACATCCGCCGCCTCGACGGTCTCCTCGATGCCGACCGTGAGTACCGGGTGCGGACTCACCTCGATGAAGGTACGCATCCCCTGTCCCAGCAGCGTGCGGACCGCGTCCTCGAACTCCACCGTGGAGCGCAGGTTGTCGAACCAGTACTGCGCGTCCAGGCGCCCCTCCACCAGTCGGCCGGTGAGCGTGGAGAACATCGTCACCGTGCCGCCGTCAGTCGATGACAGCCCCGCCAGATCCGTCAGGATCCGCTCACGCAGCTCCTCCATCCGTGAGGAGTGAGACGCGTAGTCCACCGCGATCCGCCGCGCTCGGATCCCCCGCCTCCCACACTCGGCCACCAGGTCATCGAGGGCACCGGCTTCCCCGGACACGACGGTGGACGAGGGGCCGTTCACGGCCGCGACCGATATCCCCGCCCAGCCCGACACCAGATCCCCGACAGCCGCCCTGCCCGCTGCGACGGACACCATGCCTCCGCCTCCGGCCACCGAGACCAGTGCCTTCGACCGCAGCGCCACCACCCGCGCCGCGTCCTCCACCGACAGCCGGCCGGCCACACATGCGGCGGCGATCTCACCCTGAGAGTGACCGACCACCACCGAAGGCACCACACCCGCCGAACGCCATACCTCCGCCAGGGCGACCATCACCGCCCACAACACCGGCTGGACCACGTCCACCCGGCCCAGGTCGCCGTCCTGCAGCAGCACCTCCGACAACGACCAGTCCACATACGGTGCCAGTGCCGCCTCGCACTCCGTCAACCGCTCCCGGAACACCTCCGAGCACTCCCACAACTCCCGCGCCATCCCCACCCACTGCGCACCCTGGCCGGGGAACACGAACACCACACCACCCGAAGAACCCGCGCCGTCCGCGGAACCCGAGCCGACCCCCTCGACGACTCCGGACAGTCCGGCCAGCAGCTCGTCCAGGCCCTCACCCACCACCACCGCACGATGCTTCAGCGCAGCCCGGCCCGTGGCCAGCGACCAGCCCACGTCCGCCACGGCCGGCTCCGGCCGTTGCACCACGAACGACCGCAACCGCTCCGCCTGTGCCCGCAACGCCTCCGCGGACCTCGCCGACACCACCCACGCCGACACACCTGAAGCAGATGACAGCACACCCGGACCGGCCGGCTGCGGAACCACCTCCGGCTCCTGCTCCCGCACCGGTGCCTGCTCCAGAATCACGTGTGCGTTCGTCCCGGACATCCCGAAGGAGGACACGGCCGCACGCCTTGGGCGAACGTCGGTCCCGGGCCAGGGACGCGCTTCGGTCAGCAGTGTCACCGCACCTGCCGCCCAGTCCACCTGGGGGGTGGGCTCGTCGACGTGCAGGGTGGCGGGCATGACCCCGTGCCGCATCGCCATGACCATCTTGATCACACCCGCGACACCGGCGGCGGCCTGGGTGTGGCCGATGTTCGACTTGATGGAGCCCAGCCACAGCGGCTCGTTGCTCTCCCCGCGGTCCTGGCCGTAGGTGGCCAGGAGCGCCTGGGCTTCGATCGGGTCACCCAGCCGTGTGCCTGTGCCGTGGGCTTCGACCGTATCGATGTCGGCGCCGGTCAGCCGGGCGTTCGCCAGGGCCTGCTGGATCACTCGCTGCTGGGAGGGGCCGTTCGGTGCTGTCAGCCCGTTGGACGCACCGTCCTGATTGATCGCACTGCCGCGCACGACCGCCAGTACCTGATGCCCGTGACGCCGAGCGTCGGAGAGCCTCTCCAGCATCACCAGACCGACACCCTCGGCCCAGCCCGTTCCGTCGGCGGCCGCCGCGAACGCCTTGCACCGCCCGTCGCCGGCCACCCCGTCCTGCCGGTCGAACTCGATGAACGCCCCTGGTGTGGCCATCACCGTCACCCCGCCGGCCAGTGCCACGTCGCACTCGCCGCCACGCAGTGCCTGGGCGGCCAGGTGCAGGGCCACCAGCGATGACGAACACGCCGTGTCGACCGTCACGGCCGGGCCTTCCAGCCCGAACGTGTACGAGAGGCGGCCGGAGATGACGCTGCCCGCGGTACCCGTCAGCAGGTGGCCTTCGGTACCCGGTACCCCGGCGACTCCGTATCCGGACGAAGAAGCGCCGGCGAAGACACCGACACCGCGGCCACGCAGTGACTGCGGATCCATTCCGGCCGACTCGAACGTCTCCCACGCCGTCTCCAGGAGCAGGCGCTGCTGCGGGTCCATGGCCAGTGCCTCACGCGGGCTGATCCCGAACAGGCCGGAGTCGAACCCGGCCGCGTCCTCGACGAACCCGCCGAGACCACCCGCGATCCCTGACACCTCCACCGGCCAGCCGCGGTCCACCGGGAACACCGACAGACCGTCCTGCCCACCAGCCACCAGGTCCCACAACTGTTCGGGCGATGTGATGCCGCCCGGGTAGCGACAGGCCATGCCTACGATCGCCAGCGGCTCGTCGGCCGCCCCCGCCCGGGTCCGTGCCAGTTCCACCGGCTGCGCCGCGCCCAGCAGTTGGGACTGGAGGTACTCGGCCAGCACTCGCGGCGCGGGGTAGTCGAACACCAGCGTCGCGGGCAGGGCGAGGCCCGTGTGCGTGGACAGCAGATTGCGCAGCTCGACGGCCATCAGCGAGTCGAAGCCCAGATCCCGGAAGGCACGGCCGGGTTCCACCGCTTGCGCGCTGGAGTGACCCAGCACGGTCGAAGCGTGTTCCCGTACCAGGCCCAGCAGTATCTCCTGCTGCCGTACCTCCGACACGGCCGTCAGTTCCTTGCGCAACGGCAGCTCTGCGCCGAGAGCACCGTCGACGGCAGCGACGGCCAGGCCGGTGGCCTCGGGCAGGTCGGCGAGCAGCGCACTGGACCGGGCGGAGGTGAAGGCCGGCAGGAAGACGGCCCAGTCCACGTCGGCCACCGTCAAGGTGCCCGGCCCTGCGTCGATCGCCCGGGCCAGTGCCCGCAGCGCGAACGCGGGGTCCATCGTGTTCAGCCCCCGCCGACGCAGATAACCCTCCGTCTCACCCAGCGTGGCCATACCCACCTCGGCCCACGGACCCCATGCCACCGAAGTGCCCGCTAGTCCACGGTCGCGACGGTGCTGCACCCAGGCATCCAGGAAGGCGTTGCCTGCCGCGTACGCCCCCTGGCCCCCGCTGCCCCACGTCGCCGAGATGGATGAGAACACCACGAACAGATCGATCGGCAGGCCGGCCGTCAGCTCGTCCAGATGCACCGTCCCCTGGGCCTTCGCCCGAAGCACGGAAGCGAACACCTGCGGATCGGTTTCTTCCAGCCGCTGCGGAACGTCCAGCCCTGCGGCGTGCACGATGCCGGTCAGCGGCACATCGGCGGGAACACCGGCGATCACCTCGGCGAGCGTGTCCCGGTCGGTGACATCGCAGGCCGCAACGGTGACCTGCGCACCGAGCACGGAGAGTTCCTCGACCAGGCCTTCGGGGGCGACACCGCCGCGGCTGGTCAGTACCAGATGCGGCACGCCCCGGCCGGCCAGCCACCGGGCCACCAACGAGCCCAGCGCACCGGTTCCTCCCGTGACCAGTACCGTTCCCGACGGACTCCATGTCCCGCTGGGCGTTGCCACGGGCTCGGCCCGCACCACGCGTCGGCCGTGGACACCGGACTCACGAACGGCGACCTGGTCCTCGCCACCATCGGCCAGGACACCGACCAGCCGACCGGCCGCCCGGGCGTCCAGCTCGGCCGGCAGGTCCACCAGACCGCCCCACCGTTGCGGGAACTCCAGCGCCGCGACCCGGCCCAGACCCCACACCGCCGCCTGATCAGGGCTCAGCAGCGGATCCGACGGCCCGACCGACACCGCACCACAGGTCGCCACCCACAACGGCACGGCAGCACCCGCATCAGCCCACGCCTGCACCAGCGACAGCACCACCGCGAGTGGAGCGGGAATCCCACCCTGCGCCGGCATGGCCTCGACCGCATCTGCCAGCACCACGACACCGGACAGGTCGGGGGCCTCAGCGGCAAGCCGTTCGAGCGCGAGCGCCAGCTCCTGCCGCCCTGTCGAACCTTCGTCAAGGGGAACGCAGATCACCGCGGCGCCGGCGCCGGTCAGTGCTGCGGCCACGTCCGTCCGCCCGGAACCGACGACCGCCCAGGTTCCCGTCAAGGAACCCGTGGACGGAAGACCGGTGAGTGGCTTCCATGTGACCTGGTACCGCCAGGAGTCCACGACGGACCGCTCGCGTCGTCTTCGGCGCCAGGCCGACAGCACGGGGAGCACGTCGCCGAGCGCGGTGGGGGTCTCGGGCAGTTCCAGCTCAGCGGCCAGTCG
The DNA here is from genome assembly GCF_042749285.1 of Streptomyces sp. NPDC059499. Lineage (NCBI taxonomy): Bacteria > Bacillati > Actinomycetota > Actinomycetes > Kitasatosporales > Streptomycetaceae > Streptomyces > Streptomyces sp. NPDC059499. The sequence goes on from NZ_JBHYTT010000023.1 coordinate 107,119, forward strand.
CTGGAGGTCTCCGCGTTCGACGGCGTCCCAGAAACCTGTCTCGGCCACCTCGCCGCCAGTGATAGCGGCAACCGGCTCCGGCCAGTACCGCTCTCGCTGGAAGGCATACGCCGGCAGATCGACCACCCGGCCGCCCCAGCCGGCGAAGACGGCGGTCCAGTCGATCTCGGTGCCTGTGGCCCAGAGGCGGCTGATCGCGGTGAGCGCGGTGTCAGTCTCGTCGCGGTCCTTGCGCAGGAGCGGGGCGAACGTCGCGTCACCAGCGGTTTCCTGGGCCATGCCGGCAAGCACGCCGTCCGGGCCGAGTTCGAGGTAGCGGGTCACGCTCATCGCTTCGAGTGTCGTGATGCCGTCGGCGAAGCGGACCGGTTGCCGCACCTGGTTCAGCCAGTAGTTCGGATGTTGCATGGCGCCGGGTTCGGCGATGGCTCCGGTGAGGTTCGAGACGATCGGTATCCGGGCGGGGTGGAAGGACAGTCCGGCCAGGACGTTTGCGAACTCGTCCAGCATGGGTTCCATGAGGGCGGAGTGGAACGCGTGCGACACCGACAGGGTGTTGAAGCGGCGGCCCTGCTGGGCGCACTGTGCCGCGTAGTGCTCGATTGCTTCGGTGGAGCCGGAGAGGACTACGGAGTGGGGGCCGTTGACGGCGGCGATGTCCAGGCCGGTGTCGGTGATGTCGGTTTCGGTGGCCTGGACGGCGAGCATGCCGCCGCCGGGGGGGAGTGCCTGCATGAGTCGGCCGCGTTCGGCGACGAGGGTGCATGCGTCGTCGAGGTCGAGGATGCCTGCGACATGGGCTGCGGTGATCTCGCCCAGGGAGTGGCCCAGGAGCACGTCCGGGGTGACACCCCAGGACTCCACCAGCCGGAACAGCGCGACCTCAAGGGCGAACAGCCCGGCCTGGGCCCACATTGTTCGGTTGAGGTCGGTGCCGTCGGTCAGGACGTTGCGCAGTGGGCGTTCCAGCCGTATGTCGAGGCGGGCGCAGGCCGCGTCGAAGGCTGCGGCGAATACCGGGAATTGCTCGTAGAGTCCGAGTCCCATGCCGGTGCGCTGGGAGCCCTGGCCGGTGAACAGGAAGGCGGTTCTGCCTTCGGCGGCGATACCCGTGGCGAGCACGTCACCGTTGCCCAGGACGATGCGGTGGGGGAGTTGATTTCGGGTGGTTGCCAGGGACCAGCCGGTGTCCACCGGGTCCAGTTCCGGTCTGTCCGCGACGAAGGATCGCAGCTGTTCGACCTGTGCCCGGAGCGCGGCCTCGGACTTTGCCGAGACCACCCAGGGCACGAGCCCTGGTGCCTGCTGTGTGACGACAGCCGGTTCGGGTTCCGGTTCCGGGGCTTGTTCGAGGATGACGTGGGCGTTGGTGCCGCTGATGCCGAAGGAGGAGACGGCGGCGCGGCGGGGCCGGTTGTCGGTGTCGGGCCAGGGGCGTGCTTCGGTGAGGAGTTCCACCGCACCCGCTGACCAGTCGACCTGGGGGGTGGGCGCGTCGATGTGGAGAGTGGCGGGCATCAGGCCGTGGCGCAGGGCCATGACCATCTTGATCACACCGGCGACGCCTGCGGCGGCCTGGGTGTGGGCGATGTTGGATTTGATCGAGCCGACCCAGAGGGGTTCGTTGCCCTCGCCCCGGGTTTGGCCGTAGGTGGCCAGGAGTGCTTGGGCTTCGATGGGGTCGCCGAGGCGGGTGCCGGTGCCGTGGGCTTCGACGAGGTCGATGTCGGCGCCGGTGAGGTGGGCGTTGGTGAGGGCTTGGTGGATGACGCGTTGTTGGGAGGGGCCGTTGGGGGCGCTGAGGCCGTTGGAGGCTCCGTCTTGGTTGACGGCGCTGCCGCGTAGGACGGCGAGGATGTGGTGGTTGTTGCGGCGGGCGTCGGAGAGGCGTTCGACGAGGAGGAGGCCGACGCCTTCGCCCCAGCCCATGCCGTCGGAGGAGGCGGCGAAGGATTTGCAGCGGCCGTCGGAGGCGAGTCCGCCCTGCCGGTCGAACTCGGCGAACACCCCGGGGCTGGCCATGACGGTCACACCACCCGCCAAGGCCATGTCGCACTCACCGGTACGCAGAGCCTGCGCCGCCAGGTGCAGCGCGACCAGGGACGAGGAGCACGCGGTGTCGACGGTGACAGCTGGGCCTTCCAGGCCGAACGCGTAAGAGACCCGCCCGGACATGACGCTGGTTGCGTTGCCGGTCAGCAGGTGGCCTTCCGCGCCCTGTGGCATCTGTGTCCCGGTGCCGTAGCCGGATGTGGTGCCGCCGACGAACACGCCGGTCGAGGAACCACGCAGCACCTGCGGGTCGAGGGCTGCCGATTCGAAGGTCTCCCATGCGGTTTCGAGGAGGAGGCGTTGTTGTGGGTCCATGGCGAGGGCTTCGCGGGGGCTGATGCCGAAGAGGTCGGCGTCGAACCTGTCCGCGTCGTCGAGGAATGCGCCCCAGCCGGCGATGGACGCAGGCCAGCCGCGGTCGGTGGGGAACGGTCCGACCGCGTCGCCCGCACTCTCGACCAGGTCCCACAAGGACTGGGGGGAGGTCACACCCCCGGGGAAGCGGCAGGCCATCCCCACGATCGCGACCGGTTCGTCGTCGCCGATCGCCGTGGACGCCGGTCGTGCCTGCGACGGTGCGCCGGGTTCGATCTCCGAGAGTTCGGCCAGGAGGAACTCGGCCAGCACCAGGGGTGTGGGGTGGTCGAACACGAGCGTGGAGGGAAGCCGCAGGCCCGTGACCGACTGGAGGCGGTTACGGACTTCGACGGCCATGAGGGAGTCGAAGCCCAGGTCACGGAACGCCCGTGACGCCTCCACCGACTCCGAACCGGTGTGCCCGAGTACCGCTGCCGCGTGGGTGCGCACCACGTCCAGCACCCGCTGACGGCGCTGCCCGTCCGGTATCCCGTGGAGCTGCTGCCGCAGACCGGTCGACCCCGTGTCGTCGTCCGACGTCGATGGGGTGCTGTCGGCTTCGGGCAGCTCCGTGAGGAGCTGGCTCGGGCGGATCGCGGTGAACGAGGCGGCGAAAACAGCCCAGTTGATGTCGGCGACGGTGAGTCCCGACTCGTCGGCGTCGATAGCCGATGCGAGTACGCGTACGGCGAGTTCCGGGTCCATCGGTGACATGCCACGCCTGCGCAGGAGCTGCTGGGTGTCACCCTGGACGGCCATCCC